>NZ_FNQS01000003.1:0-376153 GCF_900107885.1 Lonsdalea quercina | reverse complement strand
CAGAACGTACACGATTCATTCGGATTTGGCTCTTGTTCTTTTTGATTACCCTATTATGTTTATGAAAAAGCGACGAATTTTTGAAGTCTCTCGCGTTATCAGATGAATAATGGAGAAATGAATTTATGGGAAATGCGGTTAAGTTGGGCGATATAGATACGGGGCACGACAGCCATCCGCCGACGTCAGTCATTGCTGGCTCTTCCACGGTTAAGGTCGATGGCCTTTCTCTGGCGCGTGAAGGCGATCCGTTGGCGGCTCATGGCCACGCACGTAACATCTGCGGTGGTTCATCAACCGTGATCGCGGATGGTAAGCCTGTCGCCCGTACCGGTGATGCAGTGAGCTGTGGGGGGGTGTTGATCGGTGGGGGAACGGTGACTATCGGATAGCTTTTCCGAAGTGATAACCCACTCATCGATATTTCAAACCAACGTATCACTAGCCGAAAGTTAGCGAGCAGCGGTGGGCTATTCATCTGAGGGGCAAGATAGTACGACCGGGTCATAATGCGTCAGCCCTTTCATTCTGTTTCCCTGAAGGGGCTATGACCTCGACTGGCGTGGTCTTATGGTGCAATGCGGTCAGCCAGTCTCCTACGGTTTCAAATCTCCGCCTTATCTACGTCCAATCCTTCGCTGCATTCTGGCGCTGGCGTTTCTACTCACCCCAACCCGTAATTAAATTACATTTTTCCCCAATTTCTCCGCCGAAACAGAAAACGCAAACCTTCGACCTCTATCCAGGACTCTGAATTGAACGGCGCAACGTGATGTAAGTCACAATGTTAAAACAAAGTTACTGAATTGAAGTGTGATGGTGGTCACGTAAGAGGGGCTGTCAAACGCCAAATTTTAACAATGTAACTGACTTTCAGATCTGATTTGTGATGGAGATCGCGTGAAATCCTACCTGAGGTGGGGTAACTGAGTGATCTCAGTCACAAATTCCCCTCGGGGTACTGGGGGCGAAAACGGCGTGATAGAGTCGATTTGTCTAGAGAACGACCGATGGTTTTTGGCGAAACCATCTCACTATTACGACGCGCACCGTCCCTGAGCGCGTACCACCGAGGGGAGTGAGTTTTATGCTATCACCAACTATTAAGGTCAAGATACAGAATTTTGGCCGCTTCCTCAGCAACATGGTGATGCCCAATATCGGCGCATTCATCGCCTGGGGTTTAATCACCGCGCTGTTTATTCCTACCGGCTGGCTGCCGAATGAGACGCTGGCCAAACTGGTCGAGCCCATGATTACCTACCTGCTGCCGCTGCTGATTGGTTATACCGGCGGCCGGTTGGTCGGCGGCGAACGCGGCGGGGTCGTGGGCGCTATCACCACAATGGGCGTCATCGTTGGCGCAGACATGCCAATGTTTATGGGGGCGATGATGGCCGGCCCGCTGGGCGGCTGGGCTATCAAACGTTTCGACCGCTGGGTTGACGGTAAAATCAAAAGCGGCTTCGAAATGCTGGTCAACAACTTCTCTGCCGGGATTATCGGGATGCTGCTGGCGGGGCTGGCCTTTATGGCCATTGGACCGCTGGTCTCATCGTTGTCCAAGGTGCTGGCGACCGGGGTAAACCTGCTGGTGCAGGACAACCTGCTACCGCTGACCTCCATTTTTGTGGAACCGGCGAAAGTGCTGTTCCTCAACAACGCCATCAACCATGGGATTTTCTCCCCGCTGGGGATCCAGCAGGCGACGGAAACCGGCAAGTCGGTGGTCTTCCTGATCGAAGCCAACCCCGGCCCGGGACTCGGCCTGCTGCTGGCCTACATGTTCTTCGGCAAGGGCAGTGCGAAACAGTCCGCGCCGGGCGCCGCCATCATCCATTTCTTCGGCGGTATCCACGAAATTTATTTTCCGTACGTCCTGATGAATCCACGCCTGATGCTGGCGGTGATCCTCGGCGGTATGACAGGCGTCTTTACGCTGACGCTGTTCAACGCGGGGCTGGTCTCTCCGGCGTCTCCGGGGTCGATCTTCGCGGTATTGCTGATGACGCCGAAGTCGTCGCTGATCGGCGTGGTGCTCTCTATCCTGATGTCGGGTTTGGTCTCTTTCCTGGTCTCTGCGGTGATGTTGAAACGCGTGCCGGTGGGGGATGAAGAAGACAACGGTCTGGCGGACGCGACCCGTCGCATGCAGAGCTTGAAACAGAAAGCGAAAGGCGGCAACGCGCCGGGCGCGGCTCAGCCACAGCCGGTGATGCGCGCTACGCTGGATGCTTCGCAGGATCTGAGTTTGGTGCGGAAGATCATTGTGGCCTGTGATGCCGGTATGGGGTCGAGCGCGATGGGCGCGGGCGTGCTGCGCAAGAAGATAAAGGATGCTGGACTGACGCATATCTCGGTCACGAATATGGCGATCAACAGCCTGCCGGAAGAGGTCGATCTGGTCATTACCCACCAGGATCTTACCGAACGAGCGTTGCAGCACGCGCCGCACGCGATCCACCTTTCTCTGAGTAACTTCCTCGACAGCGGCTTGTACAACGAGCTGACGACCCGGCTGCTGGCGGCGTACCGTCCGGTAGCGGCGAACGATAACCGACTGATTAATCAAACCATTGTCGCGGCCAATGATGACTGGTTCGATCCGGCCGAACACGAAGCCAATCTGTTCGAACTGGGTGAGAACAACATCTTCCTCAATCTACAGGCCGACAGTAAAGAGCAGGCCATCCGCTTTGCGGGCGAACAGCTGGTCGCGGGCGGATACGTGGAGCCGGCCTACGTCGAGGCCATGCTGGAGCGCGAAGCCATGACCTCCACCTATCTGGGGGAATCCATCGCCGTTCCGCACGGCACGGTTGAAGCCAAAGATCGCGTCCTGCGCACCGGCGTCGTGATTTGCCAATATCCGCAAGGCGTCAGATTCGGCTCCGAGCCGGACGACGTCGCGCGGTTGGTGATTGGGATCGCCGCCCGTAATAACGAACATGTTCAGGTGATTGCGCGTCTGACGAATGCCCTGAATGACGACGGCATCATCGAGCGGCTGGTGGAAACCCGCAGCGTGCAAGAGATGCTGGTGCTGCTCTCCGGCGAACGCGTGGCGTGAAGCCTATCGGACCGGCGTTTGACCGGTCCGTACGTGCAGCTCAACGATTTTGACAAGATATCGAGGTCGACAATGAAAGCGATTCATTTCGGTGCAGGCAATATTGGTCGTGGCTTCATCGGCAAATTATTGGCGGACGCCAAGTCCGAACTTATTTTTGCCGACGTCAATCAGCCGCTGGTGGATCAACTGGCTCATCAGCAGCACTATGAGGTTCATGTTGTTGGAGAAGCGTCGCATGTTGAACGAGTTAACCGCGTCAGCGCGGTGCATAGCGCCAGCCCCGACGCCATCAATGAGATCGCCCGCGCGGATATCATCACCACCGCCGTCGGGCCGCAGGTCCTGAGTAAAATTGCGGGAACGTTGGCGCAGGGATTGATAGCGCGGCATGAGCGCGGCAACCGGCAGCCTCTAAATATCATCGCCTGCGAAAATATGGTGCGCGGCACCAGCCAGCTTCGTCAGCATGTTATGGCGGCACTGCCCGACGCGTTGCATGCATGGGTCGACGAGCATGTGGGATTTGTGGATTCGGCCGTGGACCGCATTGTGCCGCCCAGCGCAGCGGCGAACGACGATTCGCTGGAGGTGACGGTCGAAACGTTCAGCGAATGGATCGTCGACAGCACGCAGTTCAAGGGCGAGCTGCCGGTCATCGCCGGGATGGAACCCACCGCCAACCTGATGGCCTATGTCGAGCGCAAGTTGTTTACGCTCAATACCGGCCACGCCATAACCGCGTATCTTGGGTGTCTGGCGGGCTACCGGACGATCCGCGAAGCCATACTCGATGATGCGGTGCGCGCGGTGGTAAAAGGCGCAATGCAGGAAAGCGGCGCGGTGCTGATTCAACGCTACGGCTTCGATCCGGCGCAGCATGCGGCATACATCGACAAGATCCTCAGTCGTTTCGAAAATCCGTATCTGCACGACGATGTCGAACGCGTGGGCCGACAGCCGCTGCGCAAATTGGGCGACGGCGACCGGTTAATCAGGCCGTTGCGCGGTACGCTGGAATACGGCCTGCCGCACCGTAATCTGCTGATCGGCATCGCCGCGGCGCTGAAATACCGTAGCGATGAGGATGAGCAGGCGCGTGAAATGGCGGCGCTGATTGATGCGCACGGCGTCGAAAATGCGCTGATCCAGATTACCGGACTGGAAGATCGTCCCGAGGTTGTCACGCAGGTGGCAACGTTATATCACTCTCTGTAACGCAAGGTGAAAAACGATACTGATGCCAGAACAGCGTTATTCTCCCGCAGGTAAACGTCGGGTGGCGGCTTCCGAGCCGCGCCCGACGCAGAAAAACGTGCCGCAGCCCAAGACGGGGATGGAAGACGAGCAGGCGTTCGAAAGTCACATTCTGGAACGCCTGAACGCCAGACCGACCGTCTCGGGGTTTATCCAGGCGGCGGTCGAACTTCTGGCCGATGCGATTGACCATCTGGTCCTGCAGGCGTTCCGCAAGGATGATTATGCCGTCAAATATGCCGTGGAGCCGCTGCTGGAGGGCAGCGGCCCGCTGTCTGCGCTGCCGGTTCGCCTTAAACTGATCTATGCGCTGGGCGTGATCAGCCGAGACGAGTACGAAGACGTTGAACTGCTGTTGGCGTTAAACAATGAACTGGAGCATGGCGGACAGCGTTACCGGTTTACCGATGATGAAATTCTGGGGCCGGTCAGCATGTTGCACGGTATGACGCCGCTGCCGCCTCAGTTCAACTCGCATTTGCCGGAAGATGGGGTGGACACCTCGCTGCTGGAGATGCAAAAACAGCGCTATCAGCAGCGTATCCAGTCCTCGCTGGTGTTGTGCATAACGGATCTGGTCTCGCGCCTGTACCACAAGACCGCGTTCTGATCGGCATTATGCCTGTAATATGACGGGCAAAGCGCTCGACGCCGTGGGGGTCGTACGGCGTCGGCCGTTTATTCACTAGACAATCAAGGCGTATCCCTATGCGCTCTTGTTTCTTGTTTCTTGTTTCTTGTTTCTTGTTTCTTGTTTCTTGTTTCTTGTTTCTCGCTGTAATTCCTGGCTTTTCCCTTCTGAACTCCTCTTCATACCTTGTTTCGCCCGTTATCGTCGATGCGCGATGGTTGGCGGCCGTTGACCTTTGCGCCGTCAGGCCGAATAATCATGAACGTTGACTCGGGGTGCCCTTCCACGTGAAGGCTGAGAAAGACCCGTACCACCTGATCTGGATAATGCCAGCGTAGGGAAGTCACGGAGTCTCACCGGCTCCCGCCTTCTTGATCGCCGGTTGGGAGACTTATGAATACTCGACCTGTGCCGTTTCCGTCCGCGCTTGCGGCGGATTCTCTGAAACTCTTTCACCGCCGCCCCCCTTTAATTCACTGTCTGACCAATGATGTCGTGCAAAGCTTTACCGCGAATGTGCTGCTGGCGCTGGGCGCGTCGCCCGCGATGGTGGTGGAGCGCAGCGAAGCCGCGCAGTTCAGCGCGTTAGCGGATGCGCTGCTGATTAATATCGGTACGCTGGAGCCGGTCCGGGCCGAAGCCATGCGATCTGCGGTGGCGAACGCCAATCGGGCCGAACGCCCTTGGGTGCTGGACCCGGTCGCTGTCGGCGCGCTGACGTTTCGCAGCGACTTCGCCCGTGAACTGCTGGCGCTGCGGCCTGCCGCCGTACGCGGTAACGCTTCAGAGATCCTGGCGCTGTCCGGCGCCGCTTCGCAGGGCCGGGGGGTAGATAGCGGCAACACCTCGCTGGCCGCGCTGCCTGCGGCGCGGGAGCTTGCCCGACGCTGGTCCGTTTGCGTGGCCGTGACCGGCGAGGTGGACTACGTCACCGACGGCGAGCGTGACTGGGCGGTGGCGGGCGGGCACCCGCTGATGACCCGCGTCGTCGGGACCGGCTGCGCGTTGTCGGCGGTGGTGGCGGGGTTTTGCGCGTTGCCGGGCGATCGCCTGCAACATATCGCCGCCGCCTGCGCGGTGATGTCTGAATGCGGGCAACGTGCCGCCAACGGCGCGGGCGGTCCCGGCAGTTTTATCCCGCGGTTTCTGGATCAGTTGTTTATGGCAATGGAGGCGACCGCGAAATGAAGCGTATCAACGCATTGACGATTGCGGGCACCGATCCAAGCGGCGGCGCGGGCATCCAGGCCGACCTGAAAACCTTCTCGGCATTGGAAGCCTACGGCACCAGCGTGATCACGGCGCTGGTGGCGCAAAATACCTGTGGCGTGCAGTCGGTCTACCGTATCGAACCCGCCTTCGTGGCCGCGCAGCTTGACTCGGTGCTCGGCGATGTGCGGATTGATAGCGCCAAGATCGGCATGCTGGCCGAGGCCGATATCGTCGAGGCCGTCGCCGAACGTCTGCGCCGTTATCCGGTACGCTTCGTCGTGCTCGACACGGTGATGCTGGCGAAAAGCGGCGATCCGTTGCTGCAACCGTCGGCGGTACAGTCGCTGCGTCAGCAACTGCTGCCGCAGGTCTCCATCATCACGCCGAATTTGCCGGAAGCGGCCGCGCTGCTGGCGTGCCCGATCGCCGAGAACGAAAACGAGATGCGGGAGCAGGGCGAAGCGCTGCTCGCGTTGGGCTGTCAGGCGGTGCTGATGAAAGGCGGCCATCTTTCCGATCGCGAAAGTCCGGACTGGCTGTTCACCGTTGGGGCATCACCGTTGCGTTTTTCGGCGCAGAGAGTCAATACCCGCCATACTCATGGTACGGGCTGCACGCTGTCGGCGGCGTTGGCGGCATTGCGTCCCCGTTGTGACGACTGGTCGGCCTGTGTGGCCGCCGCCAAAGCCTATCTGCAAGGGGCCTTACAACAGGCGAATACGCTGGAAGTCGGTCAGGGCATCGGGCCGGTGCATCATTTCCACCGCTGGTGGTGATGCCTATCTCTGCGGAAAATGAAATTTACATGGACAGTCTCAGGGGCTACCGGTAATTTTGTGACCGGTGTCAGGTTTTTCCGGCCGATTCACGACGTTCGCAGGGACGTCGCACACAGCAATAGCAGTTCGCCGCCGGCGTAGATGCAGAAAAATGAAGGATGGTTAGGAGTCATGTACATGGCAGGTTCAACGCGTTCGATCATGATCGCCAAAGGGTTACAAACAATACTTAACATAGGTTTATTGGCTCTCGCTATTATTCTGGTGGTGTTTTTGGGCAAAGAGACGCTGCACCTGGCGAAGGCATTGATGGTGAGCAGTGAGAAGGATTCCACCTATCTGTTGATTGAAAGTCTGGTCGTGTATTTTCTGTATTTCGAATTTATTGCGCTAATCGTGAAGTATTTTGAGACGGGCTATCATTTTCCGCTGCGTTACTTCGTCTATATCGGGATCACCGCCATCGTGCGGCTGATTATCGTCGACCACAAAAATCCCACCTATACCTTGATCTACGCGGGCGCGATATTGATTCTGGTGGTGACCTTGTATCTGGCAAACAGCCAGCGGCTAAGACGCGAATAGCGATGTCCCGACCCCGGTCGTTTACTCGCTCAGCAGCGGGCAAGGGCTGGGGAAGCGGCAGCGCAGCGCCGCTGGCACCACCTCGATACGGAAGTGTTTGTCGGTCAGCGGCTCGCCATCGAGGTTGAACGTCATCTCGTTCGGCGCGCTAATGTCCAGCCACGGCAGTGCGGTCGTGATCACGTTGGGATTTTCACCGCCGGACATCAGCGCCTGCATCATATTCGGCAGCAGCTCTTTCGCAGACAGCACGCGCAGCTGCAACAGCCCGTCATTCAGTACCGCATCCGGGCACAGTTGCTGTCCGCCTCCCGCCTGACGACCGTTGCCGATGGCGATGACCAGCGTATCGCCCTCCCAGTCAAAATCCGGACCTTTAACCTGACAGCGTTCGGCCTTCAGCGTGTCGATGCGCAGCAGCGCGTTCAGCACATAGGCCGCGCCGCCCAGCGCAGATTTCATGGCCGCCGGCGTTTCGGTGGTGATACGGGTGGCGAAACCGCCCGTCGCCATATTGATAAAGTAGTGTCGGTCGTTGACCCGAGCCAAATCGATTGCGGTCGCGCGGCCTAAAATCGCCAGCCGCAGCGCCTGATGCAGGTCGGTCGGAATCCGGCAACTGGTAGCGAGATCGTTGGCCGTGCCCAGCGGCACAATCCCCAGACAGGGGCGATGTTCCGCTTCCTGATGCGCCAGCGCCACGGCGATTTCGTTGATGGTGCCGTCGCCGCCTGCGGCGATCACATTGTCCGCTTCCATCGCTATCGCTTCACGGACATAGCGCAACGCGTCGCCGTGTTCCCAGGTGACGCGCACGTGCAGAGGATAACCTTCTTCACGCAGGACTGTCACCGCCTGACGCAGTTCGTCGTTTTGGCTGCTTTTGCCGTTCAAAATGATGATGGATTGAGGTTTTTGCGCCATGACGACGTACTCCCTGAAAAGACCTTGATGAAACCGAAAATGAGGCGAAGCATGCAGATCGCCTCCGAAAATAGTGTAGTCAGCGTAGCAGAAAAGCGTGACGCGCGGACAATGGATACGTGGCGGGGTGATCAGGAAAAGAAAAAGCCAGCTCAAGGGAGATTGAGCTGGCGAAAGAGGTGGTTCCTGGTAGTGTTACTACGCTTATTTTTCGTTCTGTGTTTTCTCAGCGGTTGAATAATAACCGACCGCGTCCGCCATTGATGTGATCCATTTCTAAAAAACGTCAGAACAGCGTTCTGCTCTGACTGTCGGCACATTATTTGGCGTGAGGATGACGGGTGTTGGTCCCCGGCAGATTACGCAGCAGCAACGCGTATTCCAGCGAAATGTCTTCCGGGACCGGCAGGTAGACGATATGGCCGTTGCCCGGCGCGACGTCGGTATCCTGACCTTTAGCGTTCTGCATCCCTTCAATCGTGAACTGCACGTTGCCGCCCGGCGTCATCATTTCTACGCTATCGCCGCAGGAAAACTTGTTTTTCACCGCGACTTCCGCCAGACCGTTACGCCGTTCGCCGGTGAACTCGCCGACAAACTGCTGGCGGTCGGACACCGAATAACCGTAGTCGTAGTTCTGGTAGTCTTCGTGGACGTGACGGCGCAGGAAACCTTCGGTATAGCCGCGATGAGCCAGCCCTTCCAGCGTCTGCAACAGCGATGGGTCAAAAGGTTTTCCCGCCACGGCGTCGTCGATGGCGCGACGGTACACCTGCGCGGTGCGTGCGCAGTAGTAGAAGGATTTGGTACGACCTTCGATTTTCAGCGAGTGCACCTGCATTTGCGTCAGGCGTTCAACGTGTTGGATCGCCCGTAGATCGCGGGAGTTCATGATATAAGTGCCGTGTTCATCTTCGAACGCGCTCATATATTCGCCGGGGCGCTGGCTCTCTTCCAGCATAAAGACCTTGTCGGTCGGCTCGCCGATGCCCAGCGTGGGTTCGACGTTAGCGACCTGAATCGGTTCATGCATGTGGACAATGTTGCCCACCTCGTCTTCTTTACCTTCCTGCACTTTGTATTCCCAACGGCAGGCGTTGGTGCACGTGCCTTGATTGGGGTCGCGTTTGTTGATGTAGCCGGAGAGCAGGCAGCGGCCGGAATAGGCCATACACAACGCGCCGTGAACAAAAATTTCCAGCTCCATCTCCGGCACCTGCGCGCGGATCTCTTCAATTTCCTGCAGAGACAATTCGCGGGACAAAATCACGCGGCTCAGCCCCATCTGTTGCCAGAATTTTACGGTTGCCCAGTTGACCGCGTTGGCCTGCACCGACAGGTGAATCTGCATCTGCGGGAAGTTTTCACGCACCAACATGATCAGACCCGGATCGGACATGATCAGCGCATCCGGCTGCATGTCGATCACCGGCTGGAGGTCGCGCAGGAAGGTTTTAATTTTGGCGTTATGCGGCGCGATGTTAACGACGACGTAGAACTTTTTGCCCAGCGAATGCGCTTCGTTGATCGCCTCGGCCAGCGTCTGATGATTGAATTCGTTATTGCGCACGCGCAGGCTATAGCGGGGCTGGCCGGCATAAATCGCGTCAGCGCCATAAGCGAAGGCGTAACGCATATTTTTCAGCGTACCGGCCGGAGACAGTAGTTCCGGTTTAAACATGGGTTTCTCTCAAGTCTGATCTCAGGTCAGGCTGCCCCCGGGCGGGAGCAGTAAGGCGGCAGATTCTAGCGCTTATGCGGGGAAAAATCAGTATTCGGCTTACAAAAAGTATGCCTATTTCGTTTCTCCACGGCGGGTGCGGCGGTTCTGCGGTCGATCGAGATCGATTTCCGGTCCCTGCGGCACGATGCCGGTAGGATTGAGCCAGCGAATGCCGTAATAACCGGTCTTGTAGACGCCGTTGGTGATCGTATCGTAAGTCAGCGTGTTCCCGCGGTTGATGTCAGGACGCAGCCCGGCGGGATAGAAGCCCTCGAGGTTGCCAGCGAGCGTTTTGACGGCGTCGCTCGCCATGTACAGCACAGCTCATGGACGTTGCGCACGGCGGGGGGATGCGGACCGGCAATCTGCGGCGTGCTGAACGTCCAGCCTTGCTCGCCGTTTTTAGGCTATTCCGCCGCCACGACCCGACCCCATAGACCATCCGCAGAATCCGACATCGCTGACGTTTTTAGCGTTTGATAACCAGAACATTCAGGCTAACAACCTGAGCTTGAGTGGCTATCGTGAATTTTTCACCGACTCTGACAGTTTCTTTGAATGCCCGTCAGGACGACTCCGGCAGTGTCACCGGGCGGCGCGCGCGTCGGTGGGATAGTCGGTCAAAGAACAGATAAACCACCGGCGTGGTATAGAGCGTCAGCAGCTGACTCATGACCAGCCCGCCGACGATGGTGATCCCCAGCGGCTGACGCAGCTCCGCGCCGTCGCCGCTACTTAACACCAGCGGCAGCGCGCCCAGCAGGGCGGCCAGCGTCGTCATCAAAATGGGGCGGAAGCGCAGCTGGCAGGCCTGAAATATCGCTTCGCGCGCGCTGAGATGCTGAGTGCGTTGCGCCACCAACGCGAAGTCCACCATCATGATGGCGTTCTTCTTCACGATGCCGATCAGCAGCATAATGCCGATGAGCGCGACCAGGCTGAACGGCTTATCAAACAGCTTCAGCGCCAGCAACGCGCCTACCCCCGCCGACGGCAGGGTGGAGATGATGGTCAGCGGGTGCACGTAGCTTTCGTACAGCATCCCCAGCACGATATACACCGTGACGATGGCGGCGATGATCAGCGCCACCTGGGACGACTGCGACTGCTGGAACGCCAGCGCGGTGCCGGCGAACTGGCCGCGGACGTTGGAAGGCACGCCCAGCGCGGTCATCGCGCGCTCAATGGCGAAGGTCGCCTCGGACAGGCTGGCGTCCGGCGGCAGGTTGAAGGAGATCGTCGCCGCGGCGGATAGCCCTTGATGGTTGACCGACAGCGGCGCATTAGCGGGCAGCCAGTGGGCGAAATAGGACAAGGGGATCGCCTTGCCCTCACTGTTGATAACGAACATCTTGTTCAGCGCGGTGGCGTCCTGCGCATACACCGGATCGACCACCATCACCACCTTATACTGGTTCAGCGGCTGATAGATGGTGGAGATCTGCCGCTGCCCGAAGGCGTTGTTGAGCAGGGCATTGATATCCGACACGCTGATGCCAAGCTGAGCCAGGGTGTCGCGATCGTAGGTCAGCGCCAGCTCGGCACCTTTGTCCTGCTGGTCGGAACTGACGTCCGCGAGTTCCGGCAGTGCGGTGAGGGCCTCGCGAATTTTCGGCTCCCACTGGCGCAGCGCGCTCAAATCATCCGACAGCAGGGTGTATTGATAGCTGGCGTTGGCTTCGCGGCCGCCCATCCGCACATCCTGCACCGCCATCAGGAACAGGCTGGCGCCCGGCTCCTGAGCCAGTTTAGATCTCAGCCTTGCGATAATCTGCTGCGAGCTGGCGCCGCGTTCCGCCAGCGGCTTTAGACTGATGAACATCGACCCGCTGTTGGTCCGGTTACCGCCGGTAAAACCGGTCACGTTATCCACAGCGGGATCGCTACTGACGGTTTTCATCAGGTCCTGCATCTTGGTTTTCATCGCCTGGAACGAAATGCTCTGGTCGCCTTGCACAAAGCCCATGATCCGCCCGGTATCCTGCTCCGGGAACAGGGTTTTCGGCATGTCGATATAGAGCCACACACTGAGGCCGATCGTGCCGAATAGGACCAGTACGACCCAGCGCGCACGCGCCAATACCCAGTTCAGGGAGAGCGCATACCGCTCCTGCAAGGCCAGCAGCACCCGGTTGAATCCTCGCCGGCGAGGCTGGCTGCGGGGGGCGTGGGGACGCAGCAGGCGCGCGCACATCATCGGCGTCAGGGTGAGCGAGACCACCAGCGAAATCATGATCGCCACGCACAGGGTGACGGCGAATTCACGAAACAGTCGTCCCGATAGCCCGTCCATCAGCAGCAGAGGAATGAAAACGGCGATCAGCGACACGCTCATGGAGACGACGGTAAAGCCCACTTCGCGCACGCCCTGTATGGCCGCCTGCATCGGTTTGATGCCGGCTTCGATGTGCCGGGCGGTGTTTTCCAGCACCACAATGGCGTCATCCACCACGAAGCCGGTGGCGATCGTCAGTGCCATCAACGACAGATTATTCAGACTGAAACCGCACAGATACATGGCGGCGAACGTGCCGATCAGCGAGATAGGCACCGCCGCCGCCGGGATCAGCGTGGCGCGCCCCGAGCGCAGGAACAGGTACACCACCAGAATCACCAGCGCGACGGCGATGACCAGCGCCCGCTCCACCTCCGCCAGCGACGCGCGGATGGTGGGGGAGCGGTCTTGCGCGACGTTTAAATGCACGGATGCGGGCAGCGTGGCGCTCAGTTCGGGCAACGCGGCGCGGATGCTGTCGACGGTGGAGATGATGTTGGCTTCGGGCGCGCGGCGGATAATGACCAGCACGGCGGGTTCGCCGTTCGTCATCCCCGCGTTGAGCGTGTCCTGCACGGAGTCTTCGACTTTCGCGACATCGCTGAGTCGCACCGGCGCGCCGTTATTGTAGTGAACGATGAGCGGACGATAGACCTTCGCCGTCTTCAGCTCGTCGTTGGTTTCAATCTGCCAGTGGGTCGTCTTGTCATTCACGCTGCCGACGGGCAGGCGCACATTGGCGTTATCGATCGCCTGGCGGACTTCATCCAGCGATACGCCCTGATTGAACAGCGCCAGCGGGTTAAGCGATACCCTCACCGCCGGAAGCGAACTGCCGCCAATGGTGACATCGCCGACGCCCTCCAGCTGTGAAATGCGCGGATAGACCTGATTGGTGGCGATATCGTACAGCTGGCTGGGGGAGTAGGTGTCCGAGGTCAGCGTCATAATCATGATCGGCGCGTCTGACGGATTCACCTTACGGTAGGTGGGGCGGCTAGCCATGCCGGAGGGCAACAGACTCTGGGCGGCGTTGATGGCGGCCTGCACGTCGCGGGCGGCGCCGTTGATATCACGATCCAGCTCAAATTGCAGAATGATGCGGGTGCTACCGAGTGAACTCATGGAGGTCATTTCAGTGATGCCCGCGATGCGGCCGAGCGCCCGTTCCAGCGGCGTCGCCACCGAGGATGCCATGGTTTCCGGCGAGGCGCCCGACAGCGAGGCCGAGACCGAGATCACCGGGAAGTCTACCTGCGGCAGCGGCGAGACCGGCAGCAGTCGGAAGCCGAGCACGCCGCATAGCGCAATCGCCAGCGCCAGCAGCGTGGTCGCGACGGGACGATGAATAAACAGCGCGAACAGCTTCATCAGACTTCTCCCTGCGTTTCAGCCGGTTTGCGGCGCAGACGAAGAGAAAGGCGGTCAAACAGCAGGTAGATCACCGGCGTGGTAAACAGCGTCAGCACCTGGCTCATCACCAAACCGCCGACCATACAGATGCCCAGCGGACGCCGGAGTTCGGCGCCGACTCCGGTGCTCAGCATCAGCGGCAGCGCGCTGAGCAGCGCGGCCATCGTGGTCATCAGGATGGGGCGGAAACGCAGCAGACAGGCCTGATAAATCGCGTCATACGGCGACATGCCCTGTTGGCGTTCGGCGGCCAGCGCGAAGTCGATCATCATGATCGCATTCTTTTTCACGATCCCGATCAGCAGGATGATGCCGATGATAGCGATGATATCCAGATCGCTTCCGGCGACCAGCAAGGCCAGCAGCGCGCCGACGCCCGCCGTGGGGAGGGTGGAGAGGATGGTGATCGGATGGATGAAACTTTCGTACAGCACGCCGAGCACGATATACATCGCGATCACCGCAGCGATAACCAGCCAAACGGTACTGGTCAGTGCGGATTGGAAGGCAAGGGTGCTGCCCTGGAAACGCGTGGTGATTTCCGACGGCAGTTCCATGCTCTGCTGCGCTTTCTCGATGGCTTTGACCGCATCCCCCAGCGCATAACCGGGCGCCAGATTAAAGGAGACCGTCGCCGCCGGGAAGCGGTCGACGTGGTTGATCGCAAGCGGTCCCTGACGCTGTTCCACCGTGGCGATACTGGCCAGCGGGACGACGCCGCCATCGCTGTTGATCAGCCGGATATCGTCGAGGGCCGCTAATCCGTCACGCTGGCGGGTGTCTTGCTCCAGCACGACGCGGTACTGGTTCGACTGCGTGTAGATAGTGGAAATCAGCCGTTGTCCGAAGGCGTTGTAGAGCGCGTTATCGATATCCGACATCGAAATACCGAGCCGGGTGGCGCTGTCCCGGTCTACCTTCACGTAAGCGACGGCGGCTTCGTCCTGCCAGTCGCTGCTGACGTCCTGCAATTCGGGCAGGGCGGAGAGCTGTTCCACCAACTTTGGCACCCAGGCGCTGAGCGTATCCAGCGACAGCGTTTGGACCGTCAGCTGGTACTGGGTTTTGCTGATCTGGGTATCGATAGTCAGATCCTGAACCGGCTGTAGATACAGCGTAACGCCCGGCAGCTGCGCCGTCTGCTGCTGCAAGCGCGTGATGACCTCGGTCATGCTGTCGCTGCGCTCGCCGTGCGGCTTAAGGTTGATTTGCAGACGTCCGCTGTTGAGCGATGGGTTGGTGCCATCCACGCCGATCAGCGACGAGACGCTTTGTACGTCCGGATCTTTCATGATGATGGAGGCGACCTGCTGCTGCTTTTGCGCCATCGTGGTGAAAGATACGGTCTGGGAGGCGTGTACGGTGCCCTGAATGATCCCGTTATCCTGCTGGGGGAAAAAGCCTTTCGGCATCACCAGATACAGTAATACGGTCAGCACCAGCGTGCTTAACGCCACACAGAGCGTCAGCCAGGGATGTTGCAGTACCCGGGTCAGTCCCCGACCGTAGGCGGCGATCACGCGGTCGAAGAAGCGTTCGCTGGCGCGGGTGAAACGGTTTTGACGACTCAGGCCTTTGTGGCTCAACATGCGGGCGCACATCATCGGCGTCAGAGTGAGCGACACCACGGCGGAAATCAAAATGGAGATCGCCAGCGTCATCGCGAATTCGCGGAACAGCCTGCCGATGATATCTCCCATAAACAACAGCGGGATCAGCACGGCGATGAGCGAGAACGTCAGGGAGATAATGGTAAAGCCGATTTCGCCTGCGCCCTTGAGCGCCGCATTCAGCGGTTTCTCGCCGCGCTCAATGTAGCGGGCGATGTTCTCGATCACCACGATGGCATCGTCCACCACGAAACCGGTGGCGATCGTCAGCGCCATCAGCGTGAGGTTGTTGATGGAGAAACCGAGGAAATACATGGCGGCGAAGGTGCCGATCAGCGACAGCGGTACCACGATGCTGGGGATAAGCGTGGCGACCGCGTTACGCAGAAACAGGTATATCACCATAATAACCAGCGCGATGGCCAGAATCAGTTCGAACTGTACGTCGTCGACCGAAGCACGGATGGTAGTGGTGCGGTCCGTCAGCAGCGACATTTCGACCGACTTGGGCAGGCTGGCCTGTAAAGACGGCAGCAAACGACGGATATTGTCCGCCGTCGCAATGACGTTGGCGCCCGGCTGGCGCTGCACATTGATAATGATGGCCTGCTGACGGTTCGCCCACCCGGACAGATAGGTGTTTTCCGGCGCCTGTTCGACCGTGGCGACGTCGCGCAGCCTGACCGGCGCGCTGTTGCTCCAGCTGATGATCAGCTGGCGATAGTCGTCAATCGAACGCATCTGGTCGTTGGCGGAGAGCGTTACCGAGCGGGCTGGGCCGTCGAAGCTCCCTTTCGGCGCGTTGACGTTAGCGGCGGTGATGGCGGTGCGCACGGTTTCGCTGCTTAGGCCATAGGCCGCCAGCGCGGTTGGATTCAGACGTACCCGAACCGAGGGGCGTTGCCCCCCCGCGAGCGATACCAGTCCGACGCCGGAAACCTGAGAGATTTTCTGGGCGATGCGGGTTTCCACCAGATCCTGCACCTGCGTCATCGGCATGGCGGTGGAGGTCACCGCCAACGTCATAATCGGCGGATCGGCCGGGTTGACCTTACTGTAAACCGGCGGATTAGGCAGATCGCTGGGCAGCAAATTGGTGGCGGCGTTGATGGCGGCCTGAACATCCTGTTCCGCGACGTCGAGCGCCAGATTGAGCTGGAACTGGAGCGTGATGACCGAGGCGCCGCCGGCGCTTTGGCTCGACATCTGCTTTAGTCCGGAGATGCCGCCGAACTGCCGTTCCAGCGGCGCGGTCACCGCAGACGTCATGACGTCCGGGCTGGCGCCGGGATACAGTGTGACCACCTGAATCGTCGGGTAATCGACTTCCGGCAGCGCGGAGACGGGCAGGGCGCGATAGCCGATGATCCCGGCCAGCAGAATCGCCACCATCAACAGCGTGGTGGCGACCGGACGTAGAATGAACAGTCTGGATGGGCCGCCGCCCTGATTCGGCGTGCTGTCCTGCATTAGGGCGTCTCCGCTTTTCTTGCCTGACGATCGTCACCGGCGGTCGTAGACGTTCTTTCGGTGGAGGACGACGGAATGACGTCGACCTGCATGCCTTCCGTCAGACGGTCGATTCCGTCCGTCACTACCTGTTCGCCTGCGTTCAGGCCGCTGTTAATCACCACGTTCTGTCCGTACTGGATACCGATGGTGACCAGATGCTTGCTCGCCTGATTTTTGTCATTCAACAGCCAGACGAAGTGGCCTTCGTTGCCCATCTGCACGGCGGCGGCGGGGGCGAGGACCGCGTTCAGCAACGTATCCACCTTCATCCGGATATTCACGAACTGATTAGGAAACAGGAGGTCGTCGCTATTTTCGAAACGCGCTTTCAATTTGATGGTGCCGGTGGTGGTGTCGATCTGGTTATCCATGCTGAGCAACTGGCCCTGCGACAGCATCTGCTGGTTGGCGCGGTCCCAGGCTTCGACGACGATGGGCTGGCCGGATTTCTGCGCCTTGATAATAGTGGCGATGCTATCTTCCGGTAGCGAGAAAACGGCGTCGATAGGATGCGTTTGCGTCAGCACCAGCAGGTTATCCGTACTGGTGATGTAGTTGCCGATATCCACCTGACGCAGCCCGACGCGTCCGCTGGCGGGCGCGGTAATCTTGCTGTAGTCCAGCTGTAACTGGGCGCTGTCCAGCGCGCCCTGATCTGACTGGACGGTGGCTTCGTACTGTTTCACCAGCGAGGTCTGAGTATCCAGCTCCTGACGGGATACCAGATTGGTTTTTACCAGTCCCTGATAACGTGCCAAATCCTGACGCGCATTGGCAAGCAGCGCTTTGTCTTTCGCCAGCTGTCCTTTCGCCTGCGTCACCTCAACTTCGAACGGGCGCGGGTCGATTTCCGCGAGTAGCGCGCCGGCGGCGACCTGTTGGCCTTCTTCGAAGTGCAGCGCCATCAATTGTCCGCTGACCCGGCTGCGTACGGTGACGGTATTCGCCGATGTGACGGTGCCAAGCCCGGTCAGGTAGTAAGGAACCGAGGAGGTAAATGAGCGCGCCACCTGCACGGGCGGCGTGGTCATGGATCGACGACCTTCTCCTCTGCCGCTGCTGGACGCAGTTTTCGCCGTTGAACCCGCGGGCGGGGTAGTGGAGTGGAAATATCGCCATGCAATGACGGCGATGACGGCAACGGCGATCAATGACAGCCAGCGAAAGAGACGTTTGGTATTCATAGTAATGAAACGAGATCTCCAATGCCCCAAACTGGGGGAGTTAGCAAAGGGTTTAGTGCTTATGCTATCGGGTGAAGTGCGTATAACTATAGAGAGTAAATAAGAAACATAAATGAAGACAATAGGGAAGAGATCTTCATACGGATAAAAATTACCCGGTCAGCGTTTGATGACCGGGTAGCATGACGTCAGATAATCATTAGTCAGGCGCTATAACACCAGTCCAGCGATAGCCGCAGACAGCAGGCTCACCAGCGTGGAGCCGTAAACCAGCTTCAGACCGAAGCGGGATACCGCGTTACCTTGTTGTTCGTTCAGGCCCTTGATCGCGCCGGCCACAATGCCGATGGAAGAGAAGTTGGCGAAGGAAACCAGGAACACAGACAAAATCCCGACGCTACGCGGAGACAGCTGGTCGGAAACTTTCTGCAATTCCATCATGGCGACGAATTCGTTAGACACCAGCTTGGTCGCCATAATGCCGCCAACCTGGAGGGCTTCATTCGCCGGAATACCCATGATCCAGGCAAAGGGGTAGAAGAAGTAGCCGAGAATTTCCTGGAAGCTAAGTCCGAAGAGCGCACTGAACAAGGCGTTAATGGCGGCGATCAGCGCAATAAATCCAATCAACATGGCGGAGACGATGACGGCCACTTTGAAACCGGTGAGAATGTAATCCCCCAGCATTTCGAAGAAGCTCTGATTTTCGTGCATGTTGCTGAGCTGCAGTTCCGGCTCATCGTTGACGCTATAGGGGTTGATCAGAGACAGTACGATGAATGTACTAAACATGTTCAGTACTAGCGCGGCCACGACAAATTTGGCGTCCAACATGGTCATGTAAGCGCCGACGATAGACATGGACACCGTGGACATTGCCGTCGCCGCCATCGTGTACATTCGTTTTTCCGACATTTTGCCCAAAATATCTTTATAGGCGATAAAGTTTTCCGACTGTCCCAAAATCAGCGAGCTAACCGCGTTGAAGGATTCCAGTTTGCCCATTCCATTTACTTTTGACACGACGGTACCGATTACGCGGATGATAAAAGGCAGAACTTTGATGTATTGCAGGATACCGATCAACGCAGAGATGAAGACGATGGGGCAGAGTACCTTGAGGAAGAAAAAGGCCAGGCCTTGAGCATTCATGTTGCCAAAGACGAAGTTGGTGCCTTCAGCGGCAAAACCGAGCAACCTGTCGAACATGCCCGCGAATCTGGTAACGAAACCCAACCCGACGGAAGAGTAGAGGAAGAAATAGGCCAGTATGATTTCGATGACTAAGAGCTGGATGATGTAACGGATACGAATGCTTTTTCGATCGCGGCAGATCAAAAGCGATAGGCCGGCGATAACGATTAACGCCAGGACGAATTGCACGAGATGGGACATGTTTGCTCCAGATATGATACGGGCCAAATTTTCACGTTAGGTTGGTAACGTCGGCGTCAACATTGAGAGTAGATACGCTGGGCGCGAATTATATATTGGAAAATAACCTAAACTAAAGCGTTGGTCTCATAGCATTAACTTTTATTCGGCGCAGTGGTGCCGGGGACCAGCGCGTTGTTGACTAAGCATTGTACAAGCGCGGCCGCTTTTTAGTGGCTACTTTAAGGCGAGTTTAATTAAAAAGGAGATTGCCTATGACTGCTTCCACCCCTTCCCGAGAGCTTGGACGTTCTGGGATCCACGTTCCTCTGATCACTTTTGGCGGTAACGTTTTCGGCTGGACTATCGATGAGCCGACCTCGTTTAACCTGCTGGACGCGTTGGTGGATCAGGGACTTAATTTCATCGATACGGCGGATGTGTACTCCGTATGGGCTGATGGCAACCAGGGAGGCGAATCTGAGACGATTATCGGCAACTGGCTGAAGAAAAGCGGTCAACGCGACAAGGTCATCATCGCGACCAAAGTCGGTATGGAAATGGGAAATGGCGGCAAGGGGCTGGCTCCTGCCTATATTCGACGTGCTGTAGAAGATTCTCTGCGTCGTCTGAACACGGACTATATCGACCTCTATCAGGCGCATACCGACGATAAATCGACGCCGCTGGAAGATACGCTGTCGACGTTCGATGCATTGATTCGAGAGGGCAAAGTTCGTGCTATCGGGGCCTCGAATTATGAAACCGATCGGTTGGCTCAGGCGCTGAAAATCAGTAAAGACCATCAGTTGGCTCGTTACGAAACGCTGCAGCCTGAATACAATCTGTACGACAGACAGCATTATGAGTCGGGTCTGGAAGCGATTGCCAAAGAGCATGGACTGGGCGTGATCAGTTATTACTCGCTGGCTAGCGGATTCTTGTCCGGTAAATATCGCCACCCGGAAGATGCCTCCAAGAGCTTACGCGGTAAAGGCGTCGTGGATCGTTATCTCAATGATCGGGGCATCAAGATTGTTGAGGCTCTGGATCAGGTCGCGAAGGCGCATAACGTATCGTCCAGCCAGGTCGCGCTGGCCTGGTTGATCGCGCGTCCGAGCGTGACTTCGCCCATTGCCAGCGCCACGTCGGTTCATCAGGTCGCCGAACTGGCTGCTGCGACCCGGTTGTCTCTGACAGAGGAAGATATTGCCGTGCTGAATAACGCAAGCCAATATTGATGAGGTAAACATAAGCGCGCGTACTTGTTTTGACAGGACGCGCGTATCACTCTCCATTACGGCGACGCATTTTATCTGACGTCTACAATCGCGTAAAAAAGGAAGAAAACAACCGAAGATTACCTATGTTGTTATTCCTGCTCACTTATTTTTCGTCGTTCCCCCCTTCAATGACAAGCATTACGGTCTTGTCGTAGATTCCATTCTTATTTTTTTGCACTTTATTCTTTTCTCTTTCTTATTCGTTTATTTAGTTTTCGTATTATTTATTGTCACACTAAAAGTGAGCCTAATCCTTCGCTGAGTCAAAAATTAGCAAGAAAAGGAGTTGGTCATCAGGGAATCAAAGCGGCAATGAAAATAAATGGCGTATTTTATTTTAACGTCACTCGATTAATAAAAAGCACACGATTTTTTTGGCAGGTAAAAATAGCTTAGCGTGGGAAGGTGAAATAAAAAAAGCAGCAAGCGAGGCAGTTTACCGAGTCGGTGATTAAGCATGAATCGACATGTAAAAATAAAAAGTGGCCCCCGAAAATCAGGAGCCACTCATCATTCTTGGGATATGACGCAGTGAGTCACTACGTCATTATCTTCCATGAAAGGCGATTGCGATTAAGCCTGCGGCTGAGTCACAACGTCTTTGATACCTTTCACTTCGATTTCTACACGGCGATCCGGGGCCAGGCAGTCGATCAGGGCTTTACGGCCTTTCACGCTGTCACAGGTAGAACCGGTAACCGGGTTGGATTCGCCAAGACCACGGGCAGAAATTTTGTCAGCCGGGATGCCTTTGGCAACCAGGTAGTCAACGACGCTCTGCGCACGGCGAGTGGACAGGCCTTCGTTATACTGTTCTGAACCCAGACGGTCAGTGAAGCCCAGGACAACTACGGAACCGTCTTTAGGATCCATGGTGCTCAGCTGAGTGTACAGCTGGTCCAGAGAGCTCTGGCCTTCAGGACGCAGTTCTGCTTTGTTGAAAGTGAACAGTACGTCAGATTTCAGCGTGAAACGTTTGGTCTGAACTACCGGAGCCGGGGCCGGAGTCGGTGCTACGACCGGAGCCGGAGTTTCCTGACCGAAACGGTAAGAAACGCCAACGCTCAACATACCGTTATCAGGACGACCACCAACGGTGCCTGCGTCACCAATGTTGCTCACCCACTGGTAGTCCAGACGAGTAGCCCAGTTTTTGGTTACTGCGTATTCCAGACCGACTGCACCCATAGGAGAAATGCCGGTGTCGTTGCCGCCGCGGCCAGTCACGTCATCGTGGCTGTCAGCACGCCAGAAGAAACCACCCAGACGAGTATAAACGTCCAGATCGTCAACGATTGGGTAGCTCAGTTTGGCAGCCAGCTGAACGCCCTGTGCTTTGAAGTTACCACGGTTTTCACCGGTGTACTTCATACGGCCCAGCCAGTCATAACCCAGTTCGAAGCCCAGGTATTGGTTAGCCTGGTAACCACCGAAGGCGCCTGCGCCCAGCTGGTTTTCGTGAGGGGAGTTAGTGGTTTGGTAACCGTTGCCGTACAGACCAGTATCATGGAACTGAGACCAGCCCAGTTTGGCGCCTGCGTACCAGGTATTGTCGTTAGGTGCTGCTTGAGCTACGGAAGCCAAGCCAGCCAGTGCCACTGCAACTGCGATAGCTGTTTTTTTCATTTTACGCCTCATTATCATCCAAACAGGTAATTAGCTCTTCGAGATAATAAACCTTTGGTTAAAATCTTTTTGAAGGAGACATTGCTCTTAATTATTCTCACCAGTCAGCTGATGTTATATGAAGAGCAACTCCTGCGAGTAAAGTCTACAACGTGATGCAAAAGTTACAAGTATGATGTTAGAAGCCTCAGACAAAAACCTAGCGTTTCACACATACTTACTAACAAATAATAGATTAATTTGTCAGTTTGAACAGTTTATTTATGGGCGGTGATGAGAGGCGGGGAGTAAAGAACTCAATGCCTGCGGGGGATCTTTAACTTAGCGCTCTTCCCCCGTAGGAATACTCTTAATTTACTTAATGATACAATCTGGAGTGAATTTTTAACGTAGAAAATGGTCTGTTGATGGCTTTTCGCTCTGGTCGCATGATAAATCCGTATGTATTTCCGCTTTCCGCCGCCTCGCGCAGGCGCATTTTTTCTTCGTTTTCCAGCTCCGTCGGCAACCAACACAACACCGCACTGTAGTTTCCCGTTCTCAAGGCTTTTTCCATTGCCTCTAACGTCACCGCCGGATTGATATGATGAAGTTCAATCATTTTATCGAGCGGCAAGCCGGCTTGCTGTAGCCAGGCACGGCTGAGTTTCTGCTGCGGCGCCAGCCATAACAACCAGCGAGACTGCAACCCTAATTGCTGCAATAACGGCAGCAGCAGGGGCGCCAGAATCGGCTGATCGTCGCTGTAGACAATTTCACTGATGATGCCGCCGCCGTTAGGTGCGACCGCAGGCGCATCCTGCGTGCGTAAAGAAGACTGAGAGAAGCGGCGAGCATTGACGAGTTGTGTGCGCATAAGTGAATTCCACCGGCAGAGTTACTGTATGCGCATACAGTAATGCGTGTATAAATAAAGATCAATCGGAATTTGAAAGCGCCTCGCATAATTTACAGGGAATGTCTAGCAACGCGATTTTGTATTTGAGGCAACCGTTTTCGTATGCTTAATTACTTGTTCCCGTTACGTATATTGCGATTTGGCAATCAGGGTGAACATGATAAGGACAATGTTATGAAGCAGCTATGTGAAAAAAGGATTCGGCAGTCTAAGTACGTTTTTTCCCCTTTGGGAACCATTAGTTCCCGGTCTCAATTTGGCGGCTACAGCATCGCAGCAGATAAGATTATCTTCGCGCTGGTATCCAATGGTGAGCTTTATCTACGGGCGTCGCGACAAAATGAAGTGCATTTCCGCGCCCGGGAGATGGCGAGTATGGTTTACACCAACCGCGGGGTACCTGTCCCTCTGAACTATTACGAGGTGGACAACACCTTGTGGAACAACGAGCCGGAACTCCTGCAACTGGCGTCGATATCGCTGGAGGGGGCCAGGAACGATAAGGCCATAAGGACGCGAAGTGTCAGGCTGAAAGACCTTCCCAATCTTAACCACTACACAGAGCGGCAACTGTGGAAAGCGGGGATCCGCAACATCGAACAGTTGCATGAACTGGGGGAGATACAGAGCTTTCTTCGCTTAAGCGCTGTCAGACATGACCTCAATCTCAGCGTGTTGCTGGCGCTGGCGGGCGCCATTCGTGGCGTTCATCAGGCGGCGCTGCCGGAGCATGTTCGTCAGGAGTTGACGCAGTGGTTTAACTACCACCTCGCGAGCCAGGGGAAACGCCCTAAACACTGATTAGGTTGATTATTCAGCCTGGGGACCCGTGCGCGCAGGGATACTCGGCGCGCACGAGTTTTGGCGCGCACGAGTTTTCGCTGAATAGCGATGAAGATGGAACCGCGAGAGTCGACGCGATTAAGCCTGCGCAGGTCCGGCCGGCGCTTCCGCCATCTGGACCTTTAAGGCTTCTAACTCCGGCAATAGCTCGCTCATCAGGCCAATCTGCTGCAAGACCAGCTGATCTTTGCTTTCAGATTCTGGATTGGCGGCGCGAATGCGCGCTTCCAGCGACTCCAGCCGTTGACTTAGTGGTTCCCGATCGTTGCCTTCGTGATGCAAGGCGTCGTCCACGTAGCAAACGGCGTCATCCAGCAGCTGCAACGTTTCAGGCGACGTGAGTTTTTCCCGGTGGGCGCCCAGCGTGGAGATATAGCTCAGCAACGTGTGGTTCAGACACATCAGCCGGAAAGCATGCTCGCGTATCTCTTTAGTGGCATGCGGCTCGGCGGACATATTAGAGACCACTGACGCCAGTTCGGCATCGCTATTATGTGCATCGCGGCGGGCGATACGGTACGCCAGGCTGTTATTTTTCCCCTCATGATACTGCTTCATGATCGCGTCCAGATAACGGCAGTTGGCAAACAGCGTTTTGTTGACGACCGCCGGCAAAGAGCGAAAACGCCAGTCGGGCCAGATAAAGCTGACAGCCGCCCAGGCGATGCCGCAGCCGATCAGCGTATCAAGCACCCTTGGCACGGTCACTTCGTACCCTTCGCCCAGCAGGTTGAAGCACAGCAGCACCAGCAGGGTAATGAATAAGGTCGCATGGGCGTACTGCACGGTACGGAAGGCGAAAAACAGCACGCCGCTGATGACGATCAGCGTCATCTGTCCTTCTACCGACGGGACGAAATAGAGAATGGGCAGCCCGAATAGCACCCCGGCCAGCGTGCCGATGACGCGCAGCTTAAGGCGATGGCGTGTGGCGTTATAGTTCGGTTGGCAGACAAACAGGCTGGTGAGCAAAATCCAATAGCCGTGCTGCAGATGAGTGACCTGAATAAGCGCATAACCGCCGCACAGCAGCACGGACATACGCACTGCATGGCGGAATAGCGCCGACTTGGGCGTCAGATGCCGGCTGATACGCAAGCAGATATCGCTCCAGCCGGTGATTTTATCATCCGCCAGCAACCGGTTTTCCTTTTGACCTTCCTGCTCCACGGACTGCTCGGATTCAATGGTGGCTAGTTGGGCGTCGATGGCGCGCAAATTGTTGATCAAATGGCGCATGGCTTTTAGCTGCACGGCGGCCGTGCCTTGCGTCGCCAGCTTTTCAAGGGTCAACTCCAGATGCGAGAAGGCTTTT
The DNA here is from genome assembly GCF_900107885.1 of Lonsdalea quercina. NCBI lineage: Bacteria > Pseudomonadati > Pseudomonadota > Gammaproteobacteria > Enterobacterales > Pectobacteriaceae > Lonsdalea > Lonsdalea quercina. The sequence continues at coordinate 350,639 of NZ_FNQS01000003.1, read as the reverse complement.
TCGATACGCGGATCGTGCTGATACTTCTGGTGCAGCATGATGGACTGGGCTAACTGTTCACAGGCGCGAGACTGCATCGATAGCAGTCGCTGGAAACGAAACAGCGCATCGCTGTAGCGCAGCGTTTCACGTAGCTGTGCATACTGCACATGGGAGGAGCTGGCGCGCTCGTGAATATCCTGCGCGACGAAGTAGTAGTGCAGCGTTCTGCGCGTGCTGCGCTGACCGCGGTCTCCCCGCAGACGGGTCAGCAGCGAAGACTTGGCCTGGTTCAGCGTCTCGACCAGTTGGCTGTTGGCCATCGCTACATCGATCAGTGGTTGATTGTCGTCTTCGATGTCGGGATCAAACAGATTGGATTTGGCGTCGAGGTAGTGCGCAAGCTGATGATAGCAGCGGGCCAGGCTATCCTGTAGAGGACGGATGGGGAAGAGGATGTGCCCAAGCAGCGTGAGCAGGTTGTACCAAAGCGCGCCAACCAGCAGCAAAGCGGGCTGCTGATACCAATTGTCGTAAAGCGAAATCCCGAGCATGGTGTAAATTGCGATCAGCAACGCACCGAATGCAATGGTGGCATAGCGCTGCCCAAGCGCGCCCAGCAGAATAAATCCGCAGGTGGAAAGCGCGAGTCCAAGGCCAAATAGCCACGGGTAGGGAAACAGCAGCTCGATGGAGACGGAGGCGAAAAAAAAGCAGGCCAGCGTGATGAGCAGATTCATCAGGCGTCCAGTCAGACGATCATCCAGATCGGCCAGCGCCGCTGCGACCACGCCGAGCGTGAGCGGGATCGTGGCGGTTGGAATATCCAGCCACCAAGGAACGGCGGCGGCACCGGCCAGCGCCAGAAAAATACGGATGTTATAGAGCCAGTTACTGTTATAGAGGTACCGGCGTATGGAAGCTGTAAGGGTTACAATCACGATACTTCTGCCTGATTACTGGAAACGGCGTCGGGCGTTCGCTTCCCGCGCGGCTCTGGCTTCTTCCACGGAGACCACGCGGCGACCGACAGGCCAGAGTGCGATGGCGGCAATTTTGAAGTTGGCGATACCGACGGGAATGCCGATGACGGTCAGGCACTGTGCAATCCCGCAGGCGATGTGTGAAAGACAAAGCCACCAACCGAAAAAGATCACCCAAAAGACATTCAACAGCGTGCCGCCCGCATTAAGTAAAGGGTTTTTTTCTGAAGGACGCAACTCGTCGACGTGTACGGCTTCATTGCCGTAGGGCAGCAGCGACAGTTTGGTGATTTCCCAGCAGGAGCGAGTCAGGGGAAGCGTAAAAATTAAGATGATGCTAATGCAGGTTGCAGCGAGCCAGGCTAGCGTGGTGAAAAACCCGCCCAGGACAAAATTCAGAATGTTGAGCACGGTGCGCATAGTTACTCCAGGACCAGTATTTTTGAATCAAACGCTATGATGGAGAAAGAATTATCACATTATTGGCAACGATATCCTAACGCGTTTTTATGGCTAGAGCGTGCGGTGAAATAGCGGTTAAACTAGCGGCTAAACAGCAAGAACTCACAAGGTCGGCGCGGAGATAATGGAACTTAAATCAACCTCGATGGGCAAGCATTTGGCGCAGCACCCCTATAACCGGGTGAGATTGCTCAATGCCGGAGTCAAAGTCAGCGGCGATAAACATGAATACCTTATCCCGTTCAATCAATTGATGGCGATCCGCTGCAAAAAAGGGCTGATTTGGGGCGAGCTGGAATTCGAACTGCCCGCGCAAAAAGTGGTGCGCCTCCACGGCACCGAATGGCAGGAAACGCAGCAGTTTTTTCACTATGTCATGAAAGCCTGGCAGGGATGGAGCGAAGAAATGAGCCAGGTCAGCGCCGAGGTGCTGACACGCCAAATTGAAGCGATTCACCGGCTGGAAACACGCGACCGCTGGTTTGGGCGTAAAGAGCTGACGCAGTTGCAGCAGGATATTCGCGATGCATTTTCCGCGCTGCCGTTGCCGCTGGAGAGGCTCCGTGAATTCGACAACTGCCGGGATCACTATTTACGCTGCCAACAGTGGCTGGAAGCGGGAGAACCGCAGCGAGAAAAGGCTAACCAGCACTGGACGGCGCAGACGCTGGAGGCGCAGCAGCATTTTTTCGCCAACGTGGAAAGCTCGCCGCTGAATCCTTCCCAATGCCAGGCCGTCATTAATGGCGAAGACGCCGTGCTGGTTCTCGCTGGCGCAGGCAGCGGCAAAACGTCGGTGCTGGTGGCGCGGGCCGCATGGTTGCTCTATCGCGGCGAGGCGACGCCGGACCAGATTCTGCTGCTGGCCTTCGGCCGGCAGGCGGCGGAGGAGATGAATGAGCGCATTCAGACGCGCCTCAACACCGGCGATATCAAAGCCAAAACCTTCCATGCGCTGGCGTTGCACATTATTCAAAGCTGCAGCCGCAGCGTTCCCACTATCAGTAAACTGGAGACCGACTCCGAGCATCGCCGCCGCTTCCTGATCAAAGAGTGGCAGCAGCAGTGCAACGATAAGAAAGCACAGGCTAAAGGATGGCGGCAGTGGTTGACCGATGAACTGGCGTGGGATGTGCCCGAAGGCGACTTCTGGCGAGATAAATCGCTGTCCTCCCGCCTGTCGGGTCGTCTAGAGCGCTGGCTAGGGTTGATGCGTTCTCACGGCGGTACGCAGAGCGAAATGGTGGAACTGGCGGATGAGGATCGGCGCGCGGTATTCCAACAGCGCATCAGGCTGATGGCTCCGCTGTTGAAAGCCTGGAAGAAGGCGTTGAAAGAGGAAGGGGCGGTCGACTTCCCTGGGTTGATCCATCAGGCCGTCAATTTACTGGATAAAGGGCGTTTTATCAGTCCCTGGAAACACATTCTGGTCGATGAGTTTCAGGATATTTCACCCCAGCGAGCGATGCTGTTGTCTGCGCTGCGACGGCAAAATCGTGAAACCAGTCTCTTCGCGGTAGGGGATGACTGGCAGGCTATCTATCGTTTCAGCGGCGCTGAACTGGCGCTGACGACCGCGTTTGAGCGCCATTTCGGCGTTGGGGCGCAGTGCGTGCTGGATACGACTTACCGTTTCAACCGGCGTATTGGCGAGGTCGCCAGTCAATTCGTTCAGCAGAACCCCAGCCAATTAAAAAAAACGCTCAACAGTCTGCGCGACGGGAACAAGAAGTCGGTTGTGCTGCTGCCTGACGAGCAGTTGGAAGGGCTGCTGGATAAAATGAGTGGTTATGTGAAGCCTGAAGAGCGCATTTTGGTGTTGGCGCGTTATCACCACTTACGACCCGAGGCGCTGCAAAAAGCCTCGACTCGCTGGCCTAAGCTGAATATCGATTTCATGACCATCCACGCCAGTAAAGGGCAGCAGGCCGACTTTGTGATTCTCGTCGGGTTGCAAGATGGCAAGGATGGTTTCCCCGCACCGGGACGAGAGTCGATGCTGGAAGACGTGCTGTTGCCCAAGCCCGAAGATTTTCCTGACGCCGAGGAACGTCGACTGCTTTACGTGGCGCTGACCCGGGCAAAACATCAGGTCTGGCTGCTGTTCTGCAAAGATGAACCGTCTGTCTTCGTCGAACAACTGCATCGTCTGGGCGTGCCCAGGCAGCGGAAGCCGAGTTGAAATCCTACGGGACTGAGATAAAGCAGAGGGCGTCAGTTAAGTGGTTATATCGCGTCTGATAAGGAGGGAAGGGCAGCAGCGGCCCGTATCCCTCCATCTGTCCTGATGCTTATCTCAGGCGCGCCTGCAGGTAACGCTGGTAGTCGGGAATGGCAATGTCGACGGGTTGAGTAAACAAATCGGAGTTCACCAGAAAGTCCGCCGTGGATCGATTCGTGGCGACGGGGATGTTCCAGACGGTGGCCAGACGCAGCAGCGCCTTCACATCCGGGTCGTGCGGTACGGCATTCAGCGGATCCCAGAAGAATATCATCATGTCGATCTTACTTTCCGCGATCAGAGCGCCGACCTGCTGATCGCCGCCCATCGGTCCACTCATCATGCTTTTAACCGGCAGGCCGGTGTGGAGCTCAATCAGGTTTCCGGTCGTTCCCGTCGCATAGAGATGGTGTCCGATGAACTTGGGTTTATTGGCGGTAATCCATTCCAACAGTGATTCTTTGCAGTGGTCGTGGGCGACTAGCGCAATATGCTTGCGTGCTTCGATTTTACGGGTAGTGAGCTTAAGCTCCATCATGACTTCCTTAGCACTGTGTGTCTGTCAGGTGACAAAATCAGATTTTCGATTGAATACAAAAAGGTGAGGGCTTGCACGTACCCCTGGGGGGCGTATCTCAACGTCCGGGAGTGTGTTCCGATTATTGACCGTCTGTGCCCACCGCCCACTGAAGGAAACGCTGTCGGGTTTTCTGGTCGGCTTTTTGAAACCAGTACTGCATCAGGATAAACGGATCGGTTTTATCCGCAGAGGGCGTCAGCGGCTTGGCATTGTCATCGTTTGCAGGCGGCGCCACGGGCTGCGAGGGTGGCAGGACGGTGAGCGCGGGGACGGAGGCTGGGTGCGCTGCGTTGTTGTAGGCGATCATTTTTTTCTCGATGTCGCCGCTTAAATCGGCCTCAGTCAGCGTTATCTGGTCGGTCGTCGCGCTTATGGGGCGGTTATTATCACCCTTTAGCTGAAAGTGCGCTTTTTGCTTGAACTGCTTGCGTGATTTCGGCGTGGAAAGATCCGGTAAGTGGATGGCTATCGCGCTTTGATTATGGGTGTTGAATGTGGCGATCAGCCCATTGCTGTGGAAAACCTCTTTCATACCTTTATGGACGTCGACCGTTTTGCTCACCCGGAACAGGAGCTGGTGATCGCCGCCATTCAATTCTAAACTGCCCGCGCCTTTGAGCAGCGAGGCGGGCACCTTTCTGCCATCAACGACAATCAGCTCGATATCGGGGCCGAGTTTTAACGTCGTGGCCATTACAGGCGTTGCGCACATGACCAGTGACAGGCAGATAAAGGCAAACTTGAATTTCATCATTTCCCCAGAGTATACGGCAACCGCAATATTGTTTAGTAAGGTGCAGCGTGTGTCAAAGTCTCCACCGAGAAACCTCCGACAGTTTATGTTTCGTTAAGAGACGGCGAAGAATAGCGTTTTGTTGACCCGGCGGAAAATGATATTTCATGGGAGGCGCTGTTTGCTCGGGAGATGAGATACACTAAAACCATCATCTCGTTATCGACGAAGGGGAGCAGGATGTTAAACGACGTTGAGATTCAATCGGTGCTCGGCTCCGTCAAGACCATCGCTCTGGTCGGCGCCAGCGATAAAAGTACACGCCCCAGCTATAGCGTCATGGCTTATCTGCTGGGTCAAGGATATGACGTGATCCCGGTAAGCCCCAAGCAGGCCGGACAGACGCTGTTAGGGCAAATGGCCTATGCGTCGCTGAACGATATTCCTCGGGCGGTGGATATGGTGGATGTCTTCCGCCAGCCCGAAGCGGCGTTCGGCATTGCACAAGACGCCATCGCGATTGGCGCGAAGGTGCTGTGGCTGCAGTTAGGCGTCATTAATGAAGAGGCCGCTGTTCTGGCAAGCGACGCAGGGTTGAAGGTCATCATGGACCGCTGTCCGAAAATCGAAATCCCGCGGTTGGGACTGGAAAAATAGCCTGCCGGGCCTTATGACTTCCGGGGAAGTGATAAGGCTGGCATGCGATGAGGTTAGTGCAGCAGCTTAGGTGCTTGGCTTCTGATGCGGGCCGCTAGCTCATCGAGCGGCGAGTCCGATTCGACATGCTCATCCTGCTGTAACTGTTCTTCCGCCAGATAAGTATGGACCGGCTGCCCTGCTTCATCTTCCATAACCACGTGGTACCACGGTGTTGTGCGCTGCGTCTCGGCAACGGCAAGCTCTTCCCACGCGGGTTTTTCCAGCGAATACTCAGGGTCGATGTCGACCACTACTCCGGGAAATCCCAACAGCTTATGACGAATCTGCTGTCCGATGCCAAATTTACAGATAATCATATAACCTCCCGAGAGACGAATTTGACTTACGATAAATGGGGTACGCCAACGGCAATTTCAAGCGTGGAGAACAGGCGTTTTTCAGGGGGATGTGACACGGCTCAGACGTGTCGCACCAAGGTATAAGGCGTAGCTTTAAGACGAAATTGAGGAGCGCGGATGTCTGAGGTGGCGGTGAAAGTCTACGTTTACGGTCTGGTTCAGGGGGTCGGGTTCCGTTTCCATACGCAGACTCGGGCGCAAATATTGGGGCTGACCGGATACGTCAAAAACTGTGATGATGGTAGCGTCGAGCTGGTCGCGTGCGGCGAATCAGATACGGTGGATGAAATAGTGAAATGGGTGAGAGAAGGTGGACCAAAACATGCCCGCGTTGACCGGGTGTTGACCGAGCCGCACGGCAATACCGATTACCGTGCGTTCGATATACGCTATTAAATTCAGATGCATTTCACCGGCTTGGGCAATCCGGCGATTTTGGTGGCCTGCTTAGCGGGACCTTTGGGGAATAAGCGATAAAGATAGCGGCTATTCCCTTTTTCCTCGCCATATTTCTGCGCCATCGCTTTGACCAACATTCGTATCGCGGGCGAGGTGTTGAACTCCAGATAAAACGCCCGCACAAAGCGCAGCACTTCCCAATGGGCTTCCGTCAGAGCAATCCCCTCTTCCTCCGCCAGCAGTGGCGCCATTTCTTCCTGCCAGTCATGGCTATTTTTCAAATATCCCTGCGCGTCTGTCTCGATGACGCGGCCTTCGAACGTAAACATAACACCTCGGAATGACGTCAAAACGCGCCTAGTTTACCAAACTTTGGCTGAGGGAAGGCGGCGCAAAGGCAAAAGCCCCACCGGAGTGGGGCTTTGACGAGAGGGGAAGACGCTAAAATTTAATTACTGCGGCTCATCCCCAACAAGCTCAGCAGGCTGACGAACACGTTGTAGATGGAAACGTACAGGCTGACCGTGGCGCGGATGTAGTTGGTTTCGCCGCCGTGAATGATGTTGCTGGTTTCCCACAAAATGGCACCGGCGGAGAACAGAATAAACATGACGCTAATCGCCATCTGCAGCGCAGGAATGTGCAGGAACAGGTTGGCGATGGTGGCGACCAACAGCACGACAAAGCCTGTGATCATCATTCCGGACAGGAACGACATATCTTTACGCGTGGTCAATACGTAGGCGGAACAGCAGAAGAACACCAACGCGGTGCCGCCCAAGGCCAGCATGATGATGTCGCCCGCGCCGGACGCGATGAGCGTGCTCAGAATCGGTCCCAGGGTATATCCCATAAAGCCGGTCAGCGCGAAAACAGCCAAAATCCCCGCCGGGCTGTTCGCCAGTTTATAGGTCAGGAACATCAGGCCATAGAATCCCACCAGCATCAGCAGGAGGCCAGGGGCAGGGAGGTTGAAGACGGTGCTGAGCGTCGCGGTGACGGCGGAAAATCCCAGCGTCAGCGACAGCAGGAAGTAGGTATTGCGCAGCACTTTGTGGGTACTGAGCAGTGAATGTTCACGTGATGTTGAGGTAACAATGCGATCCATAATGGCGACTCTCTCTTTAAGGGGTCTTTATTTCACGCCTAGATTAGGTAGTCACGCTGTGTGATTAAAGGTGTTTTACCCTTCTTTACTTGTATTCACCTACGTGTGCAGAAGAAAGAGTGAGCGAAATGATGAATTTGCACCCATTTAATCGCCATCAGCCTATTTTTAAGGCAATTGAATCGGTTGCCGCTTTACAATATCAGGCGCTCTGTTTATAGTTCGCCTCGTTGCGGAGGAGTGGCCGAGTGGTTGAAGGCACCGGTCTTGAAAACCGGCGACGGGAAACCGTTCTAGAGTTCGAATCTCTACTCCTCCGCCATCCATTTCAAGGGGCTGCTTAATAGCAGCCCCTTTTCTTTTTGCGTTATGCTAAACGTGATTCCCCCCTCGCGTTGTTTTTCTTCTTTATCGTAGGAATGCGCAGTGCTATTTAGCCTGAGCTGGCTCATCATCACTGCACTCACTGCACTCACTGCACTCACTGCGCCCAGTTTTTTCGTCTATCGTATGCCCGATTATTGACGAAGCGACGTGGCGCCGGAACGCGCTGAGCTGCCGGGGTTGCGTCAGATGAATAGTTTCTCGGATGGTGAAGGTGGTGAATGCGCCTTGACGAGCATGGAATGCCCCGGCTTTCTCGTGGTGTAGTGCCCTAAGCGGTCAAGGCGCCTCTATCGTTGGGCGGTCTGAACGGCATGATATTACTTACCCGAACCGTTTAAAGTTGACGGACTGACTGAGCAGGACTTTCGCAACGACGTGAAATTCATCTTGCTCGCCATCTTCGATATGCCAGGACTGGTATTTAGCGTTGTCGGAGAGCACCAATAGCCGATGTTTCAGCATTTGCAGACGTTTGACATAAAGCATATTGCCGAAGACAAACACATAGACCCCATCTCCGTCGAAGGTGTCGACGGACACATCGACAAAAATCATATCCCCCGGCTCTATCGTGGGCGCCATGCTGTCGCCTTTGACCGTCACCATTTTAATGGTGTTGGCGGGTTTACCGCCAAACAGCAGCCGCGCCTGTTCATGGGTGTATTCAATGGCTTTTACGGTTTCAACAAATTCGGATGACGACACGCTGCCGTTCCCAGCGCTGACCTGAATGGCGAGCATATCTACGCGATAGCGTTGATTTTCAAGACGCTTAGCGGGGATCTGTGCAGCCGGAGGCGTATTGGGCGAAACCGCGGTGTCAGCGATGCTGTCCTGGGGCATAAAGAACCAATGTGCCGGATAGCCGCTGACCTGAGACAGTTTTTGCAGGTGAGCGCCGCGCGGCACCGTTTTACCCGACACCCAGCCCTGAACGGCCTGAGGCGTAATCGACAGTTTGCGAGCCAGATCAGACTGGCTCCAGCTTTTCTCTGCAAGTAAATCCGCGATGCGCGATGCCATGAGTAGGCGACTCTCTTCATTCATTTTATCTATGTTACAAGTCTATCTTTAAATTTTCATTTAAATTAATACTTGTAATCACCCAAATCTGTTGTAAGTTTAAATTGTCAATAACCAATAGGGAGCCAATATGACAACGTGTATCAATGTACTCATCAACAACGCCGCCACTTCATTACAGAGTGGCTGGCCGCACACGCCCACTGTGAGAGAAAGCGAATCTTGTGCTTTTTGCGTCTTACTGTCAGGGGGGCGCAGCGAATCAGCCAAATTAAATGCGCTGAAACCCTTAAAAAAAATCTTCGTCCGAGTCTGCAAAAGATGGTTCATAAGTAAGCGAGAGGAGGTTCACCATGGCCGAAGTTATTGAACAACGCGTTATCAGCAACGGTTTTCATTTATCCAGTGGAGAACCGGGCTTCATGAATGATATCCAGACGTTTCTGTACGACAGCGAGACCTCTCTGTGGCACGGATACTATCTCTGGAACGGGGACTATGCCTGGGGAGGAAATGGCTCAGAATGGCGACATTTCACGACGTCTGACTGGGTGAAATTCGAAGACCACGGGGTTGCCATCCCGAAATACCAAACGCCTCAGGGAGATATTGCTACCGGTTCGGTGGTCATCGATCAGGACAATCTTGTGGGTTATGGCGAGGGCGCCTGGTTAGTCTATGTCACCAGCTATAGCGATGGACTCCAAACCACGAATCTTTGGTACTCGAACGATAAGGGTTATACCTTCAAATCGTGCGAATCTAATCCCGTACAACCCAATGAGCTGCAACTGGAAAATTATCGTGACCCGTTTGCGTTCATACAGAATGGCTCGGTATACATCTATCTTGCCGAAGGCGACAAGATCGGCATCTATCGTTCCCCTACGGGTAAAGCGCCTTTTACTTATATTGACAGCATAGTGATTGACAACATGGGGTTAGTTGAATGCCCGACGTTGCTGGAAATGCGTTGTAGCGATCTGGGATACAACAAGTCCGTGCTGGTGTTTGGTGCCAATGGTGGAACGTTGGGGACGACGGGGACGTTTATGCATGTGGGAACGGTGGATTACGACACGATGGTATTCGGTAATATCGAAACATCTGCGCCGGTAGTCATCGATCACGGTCCCGATTTCTACGGCGCGCGTGCCGGATATGATGAGATGAAAAGCTTCGATCGTTTGTACTGCCTCGGTTGGGCCTCAAATTGGGGTTATTGGCAGGATGCGGATGCGCAGCCCATCGTCGACAAGTCCAGCAACATCGGCATTGCGACCCTCATGCGTAAACTCAAACTGCGCTACGTGGACAGTGAGTACTACATCGAAAATAAACCGGTATCTTCTTTCTCGGATGCGATTGTTTCAGAAATTACTGAAACCCTCGACAGCGGAGATACTGCGCTGCCCTTAGTGATTGATGGGCGGGGCTATATCGGCTTTGACTTTCAGGGCAGCACCGCCAGCGAGATCAAAATCGAGGTTGGAGGTAGTGACTGGAATTTTGTCGTAACCTATATCCCCGCGACCCGCGATTGCAGCATTGTTCGCCGGTCGGCAAAAGCTGAGGGGATCACCGAGTTTGAAAAACCTCACTCGTTCACGTTAAGCAAAGACATTTCATGGATGAACATGTTTATTGACTTTGGCGTGATCGAGCTGTTTTTCAGTACAGGCGAATCCTGCACATATGTCACTTTTTCTTCGGCAGGAGATGTTCAGGTCAATATCGTGAGTATGTAATCGTTTATACGGTCCGTTTCCCCTTCCAAGACGCGGACCGTAAGAAGATGTTCGACGCTGTCGTTCCTACAGAAATGGCAGCGCTGATAAATCTTAGTCGGACCTTTTCGCTACCTGCCAGCGATTCCCATGTCTGGTGTAACCTTAAGATACCGCGGCTAAATCTCGCTCAATCCACTGCAAAATCACTTCAACGACGTAGCGTTGCTCTTTCGGCGTCAGCGGCCGTTGTTTGGCTATGCCGTGCCATTTCAGCAAACATCCTCGGCAGCAGGTCGCCGTGGCATGCTGGGCGATAAAGACCGGGTGACCGCGCATTGGCGTCTGTTTTCCATCATTGTTCGGCGTCGCGGGCGCCAGCCGCTGCGCGATGAAGTCGGCGGCGTGTGAAGCAACCACGTTTTTGCCTTTGCTGTAGCAATAATCACGCTCTTTGATACCGAGATGAAACCGCTGGCGAAAAGTGGAGCGCGAAAGGCGGAGAAATAAATCGTGATTGGCAGACATGGTGTAATGCTCGTAAACGTCAGTATTTCGAAACACAGGAAGCATAAAGGCTTTTGGATGAGAAGCAAGTGTGCATGGCGTAACTATTTGTATGTTAAGTAAATTTAAATCATGTGACTTATTGTCTCCTCTCTCACAAAAGTAACCCACCGCCATTTATCTCAACGGAAAACAGAGCTACGCTGAAAGTGTCAAAGTACACAGTCTAAGGGGGCTGTTATGTATAAGACTATATTAGTGCCTGTCGATATCGATGAAGAAGAGCTGACCCAAAATGCCCTGTCTCAGGCCACGTTTCTGGCAAAATTATCCGGTGCGAAACTGCATCTTTTCCATGTTCTCCCGGATGTTTCCGCCTATATTTCCGCATATGCGTTCGGTCTGGAGGAGTTTGAAAACGAGGCGGTGGTTAAGGCGGATGAAAAGCTGCATGAACTATTGAGCCAGATCGACCTTCCGGCGGAGCAGCTTGACCACAGTATTACCTTCGGCACGCCGCGTGATGAAGTATTGGCGTTGGCCGAGGAGATCAAGGCCGATCTGATTGTGGTCGGTTCACGCCGTCCTAGCGTTAAAACCTACCTGCTGGGGTCCAACTCCTCGGCGATTGTACGCCATGCCAACACCTCGGTGCTGGTGGCGCGATAACATATTGAAAACGCGCCGCAGCCTGCGGCGTCCGCCACTCAACGAAGCTGGCTGTCTTTACTGCCGCGGCGGTTGTAGCCAGCATTAATGCTGCGCTGTTTGTCGATTTTCCCCTGACAGGCAACGCAGTAGCGCACGCCCGGTAGCGCTTTACGCCGGGCTTCCGGTATGGGCTCCCCACACTCCTCGCAATAGTCGGCGCTTTCGCCGCGATGTAACTGGCTGCGCGCCTGCGCGATGGCATCATCGACGGTGGCGTCGATTTGTTCCTGTACGGAACCGTCACTTGACCAACCACTTGCCATTATTGACCTCCTGCTTGCTGGATGACGCGGTCATCGTTTGCATCGTATGTGACACGAATACACAACGCCCGCCTCGATGCGAGTCGGTAATCATAAAATAGCTGAAATCAGCAGAACGCGTGGGCTAAGCGACTATTCTCGTTGAGCAGGAGTGGTGACGGTAGATGTGGCCAGGGAATGCTCAACACGTATCTGCTGCTGAATTTCCTGGTGATAAAGAAAGGCGCCGACGGCGGAATAAGCAAAGCGACCTAACAGAATGATGAGACTGATCATGAGTACGGTACGGGCTATACGCGTACTACTTCGTCGTTGACGTAACATGATTCTTCGCCTGTGGGTAACCGTAGACATTACCGGATATATTCCTGATGAAAGCGGACATTCGCTGTTGTTTATTTAGGCACAAGCAGACGGCGGGGTCAATGCGCCTGGGGCAAAAAATCACCCTCAGGCGAAAATGTGAAAAATCTCACAATGTGAAGCAGGAGAAGGGCGCCGGGTCAGTCATCCTGCCCTAAATTTGCGTCGGCGACTCTTTTTCCTCTTCAATCAACAATGTCCAGTCGCTGATGCCCTGCCAGTATTCCTGCTCCTTTTCCAGATCAAGCTGCACCAGTGTATTTTGGCTGAAATAGCCGAACGGAAAAAGCAGGGTCCAGGTGCGATCTTCCGTCGCCAGACGGAGCATCTGCGGCGACGTCGTGGCCTGACGCTGGTTGTTCAGCAGCGTAGCCAGCCGCAACAGCAGTATCATCGGCAGATACTGTTTCTTTTTGAACTGGTTCAGGCGCGGCAGCTCGTCCGTTTTTATTGCCTTGCGATGCCAGCGCACCAACAGCGACAGCACCATCTGCTGTTCCTGATTGAACCCTGGCAAGTTGGTATTTTGCAGTATGTAAGCGGAATGGCGGTGCATGCCGCTGTGATTGATGCCGAGGCCCACTTCATACAGCATGGCCGCCCATTTCAGAATGGGCCCCAACTGCGGGTTAACCAGCGAGGGATTCTGTTCTTCCCATTGGGTGTACAGCAGTTCCGCCGTTTCACGTACGCGATTAGCTTGCTCGCGATCGATGTTGTAATGGCTGGCCAGACTTTTCGCGGTGCGGATACGGATATCCTGATGGCGGAAGCGGCCCTCCATTTCATACAGTACGCCTTCGCGCAACGCGCCGTCCGACAGCCTCAGCTTATCGATAGCCAGCGTATCGAAGACTCCGCAAAGGATGGCAAGACCGGGAACCAGCACGTTCTGTCGCTCATCCGTCAGGCCCGGCAGACTTAGCGCCTTAACGTTCTTATGCTTCAGGATCTCATCCCGCAGCATTTCGAGACGTTCCAGCGTAATCTGGCCGTCTTTCTCGCCCATTGCCAGCAGGATCTCGTTGGCCGCTTTGATGGTGCCGGAGGCGCCCAGCGCATAGTCCCACCCGTAAATGCGGTATTGCCAGGCCAGGTTTTCCAGCTGCTGCGCGGCGGCAAGACGGGCGCGTTTAAAGTTGTTGGCGTTAATTTCGCCGTTGGGGAAAAACAGTTGGGCGAAGCTGACGCATCCCATGCGGCGGCTTTCCACCAGCTTAGGCTCGAAATCTTCGCCTATTACCAGCTCCGTCGACCCGCCGCCGATGTCGATGACCAGCTTACGGCCTTTTTCCGGCTGCGTGTGTTCCACGCCCATAAAGATCAGTCGTGCTTCTTCGTGTCCGGAAATAATGGAAATTGGGTAGGGGATGATTTTGGCGGCGCGGTGCAGAAATTCCTGCGCGTTTTGCGCTTCTCGCAAGGCGTGCGTGCCGACAATAGAGACATTGGCTGCTGGAAATCCCTGCAGGCGCTCGGCGAACAGCGTAAGACAGTTCAAACCCCGTTCCATGGACTCCTCGCTCAACCGATTCTGGCTGTCGAGTCCGTCTACCATATGCACCCGTTGTTTCAGGCGGCTAAGCACCTGAAGCGCGCCATTGACCACGCGGGCGACCACCATATGAAAGCTATTGGAGCCCAGATCGATGGCGGCGAATTCCTGGGGTTTTTCAGCGATATTTTCGGTTAAAGGCATGGCTCTGGCCTACTCTTCGGGTTGCTCAAGGACCTTAAGATATTCATAGATCGCATTCTGGGCGCGGACTTTGCGCCGGTTGCCACGGGTGACGTAATGATTGTTCAACTCCTTGTCCAACACACGAGCTTTGACCGTATCGCTGAACAAAATCTCCAGAATGTCGAGGATTCGCGCTTTCAGCGTCTGGTCCAGCACTTCCACCGCGACTTCGATGCGGTAATCGATGTTGCGGGTCATCCAGTCGGCGGAGGAGAGAAACACCTGCTGGTCGCCGCCGTTATGGAAAACGTACAGCCGGTCATGCTCCAGATAACGGTCTATGATGCTGGTGACGCGGATATTATCACTGATCCCCGGGATACCGGGAATCAGTGAGCACATCCCACGGACCAACAGGTTCATTTTCACTCCGGCGCCGGACGCGGCATACAGCCGGTCCACCAGGCCTTTGTCCACGAGGTTATTCACCTTCAGGGTGATTTTCGCCTCCAGCCCGTTCTGCGCGTTGGCAATTTCGCGGTCGATCAGCTCATAGAGGCGGCTACGAGAGTTCTGGGGGGACACCAGCAGGTGATCGAAGGTTACCGGCCGGTACGGGTTTTCGATGAAGTTGAAGACCCGGCGCACTTCGTTGGTGATACGTTCGTCGGCGGTCAGCAGCGAATAGTCGGTATACAGCCGCGCGGTTTTTTCGTTGAAGTTACCGGTGCCGATATGCGCATAGCGCACCACGTTGTCGCCTTCGCGCCGTGAGATCAAAAACAGCTTGGCGTGAATTTTCAGCCCGGGGATGGAGAAGATGACGTGCACGCCGGCTTCCGTCAGTCTTTTCGCCCAGTGAATGTTGGCGGCCTCATCGAAACGCGCCTGCAACTCCACCACTACCGTCACCTTTTTGCCGTTATGCGCGGCGTGGATCATGGAGTTGATAATGCGCGAATCCTTGGCGACACGATAGATGTTGATTTTGATCGCCAGCACGCTAGGGTCGAAGGACGCCTGCCGCAGAATCTCCAGCACATGCTCGAAGGTATGGTAGGGGTAATACAGCAACACATCGCGCTCGCGGATGGCGTCAAAGCCGTTGCGGAAGTGATTGAACCCTAGATGACGCAAGCGCGGCAGCGGCTTGTTGACCAGATTGGCGCGGCCCACGTTCGGGAAGCCGATGAAGTCTTTGAAGTTGTGGTAGCGGCCGCCGGGAATGACCGAGTCGTAAGAGGTGATATCCAGTTTCTTGAGCAGGCACTCCACCATCGCATCCGGCATATCGCGCTGATAGACAAAGCGGACCGGTTTGGCCGTCAGCCGCTGTTTAAGGCTGGACGACATCAGCTCCAACAGGCTGGACTCCATTTCCGTCACCAGATCGTACTCGGCGTCGCGGGTCATCTTCATCGAGTAGGCGTTAAGCTCATCGTAATCGAAGAATCCCCAGAAAATATCATCCAGACAGTAGCGCAGGATATTATCGATGAGAATCATGGTCTTGCGCCGGTGTGGCGCTTCCGGCGGCAGATCGACGAAGCGAGCGACCTTGTCGGACGGGATTTCCAACAGCGCGTAGTCCGTCTTTTCACCGCGAATAATTTCGATAGCCAGATAGGTGTAATCGTCTTTCAAAAACTGAATCAGATTAGTTTCAGGCAGCAGCAGAATCGGGGTGATATGCGGACGCAGGTAGTGCTTGAAATAGTCGCGCAGCCACGCCTGCTGGTTGGGCGACACCTGACGCTCGTTGACCAAAAAAATCTGGTTACGCGCCATCTCCAGCAGCAGCTCGTTATACAGGTTGTCAAACAGCTGATCGGTTTTCAGTACACGCATCTGAATTTTGCTCAGCAGGTGACGCAGTCCGCTGGCGGAGCCTTGCTCTTCGTTAATCAGAATTCGGCGTTTCAGATCGGCGAATCGGACCTTGTAGAACTCGTCCAGATTGCTGGAGTAGATGCCCAGAAAGCGCATACGTTCAATCAGTGGATTATTCTTGTCGGCGGCTTCTTGAAGTACGCGTTCATTGAAAGATAACCAACTCAACTCTTTGTCTATGTAGAGTTTGTCCTGACTCATTCTCACTCCGTTAAATGATTTTACTGAAGTGTTTCTACTATCCATTACCATTATGGCGCGTGAATGACGGGCGTGGCGAGTATTCAAATGGACTTTTTCTTATGCCGTTGAACGGGCGTGAGGAGACGTTCAACAACCTGTTCAAAAAAGCGTCAACGGCATACTGGGTGGTCAATACCAGAGGTGGAGCGTACGGCGTGTAACGCCGTACGCTGCGGCTTATTGACACAGGCTGTAGATAATGGCGGTCATTGCAATCAGTCCCGTCAGCGTCACGAAGAGATTGCTGAGCAGGCCGCTGTAGCGCCGCATCGCGGGGACGCGATGGATCGCATACATCGGCATCAAAAACAGCAGGCAGGCGATAATCGGGCCGCCCAGCGTTTCAATCATCCCCAAAATGCTGGGGTTCCACGTGGCCACCAGCCAGGTGGTCAGCAGCATAAAAAGGGTAGTGATACGGTTCAGCGTGCGAGGAGCCAGCGTTTTGCCGCCCCGCCGCAGCGTTTTCACCATCAGTCCGTTGAATCCCTCGCCCGCGCCAAGATAGTGACCCAGGAACGACTTGGAGATAGCGACGGTCGCGATCAGCGGCGCCGCATAGCCAATGAGCGTGCTGTCAAAATGGTTCGCCAGATACGACAAGATAGAAATATTTTGCGTTTTCGCCGCCATCAGCTCTTTCGGCGACAGCGCCAGCACGCAGCTGAACACGAAGAACATCACCGTCAGCACCATCATCACATGGCTGTAGGACAGAATACGCGCGCACTTCTCCTCCGCCGCATCGCCATACTCCTTGCGCTTGGCGACGGCGAAAGACGAGATAATCGGCGAGTGGTTAAAGGAGAACACCATCACCGGTATCGCCAGCCACAGCGTCGCGGGCAGGCTGCTGCCGTTCACGGTGCCGGACAGGGACAACGTCTGGAATACCGATAGATTCCAGTGCGGCACCAGATAGCAGGCCAGCAGCAACAGCACGGCCAGAAACGGATATACCAGCACGCTCATCGCTTTCACGATAGTGGCTTCTCCGAAGCGCACCACGAACATCAGGCATAGAATCAGCGTCAGCGCGAGCAGCGCGCGCGGCGGCGAAGGCAGGTGCAGCTGGTGGGTGATGAAGCTGTCGACGGTATTGGTGATCGCCACGCTATAAACGAGAAGAATGGGATAAATAGCGAAAAAGTACAGCAGGGTAATGAGATGACCGGCCCGGGTGCCGAAATGCTCCTCCACCACCTCGGTGATGTCCTCCGCGTCCCCTTTGCCTGACAGGACGAAACGGCATAGCGCGCGATGTGAATAGTGCGTCATGGGAAACGCGATAATCGCCATGATGATGAGCGGCAACAAACCGCCGATACCGGCATTAATGGGCAGAAACAGCACCCCGGCGCCGATGGCCGTGCCATACAGTCCCAGCATCCAGACGGTGTCGCTTTTGCGCCAGGTGGCGGCGGTGTCGAAAACCGCGCTGCTTTCCTGAATTGAGCTCATACAACTCTCTCCTGAGCGAGTCATGCATATAAAACAGACGTCCGGCTTACGACGTGGGGCCGGGCGAAATGTGCGAGGGAAGATGACATCAGGACCGCGGTCCTCGCGCGATGCTGACATCCTTGTCACAGGCGGCGGGCGACGCAGCGAACAGGGCAATACGTGACGGCCAGAAGCCGGGGGAAATACCGTTGAACAGAGGAGACATCTTCATTGCGGGAAATACATCCTTAAATACCAGTTTCCGTTAGCGCCACGGTGATAACACGCGATCATTGCATTCAGGCAAAATCTGATGGCCGGAATGACGGCGCTATTATCTCGCGAAATAAATCACGGGTGCAAACCCGGTCGCCTGCCACGAACTCCTGACGAGGCGACGGACAAGCACGGTGTTAAAACGTGGCCTCGACACGCTGTGCCCTTGCCGCATCGGCGCGCGGATCTCCGGGGACATCCGCGCAGCCTCAGATTAGGCCGAGAGCGTTTGCTGCGCCCACGTAAGCCCTGACTGATACTCCGTCGGCAGCATCGGCGCCAGCGCCTGCAACGTCTCGCGGAGGAGAGCGGCGTCCGGATCGCTGAGATTCAGATGCCCGACCTTCCGGCCTGGACGCACTTCTTTCTCATACCAGTGCAGATGCGTCAGCGGCAGCGTCAGCCAGTCGGCATTCACATCGGTGCCGATGAGATTGACCATCACCGACGGAGAACTGACGACGGGCGCGGGCATCGGCAAATCGAGTATCGCCCGCAAATGCAGTTCGAACTGGCTGATAGACGCGCCGTTCTGGGTCCAGTGGCCGCTGTTGTGCACGCGCGGCGCAAGCTCGTTGATCAGCAGTTGGTCGCCGACGATAAAGCACTCCATCGCCATCACGCCGACATAGCCCAGATGATGCAAAATGGCGGACAGCATCTTTTCAGCCTGCCGTTGCAAGGCCGGTTGAGGATGCGGCAGCGCGACGCTGGCGCGCAGAATGCCGTCCTGATGCAGATTGTGGGTCAGCGGATAAAATACGCAGTCGCCCTGCGCGTTGCGCGCGCCGACCAGCGACACTTCGCCGGAGAAGTTGATTCCCTGCTCGACGATGCACTCGCCGTAGCAGTCCGCGGGCAACGTCGCCTCATCACCGGGGCGCACTCGCCACTGGCCGCGGCCGTCGTAGCCGCCGACGCGGCGCTTAACGATGGCCAGCGCGCCCAAGCGGCTAAAAATGTCGGGCCAGGTGTCGGGGCTGCTCAGCAGCTGCCACGGCGCCGTCGCCAGCTGTAGTTCATCCAACAGCTGCTTCTGCGTATAGCGATCGGCAAGACGCGGGAAAATATCGCGGTTAATGAACGCAGGCTGTATCGCCAGCTGGCGAGTGAGGGCGGTTTCCGGCCAGCGTTCGATCTCTGCGGTGATGACGCTGTGCTGGTAGGGGATAGATTCAGGCTCGGCGTCCAGTCCGACAGGATAGACAGCGATGCCCAGCGGTTCGCCAGCTTGACGCAGCATGCGTCCCAGCTGGCCGTTACCCAATACGCATACCGGTTTCATACATCCTCCCGCGGATCGGAATGCTGGAGCACTTCGTCGGTTTGACGCTGACGCCAATCCGTCAAGCGCGTAGACAGTTCCCGGTCATGCAGCGCCAAAATTTGTGCGGCCAGCAGGGCGGCATTGGCCGCGCCGGCTTTGCCTATCGCCAGTGTCCCCACCGGAATGCCGCGCGGCATTTGCACGATGGAGTACAGGCTATCCACGCCGCTCAGCGCTGCGCTCTGTACGGGAACGCCCAGCACCGGCACCAGCGTTTTGGCGGCCAGCATGCCAGGCAGGTGCGCAGCACCACCGGCTCCGGCGATGATGACGTCAAAGCCGTTATCCGCCGCCGTTTCGGCAAAACGGAACAGTTTATCCGGCGTGCGGTGCGCGGACACGATTTCAACGTGGAAAGGGAGATTCAGCGTGGTGAGGATTTCTGCTGCGAACTGCATGGTGGCCCAGTCACTCTTTGAACCCATCACGATGGCGATTTTTGCCGGGGCAGCGTTGGATGACATGCCTGTAGTGCTCCTGTGAGTGTGCCTGACGCCGGTCAGTGCACAGGGTGATAAGACGCATCGCGCCGAGTCGGCGCTCCGGCGACGAGGGCGTAGAGCATACCATGCCCCTAAAGAGAGGAAAACGGTTGCGTCGAGGTGCAAGGCAGGGTTTAACGCCAAAAATGGGGAGGGACAGGATTCAGAACGGAAACGCGTGCAGCGAAATACCGTCGGGAGTGACTTTGATGACCGAGCCTTCCTCATGCCAGGCGCCAAGTACGGCCCGCTGGGCGGTCTCGCCGTCGACGGTCAGCGTATGGATCGCTGGTCGATGCGTATGACCGTGGATCAGGGTCTTGACCTGGAAGTGACGCAGCCGGTCTACGACCTGCTGAGGATTGACGTCCATGATCTCAAGCGACTTGATCTGGTTAGCCTGCTGGCTGGCTGAGCGCATGCGCGCGGCGATGCGTAGCCGCAGTCGCAGGGGCAGCCACAGAAAAAAACGTTGGATCAGCGGGTTGTGAACGCGGCGGCGAAAACGCTGGTAGGCGGCGTCGTCGGTGCACAGCGTGTCGCCGTGCAGCACCAGATACTGGCGACCATACAGCGTAATTCGGTTTTCCTCCGGCAGCAGCGTCATACCGCTCTGGCGGGCGAAGCGCTTGCCGATCAGGAAATCCCGGTTGCCGTGGATGAAGTAGCAGGGCACCCCCTGCTGATGCAACGTCCGCAGCGCAGCGGCGACGGTCTGGTGCAGCGGCTGTGGGTCGTCATCGCCTATCCAGGCGTCGAACAGGTCGCCCAGGATGTACAGCGCGTCGGCCTGCACTGCCTCTTCGCGTAAAAAACGCAGAAAACCGGCGGTAATAGCCGGTTCCTGTTCGCTCAGATGCAAATCGCCAATAAACAGCGTCGCCATGCTGGGAGAATTACTCGCTGACCGTGACGCTGGTCACGACGACATCTTCCTTCGGCACATCCTGGTGCATACCGCTGCGCCCGGTGGCTACCGCTTTGATTTTGTCGACCACGTCCAAACCTTCCACGACTTCGGCGAAAACGCAGTAACCCCAGCCGTCGGCGCGTTCGGAGCGGAAGTTCAGGAAGTCATTGTCCACTACGTTGATGAAGAACTGGGCGGTGGCCGAGTGCGGATCGTTGGTGCGAGCCATCGCCAGCGTGCCGCGGGTGTTTTTAAGCCCGTTGTTGGCTTCGTTTTTGATCGGCGCTTCGGTGATTTTCTGTTCCATACCTGGAGCAAATCCGCCGCCCTGAATCATAAAGCCATCGATCACGCGGTGAAAAATGGTGTTGTTGTAGAAGCCGCTACGGCAGTATTTCAGAAAGTTTTCAACGGTAGCTGGCGCTTTGTCCGCGAAGGTATTGATGACGATATCGCCATGGTTGGTATGAAACGTAATCATAATGATGAATCCTACTTAGCCATAGTACATAGAATAAAAGGGAGGTTTACAGAGGCGGTGTGCCACCAAGAGCGCTCTTATAACATAAGTGAATGCCTGAGTCAGCAAAGGCCGCCTCGCGCGAGCGCCTCGCGGCGGGGGCGGGGGCCATCAGCCAGCGGCGTGACACGCGCTTGGGCTTCAACTTTGCCGTACGATCCGCAACCAGAGAACGGGGTCATTTAACCGTCGCTGCAACAGGGGAAGAAACGATTTTTCAAACGTGACGCGGCGATCGGTAAAAGGCCCCGGATTAAGTGATAATCATTCTCCTTAATCAAGTAATCACAAGGGAGGTGCATGATGCTTAACGGGTTCAATTCACTCTTTGACAGGCCGGATTTCGGCAAGCTGGTACTGCGTGTTTCTTTCGGTGCCATGATGCTGTTCCACGGCGTTCATAAGTTGATCGCGGGTATTGACGGCATCCAGTCGATGGTGATGGCGCATGGGCTGCCCGGTATTGTCGGTTACGGCGTCTATGTGGGTGAAGTGATCGCGCCGGTGTTGATGATTTTGGGCATTCTGACCCGGCCGTCCGCGCTCATTTTTACGCTCACCATGTTAGCCGCGTATGGGCTGACTGACCTGAATGCGGCCCTCACGCTGGACAAGACCGGCGCATGGGGCATTGAGAGCATGGCGGTGTACTTTTTTGCCGGTCTCGCCATCTTGATGCTCGGCGGCGGTCGTTACTCGCTGGCGTCCAATCCCCGTTGGCGGTAACTCGACATCGATCCTGATGCCAGAAGACATAAAGGAAAACCGCGCCTGAGACGAGGCAGTGCGCGCGACTAAGAGACAAAAAGTCTTACCCCTTTCATGTGAGGGGTTATTTTCCCGCCTTACCCTCGCCCGATCCGCCGGTCGGGCTTTTGTTTTTGCACGTAAAAATCTTTTTCTCAGGATGAAATAACTGCCGCCGCTCAATGGTACCGATCTTGCAATAGGTCAGGGTTCGGGGTTCAATACGCAGCCTGGGCCTGAAACTCCGGGCCACCCATACTTTTATGCGCGTACCGCAAAACAGTGATGCTTATATCCTGCGAACACCATGGAATGTCCCGATGCTAAAGATTTTTAATACCCTGAGTCGTCAAAAAGAGGAATTCAAACCCATTCACGCTGACAAAGTCGGTATGTATGTGTGCGGGATAACCGTTTACGACCTGTGTCACATCGGTCACGGGCGGACTTTCGTGGCGTTCGACGTGGTATCGCGTTACCTGCGTTATCTCGGCTACGAAGTCAAGTATGTTCGCAATATTACGGACATTGACGACAAAATCATTCAGCGCGCGGCTAAAAACGGCGAAACCATCGAGCAATTGACCGACCGCATGATCGCCGAGATGCACGCCGATTTCAGTGCGCTGAATATTCTTCCGCCGGACGTCGAGCCGCGCGCCACCCGGCATATCGATGAAATCATCGCGCTGGTGCAGCAGTTGATGGAACGTAATCACGCCTATGTGGCGAAGAACGGCGACGTGATGTTCGCGGTCGAAACCGATGCGGATTACGGCATTCTGTCTCGTCAGGATTTGGACCAGTTGAAGGCGGGCGCGCGGGTTGAAATCGCGGACGTCAAACGCAACCCAATGGATTTCGTGTTGTGGAAGATGTCGAAAGCTGGCGAACCGAGCTGGCCGTCGCCGTGGGGCAACGGTCGTCCCGGCTGGCATATTGAATGCTCCGCTATGAACTGCAAGCAGCTGGGTGAACACTTCGACATCCATGGCGGCGGTTCGGATCTGATGTTTCCGCACCATGAAAACGAAATTGCTCAGTCCACCTGCGCCCATGGCGGCGAATACGTCAACTACTGGATGCACTCCGGCATGGTGATGGTCGATCGGGAAAAGATGTCCAAATCCCTGAACAATTTTTTCACCGTTCGCGACGTATTGGCGCACTACGATGCTGAAACCATTCGCTATTTTTTGATGTCCGGGCACTACCGTAGCCAGTTGAACTACAGCGAAGAGAACCTCAAGCAGGCGCGCGCCTCGCTGGAGCGCTTATACACCGCATTGCGCGGCATGGACACATCGGCGGCCGCCTGCGGCGGCGAAGCCTTCGAAGCCCGTTTCCGCGAGGCGATGGACGACGACTTCAATACTCCGGAAGCCTACTCCGTGCTGTTTGATATGGCGCGCGAGGTCAACCGGATGAAGGTGGAAGATCCTGCGGCGGCAAACGGTCTGGCCGCCGCGCTGCGGCAGTTGGCGAAAGTGCTGGGCCTGCTGGAGCAAGATCCGGAGCTGTTTCTGCAGAGCGGCGCGCAGGCGGACGATGACGAAGTGGCGGAAATCGAAGCGTTGATTAAGCAGCGCAACGATGCGCGTCAGAGTAAAGACTGGGGACTGGCCGATGCCGCGCGCGATCGCCTCAACGAAATGGGGATCGTGCTGGAAGACGGTCCGCAGGGGACAATCTGGCGCCGTAAGTAAGCCGTCGTTCCTCCCTTCGCGGCGGCGCGCTTCGTTTCGCTGCCTCTCACGCAGCATCAACAGGCCGGAAGCTGATTCGCTCCCGGCCTGTTTTCATTGATTCTCGCCGATGCTGAGTTCCTTCCTGAACCCGAATCCTGAGTATCCCGCACGCAGGCGAGGTTAGGCGCATTGCGATGGCGCGTTATGGCAGAGGAAAACGTGACAGGGAGGGGGGAATAAGCGATGACCCCACATCTCCGCGAGGGCGGGATGTGGGTGAAATACGCGATGCCGCGACGGCCTGCGTCGGGCGAACTATGCCTGAACGGTGACCGCGTGGTCAGCGAAACGCACGACCTGACCGGCGACGATTTTGCAGCGCTTACGCGTTTCGATATGGTCGTCGACGCTCACGTCGCCGTTGGCGATGAGCTGTTTGGCGGAGGCGCCGCTGTCGCTCCAGCCGAGGAGTTTCAGCAGATCGCACAGTTCTACGTGCGGATGTTGGTTCAGGTGAAAAATTTCCATAATCTCAGTTTATGCCTTTGCGGGTGTGTCGTGATATTCCTCGCAGGCCTGCAAGGTATTTTGAATCAGGGTGGCGACGGTCATCGGGCCGACGCCGCCGGGGACCGGCGTGATGAAAGAGGCGCGTTCGCTTGCACCGGCAAAATCAATATCGCCCACGACTTTGCCGTCTTCCAGTCGATTGATGCCGACATCAATCACGACCGCGCCGGGTTTGATCCAGTCGCCCGGAATAAAGCCGGGTTTACCGACGGCGACGACCAGCAAGTCCGCGTTCTCAACGTGCTGACGCAAATTCTTCGTGAAACGATGCGTTACGGTCGTGGTGCAACCGGCCAGCAGCAGCTCCAGACTCATCGGACGGCCGACTATGTTTGACGCGCCAATGACGACGGCATTCAGGCCGAACATGTCGATCTTGTACTGCTCCAGCAGCGTGATGATCCCACGCGGCGTACAGGATCGCAGCAGCGGCGCGCGCTGGCAAAGGCGGCCGACATTATACGGGTGGAAGCCATCCACGTCTTTATCGGGCGCGATGCGCTCAATGACGCTGGTGTTGTCGATGCCTTGCGGTAGCGGCAACTGCACCAGAATACCGTCGATGGTTTCATCGGCGTTCAGTCGGTCAATCAGCCCCAGCAGTTCGCCTTCGGAGGTGGTGGAGGGCAGATCGTAAGAGCGGGAAACGAAACCGACTTCCTCACAGACCCGACGTTTGCTGCCGACATAGATCTGAGAAGCAGGATCGTCCCCTACCAGGATAACCGCCAGACCCGGCGCTCGCTTACCGGCGGCCAGACGCTCTTGGACACGTGCAGCAACGTCGCTCTTAACTTGCTGCGCAATCGTTTTACCATCAATAAGTTTCGCAACCATCTACAGAAAATCCATCATTTCACAAACGGGGGATGGCGCGTATTTTGTCAGAAGCGGCGCGTGCTGTCAGGCGTTGTATCGACATTAATTGCTGACGCTCAATCGTTTCCGTCCGTCATCGCCCCTGAGAGAACCCTCGACATACCTCGGATAAAGGGGGAGGCGCAGAGGCGATAAGCCACCAGATGCCACGCCGCCATCCTGTGACGGATCCTGACGATCGACGGAGGATACGCGTTCCATCGCTGCGCGTGCTTACGTAGAAAGAAGTCGTCAAGAACGCCGCTCGGAGGGAGTTCGCTTGGGCGCTCACAGCGCGGTGTTTGAGTAACTCATTGATTCTAAGCTGAAAACAGGTAGGAAGACACATGACACAACAGGTTATTTTCCCCGCAAAAATCGTACGCGGGGCGGACGCCAGCCGTCAGCTGGGGGACATCTGCGCCGGGTTAGGGACACGTGTATTGGTTGTCGGCGGTCATCAGGCAGTGGCGGCGACGGAGGCGATAATCCGCACCCAACTGACCCTGGCCGGTCTTACGTTAAGCGGCGTTGAGTGGTTCGGCGGGCATTGCAGCGACAAGCAGGTCGAACGACTGTGTGCCCGCGTGGCGGAAACCCATAGCGACGTACTGCTGTCCGTGGGCGGCGGGAAGTCGCTGGATACCGGTAAGTTGGTGGCGCATCAGGCGGGTATTCCCGTCGTCACGTTGCCCACCATCGCCGGCACCTGTGCGGCGGTGACTCCGCTTTCTGTGCGTTACGAAGAGGACGGGCACTTTGTTGACTTGTGCCATCTGCCGTCCGCGCCGAATGCGGTCATCATCGACAGCACGTTGTTAGCGCAAGCGCCCCTGCGTTGGCTCGCCGCCGGGCTGGGCGATACGCTGGCGAAGTGGTACGAGTTTCGGGCGATCGATACCGGACATAATCAAAGCGGTCTGGCTGCCTCTTCCCGCGCTCATAGCGCGATTTGTTTCCAACTGATCGAACGTTTTGGCGCCGAAGCCTGTCGCGCGGTGGCGGAAAATCGCAGCACCGAAGCGCTGGATCAGGTGCTGGATGCGATCTTCCTGTTCGCCGGACTGACCTCCATCATGGCCAGCGGCGCGCATGCCGCTGCGGCGCACGCGTTGTTCGAAGGTTTCACCGTGTGCGACAAAACCCGCGATTTTGGCCACGGCCTGCTGGTGGGCTTCGGCAATCTGTGCCTGCTGGCGCTGGAAGCGCGGAGCGACGAAGCGCTGCTGGAGGCGCTGTCGCTGGCGCATGCCTGCGCCGTGCCGCTGACGTTGGCGGACATCAGTCCCGATCTGACCGATGCCGAACTGCAAGCCATCTTGCAAGCGGCCGTTAAAACAGCGGATATGGACGCCATGCCGTTCACGGTGACGGAAACAATGCTGCGGGAGGCGATTCGCCGCGTCGAGTCGCTGGCGGCCCGCATCGCCCGCTAAGCGCGCGATGGCAGAAGAAGAGGCGGCGGGCGTCATTACGCCGCCGGATACACGATAAGCCGTAGCAGCTGCCAGGCGATAAACAGCATGTACACGCCGATAAAGCTATCCAGCACCCGCCAGGTGCTGTTCTTCTCGAACAAGCGCGCGCAGGCGGAAGAGAGGTAGCCGATGGCGTAAAACCAGAGGCCGGACGCCAGCAGCGCGCCCGCTAAGTAGAAGATTTTGTGCTCATGACTCAGCCCGGACGATATGCCGCCGATGATGGCGACGGTATCCAGGTACACGCTGGGGTTGAGGAGGCTGACCGCCAGACAGGCGGTGACAGCGGAAAGACGGCTGGCGCGCGCGTCGCCGGTCGCGCCAAGGCGCAGACTTTGGTTGCCTCGCCAGGCGCGGCGAAGCGCGCAGAAGCCGTAGTGAATCAAAAACAACACGCCCGCCAGCGTCAGGCATGTCAGCGCCCACGGGTGGGCGCTGAGCAGTTCGCCGACGCCAAAGACGCCCGCGCTGATCAATAAAATGTCTAACATGAAGCAGAGGGTACAGACTAAAAAGACATGTTCCCGACGCACTCCCTGACGCAACACAAATGAATTCTGTGCGCCGATAGAGAGCAGCAATCCGGCACTGGTCATAAAACCGGTGATAAATACGGTCGTAGACATACTCTTTAATTCGCTCTGGTTTGATAGTGAAAAAGAATGAACACGCGTCTGGGCGATATTCAAAAAGGAATAAACGGCCGGTGACGTCAGCATCACTCAATAAAGGCAGCGCTTATTTTATCTTTTATTGAAATATTCCATGCGTTGCGACGGATAAACAATTCGACTCCAATATACCAACGCCGAAATGGTTATGGGATCGGCGATGCATCAATACGCATAGCCACGCTGGCGACAAAATGATTTATGTATTCTCCACCCTGTTTCAATCGGGAGAATTCGATGTCGCTATCATCCCTTTCCGCGACCCATGAGGCCAATTAATAATAGTGATTGTCGATTAGCAAAAGCGATAAAAGCCGAAAAAGCGGTCACTCGATTGTGATTCAGGCGCGATGTGAAATAGTTCATAAGGACAGGCGGTGAGATGTCTGCTCTAAAATTAAATATTAAAAAACAATATGATAGTATGATTTTTCTTTATCCCTGTTTGCGGCGGTTTTGTGCCTTGGGCGTCACTCAGGGCGAGCGGAAATGTTACCTCGCCATAAACTCAGGCATACCCTCCACCACAATACGTCTGCGCGGCGAGATATTTTTCGATACTGTCGCTACCTCGCTAAAATAGCCATGACCCCTAAAATGCAATGGCGTCTGGCAAGGTGGAGGAATAAATACTCGCCGGAGTTTACTGGGTAAATATCAACTCACTATCGCCGAGGTTTATTTTTGCAGCGAATACGTTTAATCAGCTTTAAGGGGCGTTGAATTTGACCATTGGGAGATGAACGTATTTATCTCATCGTGATTAATTCTGGCGTCTATTCATTTTCATCGAATGGTGAATATGATGGTCTGCTTCTCGAACGTCGAGCGGAAATGTCGTCCAGCTACTGCCTGTCGATTTATCGTGGGGCGCACGAAATAAGGTGCGAAGAAAAGGGACAACTTCTGGCGTGAGTGACGATGCTGTGGGGGAGGGGATACGCCTGTATTCGGGTACGCATTGATAACGCCGATGCCGTCATCCGTGGGAGAAAGTCCCTGTGCCTTAAAAGAGTGCGCGTCGATCATGCTGTTGCACCGCCACTAAACGCCAATTGCCAGAACACCTGTCTATCAATAAAACCTATTCCACCGTAATGACCTGTGGTTTGCGCCGAAAGCAGCTCGGGTTAAGCGGTTTCTCATTATTAGAAAGCTTATATCTAAAATCAGTAAGGTTAGGAAGCCGGGGTTGGCTCCACTCTTGCAACTTCCTGTCGGAACGTAGGTGAGATTGTGGCGATTTAATTCTTTCATGAAGTGTATCGAATGGAGAATCCTA
The DNA here is from genome assembly GCF_900107885.1 of Lonsdalea quercina. Lineage (NCBI taxonomy): Bacteria > Pseudomonadati > Pseudomonadota > Gammaproteobacteria > Enterobacterales > Pectobacteriaceae > Lonsdalea > Lonsdalea quercina. The sequence continues at coordinate 322,069 of NZ_FNQS01000003.1, read as the reverse complement.
TGGCTTGTTCACTGACAAGACAGATCAAACGCGGTGTTTTGTCTGCACTCCTCCTCGGCTGCGCATCTTCCAGCTATGCGGGAAAACAGAATGACACGCTGGTTTACGCCTCCGATAACGAGGTGGAAAACGTCAGCCCTTATCATAACAACCTTCGTGAAGGCGTGATCCTGGCCCACCTGGTCTGGGATACCCTGATCTATCGCGATCCCAAAACCGGCGAGTACAAACCTGAACTGGCCTCAGACTGGACTTGGGAATCGCCCACTTCTCTGCTGATACATCTGCGTAAAGGGATCACCTTCCACAACGGCGATCCCTTCACCGCGGAAGATGTGGCTTACACCTTCAACCATATTGCTGGCCCCGGGACGTCGTCGGTGATGCCGCAAAGCGTGGACTGGATCGACACCACCGAAAAGGTGGATGACTACACCGTCCGGCTGAAGCTGAAAAAACCGTTCCCCGCCGCGTTGGAATATCTCTCCGGCCCTACGCCTATCTATCCGTCAGCCTATTACCAGAAGGTGAAGCTGGCCGGATTCAGCCAGGCGCCCATCGGCACCGGCCCTTATAAAATCACCAAAGTCACCCCGGCTCAGGGCGTGAGTATGGAAAAGAACCCCGATTACTTTGCGGATAGCCCGCAGGGACAACCGAAAATCGGCAAGCTACAGTTTGTGGTCATCCGCGATCCGGAAACGCGACTGGCGCAGCTGATGACCGGTCAGGTGGACTGGATCTGGCGCGTGCCCGCCGACCAGATCACCTCGCTGGAGACCATGCCGAACCTTACCGTCAAAAGCGGTGAAACCATGCGCATCGGCTTTATGGCCTTAAACACTCACGCCAAAGGTCCGGGCGGCGAGCCGTTCAAGGATCTGCGCGTGCGTCAGGCGGTGAACTACGCCATCAACCGCGAGGCCATCGTCAACAATCTGGTGCGCGGCGGCAGTCAGCCGGTGTATTCCGCCTGCTTCCGTACCCAAACCGCCTGCGACACCAGCAAGGTCATCAAATATGACTACAACCCGGAGAAGGCAAAGCAGCTGCTGGCGGAAGCCGGTTATCCCAACGGCTTTGATACCGATATCTGGGCCTATCGCGAGCGCGACTATGCTGAAGCGATCATCGGCGATCTGCGCAAGGTCGGTATCCGTGCCCGTCTTCACTACGTTCAGTACACGGTGCTGGCGGCGGATCTCATTTCCGGTAAAGCGCCCATGGCGATCCGCACCTGGGGATCGTTCTCCATCAACGATGCCGCCGCGTTCACCACGCCGTATTTCGGCGGTCGGGGCGATGATATTTGGAAAGACGCCGAGGTCACCGCCACACTGGCGAAGGCGGATGAAACGCTCGACCCCAAACAGCGCAGCGCCCTGTACGCAGAGGCGTTGGGGCGGATCTCCTCACAGGCTTACCTGGCGCCGATGTTCTCCTACTCCACCCACTACGCCTTCACCTCCGATCTGAACTTCGAGGATTGGCCGGATGAGCTGCCGCGCTTCGCGATGGCCAGCTGGAAATAAGACGTGAAACGAGCCGGAAGACGCGCGACGCCTTCCGGCGACGGCCCGCAGGAGGAGTGACTGATGCTTATCTATATTTTGCGACGGCTGCTGGTGGCGCTGGCGGTGCTATTCACGGTGGCCGTGGTCAGCTTTTCGCTTCTGCACCTATCGGGCGATCTGGCGGCCGCGATTGCGGGTCCGGACGCCTCCGCAGAGGTGATCGAGGGAATACGTCGGCAGTATGGGCTGGACCAGCCGCTGATCACCCAGTTCGGCCAGTGGATGTGGGCGGCGTTGCATCTGGATTTCGGCCGCTCGTTCTATTTCGAAAACACGGTGATGGAGCTGATTGGTCAGCGCATGCCGATCACGCTCAAGCTGGGCGGCGTCTCGCTGCTGCTGGCGCTGGTGGTGGCGATCCCGCTGGGCGTTCTGGCGGCGGTGTTCCGCAATACCTGGGTTGACCGAGGCGCTATGTTCATCGCCGTCATCGGGCAGGCGATGCCGAACTTCTGGTTCGCGCTGATCCTGATTCTGCTGTTCGCCGTCGGGCTGAAATGGCTGCCGGTGGCGGGCAACAGCAGCTGGCAAAACTTCGTCCTGCCCGCCGTCGCGTTGGGCTACTACGCCATGCCGTCGCTGATGCGACTGACGCGCTCCGGCATGCTTGACGTGCTGGGCGCGGACTATATCCGCACCGCCCGGGCCAAGGGGCTAAGCGCGTTTCGGGTGATCGTCAAGCATGGTCTGCGCAACGCCATCATCCCGGTGGTGGCGCTGGCGACGGTGGAACTGGGCTTTATGCTGGGCGGCTCGGTCGTGATCGAATCCGTGTTCGCGTTGCAAGGGCTGGGCCAGCTGGCCTGGGATTCGATCTCCCGCAACGACTTCCCGGTGGTGCAGGCCATCGTGCTGATTATCGCGGTGTTTTACATCGTATTGAGCTTTCTGGCGGATGTGCTGAATGCCGCGCTGGACCCTCGACTGCGGACGCAATAAGGAGCTTTCATGAAACCATCCTCACCGCTTCCCTCCGCCGTCATCGCATCGACGCCGCCCGACACGGTCCTTCTGCCCGAGCCGGGTCCGGCCCGGCGCTGGCTGCGGCGGATGATGGGCCATCACAGTATGGCGATAGGCGTGGTCATCCTCACCGTCATTATCGTGGCCGCGATACTGGCGCCGCTGATCAGCCCGCACGACCCCTATGCGCAAGACATCAGTCAGCGCCTGATCCCGCCGGTGTGGCATGAAAAGGGCGGCTGGGACCATCTTCTGGGCACCGACAAACTGGGGCGCGACTACCTGAGCCGCCTGTTGTACGGCGCGCAGGTCTCGCTGCTGATCGGACTGGTGTCCGTGCTGGTGGCCGGTTTCATCGGTATCACGCTGGGGGTGACGGCGGGCTATTTCGGCGGCCGCGTCGACGCGGTGGTCAGTTATATCCTGACCGTGCGTCTTTCCATGCCGGTCATTCTGGTGGCGCTGGCGATGGCGTCGATGGTGGGCGGTTCCGTCAAAGTCGTGATTATGCTGCTGGGACTGTTGCTGTGGGACCGCTTCCTCATTGTCTCCCGCTCGGTGACGCGCCAGCTGCGTGAGGCGGAGTTCGTGGCGGCGGCGAAAACATTGGGCGCATCATCCCTGTTCATCATGCTGCGCGAGATCCTGCCCAACCTGCTGGGGCCGCTGACGGTGGTCGCGACGCTGGAGATCGCCCACGCCATTCTGCTGGAGGCCACGCTGTCGTTTCTGGGGCTGGGCGTCCAGCCGCCGATGCCGTCGTGGGGGCTGATGGTCGCCGAAGGCAAGGCGTACATGTTTTTTCAGCCGTGGGTCATTCTGATACCGGGCGTCATGCTGGCGATACTGGTTCTGGGCATCAATCTGGTCGGGGATGGTCTGCGCGACATCACCGCGCTGGACGGACGGGGTTAAGGGGGCGGCGATGAATGATGACATTTTGCTGGATGTGAAGAACCTGCGGGTCGACTTGCCGACGCCGCGTGGCATGCTGCATGCGGTGCGCGGCATCGACTTCTCCGTGCGCCGGGGCGAGATGCTGTGTCTGGTCGGGGAGTCGGGCTGCGGCAAATCCATGACGTCGCTGGCACTGATGGATCTGTTGCCGCGAAAAGCCGTTCGCACGGCGGACCATATGCGTTTCAAAGGTCACGATCTGCAAGCGATGACGCCCCGCCAGCGGGCCGCGATGCGGGGCGACGAGATGGCGATGATTTTTCAGGAGCCGATGACGTCGCTCAACCCATCTTTCACGCTGGGCAATCAACTGTGTGAAACGCTGCTGGCGCACCGCAAGGTGTCGATGTCGACCGCGCGAGACCGGGCGGTGTGGCTGATGGAGCGCGTGGGCATTCCGATGGCGGCGGACCGGCTGAATCAATATCCCCATCAGCTGTCCGGCGGCCTGCGCCAGCGCATCATGATTGCGATGGCGCTGATGTGCGAGCCGGAACTGATCATTGCGGATGAACCCACCACGGCGCTGGACGTCACCATTCAGGCGCAAATTCTGCGGATGCTCCGCGCGCTGCAACAGGAGTTCGGCACCGCGGTGATCTTCATTACCCACGACCTGGGCGTAGTGGCCCGCATCGCCGATCGCGTGTCGGTCATGTACGCCGGGCAGATCGTCGAAACCGCCCCCGTGATGCCGCTGTTTCATCAGCCGCAGCACCCTTACACGCGCGGGCTGCTCGACTGCATTCCGGTGCAGGGGAAGACGATGCCGGGGCAACCCCTTCGCGCCATTCCCGGCGTGGTGCCGAGCCTGGTCGGGCCGCAGCAGGGCTGTGCTTTCTTCAATCGCTGTTCGCGCTGTACTGACGCCTGCCGTCGGGACATCCCTTATGTCGATGTCACCGACGCGCACGCGGTGCGCTGTGTTCAGGCCCAAAAGACCGTGGAGGCGCTATGACGATAGATAGTGTAGAAGGGCTGCGGGCGCCCTCGCCGCCGCATATTCCGGGCAATGAGGATCTGGCGCTGGAGCTGTGCGTGCTCAGCCGGGTCTTTCGCCTGAATCGCGGCATCTTCACGAAACCGGGAGAAATCCGCGCCGTGAACAACGTCTCGTTGCGCATCCGGCGGGGAGAAACGCTCGGGCTGGTGGGCGAGTCGGGCTGCGGCAAAAGCACGCTGGCGAAGATGTTGCTGGGACTGCTGCCGCCGACCTCCGGCAACGTGTTGATCGAGGGGCGTGAAATCGACGCGGGCGACCGTAAAGCGCTGGCGTCGCGCATCCAGCCCATCTTTCAGGACCCATACTCATCGCTGAATCCGCGCCGCACCGTGGCGGATATCGTGGAGGTGGCGCTGCGGCTGCACAACATGGGGACGCCGGAGGAGCGCAAAACACGAGTGAAAGAGATGCTGGACGTCGTGGGTATGCCCGCGCGGACGCACCAGCAATATCCTGGACAGCTGTCCGGCGGTCAGCGCCAACGGGTGGCGATCGCCCGGGCATTGATCATGCGGCCGGCCATTCTGATCTGCGACGAGCCGACCTCCGCGCTGGACGTTTCCGTGCAGGCGCAGATCCTCAATCTGCTGCTGGCGCTCAAGCAGGAGTTCGGACTGACCTACCTGTTCATCAGCCACAACCTGTCCGTCGTGGAGCATCTGGTCGACCATGTCGCCGTCATGCAAAAAGGCACGATTGTGGAGCAGGGGACGCGTGAGCAGATCTTCCGTTCGCCGCAGCATCCTTATACCAAAACGCTGCTGGCGTCGGTGCTGACGCCAGAGCCGGGGTTGGGCATCCCGGATATCAGCCAGTTCGGCGAGTAAGGCCAACGACACGACGCGCGACCGTCAGGGAGCCGGGCCGGGGCCTTGCTCTCCGTGCCGCTGCGTGCCGAATCACTATCATCGAAAGAGAGGACGGACAAATTATGACGCGTGAAGACACGATCCGAGCAGCGGAAGAGTATTTCAACAGCGGCGCGTTCAGCGAGACGCTGGCGCGCCGGGTAGCCTATCGAACGGAGAGTCAGGACGAGGGAACCGGGGCGGTGTTGATGGCCTATCTGACGGAAGAGATGGTGCCGCGTTTGCAGGCCATCGGTTTCGACTGCCGAATTGTGGACAACCCGATAGCGGGGAAAAGTCCCTTCCTGCTGGCCCGGCGGCTGGAAGCCGACGCGCCCTTGACGGTGCTGACCTATGGTCACGGCGATGTGGTGCGGGGCTATGACGATCAGTGGCGCAGCGGGCTGTCGCCGTGGCGGCTGGTGCAGGACGGCAATCGCTGGTATGGCCGCGGGACGGCGGATAACAAGGGCCAGCACACCATTAATCTGGCGGCGCTCGAACAGGTGCTGAAAGGCCGCCACGATCGTCTGGGCTACAACATCAAGCTGATTCTGGAGATGGGGGAAGAAGCCGGATCGCCGGGGTTGAACGACGTCTGCGCGCAGTACCGTGACTGGCTGGCGGCCGATCTGTTCATCGCCTCGGATGGCCCACGCATCTCCGCCGTACGTCCCACGCTGTTTCTGGGATCGCGCGGCGTGTTTAATTTCGAGCTGCGGCTGACGCCGCGCGAGGGCGGTCATCACTCCGGCAACTGGGGAGGACTGCTGAGCAACCCAGGCATTCGACTGGCGCACGCCATCGCCTGTCTGGTCGATGCGCGGGGACGAATTCTGGTGCCGGGGCTGCGGCCTCCGGCGGTGTCGGAGAGTTTGCGCCAGATACTGGCGGATATCGAACTGGGCGGCGGGCCGACCGACCCGGAGGTTGACCCGCAGTGGGGCGAGCCGGGGCTGACGTCGGCCGAGAAAGTGTATGGGTGGAATACGCTGGATGTGCTGGCCTATGTCACCGGCAATCCCGACAAACCGGCGCACGCCATTCCGCCTTCCGCCTCGGCGCATTGCCATATGCGTTACGTGGTCGGCAGCGACGTGGCGCACTTTGCGCAACATCTGCGGCAGCATCTGGACGCCAATGGGTTCGCGGACGTCGAGATCGTCAACGCCGTCAGCTGCTATCAGGCCACCCGGCTCGACCCTAACGACCTGTGGGTGGAGTGGGGCGCGACGTCAATCGCACGCACCTCCGGAAAAGCGCCAGCCGTGTTGCCCAACTTCGGCGGCGGGCTGCCGAACGCCTGTTTTTCGGAAACGCTGGGTCTGCCGACGCTGTGGGTGCCGCACTCCTATCCGGCCTGCTCGCAGCATGCGCCCAACGAACACATTCTGGCGGACATGACGCTGGAGGCGCTGCGGATCATGACCGGGCTGTTTTGGGACTTGGCCGAACAGGGTGCGGAGCAGCTGTGCCTACGCCGGCAGGCTGAGTCCACGCAGACCACCGCCTGACGCGCAGCTGACTCATCCCCCGCGGGGTTATCGCGCCTGTTCTGGTTGACGCCGGAGCGGGCGCGGTTCGTTGAGGGAGAGAAAGGGGGTAGACTTTGACAACCCCTTCGAGATGAACGGAGCGACCGATGCACAATAACGAAATTCGTTACTTCATGGCCGTGGCGAGCACCGGATCGCTGAGCGCCGCCAGCCAGCAGCTGTTCGTCGCGGTTTCGGCCATCAGCCGTCAGATCCAGCAGTTGGAGCATCGGCTTGGCGCGCCGTTATTCGAACGGCATCCGCGCGGCATGGTGCTGAACGCGGCGGGCCAGATTCTGGAACATCACGTGCGGCGCAGTATGGCGGATATGGAGCTGGCGGTGGCCGAAATCGAAGGGTTGAAATCGGTTCGCCAAACCACCATTCGGGTCGTTTGCACCGACGGTATCGCCTTTAATTTGATGCCGACGCTGTTGGCGAAGTTTCGTCTGACGCACTCATCGGTCAACTTCGTGCTGACGGTGGGTTCCACGCGGCAGGTGCCGGATCTGGTGCGCAACGGCGAATGCGATGTGGCGCTCAAATTCAGCCTGTCGTTGGAGCACGGCGTCGACATCGTCGCCTCGTATCCGGCGCCGGTGCTGGTGATCATGCAGGACTCGCATCCGCTGGCGCATGTCGGGCTTAAACTGGCCGATCTGAACGGCTATCCGGTCGCGTTGCCGGATCAGGCCGCCACCATCCGTCAACTGTTCGATCTCTCCTGTCGCATGAACGGCGTATTCATCGACCCGATACTGACCTGTAATCACTTTTCCACTCTCTATGAGTTTGTGCTGAATACACCGGATGCCGTCGCTATCTGCAGCCATTTTTCGGTGTTGTACCGAGTGCGTAGCGATGGATTGCAGATGCGCTCGATCGACGGCGAACCCTTCAGTCAGCGGACCATGCAGATTCAAACCGATGCGGCCAAACCGCGCACGGCGGCGCTGAACGACTTCTGCGATTTTCTCAAACGGGAACTGGCCGAGCAGGATGAGCGAATACGCCGGGAGTATGCCATCTCCGCCCGCTGAGCGCAGAGGGTGAGGGCGCCGCGCGTGGGGTTTCACCATGTTCGTCCCCCCGCGAATGCAGAGGATAAAATACGGGGATAGCTCGCTGGGTTTTTGAGGGTGAATTTAATTTCTTTAAGGATATTTTTTGCGGATTTATTAGCGTTTTCACGCTTATTTTTTGAAATTTAGAGCAGGTATTGGGTATTTTTTTGCAATTTTAATCACTCCACATTCGGGTAGTATCTAACGCAAGGGGCAGTCTTTTTCCCGTAAATCGTGACCACCTGTGACTACTATGTTCCCTATTACCTGTCGGAGCCTGATGATGAATTTAGAAAAATTCCCGCGTTATCCGTTAACTTTCGGACCGTCGCCGATTACGCCGATGAAACGACTCAGCGAGTATCTGGGCGGTGAAGTTGAAATCTATGCCAAGCGCGAAGATTGCAATAGCGGTCTGGCCTTCGGCGGCAATAAGACGCGCAAGTTGGAGTATCTGATCCCCGAGGCGCTGGAGAAGGGCTGCGACACGTTGGTCTCCATCGGCGGTATTCAGTCGAACCAGACGCGCCAGGTGGCGGCGGTCGCCGCGCATCTGGGGATGAAATGTATTTTGGTGCAGGAAAACTGGGTGAATTACGCCGACGCCGTCTATGATCGCGTGGGGAACATCGAGCTGTCCCGGATCATGGGGGCGGATGTGCGTCTTGACGCCGCGGGATTCGATATCGGCATCCGTCAAAGCTGGAAGGATGCGATGGACGAATCGGCGAAGAACGGCGGGAAACCCTTCCCAATCCCCGCCGGCTGTTCTGAACATCCTTACGGCGGCCTCGGCTTCGTCGGTTTCGCGGAAGAAGTGCGCGAGCAGGAAAAAGCGCTGGGATTTAAATTCGACTATATCGTCGTGTGCTCGGTCACCGGGAGTACGCAGGCGGGGATGGTGGTGGGGTTTGCCGCCGACGGCCGTGCGCGCAACGTTATCGGGATTGACGCCTCGGCCAAGCCGGAGCAGACCAAGGCGCAGATCCTGCGTATTGCCCAGCAGACGGCCGACCTGGTCGAGCTGGGACAGGCGATTACCGAAGATGATGTGGTGCTGGATACCCGTTACGGCGGCCCGGAATACGGCCTGCCCAATGAAGGCACGCTGGAAGCGATTCGTCTGTGCGGGCGTCTGGAAGGCGTATTGACCGATCCGGTGTACGAAGGAAAATCCATGCAGGGGATGATCGATAAAATTCGCCGCGGCGAATTCCCTAAAGGCGCCAAAGTGCTCTATGCCCATCTGGGCGGCGCGCCGGCGTTGAGCGCCTATAGCTATATATTCCGCAACGGCTAAGGGCACCACGGTGTGGCGATAACAGCCCGCGTGACGCGGGCTTTTTCATGTCAGGCAAACAGGAGACTGCTGGAAAATCGGTATTCAGAACGGTAGCTGAGTGGTGGACAACACTTCCCGCAGGCCGATGAACGACCGAATTTGGCGCACGCCTGGCAGGAACAGCAGTTGTTCGGCGTGCAGGCGGTTAAAACTCTGGTTGTCCTTGGTGCGGATCATCAGCATGTAGTCGAACTCGCCGGTGACGACGTGACACTCCATGCAGCCGCTGATCTGCTGAACCGACGTCTCGAAATCCTTAAATGCGCCGGGGGTAGACCTGTCCAGCACGACGCCGATGATGACGACCATGCCCGCATTCAGCGCCTCGGGGTCGAGCAATGCGACATAACCTTTGATCAGACCCAGCTGTTTCAGCCGCTCCACGCGCCGCAGGGTGGCGGGAGGACTGAGGTTTACGTTCTCCGCCAGTGCGACGTTAGAGATGGACGAGTCGGCTTGTAGTAGCCGCAGAATGGTCACATCGAAGCGATCCAGCTCGTAACGCCTGGTCCTGTTATCCGCATCGACGGGCGACGCATCAGATTTGAATTTCATGAGTTCCTCACAAAAGCCGTCGAAGCGGCGTTGCCGCGTGATTGCGTCAGTTCCGACTTTGTCGGTGAATCACTTCGCCCCGTGGCGCCTGTTCCTATTAAAAACCATAAAAAAAGCCGTGGACAAGCAATATCATTAAATCGAATGGAGAGCCGCGTGGAAAGGGAAACTTGGCAGGATAAAGTAAAACGGCTCCCCGGTGGATCGGAGAGCCGTCACGATGTGACGCGGATGGCGTCAGGGCGTGGTTAGCGTGGGGTTAGAACTTTTCCCAGTTTCCGTCTGACGGCGTGCCCGAGCCTAGTTTTCTCGGCGCGATAGCCGGTGCGGACTGAGCCGGTTTGCCCGGCGCGGGGACTTTGGTACGCGATTCGGACTCTGCTAACTGGAAGATGGAAACCACTTCCGTCAGGCGACGCGCCTGATCTTCCAGCGACGATGACGCGGTGGTGGACTCTTCCACCAACGCGGCGTTCTGCTGCGTCACGCTGTCCATTTCGATGACGGCCTGACCGACCTGAGTAATGCCCTTGCTCTGCTCGTTCGAGGCGGATGCAATTTCACCCATGATGTCGGTGACGTTGGTGATGGCGCGAACAATGTTGCCCATCGCGTCGCCCGCCTGAGTGACCTGCTCAGAGCCGATTTTCACGTTGCTGACGGACTCATCGATCAGCCCTTCGATCTCTTTGGCCGCTTCGGCGCTGCGCTGCGCCAGGCTGCGAACTTCGCTGGCGACGACGGCAAAGCCTCGACCCTGTTCACCGGCACGCGCCGCTTCAACGGCGGCGTTCAGCGCCAGAATGTTGGTCTGGAACGCGATGCTGTTGATGACGTTGATGATATCCGCGATTTTCTTCGAGCTGCCGCTGATGTTGTTCATCGTTTTGATGACATCACTGACGACGCTACCGCCTTCATTTGCCGTTTTAGAAGCGTTCTGCGCCAATACGCTGGCTTGGTTCGCGTTTTCTGCGTTCTGTTTCACCACGGCGCTGAGCTCTTCCATGCTGGCAGCGGTTTGCTCCAGCGCAGAGGCCTGCTCTTCCGTACGAGAGGACAGGTCGGTGTTGCCTGCGGAAATTTCACCCGAGCTGCGATAAATTTCGTCGGCGCTCATGCGAATGTCGGAAACGGTATTGATCCAGTTTCCCTGCATCTGTTGTACGAACGGGATCAGGCTGCCGACGCAGTTTTTGCCGAAGTCTGCAATTTTGGTATGTAGCTGACCTATGGCCAGCACCTGCAGATGTTGTTTGATCTGATCAAGCGGACGCACCACAAACTTGGCCAGGTAACGATCGGTCAGCAGCACGATGATCAGGCCGACAGCCAGCGCCGCCATCAGAATATATTCACACCATTTCACCCAGTTGCCGATGCGGTCCTGAGCTTCGGTCTTCAGCGTGCCGATGACGGTGTTGTATTGAGTGATGGCCGTGGTGAACTCAGCACGCAGCGGGCTGTATGTCTGTTCCGCAATCTGCTTATAGGTATCCAGGCGATCGGCTGCCAGCGCATCGTACATCGGTACAACGGCTTCGCTGTAGAGACGCTGTGAGCTGTTATAGATCGCGTCGATTGTGACTTTATTAATGTTGGCGTGATCGGTCACCTGAAACTGCGCCAGTCCCGCTTTCAAACGCGCGATTTCTGCCGCGGCTTGCTGCATTCCCGACTTAAACCCGTCTGGGTTGTTATTGAGTTTTTGCTCCATGGCTCGGTCCAGGATGTTCTGGACCCGGTAATACTGTCCGCTGGCGCCGTTGATGATATCGCCGTTGTCCTGTTGGACGTTGGTCAGTTCGATTTCTGAGGTCAGCTGGCCCAGAGAGTAAAGTGCGAAGGCTGATACGCCTCCCCATAATAAAGAGAACAGGATAAGGATAAGAACCATCATGGTTCTGATCTTGATGTCACGAATAAAATTCATAGTCGTAGCCCTGGAGTATTGAGTATGAGTTCTTGAATAATCAGAACTATGTTTTATGCATCCATTCATTGGGACGCTTGTGGGGGAACACGCGAGCCAGATATAAATCCATCAACGTTTCATTTCTTCAATGCAGTTATCGGCAAACAGGTAATCGACTTCATCGCTTTTTTTCGAAAAGAAGGTAATTAAATGTCAACGAAAGTTTCAGGATTTAATATATTTCTGGGGTGATGATGATCAGCGAAACTATTATTAAATCCGTAATAGCGTAGCGCTTTTAATCTAATAGTCGAAAGCTTGGTGATTAGGTTGTTCATTGCCGTTTGGTGCAGTAGACGGCCGAGTTTTATAAAAAGTAAAAAAAAAGCCGCAGATAAGGTGGGGAAAGCGTCGACTTCTTGAGGTTTTTTTATATCTCTATGATTATAAAAATTATTTTTTCTTGTGTTTTGGGTCGAAATAAAGATGAGAGAATGCCAGGAAATTAATAAATCACGGTAATGTTTAGGGCTAAACTAAAACGAAAAAATTCAGATGCAGGCTAATCATCAACCTTATTGAGTCTGATCCGAAAATGAACCGAGATGAACAGTTATCCCTTGAGTGTGCCATTACGGCTGGAAATGTTAATTTTTGTGACGGATCTTGGCCAGGCCGGGTTAGCGAGAGAGTGCCGCACGTTTTTTATGAAAAGTTGAGCGGTGAGTAAAAACAGCACAGTTTATGAGGAGGGATTCAAAATGGATTCCACACCTATTTATCTAAAAATGGATAATATAAATTTTAATACATTTAGAGAAGTTGTTAGACGCATGGGGGAGGTATGTCTAAAAATAGGATAAACGGGGAAACAGTAAAGTGCGGAATGACCCTTTATTATCTTGATCGCCTTTTTTAATAATGATAATCCGTTTTTTAAATAAATATCCGGGCAGAGAAGTCATATTCATCTCCGCACCATTCTCAAATAATTGTCGTTCTCATTGAATGCACGGGAAAATGACTCGCTCATTCCTCACCGAGCAGATCTCGTTGCCCTCAAGATGTTCTCTGTGAAAATTTCAATAAAGAGGGACTGACATTCGATCCTTCTGGTCAATGTTCTGCGTCTTGATATAAGCCCTGTGCCGATTTATCAGCAATAAAATACCGTCGAAATAACGACTAATCATACTGAGGAAAATCCATACAAAGGCCTGCTTTTTTATGTTGCCCTCTCAGGAAGGGATTTCGTTGAAAGAATGTACAGAAAGAAAAAACTGGCGTTTATTAAACGCCATCACCATGTTATGCGGCTAATAAATACCCTGTCTTCCGGAGGGGGAATATATTCAATGAAGTCTCGCTTCTCTTTTTTAAAAGATTAACATTATGATTTTTATGTGAAATTTATGGTGTTGTTTGCATCTGAGATCGACTATTGACGTTCAGAATAGGCCAGTTCAAGAGGGGAGTACATAAAACCAGCAGCGCCGGAAATAGCCGTTAATCCTATGTGGGTATGTGGGATGTTGTGAAATAAGCGAATAAAAAACGGCAGGGCGCGCTTAACGAACACGTTGAAGAAATAAATGACATGTCATTTTATCGCCGATAAAACCCTACACTTTATAATGTTTTTACATTAAACACTTTTATTTAAACAGAGTGGTAACATAACTGCAAATACTAAATAATTAAGACATTAAAAAAAAGTATTATGACATTAAAAAAACCACATAATAAAAGAATAATAATCGTAGGCAAATAAAACACGAACAATAAAAAGGCAGCCTGCCATTTCCGAATTTAAGAATTTGCTAAAAATTTGTGAAAATTAGGTGGTATTTTAATGACAAACATTAACGATAGATTATTGCAGCCGTTCACGTTGCCTAATGGCGTCACCCTGGAAAACCGGGTCGTTATGGCGCCAATGACAACTTGCACCGGCTTTTTTGATGGTTCCGTCACCAGGGAACTCATCGAATACTATCAGGTGCGTTCCGGTAAGATCGGCGCGCTGATTGTGGAATGCTGCTTCATCGACGATCGCGGACGGGCTTTCCCTGGCGCGATCGGTATTGATGACGACAACAAGATTGAAGGGTTGTCCAAAGTCGCGAGCGCGGTCAAAGAACAGGGTTCTAAAGCTATCCTGCAGATCTACCACGGCGGACGCATGGTCGATCCTAAACTCATCGGCGGCGAATCTCCGGTAGGGCCGAGCGCCGTTGCCGCACCTCGCCCCGGCGCGCCGACGCCTATCGAGCTGACGGCGGATGAAGTGGAAGAGATGGTCGCTAAGTTTGGTCGCGCCATTCATCGCGCTATCCAGGCCGGATTCGACGGTGTGGAAATCCACGGCGCCAACACCTATCTGATTCAGCAGTTCTATTCTCCGCACTCCAACCGCCGTGAAGACAAATGGGGCGGCAGCCGCGACAACCGTACTCGCTTCCCGATGGCCGTGCTGGATATCGCACACCAGATGAAAGACAAGTATGCCGATCCGTCTTTCATCATCGGCTACCGTTTCTCGCCGGAAGAGCTGGAAGAGCCGGGTATCCGTTTCGACGATACCCTGTACCTGCTGGAAAAATTGGCAGCGCGCGGTCTGGACTACGTGCACTTCTCCATGGGCCACACTCTGCGTCCTTCTATCGTCGATACCGAGTCCGCGACCCCGCTGATCGAAAAATATATTGCTATGCGTTCCGACACGCTGGCGCAGGTGCCGGTCGTGGGCGTCGGCGGCATCGTCAACAAGGCGGATGCCGATGTCGCGCTGGAGCACGGTTATGATCTGGTTGCGGTGGGTAAAGGTTGCATCGCCTACCCGGACTGGATGGATCGCATCACTGCGCAGGAACACATCGACCTCTACATCGACAGCACCAAGCGTGAAGAACTGACTATCCCGGAACCGCTGTGGCGCTTCTCGCTGGTTGAAAGCATGATCCGCGATATGAGCCTGAACGCTAAAAAGTTCAAGGCGGGTGTCTACCAGGAGAAAGTGCAGGACAACGATAAAGAACTCATCGTTAACGTCAGCCTGGAAAAAGACCACATCAAAGATATCGCGCTGGCCGATACCGCCGGATGGGATGATGAGCTGATCGGCAGCTTTGAAATCATCAGAACCCGTATTCTTGATGCCAATAGTTCGCACGTCGACGCCGTGACCGGCGCCACAGAACAGAGCGAAGCCATCAAAAAAGCGGTGACGAAGGCGATGACGAAGTCGTTTAAAGAAGCGATTATCGAAGAGGGCGGCAACCCGGACGAAGTCCAGCAGTACGACGTGGTTGTCGTCGGCAGCGGCGGCGCGGGTCTGGCGACGGCGATTCAGGCCGCTGATGATGGCGCCAAAGTGCTGATTGTCGAAAAAATGCCGGTGATTGGCGGGAACACGATCAAAGCCTCTGCGGGGATGAACGCAGCGGAAACACGTTTCCAGAAAATAAAAGGGATCGTCGACGATAAAGAGCTGTTCTACAACGAAACGCTGAAAAGCGGCCAGAACAAGAACAACCCTGAACTGGTGAAATACTTCGTTGAACACGCCCACGAAGCCATCGACTGGCTGGCCGATCGCAACATCGAGTTGAGCGACCTGACGACCACCGGCGGCATGAGCGTCGACCGAACTCACCGTCCGGCCAGCGGCGCGGCGGTAGGCGGCTACCTGATCAGCGGACTGGTGAAAAACCTCAACCAGCGCAACATCGACGTGATGTTGGAAACGTCTGTCACCGAGATTTTGCAGGAAGAGGGTAAGGTTTCCGGCGTTCGCACCCTCAACGACGAAAACGAAGAGCGCGTCATTCCGACGAAGACCGTGATCATGGCGACCGGCGGATTCAGCGCCAACCAGGACTTGGTGGTGAAATACCGTCCGGACCTGAAAGGCTTTGTAACGACGAACCACAAAGGCGCCACCGGTAGCGGGATTACCTTGCTGGAAGCGCTGGGCGCGGATACCGTCGACATGGGTGAAATTCAGATCCACCCGACGGTGGAGCAGAATACGTCTTATCTGATCTCTGAATCTATCCGCGGCGGCGGTGCGATTCTGGTTTCCCAAAGCGGTCAGCGTTTCTTTAATGAATTGGAAACGCGTGACAAGGTGTCTGCGAGCATTATCAACCTGCCGGAAAAATACGCCTATATCGTCTTTGACGATCACGTCAAAGAGAAAAACATGGCGGTCGGCGAATATGTTGCTCAGGGCTTCGTCGAAGTCGAAGACTCCATTGCGGCGTTGGCTGACCGGTTGGAAATTGAACCTGCCGAGCTGACCAAAACCATCGAACGTTACAACACGTTTGTTGAAAAACAGCACGATGACGATTTCGGCAGAACGACCGCGTTGCGTAACCCGATCAACAAAGGACCGTTCTACGCCATCAAGATCGCCCCGGGCGTTCATCATACGATGGGTGGCGTGGTTGTAAACACGGCAACCGAAGTGCTGAATAGCAATAAAGAGGTTATTCAGGGCGCCTACGCCGCGGGTGAAGTGGTCGGCGGCATTCACGGCGCCAACCGCATCGGCGGAAACGCCGTGGCCGATATCATCATCTTCGGTATTCAGGCCGGTAAACAAGCGGCGGCATATGCTAAACGGTAACGTCGGGTCATAGCGTACGCAGTCCACAGGCGGGGCAAAGTTGTCAACTTTGCCCCGCCTGCGTTTTAATGGCCTCCATCATTAGCGATGTTTTTCCCCTCTAACCGCGACGGTGCTTTTATGACGACGTCTGAAGACAACTCTTTTTCCTATGCCGCGACACTGATGGGCACGCGAATTTCCTTAACGCTTTTTTCTCTTAATGAGGATCTGGTTGTTCAGGCTTTCAAACGCATTAAACGTCTCGAAGATTTGCTGACGGTGAATCGCTCCCTGTCGGAAGTCATGAATATTAATCACGCGGCGGGTCAGCATCCGGTAGTGGTTAGCCCCATCGTGTATCAGTTGATTAAGCGCGCCCGGCAGGTGAGCCTGCTGGACAACAGTCATTTCAATTTCACCATCGGGCCTATCGTCAAGCTGTGGAAGATCGGTTTCAGCGGCAATACGGTGCCTGACGCGGCAGACATTCAACAGCGCCTTAGCCTGACGGATCCTCGCCACGTGATCCTGAACGATGAAGCGCGCTCCGTCTTCCTCAAACAGGAGGGCATGGAGATCGATCTGGGCGCTATTGCCAAAGGTTATATCGCCGACGTGATTAAAGGCTACCTGCGGCAAAACGGTGTCGAAGACGCGTTATTGAATCTGGGCGGCAACGTGCAGGCGATGGGGCGATCGTTAAATGATCCTCACGGGCGATGGAGCATCGGCCTCAAAAAGCCTTTCGCTGAACAGGGTGAGTTGATCGGCGTGATTAAAGTAATTGATAAATCCGTCGTGACTTCCGGTACTTACGAGCGTTACTTCACCCTTGATGGCGAGCGGTATCATCATATTCTGGATCCGAAATCGGGCTATCCGCTGAATAACGAATTGGACAGTGTCACCATCGTGTCGAACGAGTCCATTGATGGCGACATCTACACCACCCTGATGTATGGCATGGGGGTGAAAGCCGGGATCGCGTATCTGCAAGACTTCCCTGGTATTACTGCCATCTTCGTGACGAAAGAGAAACAGATCATTCTGTCGCCGAACCCCAATTACGAGTTCGAGCTACTCGACAAGCATTATTCGGTTGTTGCGTGACGAGGCAGATAGCGTCGCGGTGATCGCTCATGCGAATATTCGAGCTGGCCTTGGAAGCATCTACGTGATTCGCCTGCGTATTTATAGGCTGGAACGTTTCAAGTGCATGCGATGGGCATGGCGCTGGCGTAAGTTGCTCTATTGATTCGCATCCCTGTTTGCCTGAAATGGCCCCTGAGGCGGAGAAAAAAATCCCGACGTTCATGACGGGATGCCGGGATCTTAGCGCAGGGAAGGGCGTTAGAAGTCGTAGCTCATGGACACCTTGAGCGTACGGGGTTCCCCTTGGAAGACATATACGCCGTAATCCTCCACGCCAGACCAATATTTCTCATTGGTCACATTGTTCAACGCCACGCGCCAGATCATCTCGTTCTGGTCATTATTCACGCGAGTACGGTAGCGCAGACCCAGATCCAACGTGGTGTAGCTGTCGAGCTTTTTGGTGTTCTCCGCGTTGGCGTACTGTGAACCGGTATGGTTCAGCTGCGCCGTCGCGGTCAAACCATCCACCGGTTTGATGTCGTATTCAGCGCCCAGCACGCCGTAGAAACGCGGGACGCCGATGGCATCATGACCGTCGTTGGCGCCGTCGGCGGTTTTGGTTAGCGTAGGATCCAACCAAACCGTGCTGGCGTTAAGACGCACGCCCAATACGGGTTCACCAAAGACGCTCAGCTCCAGCCCGCGGTTACGCTGCTCCCCGTCGACGCTGTAACGATTGCTGACGCTATCAATAATGGCTGAAGGCTTCTTGATTTCAAACAGCGACATCGAACCGCCTACGCGACCCATATCAACCTTGACGCCCACTTCATTCTGTTTCGAATGGATGATGCCGGTGCTTTGGCCTGCGTTAGCCGCCGTGTTCGGCGCGATGCTGCCCGGCTCCAGGCTTTCTGTATGGTTCGCATACAGCGACAACTGTTCCCACGGCTTGTAAACCACGCCATAGGTCGGCATCCAGCGGCTTTCGGTAAAGCGAGAGTCCGCCTCTTCCTCGCCGGTCGCGTTACTGTAGTTGCGTACCACCACTTTTTGGTGACGCCCGGCCACGGTGAACAGCAGTTGGTCGTTCAACACGCCGAGCGTATCGCTCAGCAATACACCCTGCATGCGCGAACGACTGGTAGTCAACGGATCGGCATAACGCCCGCCCCACAGGGCGTTGTCCGGCATGGCAACATCGCTGTTGTGGTAGATATTGGTGGCAGGGTTGTCAAACGACATGCCCCAGGCGGTTCGGGAACGCGTGGTCAGGGCCGAGTAGCCGACATTGACCCGATGGGATACGAAGCCGGTATCGAACCTGCCGCGTAAGCCGGCCATGCCGCTGAAATTATCGACGATATTGTTGGTGTCCAGACGTGAGACAGTCGCCTCGCCGTTTTCGCTGATGAGCGTCGGAGAAGAGTATATCCCCATTTCATTGGCATGCTGCCCGCCCAACGCGGCATAGGTGGTCCAGCTGTCGGTCAGATCGTATTCGGCGCGAGCCATCCCGAATTTATTGGAGATATCGCTGTAAGCCCACTTTTGCGAATAGTTGCGCGTGTTGCCCGGTACGACGGGAACATCGTCTATACCGCTGATATTGATGCCAGTTTCACTGCCGTGGAATGTTTTTTTCTGGTAGCCCAGATCCAACGACGTTCGGAAGCGGTCGCCGCGATAATCCAGCCCGAGAGAGGCCATGGTGGTACGACGTTTATCGTCATCCACGGCCGTTTCGCCTTCCCGGTGTACCACATTCATGCGTACGCCGAACTGATTGTCGTCGCCGAAGCGACGCCCCAGATCCAGACTACCGCCTACCTGCGACGATGAGGTGTAATCGACGCCTACGCGAGTGGTCGGCGTGTCTTCCGCGCGTTTGGGTTCGAGGTTGATCATGCCGCCGACGCCGCTGGTGGAGGCACCGTTAACCAGTGAATTAGCGCCTTTGAATACTTCCACGCGGTCGAGCATCTGGGTATCCACCACTTGACGCGGCACCACACCTGCCAGCCCCCCCATGGTCATGTCTTCCCCATACAGCTTGAAACCGCGGATCCGGTAGGTTTCCGCCAGGTTGCCATAACCCTGAACCGCCTGCACCCCTGCATCGCTGTGTAACAGCTCGGCAATGGTTTTCGCCTGTTTGTCCTGCACCATTTTGGCGGTGTAACCGACCACGTTAAACGGCACATCCATGGCCTTTTGTTCACCGAGCATGCCCAGACGCCCGCCGTTGGCGACCTGGCCCTCCAGATAGGCGGGGACCAGCGCATCGCCGCCAGGCCGGAAGTTCTCCGCCTCGCTCGCCTGCACCACGATCGTATCTTTTGAATCGGTCGCGGCATCGGCGTCAGCCTGGGTCGGTGTCGTTGCTGCGGTAGCCGTCTGAGTAAGAGAGCCTACCGCCAGAGCCAGCAAGGTTTTACGTAAAGGCGTGGATGTGTTTTTGACGTTATACATAGTTCGCTCAACTATAGAGAAAAGTTGAAATGGCAAATCCCGTTTCCGGGGCGTTTTTTTATTGATTCAACGTCGCAGGCCGGGTTGCGCGTGACCTGAGGATTGACAAGCTTCAGCGATGTAGTCACCGGCAATGCCCTGAATATGGGGGCTATGAATAATCGTTTGCCGAGAGCGGCGTTCTGCTTGCCGCGCGGTTGGCGAAAGACCGTGGATAAATAACCGCAATTAAAAATAAGAACTATACGCATCCGCGTTACGCAATCAAGGGATTTGTGGAAACCAGAGGGAAGCGGTGTGGGGAGCGCGTGGGGTAGAGCGATGCTTTCGAAAAATGGGGAGAGTATCAATACGCTAAAAGCGCTCTATAACATTAAAACAAGAGAATAATGGATACAAAAACGCAACATTGTTATTATATGCTTTCATGGTGCATTGATATTACTTATCCTCTTGAGCTGAATGGTGTAGCGAAACGCTTCAGATTGCCTAAACGATAACTATTTCATTCCAGCTAATTATTTTGTGAGTCCCCTTTTTTACGTGTTTAACATTACCTTGATCATCCCTCCTTCTGATGCCAAAATTTGCCCATAAATTTACAGAATCTTAGCGGTTACTATGCTCAGACTTATTGCGCGTT
The DNA here is from genome assembly GCF_900107885.1 of Lonsdalea quercina. Taxonomy (NCBI): domain Bacteria; kingdom Pseudomonadati; phylum Pseudomonadota; class Gammaproteobacteria; order Enterobacterales; family Pectobacteriaceae; genus Lonsdalea; species Lonsdalea quercina. The sequence goes on along the minus strand of NZ_FNQS01000003.1, from coordinate 301,488 downwards.
ACATGTCCGTCGGCGTTTTGAACACGTTGTTACATTGGGCTGTTTTTAGCGCTCTTTATATGTCAGGTCAAAAGCAATTCTTATCGAATTTCATCGCTTTTTGTGTCGCTGTGACCTTCTCATTCTTCGCCAATGCCCGTTGGACCTTCACTGCTGAAGCTACGACGGCCAGATATACGATGTATGTGGTTTTTATGGGAGCACTGGCTGCGTTGATCGGGGGGTTGGCGGATGTGGTCAGGCTTAATCCAATCTGCACTCTCATTGTATTCTCGGCCCTGAGCCTGGTATGCGGTTTTATCTATTCACGTTATGTCGTTTTCAAGGTTAGAAAATGAAAATATCTCTGGTAGTGCCCGTTTTTAACGAGGAAGAGGCTACTCCCATTTTTTATGAAACTGTCAGGGGGTTTACTCCCTTCAAAGACTGGCAGGTTGAAATTGTCTTCATTAACGACGGTAGTTCCGATAGCACCGAAGCGGTCATCCGCGATCTTGCTCGCCAAGATCCACTTGTGACATGTGTTTCATTTACCCGCAACTTCGGCAAAGAACCTGCACTGTTTGCCGGACTTGAGGCCGCAACAGGGGATGCCGTAATTCCTATCGATGTCGATCTTCAGGACCCGATAGATATCATCCCTGCAATGGTTGCAAAATGGCAGGCTGGAGCAGATGCCGTATTAGCCAAGCGATCAGACAGAAGTTGCGACGGGCGTTTAAAACGAAATACCGCAGCTTTGTTTTACAAGCTGCATAATCGTATCAGTCATCCAAAAATTGAAGAAAATGTGGGTGATTATCGTCTGATGTCGAGAGAAGTAGTGGAGAATATCAAACTGCTGCCTGAGCGAAATCTTTTTATGAAAGGAGTGCTTAGCTGGGTAGGTGGCCGTGTAGAAGTAGTCGAATACACGAGAGCTGAGCGTGTGGCAGGGAGCACAAAATTTAATGGCTGGAAGCTCTGGAATCTGGCTTTAGAAGGGATTACTTCTTTTTCCACATTCCCACTTAGGATGTGGACTTATATCGGTTTCTTTGTTGCGGGTCTGTCCTTTTTATACGGGATCTGGATGATAATTGACAAAATTATTTGGGGTAATGCGGTTGCTGGTTATCCATCCATTCTTGTATCCATTCTTTTCCTTGGTGGAGTCCAGCTTATAGGTATTGGTGTGCTCGGTGAGTATGTCGGAAGGATTTACTCAGAAGTTAAGAATCGGCCACGCTATGTGGTAAAAAAATAGTGACAAATACTATTTTATTCCCGGTGTAATATAAAATATAAACGGAATTCATCATGAATAAAAGTTGGAAATATGCCGCGTACTATTTTGTAAGTATCCCGGTAATCCGAACCATTCACTTTTAGAGATCTTCCGGCATACTGAATATGTCCCCATGAGGAGATCGCTATGCGTAAAGCCCGATTCACCGAACATCAGATTATCGCCGTCCTGAAGTCTGTCGAAGCAGGACGGACCGTCAAGGATGTGTGTCGCGAGGCCGCTATATCTGAAGCTAGCTATTACAATTGGAAGGCGAAGTATGGCGGGATGGAAGCGGCAGATATTAAAAAGATCAAAGATCTGGAGGACGAGAACCGGCGGCTCAAACAGATGTTTGCCGATCTGAGCCTCGAAAACCGGGCACTGAAGGACGTCATAGAAAAAAAGCTTTAAAACCAGCGATAAAGCGTGAGCTTGTCAGCTATCTGACGACGCAGTTTACGATGAGTATACGCCAGGCATGCAGGACGCTATCGCTGAGCAGGACGGTGTTTCGTTATCAACCGGATACGCGACGTGATGAACCGGTGATCCAGAGCCTGACTGAGGCGGCTGAACGCTATCCCCGCTACGGATTTAAGAAGCTTTTTCAGGTGCTTCGCAGGCAGGGCCACGTCTGGAACCACAAGCGTGTACACCGGATTTATTGTCTGCTAAAACTCAATTTTCGTCGTAAGGGTAAACAACGCCTGCCGGTGCGTAATCCGGCCCCCCTGGCCACGCCGGAAGCCCTTAACCAAAGCTGGTCGATTGATGTTATGCAGGACGCGCTAACATGCGGCCGACGTTTTAGGACTTTCAACGTCGTTGATGATTTTAACCGCGAGGCTCTCGCCATCGAAATTGACCTGAATATCCCGGCGCAGCGCGTTGTGCGGGTTCTGGAAAGAATAGTGGTAAACCGTGGATATCCGCTGAAGATGCGGATGGATAACGGACCGGAACTGGTATCACTGACTCTTGCGCAATGGGCTGAGGACCATGGCGTAGTGCTGGAATTTATCAAGCCAGGCAAACCGACGCAAAACGCATTTATCGAACGGTTTAATCGAACGTACCGGACAGAAATACTGGATTTTTATCTGTTCAGAACACTGAATGAAGCACGGGAAATAACGGAGCGCTGGCTGAATGAATATAACAATGAGCGGCCTCATGAATCCCTGAATAACCTGACGCCGGAAGAATAACGGCAGATGACTGAGAAACCGGAAATCTCAAAAAGTGAGTGGAACTAAAACAGGTGTGCTTACAAGTTGACCTCGGTAGAACTCGTGACGAAAAAATTCAGTACTTTCAGAGAGTATAATGGATAAAAAGCGAATTCGATCGAGGTGTGTCGATTTGAATGGTACGCCCTACAGGATTCGAACCTGTGACCTACGGCTTAGAAGGCCGTTGCTCTATCCAACTGAGCTAAGGGCGCCTTGGGAAGAGAGATTGCGATGTGCCGCAACCAATAACAAGTGGGCTGGATTATACCCACCCCCCCCGATGAGTCAACGACTTGGCGGCCGATTTTGGCCAGACGGCGATTCCCTGTACAGCAAAGCACCGTTCTCGCTTTTCACTGATTGATAGCGTCGCTTGTTCGATCCTCATCGAGAAAAGCCTTTTTAGTTTCATCGTCGCCCATTGCCACTGCGAGGCGATACGCAATTACGGTCTCCTCTGATTGGAACTTTGCCATACTTTTGTACTATTGGATTACACTTTAGCCTGTCTGGTGTGGGTGTATGGAACTCCGCCGTCTCTGATGAACTTGGGAACCTTTCGCTATATGCCAACTTTATTTTCCGTAATGATGCGTGTTTTTTTGTGGGCGATGTTGGTCTTGCCGATGGGATATGGCGTGGCGGCGGAGACGGCATCCCAATCCGCACAAGCGAGCGGGGAGTCTAACGTCAATGTCGATGCTGAATTGGTACAGCTCCAGAAACAGTTGGACGGTATCAAGCAGCAGGTGTCGGGAGTCAATAACGACAGCAAGTTCGGCGACCTGAACGATCAAACCCAGCAGCTCATCAGCAAGGCGGACGAACTCTCGGCGGTCGTGACGCCGCTTCGTTCACAAATGCAGTCGCAGCTTAATGTGCTGGGACCGGAGCCCGAGTCGAGTTCCACGCTCAATGAAACCAATGAGGTGACGCGTAAACGTAATAGCCTCAATCAGAAAAAAGCCAATCTGGATTCACAGTTAGAACAGATACAAGCGCTGCACGCCAGTGCGACCAATCTTTCCATACAGATCGTCAACCTGAGGCGGAACGCACTGAAGACACAGCTGGCGCTCGATTCGGGCAGTCTTTTTGGTGCGCGCTTCTGGTCGCCGATTGTTAATCCACAGCCGGAGGACGTGAGCCGGTTATCCTCGTTTTCTCAACAGGTCGCGAGTGCATTTACCGGAGCATGGAGTGCGGAATGGCGCTGGGGCTCTGCGATATTGCTGCTGATTGCGCTGGCACTGGTGACGCTTGGGGGCAAATACCTCGAGAAATATCTGGCCTGGCTGGGGATAAACAAGCTGCCGGAAGGACGGCTGCGGCGCAGCTTTCTTGCGACCGCGACCGTCATGTCTACCGTACTGACGGTGGGGATTGCCGCCAATTTGATCGATATCACATTTACTCGTCATGATATCGCCTCTGAACGCGTCGCCTCTTATATGGATACGCTGGTACGCCTCACCGTGTTCTGCTCCATGATTGCCGGATTGGGGAGGGCCTTCCTGTCTAATCAACGGCCTTCGTGGCGTCTTCCCGCCATCTCCAATCCGGTGGCTAAGGCTATGACGCCGTTTCCGGTGATCGCCGCGTTAATTATTTTGATATTCGGAATCATCGAGCAGGTGACCATCACCATGGGCACCACGGTTGCCGTTACCATCGTTGTTAACGGGCTGGCGACGCTATGCCTGGCATTGACGACGGGCATGGTTGCCTTGAGAAGTAATCAGATACGTCGTCAGATGGTCGAAACTGGCGAGCAACCGGAAGCGCGTTCCACGCTTTCCGGGATCATTCATCTGGCAGTTTTGCTGACGACCTTTGCCGTACTGGTTTCGCTGGTTATCGGCTATATCTCTCTGGCGCGTTTTCTGATCTACGAGCTGGTGTGGATAGCCATCGTGTTTTCCTGCCTCTATCTCTTTTCCACGCTGGTGTCTGATGCGTGTGAGAGTCTGTTTTCGCCAAACAATCTTAGCGGTCAGCGTATCAAGAGTTCGTTGAATCTTGATGACCGTCATTTAGCTCAGGCCACGGCGTTGCTCTCTGCCGCAGGCAAAGTCTTCCTGATTCTCATGGCCGCTGTCGCGCTGCTGAATGGGACGTTTGGCACCACTACGCCACTGGAGCTGATGAAAAAGGCGCTGGATATCTGGGGTGGGAAAGGGCTGGAAAACTTACGTATTGTTCCGGCCCGGTTGGTGGATGCACTGATTTTCCTGGCGATAGCCCTGTACGCCATGCGTTCTTCACGGCGCTGGCTGGAAAATGATTTTCTTCCAAAAACCACCCTGGACCGCGGGATTCGGGCGTCGATGGTTACGATGTTCAGCAACGTCGGCTATATCATCATCATTTTGCTAACGCTGGCCACACTAGGCATTCAGTGGAACAAGCTAGCGTGGATTGTCAGCGCGCTGTCGGTAGGTATCGGCTTCGGGCTGCAGGAGATAGTGAAAAACTTTATCTCGGGAGTCATCTTGCTGACGGAGCGTCCTGTGAAAGTCGGCGATCTGATTAACATCAGCGGAGTTGAAGGGGATATTCGGCGTATTAACGTGCGAGCGACGGAAATTCAGCTCGGCGACCTGTCGACGGTCATTGTACCTAACTCGCAATTTATCTCGCAGAACGTACGCAATATTACGATGGGCAATGCCCTTGGCGTAGCGACGCTCGCGCTGTCTTTCCCATTGGATACCGATCCCCAAGAGGCCAGAACCATTCTGCTGGATTCCTATACGGAGCATGAAGGCATTTTAACCAGCCCCGCGCCTTCGGTGACTTTTAGTCAATTAAGCGCTGACGGAATGGTGCTCAGCGTGACTGGATATGTCAGCAGTCCTCGCCTGGTGGCGAGTGTTAAAAGCGACCTGCTGTTCGAGATAATCAAACGTCTGCGCGCAGCGGGTATCCCGCTGGCGGTACCCCAGCGCATGGTGCTGGAAAATGCGCAAAACACAACTACCGTACCTCCTTCGATGTTGGGCGACGACGCGACGCGCACCTGAAAGGTTTGAAGGCTAAATTCGATGTGGCGAACTATTTGATTTTTGGCACAAAAGCCACCGATCGTTGGATGAGTAGTGAAGCGAAAAAGTTGTCGACTTCCCTTATGAAGAGGCAATGTGCTGATGTCGGGACTGACTGTAAAGAGTAAGCCGACAGACGATACGCAATAGGGTCATCTGTCGGCTTCAAAGGCTATCTGGTACAGGCGGCGTTTATTGCGTCTGCTGTTTGACCATCTCGATGTAGATCTCGCGCAGGCGACGCGTAATCGGGCCGGGCTTGCCGTCGCCGATGGTTCGGTCATCAAGCGTCACTACCGGGAGAACGAACGTGGTGGCTGAGCTGATGAAAACCTCTTTGGCATGATAGGCTTCTTCCGGCGTGAACAGCCGTTCTTCCAGTCGGATGCCATCCTGTTCGGCCAACTGCAAAATAGCCTTGCGGGTGATACCGTGAAGGATGTCGTGACTGAGGGGACGGGTCACCACCGTATTATCGTGCAGCACGATGTAGCAGTTGCATGAACTTCCTTCCGTCACAAAACCATTCTCCACCATAAAGGCGTCTTCCGCGTTGTGTGCGTGGGCAAACTCTTTTGCGAGACAGGCTGCCAGCAGGCTTACGGTTTTAATGTCGCGACGATGCCAACGAATGTCCGGGCAGGTCACGACCCGAAGCCCGCGTTCCGCTACCGGATTTTCAAGCACCGGTCGAGCCTGGGTAAACAGGACCAGCGTCGATTTCACGTCGGCGCCGGGGAAGTGAAAATCACGATCGCCTGCATTGCCGCGCGTCAGTTGAAGGTAGATAGCGCCTTCCTGCATCTGATTTTTTTCGATTAAGGCCTGATGAATATTTTTCAGCTCTTCAATGCTGACCGGCAGCGTCAGCGATAGCTCCCGACAAGAGCGCTGCAATCGGGTCATATGACCATCGAATTCGGCCAATTTGCCGTTGACCACGGCGGTGACTTCATAGACGGCATCCGCAAACAGAAAACCGCGGTCGAACACGGAAACAGACGCTTCCTGTTCTTGCACATAGCGGCCGTCAACATAAACAAGACGTTGCATTACAACACTCCTTTAACTCGTCATTTGGCGCAGCTTATGCGTTAGCCCCATAGTGCCGCCGTAGGTGGTGCGATGATACTGCCATCATAGTGCAGACCATTTTCACGGTCGCGTTGCAACAGCAATGGGCCATCCAGATCGACGACTTCAGCGCCTTGCGCTACAAAGGTGGCTGGCGCCATCGACAGCGACGTGCCGACCATGCAGCCGACCATAATCTGCAGGCCCGCTTTGTGGGCTTCGGCGCGCAGTCGCATGGCCTCGGTCAGCCCGCCGGTTTTATCCAGCTTGATATTGATCATGTCGTAGTAACCGGCGATGGCGCTGAGTGAATCGCAGTCATGGCAGGACTCGTCGGCGCAGATAGGAATAGGATGCGGTAACACCTCCAGCTCGCTGTCTTGTCCGGCGGGCAGCGGCTGCTCAATCATCGTCACGCCTAGCGCCGCCAGCTCGGGCACCAGTTTCAGATAAAGCTCGGCGTTCCAGCCCTCGTTGGCGTCGACGATCAGTCGCGCGGCAGGGGCGCCTTCACGTACGGCGGCCACTCTCGCCAAATCGTCTTTGTCCGCCAGTTTCAGCTTCAGCAAAGGTCTGGCAGATTGTTTCTGGGCCGCTATACGCATGTTGTCCGGCGTATCTAACGACAAGGTATAGGCGGTTTCGAGCGCGTTGGGCGCCGATAACGGCAGTCTCTGCCAGACTCGCTGTCCGACTTGTTTACATTCCAGGTCCCAAAAGGCGCAGTCCACCGCATTACGCGCCGCGCCGGACGGCAGGCGGCGTTGAAGCGCGATCCGATCCAACCCGTTGCGGAGATCGTCCTCCAGCGACCGGATCTGTGCTATTACGCTATCGATAGACTCGCCGTAGCGCGCGTAGGGAACGCACTCGCCATAGCCTGTCGTGCCACCCGCGCTCAGCGCGACGACAACGACATCGGCCTGCGTTTTGCTGCCGCGCGAAATAGTAAAGGTGCCTTGCAGCGGCCAGCTTTCATGAGAAACGTGAAGTTCTGTCATAGGTCAGCCAACTGGTCAACGATGCGTCCAACGCCCTGACGGAAGGGATCGACCACCGGCAGGCCGAATTTACTCTCCGTCTCGGTAATGAATTTTTGCGCGGCGGCTTCATCCAACGCCGAGGTATTCACGGAGATGCCGACGAAACGCGCATTGGGATTGGTGAGGTGCGCCATCGATAAATTCAGCGCCATACAGGCGGCGAGATCGGGGACTGGATAGTCGACGCCGCGCAGGGTTTTACGCGTTGGTTCGTGGCAAAGCACCAGCGCATCCGGCTGCGCGCCGTGAATGATGCCGGTAGTTACGCCCGCGAAGGACGGATGGAATAGCGATCCTTGACCTTCGATCACATCCCAGTGATCGGCGTCATTGGCCGGAGCCAGCACCTCGACGGCACCGGCGGTAAAGTCAGACACCACGGCGTCGATGCTAACGCCTGAGCCGCTAATCAGAATGCCGGTCTGACCGGTCGCTCGAAAAGTCGCTTTCTCGCCGCGCGTCAGCAGCTCTTTCTCAATCGCCAACGCGGTATACATCTTGCCGCAGGAGCAGTCGGTGCCGACCGGAAGCAGCCGTTTGCCAGTCCGTTTGCGACCGTTTGCGACCGGGAAGGTTTGTGTTGGATGGCGAACGTCGTGAAGGTTTCTTCCCAGCCTGGCCGCCAGCGCGCTGAGTTCAGGGACGTCGGCTAGACGGTTATGCAGCCCGGCGGCCAGGTCCATACCGCTTTCCAGCGCTTCGCTCAATACGGCTATCCATGCGTCGGAGATGATCCCGCCCCGGTTGGCGACGCCGATCACCAGCGTTTGCGCTCCGGCGGCGCGAGCCGTCGCGATGTCCATATCGGGCAGTTGGCAATCGGCGCGACAACCCTCCATACGAAACTGGCCTACACAATATTCGGGATGCCATTGCTTGATGCCGATGGCCACTTTTGCAGCCAGCTGATCGTGCGCATCACCCAGAAATAACAAATAAGGCTTTTTGATATCCATCATACATCCTCGAATTAAATTAAGGCGTCAGTCATTAATCATGCGATATGCGTTTGGGGCGAGAAGGTCTGTCTGTTTAATCGATAATAACGAGAGTTATATTGTTGTCAATGTAGGGGTTCAATCAGTTTTTATATCTATATAATTGGTTTTTTTCTGGTGTTAAATTTCAACTTATGTGTTTTATTTGAAATTAAATGTCGATATTTTTTTATATTTAGGATTGTCGTTTTTTTAATAAAAAAATTAGACGGCGTTTTTATTATTTATTTTTTAATTCATTGTTTTTTAAGTGTTTTTATTTTTTCTTTTCGCCTGCTCTATTTTGGTGATGATGATGCATTGTTGGGCCCCAAAATAATGCAATATCGGCTCTGTTTCGGTAATAAATAAGTCAGCTATTTACGTTGGTATGCTCCTTTTTTTGACTCTCTGTCTACGGAGGCTTAGACAATGATAATCCTTAAAAATAAGAGAGGAAGTCTACTCGCCTGTTCCGATGGGATGGGGGGAACGCCGTCATTCGCCGTTTCGCTTGGGTGTGGAAGGCGCGTCAAATTTTTACGTTGAGCTTATCGACAGCGCCCGGAAACTGGGATAGCGTGAGGGCTGACTCGCTCGCGGGTCAATACGTCGCTCGGACGGTCCGGGCGCTTACGTGACTACGAGGTATTTATGGCTGATAGCAATTCTCCGCGCCGCTTTTCGCGCATCGATCGTCTTCCCCCTTATGTCTTCAACATTACCGCTGAATTGAAAATGGCTGCGCGTCGCCGTGGCGAAGACATCATCGATTTCAGTATGGGAAATCCGGATGGCCCCACACCGCCGCACATTGTTGAAAAACTCTGTACGGTTGCCCAGCGCGAAGATACGCACGGCTATTCGACCTCTCGCGGCATCCCGCGTCTGCGCAGAGCGATCTCGCGCTGGTATGCTGACCGCTATCAGGTGGATATTGACCCGGATAGTGAAGCCATCGTCACCATCGGCTCTAAAGAGGGGCTGGCGCACCTGATGCTGGCAACCCTCGATCATGGCGATACGGTATTGGTGCCCAATCCCAGCTACCCCATTCATATTTACGGTGCGGTGATCGCCGGTGCGCAGGTTCGCTCTGTACCGTTGGTGGACGGCGTTGACTTCTTCAACGAGCTGGAGCGCGCTATATGCGAAAGTATACCCAAACCCAAGATGATGATTCTGGGGTTCCCTTCCAATCCGACGGCACAGTGCGTCGAGCTGGATTTCTTCGAGCGGGTCGTGGCGCTGGCGAAACAATATGACGTGCTGGTCGTGCACGATCTGGCCTACGCCGACATCGTCTATGACGGCTGGCAGGCGCCTTCCATTATGCAGGTGCCCGGCGCCAAGGATATCGCGGTAGAGTTTTTTACCCTGTCTAAAAGCTATAACATGGCCGGATGGCGAATTGGCTTTATGGTGGGGAATCCTGAGCTGGTCAATGCGCTAGCCAGAATTAAAAGCTATCACGATTACGGGACCTTCACGCCGTTGCAGGTGGCGGCGATTGCGGCGCTGGAAGGCGATCAACAGTGCGTGCGCGATATCGCGGAGCAGTACCGTCAGCGCCGCAACGTGCTGGTGCGCGGGCTTCATGAAGCGGGCTGGATGGTCGACGAGCCGAAAGCGTCGATGTACGTATGGGCGAAAATACCGGAAGCGTATGCGCACTTAGGCTCCCTTGAGTTCGCTAAACGCCTATTGGCGGAAGCCAAAGTGTGCGTGTCGCCGGGGATTGGTTTCGGCGACTACGGCGATACCCACGTTCGTTTCGCACTTATCGAAAATCAGGATCGTATTCGCCAGGCGGTCAGGGGCATCAAGTCCATGTTCCGCGCGGACGGCATTTTGCCTGCGTCGCAGAAAAAACACGGCCATAGCGCCTAGCTCTTAGCCTTAATCGGAAAAGCCGGGTTCCCGCCGTTCGTCTCATCGGTAGACGACGGCGGTTCAGGTTTTTTATGGATGTTTTATCAAAAGGACGAATCAAGTCATGCGTTTCTCTTCGCTTCATCTCATCGGTTTCACCTTCTGCTGCTTGATTATCGCTGGTTGCCAGTCATCTTCTCCGTCCCGTTCCGGGAACGCCAGAGCCACTCAGGATGAGCAAATCAATCAGCTCGCGTCGTTGGTCGCCGCCGGAAAATATCTGCGCACGCAGTGTAACCGCAGCGATTTGCCGGATGACAATACGCTCATGCGCGGCGCGCTGCGTCAGGGTGAAAAGAAGGGATGGGATGTCAGCGGGTTTCAAATGTTGCCGCCGCTGAGCGACACGCTCTATGAAGGACTCCTGAAGGATGGGACGCCGAAAGATCAACAGTGCTCGGCGTTCAATCTGTCCGTGTCTCCCTTCCTTAGCGCCATTCGCGGTTAGGGGGATGATGGGTTGTTCTCGGAAGATTCTGGTTTTCCTCCCGGCCAGTCTTCCAGCGCATCCAGAATAAAAGGCTCGCCGTTGACGCTGAACACGGTGACATCCTGCTGAATTTGTTCGATCACCACGCCGCTAAATGGGCTATCGCCTTCACGATAGCGTTGGTTGTTCAGCGTGACGCTGCGCCGCTCCGGTTCCGACGTAAACACGTGTGCGCTGTAGGTGAAGGCAGGCAATTCGCCGTTGTCCGCCGAAGGGGTGGGCGGCATAGGCGCGGCGTTGGCGGCGGGCAAGGTTGCCGCGTGGCTGGGCGGCGCCGTAACGATGTGAGGCGGAGGCGTTATTGCCTGGCGGAATTCTTGCCAGCGTTGATGCCCCAACCATCCCAGCGCGAATAGCAGCAGGGCATAGAGGACCAGCAGATAACCGGGGATGACATAGCCTCGGGAAATCGGGGTCGATGGGGTTACTTCCGGTGCGCTGTCCACATTTTTTCCTTAAATATCATGCAATAGCTTCCTTTCTTGCTCACTTTTGGAACGTCGGGATTCCCGGATTGACGGATTTGCGCGAAGGCCCGCATAACCAGATTAATATCCCGATATAGCGCGGGAGAACGCTCAGGGGGGCGGTTCCTTAATTCGGCGGTTCGTGGCATCATATACCCGTTTTTTTCTCGGGGGAATGGATTGCCTGAGAGGCGACGGCAGGGCCTAAACGGCTTTGATGGATGGGTCGGCCTTGTTGCCAAGGCATAGGGATAATGTTTCTCATGGATAAAGTAAAATTGCCATCGTTGACGCCACGGACGCTCAGACGGAGCCTGCTGGCGCTGTTTCTGCTGTTGACCGTTTTGCAGACGGCATCGTTGTTTCAACACCGTGATCTGGCCCCTTTGCCTGCCGTCGCGCGGACGCCGACACCTCAGCCACCTTCCTCTCTTGATCTACCCAATGACTACTCTCTGTTTGGCGTCGCACCGGAAAAAGCGGCCGCTCCCGATCCGGAAGCTGAACATCCCGATTCGCTACCACTTTCTTCCCTGCATCTGTCGCTGACGGGCGTATTACTGAGCCAGGATGCCGCGCATTCGATTGCGATCTTCAGCAAAGATAATCAACAGTTCAGCTGTAGCCCCAACGAATCTCTGCCCGACGACGACGCCAAACTGGTAGCGATCCACGCCGACAGCGTGGTTCTGCTTTACCAGGGCCGTCATGAGGTGTTGCGGTTGTACGAACAACCGGGCGGCGAAGAGTCTCAGACCGATACGGCCGCCTTGCAGCAGCTTCAGCCGCGGCCTTCCTCTCCGATTAGCGACTACCTTGAGCTTGCGCCGCTGATTAACGGCAACAAATTGAGCGGATATCGCATCTCGCCGGGTCGGCATCCTGATGTCTTTTACCGGGTGGGACTGCAGGATCGCGATGTGATTATCGCGCTGAACGGACTGGACTTGCGTGACGAAGCGCAGGCGAAAACCGCCATGGAGCGGATACCGGAAATTCACACATTTACCCTGACCGTCGAACGGGAAGGGCAACAACAAGATATCTACATGGAAATTGGGGGCGAAGAGTAACGTGCGGAGCAAAGGAGTGATCAAACGATGGGAGCGAGCGGCAATCGGCTCGCTGCTGTTGGCATCTTGCTGGTGCTGGGGCGCAGAGTTTTCCGCCAGCTTCAAAGGAACTGACATTCAGGAGTTCATCAATACCGTCAGTAAAAACCTGAATAAAACCGTCATTATCGACCCCAGCGTGCGCGGCACTATTACCGTGCGCAGCTACGACATGATGAACGAACAGCAGTATTACCAGTTTTTCCTTAGCGTGCTGGACGTCTATGGCTTCTCCGTCGTTCCGCAGGATAACGGCGTTCTGAAGGTCGTGAGAGCCAAAGATGCGAAAACGGCCGCCATCCCGCTGGCCAGCGATGAACAGCCGGGCCACGGCGATGAAATTGTGACGCGCGTGGTCGCGCTCAATAACGTCGCCGCGCGCGACCTGGCGCCGCTGCTGCGCCAACTGAACGACAGCGCCGGGGCGGGGAGCGTCGTCCACTATGAACCGTCCAATACGCTGTTGATGACCGGCCGCGCGGCGGTGGTCAAGCATATGATGGAGATCGTCGCGCGGGTGGAGAAAATCGGCGGCCGGGATATGACCACGGTTCCGCTCAACTTCGCATCGGCGGACGATATGGTCAAGCTGGTGAACAACCTCAATAAAACCGATGAGAAAAACGCGCTGCCAAGCAGTGTGTTAGCGAATGTGGTCGCGGATAGCCGGACCAATTCGGTCATTGTCAGCGGCGAAGAAAAGTCGCGTCAGCGCGCGGTACAGATGATCCGTCAGCTTGACCGCAAACAGGTGGTGCAGGGCGGCACCAAGGTCATCTACCTTAAATACGCCAAGGCGGTTGAGCTGCTGGAAGTGCTGGCGGGAAGCGGCACCAGCGGCAGCCGTAATAGCTCCAGCACTCCCACCACGTCGCACAGTACTCAGAACAGCGGCAACAGCAGTTCTTCCTCCTCCTCGTCTTCCTCGAATAGCGAAGACAGCGCTTCGTCAAACAGCAGCAGTCTCGGCTTTGGTTCGGCTTTCAGCTCCAGCGGTAGCTCGGGCGGCAAAACCATCATGATTCAGGGGAAAGAAGTGACGGTCCGCGCGCACGACCAGACCAATGCGCTGATTATCACCGCGCCACCCGACATCATGAGCGACCTGGAACAGGTCATCGACCAGCTGGATATCCGTCGACCTCAGGTGCTGGTGGAGGCGATTATCGCCGAAGTGCAGGATGCGGACGGTTTGAATCTCGGCATCCAGTGGGCCAACAAGCGGGCGGGCATGACGCAGTTCACCAGCACCGGCATGCCGATTTCGACGGCCATGGTTGGCTCCGATCAGTATCGCGCCGACGGCACGCTGACCAGTAGCTACTCCAGCGTGCTCAGCAGTTTCAGCGGGATTGCCGCCGGGTTTTATCAGGGCAACTGGTCGATGCTGCTAACGGCCCTGTCCAGCAACTCCAAAAACGACGTGCTGGCGACGCCCAGCATCGTCACGCTGGACAACATGGAAGCCACCTTTAATGTCGGGCAGGAAGTGCCGGTGCTATCAGGCTCTCAGACGACTTCGGCGGACAACATCTTTACTACCGTGGAACGTAAAACCGTCGGCATCAAATTGAAGGTCAAGCCGCAGATCAACGAAGGCGACTCCGTGCTGCTGCAGATCGCGCAGGAGGTTTCCAGTGTGGCGGACTCCTCGTCGAGCAGTACCAGCAGTCTGGGCGCGACGTTCAACACCCGCACGGTCAACAACGCGGTGCTGGTGGGCAGCGGCGAAACCGTGGTGGTCGGCGGACTCCTCGACAAGACTACGCTGGAAACCGACAGCAAAGTGCCTTTCCTTGGGGATATTCCGGTGATCGGCAACCTGTTTCGTTCCAAAAGCCGCCAGGTGACCAAACGTAATCTGATGCTGTTTCTCCGTCCGACCATTATTCGCGACGGTATGCAGTATCAGACGGCGACGGTAAACAAATACCGCGCCTTCAACGAGGAGCAGCAGCAGCAGCGTGGCGCCACGCGCGCCACCGGCGTAGTGCTGGATAATGACACGCTGCGTCTGCCCGCCGGCGGAGACACGATGGTCTTCCGTCAGGTACAGGCGGCCATCTCGTCGTTTTATGCCCGGGAGGGGCGATGAGCGTGCAGGACGTTGCGGCTTCAGGACTTCATCCGGTTCTGCCGTTCGCCTACGCCCGCACCCATAAAATACTGCTGTTGCAGGAAGAGCAGCAGCAGGCGCCGGCGCAGGTTTTCTGCGTCGGTGAAACGCAGCCCGATGCTTTTCTGGAAGCCCGACGCGTGGCGGGCGTTTCATTGAGCGTGAGCCGCCTCAGCGAAGCGGAGTTCGAGCGGGCGCTGGTGCAGCACTATCAGCGAGACTCCGCCGCCGCACAGCAGCTGATGGAAGACATCGGCAACGACATCGACTTCTACACGCTGGCCGAAGAACTGCCGGACAGCGACGATTTGCTGGATGCGGACGACGACGCGCCGATCATCCGCCTGATTAACGCCATGCTAACGGAGGCCATCAAGCACAAAGCCTCCGACATCCATATTGAGACCTACGAACGAAACCTGCTGATCCGCTTCCGTATCGACGGCGTGCTGCGGGAAATCCTGCGCCCGCCGCGTCAGCTGGCGCCGCTGTTGGTGTCCCGCATCAAAGTCATGGCGAAGCTGGATATCGCTGAAAAACGCGTGCCTCAGGATGGACGCATGGTGCTGCGTATCGGCGGCCGCGCCATCGATGTGCGCGTTTCGACGCTGCCCTCCAACTATGGGGAACGTGTGGTACTGCGCCTGCTGGACAAGGACAGCGTGCGGTTGGATTTGGCCGCGCTGGGCATGAGCGCCGCGCATCAGCAAGAGGTGGACGAGCTAATCCACCGTCCGCACGGCATCATTCTGGTGACCGGGCCGACCGGCTCGGGGAAAAGTACCACGCTGTATGCGGCGTTGAGCCGCCTCAACGCCACCGAACGCAACATCATGACGGTGGAAGATCCCATCGAGTATGAGTTGGACGGGATCGCCCAGACGCAGGTGAACACCAAGGTCGGCATGACGTTCGCACGCGGACTGCGCGCCATCCTTCGTCAGGATCCGGACGTCGTGCTGGTGGGGGAAATCCGCGACGGCGAGACGGCGCAGATTGCCGTGCAGGCTTCGCTGACCGGGCATCTGGTGCTGTCGACGCTGCATACCAACAGCGCCTTGGGCGCGCTGTCCCGCTTGACGGATATGGGCGTGGAGCCGTTTTTGTTATCGACGTCCCTGCTCGGCGTGTTGGCGCAACGGCTGGTGCGCACCCTGTGTCAGGACTGTCGCCAGCCCTACACGGTCAGCTCTGAACAGGCGCAGCTGATGGGGATTGCGCCCGGCATACGGCTGTATCGGGCCGGGGGCTGTCCTGCCTGTAACGAGACGGGCTATCGCGGGCGAACCTCAATCCATGAGCTATTGCCTATCGACGACGACGTTCGAACGGCGATTCACCAGCGGGAAGGGGAGCAGCAGATTGCGCAACGGCTGGGCGAACGCTGGGGATCGTTGCGACAGAGCGGGCTGCAGCAGGTCATCGCCGGTAATACCACTTGGGATGAGGTGGTGCGCGTGACAAGGGCGGAATGAGATGGCGCTGTTTCATTATCAGGCGTTAAGCGCGCAGGGGAAACGCCGCCGCGGCGTTCAGGAGGCCGACTCGGCGCGGCAGGCCAGACAGCTGCTGCGTGAGAAAGGGCTGGTGGCGTTGACGCTGGAAGCGCAGCGCGATGCGGGGCCGTCCGGGGACGGCGGATTCTTTACGCTGCGGCGCTCTCAACGCATTGGGGCCTGCGATCTGGCGCTGCTGACCCGACAGCTGGCGACGTTGGTCGCTGCGGCGTTGCCGCTGGAAGAAGCGCTGGCGGCGGTGGCGGAGCAGAGCGAGAAGGCCGCGCTGCGCACGTTAATGGCGGCCGTGCGGGCCAAAGTCGTCGAGGGTCATTCGCTGGCGGAGGCGCTCAGCAGCTTTCCCGGCAGTTTCGAGCGTTTGTACTGTGCGATGGTGGCGGCGGGCGAAGCCTCCGGCCATCTGGATATCGTCCTCAATCGGCTAGCGGACTACACCGAGCAGCGTCAGCAGATGCGCAGCCGCATTCAACAGGCGATGATCTATCCCTGCGTTTTGACGCTGGTCGCCATCGCGGTGGTGTGCATCTTACTCTCCGCCGTGGTGCCTAAAGTCGTGGACCAGTTCGTTCATATGAAGCAGGCGCTCCCTTTTTCCACGCGGTTGCTCATGGGGATCAGCGACGCGGTACGTGTCGGCGGCCCGTGGGTGCTGCTGCTGTTGGCGCTGGGGATGATGACGGGACGCTGGCTGCTGCGACAGGAAAAATATCGGCTGCCTTTCCACCGTTTTCTCCTGCGGCTGCCGGTCGTCGGGCGCGTGTTGCGCGGGCTTAACACCGCGCGCTACGCCCGCACGCTCAGCATCCTCAACGCCAGCGCCGTGCCGCTGTTGCAGGCAATGCGTATCAGTGGCGATGTGCTGAGTAATGACGATGCCCGTGAACGGCTCACGCACGCGACGGAGGCGGTACGCGAAGGCGTGAGTTTGCATCAGGCGTTACAGCAGACGTCGCTGTTTCCCCCGATGATGCGACATATGATCGCCAGCGGCGAACGCAGCGGCGATCTCGACGCCATGCTGGCGCGCGCGGCCGACAATCAGGATCGCGAATTCAGCGCGCAGGTCACGTTGGCGCTGGGACTCTTTGAGCCGCTGCTGGTCGTCACGATGGCGGGCGTCGTGCTCTTCATCGTGCTGGCCATTCTCCAGCCAATTCTGCAATTAAACACGCTTATGAGTATGTGATTTCGAATAACGTCAAAGGAAACAATAAAATGGAACAACGTCAGCGAGGATTCACCCTGTTAGAAATCATGGTGGTGATCGTTATTCTCGGCGTACTGGCCAGCCTGGTAGTGCCGAATCTGATGGGCAATAAAGAAAAGGCCGACCGGCAGAAAGCCGTCAGCGATATCGTGGCGCTGGAGAGCGCGCTGGATATGTACAAGCTGGACAACAGCCGCTATCCCACGACGGAGCAAGGCCTGTCTGCGCTGGTGAAAAAACCGAGCACGCAGCCCGAACCACGCAATTACGCGCAGGATGGCTATATTCGCCGTCTGCCGCAAGACCCGTGGGGCGCCGACTATCAGTTGCTGAGTCCCGGCAATCATGGCCGTATCGACGTGTTCTCCTACGGCCCGGATGGCATGCCGGACAGTGAAGACGACATCGGCAACTGGAATATCGGCAATGGGGCGCACAGCGCGAATCCGTGATGCGTCAGCGCGGGTTCACCCTGCTGGAAATGATGCTGGTGGTGTTGCTGGCCGGCGTCTCGGCCACGTTGGTGATGATGGCGTTTCCACAGCAAAAGCCGCGGGATGCGCAGTGGCAGATGGCGCGCTTTCGGGCGCAGCTGGAGCGCGCGGTGGCCGACAGTCAACAGAATGATCGCGTACTGGGATTCTATCTCGCGCCGCGCGGCTGGCAGCTCGCGGTGCTGGAGCCTGCTAACGCGTCTGCGCCGGAGGCCTACCAGTGGCAGCCAAGTTCTTCGCTCATCACGCTGCCCGCTGACATCCGACTGGCCTTCACCGCGCAGTGGAAGGATGGCGAGGTGGATCAGGGGGTGACCTCAAAACAGGCGTCGCCGACCGTTCTGATCCTGCCGGGCGGCGAGATCACCCCTTTCCGCCTCGAATTTCAGCCAGGTGAGGGGGACGGCGCCTGGCTGGAAGTCGACGGCAACGGGGCGATCCACAGTTCTTCCCCGGAGGGTGACGCGCGATGAAGCAACGGGGCATGACGCTGTTGGAAGTGCTGGTGGCACTGGTGGTGTTCGCACTGGCGGGACTGGCCATATTGAAGACCACCGCGCAGCAAGCCAGTACGCTGGGGCGACTGGAAGAGAAAACCTTTGCCGTATGGATCGCCGAAAATCAGATGGGCGCGCTACGGCTGGAAAAACAGTGGCCGTCGACCACCTGGACCGACGGCAGCATGATATTCGCGGGTTCGACGTGGTACTGGCGCTATCGGGGCATTGATACCGGTGACGACAGCCTACGCGCGGTGGAGGTCGAAGTGCGCCACGGCAGTCATGACGCCGCGCCGGCGGCAATATTACGCAGCGATTTACCGCAGCCGGTAGAGGATGACGGTGATGAGAATTAACGCCTCGCGGGGGTTCACGTTGCTGGAGATGATGCTGGCGCTGGTGGTATTCGCCGCGCTAAGCCTCAGCGTCTCATCGGTCCTGAATGGAGTGATGCGTCAGGACGAGCTGTCTACGCGTAAAAGCGTGCGACTCGAAGAGTTACAGCACGCCTTGACACTGATGGAACGCGATTTTACCCAAATAACGCCGCGGCGCAGTGAAACCGCCGAGCCGGGATTATTCGCCCAGCGCAATGGCATCGAAAGCGAAGATGGCGCCGCCAGTTTCATACGCAACGGCTGGTTGAATCCGCTGGGCATTCTGCCTCGTTCCGAGCTACAGCGAGTGGGATATCGCCTGCGTCATGGCACGCTGGAACGCTTGTTTTTCGACTCCCCGCAGCCCTTGCCCAGACAGGAAATGGCGATCCGCCCGCTGCTGACTCAGGTCGACGGCTTCACGCTGAGCTTCTTCTCTGAAGGCGGCTGGCAGGATCGCTGGGACGATCCTGATCGGTTGCCGCAAGGGGTTTCGGTGACGGTCAATCTGCATGATTACGGCGAGATCACGCGTCTGTTTCTCCTGCCAAAGCAGGAGGATCCGGAGGCGAAAGAGAATGACGGAGAGCTGGAAGAGGCCGGCAGCGATCAGTCAGACGATACGGATGCAGATACGACTTCGTCGTCCGGCGACGGCGCATCGGAGGACAGCCAGTGAAACGACAACGGGGAATGGCACTGTTGGTCGTGCTGCTGATGCTGGCGCTGATGGTCATTGTTGCGACGTCGGTCGCGGAGCATACCGGCACGGCTTATCAGCGCACTGATAGCCTGTTGACCCGAACGCAGGCTCAATGGTACGCGCTGGGCGCAGAGGCGCTGATGGGCAGCGTCCTGCAGCGTAACGGGCAAGATTCGCCGAAAATCACTTTCATCGGACAGCCGTGGTCGCGTGTCGACAGGCAGAGGCTGGACGACGGACGGGAAATGGTTGGGCAGATTCACGACGGGTCGACCTGTTTAAATTTGAATGCCCTGCAACCGCGTCCTAAAAACGTCAGAACGTCAGGAACGATCTCGACGGCGAAGGCGTCCGATAAAACGCCTTATGCCGCGCAGGTTTTCAAGCAACTGATGGTGGTGCTGGGCGAGAAGGGCGAGCGGGCGGATACGGTCACCGCCGCCGTGCGGGACTGGCTGGACGAAGACGGCGAGCCGCGGGCCGGCGGGGCCGAAGAGGACGCTTACCCGCGCTATTTACCGGCGAATCAGCCGATGGCGGATGTATCCGAACTGCGGGCGATCAACGGAGTGGATGCGGACCTCTATCGACGGTTGCTGCCCTATGTGTGCGTGCTGCCGGTAGATAAACTCATCATCAACATCAATACGTTGACGCCACAACAGGCGCCGCTGCTGTCCGCGCTGCTGATGGGGAAACTCAGCCCGGAGGAGGCGGAGCGCGTACTGGCGCTGCGCCCTGCGAAAGGCTGGCAAAACGTTGATGCCTTTATGGGGCTGCCGCAGTTGCCGGAGTCCGGCAAAAGCAATATTCGTCAGGCGCTGGCGGTCAAAAGCGACTGGTTTTTCGGCGACGTCCGCATTCAGGGAGAAGAGGGCGCATTCCATCAGCGTAGTTTATTTCATCGCCATAAGCGGCGCATTGATGTCATACAACGGCAGTACGGGGGATACAGGACGATGAACCGATGAGTAATAGGATGCCGGCCGGCGAGATTCGGCACTTGACCTTGCGCCTGGGCGCAGAGGACGACCCGCAGGTTGAATGGCTGATCGCGACCTCTTCGCCTTTTTATGTCCTGACGCAGGGGATCGGGACGTTAGACCAATTGCGCGCCGAACTGGCGCGCTATCCGGTGAACTCCGCCCGGGTTTGGGCGCCCGCGACGGCGATGGCGTTTCACAGGGTAACGCTGCCGCGCCGCACACAGCGCCACTGGCGGCAGGCCATTCCGTTTATGCTGGAAGAGCAGCTGGCGTCAGATATCGAGCAGCTGCATTTCGCGGTCGTTGCCCGTCAGGGAGAGCGATTCACGGTGGCGGTGATGCAAAAAACGCTGATGGCGCGCTGGGTGGCGCAGTGCCAGTCCATCGGCGTTCGCATTGACGCCATTCTGCCGGACGTGCTGGCGTTGACGCTGGCGGAAGAGGGCTGGAGCGCGGTGCTTCATCGGCAGACATGGCTATTCAGAACGGCGATTGGCGCGGGCATGGCGGCGGAAGAGGCGTGGTGTCAAACGCTGCTGGACAGTCACGACACTCGGCCCGTGATTTATAGCTACAGCTCGCTCCCGGCGGGCGTGGAAAATTGGCGTGCGCTGCCGGAAGCGTCGCTGATGACGATGGCCGCGGATGCCCCCGCTATGCCGGGCGCTGACCTTCGCCAGGGCGACTTCGCCGTCGGCGAGCCGTGGCGCGAGGCCGTCGCACCCTGGCGCGGCGTGATTGCCGCCGCTGGCCTTTACCTGCTGGCGCTGACAGGCAGCAGCCTGTGGGATCACTATCAGCTTTATCGACAGGCCGCCTTCTGGCGGGAAGAAAGCGTCCGGGTTTACCGGGCGCTATTTCCTGACGACAAGGTGGTCGTTAATCCGCGCGCTCAGATGCAGCAGCACCTCCGGGCCGCAGGAAGCGGCAATCCGGCGGCGTCGCTGGCGGCGCACGTTGGGCGTTTGCAGCAGTTGGTGTCTCGCCATGACGGGCTGCAGTTGATCACGCTGGGGTACGATCGCCGTCGGGGCGAGCTGCGGCTGCAGCTACACGCGGCCTCGTTTGTCCAAATGGAGCAGTTTCGTCAGCAGGCGTCCGCCTACTACGACATCCCGCCGGGAGAAATGAAGCAAGAGCGGGATCACACGGAAGGTCAATTGGTGCTAAGGAGCAAGCTATGAACATGATGTTATTGCAGCAGCGCTGGCTGGGGATGCAGCCACGAGAGCGCCTCTTACTGGCGATAGCCGCCGGACTGTTGCTGGTGTGGTTGATTTACAGTCTGCTGTGGCAGCCCTGGCACCAGCAGGGGGTGCGTTGGCGTCAGGCCGCCGAGCGCGAACGACAGGCGGTGATGTGGATGCGCCAGCAGGAGTCCAGACTGCCGCCGCCTGGCGCGCAGCCTCGCGAAGTCGAAGGGCGCGAGATCAATCTGACGGAATTGATCCCCCAAAGCGCCGCCCACAGCGGCATTACCATCCAGCGCCTTCAGCCGCAGGATGAACGCATTATGCTGACGCTGTCCCCCTGCGATTTCGCCACCCTGATGCGTTGGCTGGCGGAGCTGGAACAGAAAAACGGCGTGGTGACACAAGAGCTTGAAGTGGCCGCGCAGACAGACCACACGGGCATTGTTGCCGTCAACAAGCTATCGATGGAGCGGTTGCCATAACGCTTTCATTCTCCCCTGAAAAAAGGAACAACGCTCATGGAGTTAGCTGCGTTTGCCGGCTCATTTCCGCTGATGTGGCAGGCGGCGCTGGTGCTGCTGGGGCTGATTGTCGGCAGTTTTTTGAATGTCGTGATCCATCGGCTGCCGAAGATGCTGGCGCGACGCTGGCGGCAAGAGGCCTGCCGAACGCTGGAGATGGATGAACCGGAACCAGGCGAGCGTTACGATCTCTGCTGGCCGCCGTCATCTTGTCCACGCTGTCGCCAGCCGTTGCGCCTCAGAGACAACATCCCGCTGCTGAGCTGGCTATGGCTGCGCGGACGTTCGCATTGTTGCAGGCGGCCGATTTCCAGGCGTTATCCGCTGACGGAGCTGATGAGCGGACTCCTGTTTCTACTGGCCGGGTTGCTGTGGCCGCCAGGAGAAGCGCTGTTGGGCGGTCTGGTGCTATTCAGCGTTCTGCTGACATTGGCGATGGTTGATATCCATACCCGTCTGCTGCCGGATGTGCTGACGCTCCCACTGTTATGGGCAGGACTGTTATTCAATGTTGACGGTACGTTCGTACCGCTGTCGCAGGCGGTTGTGGGCGCCATAGCGGGGTACCTGTCCTTGTGGCTAGTGTATTGGGCTTTTCGCTGGTTTTCCGGCAAAGAGGCGCTGGGTTACGGTGACTTTAAACTGTTGGCCGCGCTGGGGGCGTGGCTGGGATGGGCTAGCTTGCCGAATGTCGTGTTGATCGCGTCACTGGCCGGGCTGGCATTGACGCTGTTATGGCGGTTGGTTCGAGGCGATAGTCTTCAGGTTTCGTTGGCTTTCGGCCCGTGGTTGGCGCTGGCAGGCGCTATTGGGGTTGTCTTGAACGCAATAGGATAACGCATGGTACCGGCAGTCGCCCGGCGAGGCGCCTTATCAGGCTGAGGGTCGATCCGTCAGCCTGTCATTGGCACTAAAAAGGATAATTTTACCCGGTGGCGATAGTGTGGCCCGGTCATGGGGCCGAATTAGTTCACCAACAGCATAAAAGTTCCGATCCATAGAACCAGAATAAACGAAACCGCAATAAAGAAGTACTTCACTGATTATTCTCTCCAGCAACCACCGTGTCGCGATGATGATTGCATCGTTATGATGATTGTATCGCTATGATGCGCATGATTTGTCCATTATGCAGAGAAACGATCGCCCGATGAGTCAGGCTGAGGCGCTTTCTGGTCGGAGATGACGGCATGGATCTAAGGCCGTATTTTACCGGCGCCCAATCTACGCTGGGTATTGGGAGGAATTCAAGAGGTATGCTCGGCAGAATGCGGAAATCGAGTGCGATCGCACGGATCTTTGCCACTTCGCCATCTGCGCGATTATTCTGTGTGCGGGTTAACGAGATAACGGAGACAGAAAAATTGATGCAAACACCTTCTATTTTCTCACAATTATGCGCACGGCTCGATCGGGGGCAGGCGCGCTATCGGGTTGTCGAACATGCCAGCGCCGGACGCTCGGAAGAGGTCGCTGCCCAGCGCGGTACGGCGCTAGGGCAGGGCGCCAAAGCGCTGGTATGTCACGTCAAGGGCAATGGTTTACGCCAGCATGTTCTGGCGGTGCTGCCTGCCGATTGTCAGGCGGATTTGCAGCGGCTGGCTCAAGGGCTGGGAGGAACCCGCGCTTCGCTTGCCAGTCCGGCCGAAGTGGAGACACTAACGCGCTGCGTATTCGGCGCCATTCCTCCGTTCAGCTTCCATCCCGATCTGCTGTTGGTGGCCGATCCACACCTGTTTTCCCGTTTCGATGAGCTGGCTTTCAACGCCGGATCCCTGGAGCGATCGCTGATATTGAACACACAGGATTATCGGCGTATCGCCGAGCCGCGCGAGCTGGGATTTATCCGATTATAGCCCGTTGAGACGGGTAAAAAATCCCACACTCTATCCCCCATCAAAGCGTCTGAGGCCCGTTGACGGAGCGCAACTTTTGATGCGGATAACCCCGATACAAATGTAAATCACCGTGATAGGCTGTTGACTTGAGCTATATTGTTATCAATTTGTAAAATATGGAGCCTTCCGAGCACGCTGGGCAATTACAGCGTGTCAAGACCGGGGGCAGAGCCTGCCCTGAGCCGATGTCGCTCCATCCAGGCAGTCAACGAATAGGGAGAAAGAGAGTCCGATGCAGACGACAGAGTTGGACCTGCGGCTGGCCGAAATCGACCAACGCATAAAGATGGTGCTGGTGCCGGGATTGCGCGACAGCGGTGAAGAACACTGGCAGAGTTACTGGCATCAGCGTTTCCCGTTCTGGCGTCGCGTCAGCCAGAAAGAGTGGTTTCCGGCGGACCTCGATCGCTGGGCGCTGGCGATCCGTCGGGAGTTGGCGGAGTGCGAGCAACCGGCGCTGTTGATCGGCCATAGTTTTGGCGCGTTGGCCTCGTGCTACGTGGTGCAGGAAGCGATGAAAGGGATCGCGGGCGTCATGCTGGTCGCGCCGGCGGAGCCAATGCGTTTTGAGATAGAAGAGCGTATTCGCGCCGAGCGGCTGAATGTTCCCGCGCTGACTTTCGCCACTCACAACGATCCGCTGATGACCTATGAGCGCGCCAAGCACTGGTCGGAAGCCTGGGGCTGTGAGCTGGTCGATGTGGGCGAAGGCGGCCATATCAATGCGGAATCCGGTTTCGGAACCTGGGAATATGGCCTACAACGGCTGGCGGATTTCGCGGAAAGCCTCATCCCGAAGGAAGCCTGAATTACGCCCCCAACACCGTGGTGGTGAGTCGAACAATACAGCACAACTTATTCTGCGGCGTAAACACCTCGATTTGCCAGACCTGATTTTTTTGTCCGAGATGCAGCGGCCGGCATACGCCGCGCACCTCGCCTTGACTGACCGGGCGCAGGTGGCTCGCATTAATTTCCACGCCGACCACGCACGTCCCCGGCTCACTGCACAGATAGCCGGCCATCGATCCCAGCGACTCCGCCAACGCGACCGAAGCGCCGCCATGCAGCAGCCCGAAGGGTTGACGCGTGCGATCGTCCACCGGCATCGTGGCTTCTAAAACGCGTTCGCCCAGGTGGGTAAACGTCATCCCCAGATGAGACAGCATGTTCCCTTCCGACATTTGATTAAGCTGCTCAAGCGTGACGCCTCGCTTCCAGATCATGAATTTTCTCTCCT
Organism: Lonsdalea quercina; assembly: GCF_900107885.1. NCBI lineage: Bacteria > Pseudomonadati > Pseudomonadota > Gammaproteobacteria > Enterobacterales > Pectobacteriaceae > Lonsdalea > Lonsdalea quercina. The sequence continues at coordinate 276,095 of NZ_FNQS01000003.1, read as the reverse complement.
CCTGTCGATGACGACCGCCGCCGCAGGGGCGACGATCCGCCTTAAGCCCTCGTGCTTCTAAGCGCCGAGCGTTGCGCCGCCGTCGATGACGACATCTTGCAGCGTGATATGGCCCGCTTTCGACGAGGCCATAAACACCACGGCGTCGGCGATGTCTTCAGGCTGGGCGATTTTACGCAGTGGGATCCCGAGTTTGTACTGTTCCGGAAAGCCCTCAATGGTGCGCTGCTCGGCATCGGGCGCGTGCCATAGACTGCGCTGCATCGGCGTATCGGTGGAACCGGGAGAAATCAGGTTGCAGCGCACGCCGTAGGGCGCCAGCTCAAGTCCGACCGTCAGGCACAGGCTGCGCAGCGCGGCTTTGGATGCGCAATATGCCGCCATACCGACGCGCGGCACGTGCGCGGCGTTGGAACCAATGGACACGATAGCTCCGGAGCGCTGGCGTTGGAACTGCGGCATCGTGGCCTGGAACAGGTTGAAGGCGCCGCCCGCGTTGACGCCGATGCAGTCCAGCCAGTCTTGCTGGCTGAGGGTTTCCGTCGCGCCCATGCGCAGGATACCTGCGCCATTAACCAACACGTCCAGCCGTGGCGTGCGCGCCAGCAGCTCGCCACAGTTGTCGGCGACGGCGGCCGCATCGCTGATGTCCAGTTTGCGCCGTAAAAATGGGGCATCGGACTCCTCGAATTCAACGTCAAAGCCGGTGACGTCGGCGCCCGCCTGCGCGAAACGGCAGGCGACGACATAGCCGATGCCGCGCCCGGCGCCGGTCACCCAGACTTGCTTGCCGCGGAATTCCGACTCCAGACTCATGCTTCCTCCTGCTGCGGTTCGGTCAACAGGTGCAGCCAGTGCGCGATCGTGGGGTTTTTAACCAGCGCGACAAAGTCCAGATCGTGCCCGGACTGACGCCAGCGCGCGACCAGCGACATGATGCGCACGGAGTCCAAACCGTAATCCAGCAGGTTTTCATCGTCTTCCAAATCTTCGCTGCCTTCATCCAACAGGGGCAGCAGCTCCGCACGCAGCTGTTCCCGGCTATAGCCGGGGGCCGGCGCGATCTCCGCCAGAAGCTGATTGACGGTGGCGACGCGGCCACAGCGTCCGGCGGCGTAGCGCAATGCCATCATGTGCTCTTCCTGCGAAAAATCGGCCAGCGCATCGGCCGCCATGAACGGCTGGATATCGCGCATAAAGGCGTCGTTGGCGGTAGTCAGGCAGCCGATGTGGGCGTATACGCCGCAGATGATCAGCTGGTTGCGTCCGGCTTTCTTCATCTGCTGTTCCAGATCGGAACGCACAAACGCGCTATAACGCCATTTCACCAACACCGTATCGCCGGTTTCCGGCGTCAGCGCCGGGATGATTTTCTGCTGTTCGGGATGCTGATTGATGCCCGGTCCCCACATGTCGTTGAGCAGCGCGCGATCGCTGTCGCTCTGCTGCTGCGGTTGTGCCGTATAGAACACCGGGATGCCCTGCTGGCGGCAGATCTGTTTCAACCGCGCGATGTTCTGCACCACCCGTGCCGTCAAGGGGCTGTCTTCGCCCCAGAAATTTAGGAAATACTGCTGCATATCGTGGATCAGCAGCGCCGCCCGCTGAGGCTCCAGCGTCCAGCGCACTTTGTTGGCGGGCAGCTGCTCTGCGGTGGGAAGCGGGTAAGCGTTCAGTTTGGGGATACTCATCAATGATTCTCCTGCTGAGAAGGGGCGAAGCGTTCCTGCGCCATCTGTCGCAGACGTTTCTTATCGATTTTCCCGACCGGGGTTTCCGGCAGGGCGGACAGGGTTGCCACGCGGTCGGGCAACTTGTAATCGGCGATGCCTAGCTGACGCAGATGGCGACGCAGCTCGACGGGTTTGAGTGCCTGACGGGCGACGATGAAAGCGCAGCTTTTCTCGCCCATCAGCGCATCCGGCACGGAGACCAGCGCGGCATTGATGACATTCGGGTGACGCAGCAGCAGGTTCTCGATCTCCTCAGCGGCGATTTTTTCTCCACCGCGATTGATCAGGTCATTCTCCCGCCCAACCACCTGAAGATAGCCGTCGGCGTGCCGGATAATGCGGTCGCCGGAGCAGTAAAAACCCTCAGCGTCGAACGCCTGCCGATTCTGCTCGGGACTGCGGTAATAACCGCGAAATGTATAGGGGCCGCGCGTCATCAGTTTTCCCGCTTGTCCCGGCGGCAGCGGATTGCCGTCGGCGTCGGCCACCCACACTTCGTCGTCAGGGCTGATTGGGCATCCCTGTGTGGCGTAGCGGTGCGCGTCATCGTCATCCAGTCGCGTGTAGTTCACCAGCCCTTCCGCCATGCCGAACACCTGCTGCAATGGGCAGCCCAACTCGACCGGGATGCGTCGCGCCAGCGACTCGCTCAGGCGCGCGCCGCCCACCTGTAGCAGTTGCAGACTGTTAAGCGCGGCGCGTTCCCCGGCCGAGGCGGCCGCCTCAAGCCACAGGATGACCGCCGGCGGCACCAGCGCGGCGACGGTGGCCTGATGTTGATGGATGAGCGGAAAGCAGGCGCTGGCGCTGGGGTCGGGCGCGAGTATGACGCAGCCGCCCGCATAGAACGCGCCCAGCGCGCCCGGCGAACTGAGCGAGTAGTTATGCGCTGCGGGCAGCGCGCACAGGTAACGGGTGGCGGCGGTGAAGCCGCAAATGTCCACACTGGCGCGTACGCTGTAGTAATAGTCGTTGTGGGTTCGCGGGATCAGTTTCGGCGTGCCGGTACTGCCGCCCGATAGCTGGAAAAATGCGACCTGATCCGGCGGCGTAGGGGTCGATGCGGGAATGTCGATGTCGTTGTTGATAAGCGCGGATAAACCGTTGTCGTCGTCATCGCCCAGCAAGACGACCTGCGTAATTGATGGGCAGCGCTCACGCAACTGGCCGACGAAACGGTTGTCTGCGAACAGCGGGTGACGTCGATCCGCGATGAGCAGCGTCGGCTCAATCTGGTCGGCGTAAGAGTTAAGTTCGCTGCGTTGATGGCTGGGCAGCGCATGAACGGGGACGATCCCGGCGCGCAGCAGCGCGAAATAGACGATATAAAACTCGGCGATGTTTCCCAACTGCACCAGCGCGGTATTGCCGCAGTGCAGGCCGCGTTGGCGCAAGGCGGCCGAGAGCTGCGATGCCAGTCGATCCATCTGTCGATAGCTGAATCGCCGCGCGCCGCAGATTACGGCGACGGCGTCGCTGTCCTTATGCCGCGCCAGAATGTCGTCCAGCGGCGCATCGGTCCAGTAACCGCGCGCCCGGTAGCGTTGCTCCAGCTCGGGCGGCCAGCGGTTGAATTCAATGTTCATGCGGCATACTCCCTGTCTTGCTGTAACCCGAACGCGCGCAACATAGTGCTGAGTTTGACGCCTGTCTCCTGCCATTCGGAGAGCGGCTGGGAGTCCGGCACGATCCCCGCGCCAGCGAACAATCGCACCCGGTTGTCTTGCACCTCGCCGCAGCGAATGGTCACCGCCCACTCGCCATTGCCCTGCGCGTCGCACCAGCCGACGATTCCGCCGAATCGCTGGCGATCGAACGGCTCCAACTCGCCGATCAAGTCTAGTGCCGACGTGTAGGGCGTGCCGCACAGCGCGGGCGTGGGATGCAGCAGGCAGGCCATCGACAGCGCGTTTTCCCGCGGGTCGATGACTTCGGCCCGAAGATGGGTGGCCAGATGCCAGAGTACCGGTGTGCTGATGAGCGTCGGCTCTTGCGGCAGCGATAACGAGCGGGAGCGTGGCAGCAGCGTGCGCTGCATCTCCTCTATGACCAACTGATGTTCATAGCGATCTTTGACGGAACTTTGCAACGCCTGCTGCAGTCGATGATCCTCGCCCGCGTCGTTGCTGCGGCGGCTGGAGCCAGCCAGCGGCTGAGAGGCGATCGTCGTGCCCTGTTTGCGTAGCAGCAGTTCAGGACTGGCGCCGACCAGACAGCCTTGCGCCAGCGGCAGGTGGAAGTTGTAGCTCCACGGATTCTGCTGGTTAAGCTGCAACAACAGCGAGAGAGTATCCAGCGGCTGCTCGGTTTCGATGTCCAGCAGGCGCGAAAGTACGATCTTGTTCAGTTCGCCGCGTTTTGTGGCGTCGATACCGGCGCTGACCATCCGCATAAACGTCTCTTGTTCCGGGATTTGTCGCTGACGGAGAATGCGGGGATAGGCCGCCGCCGGGCGTTCCGCTAGCGCATCACGCTTAATCCAGCGATACGACGTGGGAATTTGCAGGTTAACCGGCTGACGTTTATCGAAAGGGATCGCGCCAACCAGCAGCGGATTGTCGAGACCGTCGCGCTGCGCCTGTTCGAACAACTGACGCATCTGGCGCTGGAATGCGCCGTTCAGGTCGTCGCCGTCCTCGGCTGGGTGGGTTAACGTAGCGTAACAGCCGCGGGCATGCAGGCTGGCGGTTGGCGACAGGAATAGCATGTCGTCTCGGCGTAGGTCGCTGATATCCGACGCGGAAGACTTGGCAGATAGCGTAGACACAGTCCGTTCCTTATAGTTGATTCAAAAAAACGAAATAACGCGCCAGGCTTATTTCGTCGAAATTTTGCTGTGGTAATCACAGGTCCCTTCATCGGAATCCTACCGTCGGGCTGCTTTTATTCGCCGTTTCGAATGAACGGCGTGTGCTGATGCCGTCAACACGGGCTGCGCGAATAAAGCCCCTTATGGCGAATTCTCAAGGCAATAAATAAAAATGGGCGGACGCGAAATGCCGTCCGCCGGAGTGCTAGCGGCGATGATACATAGCCATCGCGTTTACCAGCTGTAACTCACCGTGGCGACGATGCTGCGTCCGGAGCCGTAGAAGCAGGCGGACGTATTGCTGCACGACGCGACGTAGTGTTTGTCAGCCACATTGTTGACGTTGAGCTGAACGGCCGCGCCTTTCAGGCTGGCGGCGGCTTCACCCAATTCGTAACGCGCCATCGCATCGAACAGGGTGTAGTGAGGCACTTTGAAGCTTTCGGCGTTATCGCCGTAGCTGGTGCCGACGTACCGTACGCCGGTGCCCAGCGTCAGGCCTTTCAGCGCGCTATCCAGGAATCGATAGGTTCCCCACGCGGATGCGGTGTGACGCGGAATCGACGCCGGCGCCTTGCCCACTTGGTTGGCGGTATTGCTCTCGCGGGTTTCCGCATCGGTGAAGGTGTAGGCGCCCATCAGGCTGATTTCCGGGGTCAGCTGGGTATGCGCTTCCGCTTCCACCCCCTTCGATTTCACCTTGCCGATCTGCTCGTTGTACCCGGTGATGCTGTTGTAGGAGGTGATGTTCTTCTGGGTGATGTCGAACAGCGACAGCGTCAGCAGCGTATCGCTGCCCGGGGCCTGATATTTCACCCCGACTTCGGACTGCTCGCCTGTCGTGGGCTTGAACGGGTCGCTGCCCGGCGCACCGCTGCTCAGGTTAGGTTCGAAAGAGGTGCTGTAGCTGATGTACGGGGAAATGCCGTTGTCGAAGGCGTACAACAGCGCCGCGCGGCCGGTGAACTTGTTGTCGTTCTGCTGAGTGGTGGTGGACCCGGTCCGGTCAGTGGTGCGCACTTCGCTCCAGTCATTACGCCCTGACAGCAGCAGGTTCCAACGCTCCCACTCCAACTGGTCTTGCAGATAGATCCCCACCTGGTCGAGCTTTTTCACCGTACTGGTCATCAGACTCAGTTCATTGTCGCTGACCAGCCAAGAGCCGCCATAGACCGGGTTGGCCCAGTCGAAGTCGTACTGATCGCCGCCGTTGCGCCAGTAGTTGTAATCCTGCTTCTGCCACTTGTAATCCAGACCGCCGATCAGGGTGTGCGCGACGTCTCCGGTAGTGAACTTGGCTTTCAGCTGGTTATCCAGCCCCAGCTCGTCGGTATTGGTGTACTCCTTCTGCTGGCGGCGGGAGATCGTAGTGTCCGTCGCCGTCCCCCCAACGGTGTACACCAGATACTTGTATTTCTCCTTCAGCTTGGAATAGCGGAAGTTCTGCTGGAACGAAATCGTGTCGTTAAACGAGTGGTCGAAGATATAGCCAAGAGAACCCAGCTCGCGTTTCGACTCGTGGTAGTGAGGGTCGCTGACGTTCAGGTCATAGGGGATATAGCCGGATACCGTCTCAAATGCCGTACCGTAGGCGGGCAGAAAGTTGCGGAAGCCCGCCTCCGGGTCGTTTTGGTACGCCGTCAGCAGCGTAAAGCTGGTATCGGGATTCGGCAGCCAGGTCAGGGCGGGCGCGATGGCGACCCGTTCCTGTTTGGAGTCTTTAACGAATTCGTGCTGGGTGCTGCCGATGCCGTTCAGGCGATAGAGCACCGTCTTGTCATCGTTCAGCGCGCCGCCGAAGTCGAACGCCGCTTCGCCTAGATGCTGGTTGCCCGCGCTGAACTGAATTTTGCGGATCTCTTCGGCCGTCGGGCGTTTGCTGGTCATGCTGATCAGTCCGCCGGGATTAACCTGTCCATAGAGCACCGATGCCGGGCCGTGCACCAGCTCAACGCGCTCCAGCAGCCACGGATCGAATTTCCCCAGCGAGGAACCCTGACCGCTCAGGCCGAAGCTCAGGCCATCCAGGAATTTCGGCGCATACCGGAACCCGCGGGAAATCACTTCGTCATTGCGGTTGGAAGAACCACGGTAGTTGGTGACGACGCCACTGCTGTAATTCAGCGCGTCAGCCACGGAGCCGACGGCCTGCTGGTCCATCTGGTCGCGCGTTACGACGGAAATCGACTGCGGCGTTTTCACCAGCGGGGTTTCGGTCTTGGTGCCCGACGCGCTGGCTTTGGCCACGATGCCTCGCAGCGGCGCAGTGACGCTCTCTCCCTGAGTGGCGGTGACCACGATTGTGTCATTGCCGTCGGCGGCGGAAGGCGTATCCGCCGCCTGCGCCAAGGCAGGGGTCAGGAGCGCAGAGGCCAATATCAGAGGCGCTCTGCGGCCATTAGTATAAAAAGCAATAAGCTGTGTTAATGGTTTTATTTTGGTGGTGAACATGATTTATCCCTTTGAAAACCTGTCGCAAAACATCAGAAAGAAGGATTTCGTAAGCATTGCGTCAACGAATCACCGAAGCGTCTAACAATCTTGTTGGTGAAAGGTTGATAAACCCCTTATTTTTAGTGGCTTTAGCTCACATTAATCCCTGGCTTAACGTAAGTTCGATTTACATGTTATTGCAAGTGTAAATGATTCTCAATATTATTCGTTTTTATGTCTGATTCTGTGATGTAATCCGCAGACGTATGGTTTTAAGTAAATAATCTTAAGTAAGTATTAGGGGTTATCGGAACAGGAGGAGGTATGTCTGAACCACGGCAACCCGGCTTTACCGCGGCGTTATTAAACGCGCCAGAGGTGGGAACGGAAGCCTGGTGGCGACGTGTGGCTCAGCTTGGCACGCCGCTGGTGGAAAGCGCGGCACCTGGGCAGGTCAGCGCGACATTTTTGTGGCGGGACCCACACGGTTCGGGGGCGCAGTCTCCCATCCAACGAGTCTATGCGGATATCAACGGCGTCACCGACCACCACAGTTGTTCGCCGCAGAGCCTACGGCGTCTGGCGGACACCGATGTTTGGCACTGGAGCGTCACGCTGGAGAACGACTGGCGCGGCAGCTACTGCCTGCTGCCCGTCACGGAAGCTGAGCTACCGCCGTCGTTCAGCCAGGACGACAACGAACGACGCCAGCAGCAGCGAGAGTGGTGGTGTTCGCTGTCGGCTCACGCGGTGGCCGACCCGCTGAATGCCATTCTGCCCCATCACACTTGGGGCGGGCAGCCGGAGTCGTCCGCTCACATGCCCAATGCGCCGGCTCAGGCCGCGTGGCGGCGCATTGACCGGGGACAGGCGTCGGCGCCGGACGCGCGTCGGCTGCACACCTTCACGTGGCGCAGCGTCACATTGGGCAACGCCCGGCGCATCTGGCTTTACACCACGGGAAACAGCGAGGCGCCTGAACATCGCCCGCTGGCGATCGTGTTGGACGGTCAGCGCTGGGCGGATCAGTTCCCGCTCTTTTCCGCGCTGGACGAAGAAACCCGAGGCGAAAAGCTGCCGCCCGCCGTCTGGCTGCTGATCGACGCGCTAGACCCGTCGACCCGCGGCGACGAACTGCCCTGCAACGCCGCATTCTGGTCGGCGGTGCAGGATGAGCTGTTGCCGTTAGCCGCTCGGCATGCCCCTTTCAGTCATGACCCCGACCGCACGTTGGTAGCGGGGCAGAGTTACGGCGGACTGGCGGCGCTGTATGCCGGACTTTTCCTGCCGCAGCGGTTCGGCCGGGTGCTGACGCAATCCGGCTCCTTCTGGTGGCCTGACCTGAAATTCATCACTGAGGGCGAGCCATGCTCGCAACCCGGCGGCTGGCTGGGTGAGCAGGTCCGTAAGCGGGGGCGGACAGAAAGGCCTCTCACGATTTTTCAGGAGGCGGGACGCCGCGAAGCGGACATAGCACTCGTCAATCGACAGATGCATCAGGCGCTGACAGAGGCGGGACACCGGGTTCAGTTCCGGATGTATGCGGGCGGTCATGATGCGCTGTGCTGGCGGGGCGGCTTGATCGACGGCTGCCGCTGGCTGATGGCGGAAATGACTGAGGGGGCGTTCACGCCACAACCACATGAAAAAGGTAATAAGTATGAGTCAGGAACAACAAAACCCGTTTGATGATGACAGTCTTGAGTTTCAGGTACTGGTGAATCCGCAGGAGCAATACAGCTTGTGGCCGTCCTTTGCCGCCGTCCCCACAGGGTGGAAAACGGTTTACGGACCGGGCGACCGCTCGGCTTGCCTGAACTGGATCGAAACCCAGTGGCAGGATATGCGTCCCGCCAGCCTGCGACAGGCTGAGATGTAGCCACGCCGCACATCGGCGTCGGCTCGGCGCCCCACACTGTTTTCTCCATGCAAACGCAAAGGAAGTCTCATCGTGTCAGACACTCTCGTTGCGCCTGAATTACAGGCGAAATATTTGGAAATGCCGCTCGTGGCGGCCCAGCCGGGGATCTGGATGGCGGACAGCATCGCCAGCCGGAGAAATGTTTTTACCGTGGCGCATGCCATCGAACTTAACGGCTCGCTTGACTGCAACGATCTGGAAACCGCTATCCGCCAGGGACTGGCCGAAGCGGATACGGTACATGCCCGCTTCACGCTGAACGAAGACGGCGAGCCGCGACAGTCTGTGCCGACGCGTGTCTTGCCGGACGCGGTGCGCGAGGTAGAGTGGCTGGACTTAAGCGAGCAGCCGGAAGGGGAAGCGGCGGCCTATGCGTTAATGCAGGCGGATCTGGCGGAAGAGCTGCCGGCGGACGGCGATCGGCCGCTGTACCGGCATAGGATCATGCGCGTGTCGGCCGCGCCGGAACGCTGGCTGTGGTATCAGCGTTATCATCATCTGTTGCTGGATGGATTCAGTTTTGACGCGCTGACCCGGCGGATCGTCGACATTTATAACGCGCTGCGGGCTGGAAAAACGGCGTCGCCCACGCCGTTTACGCCATTCAGCGATGTGGTGGACGAGTATCTGACCTGGCAGTCCTCTACCGCCTGTCAGCGCGCCGCCGAATTTTGGCGTACGCATGCGGTTGACCTGCCGACGCCGATCTCCTTGTCTACAGAGGAGGGCCTCCCTCACTCAGACACGGTGCGGACCTGGCATCATCAACTCTCGTTCCCGGCGGCACCGTTTGCCGCGCTGGCCGCGAGTCCCGAACTGGGTCAGGCCCAACCGGCGGAAATCGCAATGGCGGCGCTGGCCGTCTACCTGTTCCGCATGAGCGGCGAGCCGCGGCTATCGATCGGTTTTCCGTTCATGCGCCGTATGGGGTCTGCGGCGCTGACCGCCGTCGGACCCGTGGTGAACGTACTGCCGTTGCAGTTAACGCTCTCGCCCGACATGACGTTGACGGACGTAACCCGCGCGTTGCTGGCGGAGATCAAAACCGTCCGCCGCCATCAACGCTACGAAGCCGAACAGCTGCGGCGCGATCTGGGGCGGGTAGGCGAACAGGATGGGCTATACGGCCCGGTATTCAACTACAAAGTGTACAACGCAGGACTGACGCTGGACGGCACGCCCGCCGTCACTCATGTGTTGGCGATGGGTCCGGTGGACGATCTGGAGTTTGAAGTCGGTGTCGACGGCGACCGCCTGCAACTGGGGCTGGTGGCGAATCCCGCCCGCTATGATCGCGAAACGCTGGCCGCGCACGGCGATCGTTTACAGCACCTGCTGTCCCAACTGGCAGAGCAGCCTGCACAGCCCATCGGCGAACTGTCGTTGCTAAGCCTCGAAGAGCAACGGCGGATTGACAGCTGGAGCCGAGGGCCGCAGCTCGCGATGCCGGATGACGGCGCGTCAGTCATAGACCTGCTGGTGCGTCAGGCGACCCGGCAGCCGAATGCGGTCGCGGTCACTAGCGCAAACGAACAGATTGATTATGCGACGCTGTCGGCGTGGGTGATGCGGCTGGCGCGCGTGCTGATCGCGCGCGGGGTGGGCGCGGACGATGTCGTCGCTATCGCCGTGCCTCGCTCCGTGGACAGCGTGGTGGCGATCCTGGCTGTATTGGCCAGCGGCGCGGCGTATCTGCCGCTGGATCTGGACTACCCGCGCGAGCGTCTGACGCTGATGTGCGAAGACGCCCGGCCGGTGCTACTGCTGACCTGGCGGGACCGGCTCGCGCAGATGCCGGCGCTGGCGGACGCCTTGTGTCTGGACGATGACGCGCTGCGGGCGGAATGCCAGGCGGCGTCGGCGGCGCCTATCGGCGATGGCGATCGTCCGCAGCCGCTGTCCGGCGATCATCTGGCCTACATCATCTATACCTCCGGCTCGACCGGGCGTCCGAAAGGCGTCATGAGCACGCATCGCGGCCTGCTGAACCTGCTGCTGTCTCATCAGCACTTCTTGTTTGGTCCGGCGATGACGCGTTTCCAGCAGCGTCACGAAAGACGGTTGCGCGCCGGTCATACCGCCTCCTTCTCGTTCGACTCCTCCTGGGAGCCGCTGTTCTGCATGCTGATGGGCAGCGAACTCTACATTTTCGACGAAGACTTGCGCCGGGACGCGTGGGCGCTGGTGCAGCAGATGAATCAGGTGCCGGTGGACCTGCTGGACATCACGCCGTCGTTCTTTTCCCAGCTGATCGACGCCGGTCTGCTGGAGGCGGAACAGCATCAGCCCGCTTTCATCATGATCGGCGGCGAGGCGGCCACGCCCAGGCTGTGGCAGTTGATGCAGCGCCAGAACGCCATCGAAATCCACAACTACTACGGCCCGTCTGAGTACACCATCGACACCTTGGGGGCCAGCGTACAGGCGGCGGACCAGCCCGTGATCGGTCGGCCGGTCGCCAATACTCGCGTCTGGCTACTGGACGCCCGTTTGCAGCCGGTGCCGGTCGGCGTCCCCGGCGAACTGTATATTTCAGGGCCGGGCATTGCGCGCGGCTATCTACGTCGCCCGGATCTGACGGCGGCCCGTTTCGTGGCCAATCCCTTTGCGCCGGGCGAGGTGATGTACCGCACCGGGGACGTGCTGCGCTGGCGTCCCGACGGCCAGCTGGCCTTTATCGGACGCGTCGATCATCAGATTAAAGTGCGCGGTTTCCGCGTGGAGCTGGGCGAAATCGAAAGCGCGCTGGCGGGGCTGCCGGAAGTCAGCACCGCTGTCGTGATCGCCGAGCCGATGGGCGCGACGCATCGGTTGATCGGCTATTGCTCGGTGCCGGATGAGGCACTGCGCGCGCAGCCGGATATCTCCGCCCGCCTGTTGGCGCAGCTGGGCGTGACGCTGCCGGAGTATATGGTGCCAGCGCTGCTGATGGTGATGGCCGAGCTGCCGCTCACGGTCAACGGCAAAATCGACCGACAGGCGCTGCCGAAACCGCAGGCGGCGGCCGTTCGACAAGGTCGCGCCGCGCAGGGCGAGCAGGAAGTGCTGATTTGCGAGGCCATCGCAACCCTGCTGCGGATGAACGCGGTTAACGCGGACGACGACTTCTTCGCGCTGGGGGGCGACAGTATCTCGGCGATGGGACTGGCGACGGCGCTGCGTCGCCAGGGTTGGATGCTACGTCCGCGTGACATTTTCTCTGAACGCACGCCCGCCGGGATGGCGCGAGCGATGTGTCCGCTGACGCAACAGGCGCAGTTACCCCGCGTCGCTCAACGAGGTCCGCTGACGGGGCTGCCTATCCTGCACTGGTTTGCGCGGCATCACGGCATCAACCGCCGTTTCGCTCACGCGGTCTGGCTTAACGTTCCCGAAGAGATGAAGGCGGAGCAGACGGTGCGGGCGTTAGAGGCGCTGATCGCCAGCCACCCCGTACTGGCGGCTTATACGCAGGACGAACGGCTGGTGGTGGGAGAATCTCCACGTCACGCGGCGGCGTCGCTCTGTCGCATGCTTGCAGTGGAAGGCGATGCCGAGGCGGCCGCCGAGCAGGCGTTTGATGAGGCGGTCGGCCGTCTCGATCCGTCGCAGGGCATGATGTTGCAGGCCGTGCTGCTGCGCCGGAATGAGGCGCAGTCTTGCGGGCTGGTGCTGGTCATTCATCATTTGGCGGTGGACGGCGTCTCCTGGCGGGTGCTGCTGCCCGAGCTGCGGCAGGCCGCCGAAGCCGTGTTGGCCGGACAGACGGCGACATTGCCCGAGGAGGCCTGTTCGTTGCACGACTGGTCGTCTCATCTGCTGGCGGATATCCCCCGGCGGCGCGACGAACTGGCTTTCTGGCAGTCCATGCTGCCCCCGGACGTCCCTCGACTGGGACGGCGTCCGCTGCTGGAAGAACAGGATCGCCAGCATCGACAGCGCGAACAGCGTCTGCTGCTGACCACGCAGCAGACCGAAGCGCTGCTGACCACGCTGCCCCAACGTTATCGCGCGGGTGTGGAGGAGACGCTGCTGTGCGCGTTGGCGATGGCCTGCGCTCGCCGCTTCGCCGTTTCCCGTCTGCGCCTGACGCTAGAGTCGCATGGTCGCAGCGATCGGGATGATCGGTTCGATCTGACGCGCACCATCGGCTGGCTGACGGCGGAATATCCCGTGTGCCTGGACTGGTCTGACACAGACGCGGCGCAGCCGTGGCAGGTGATGCGTGCGGTGAAACGGGTGCTGCGCGCCGTGCCGGATCGCGGCATCGGCTACGGCGTACTGCGTTATCTGGATGCGACGAATGCAGACTCTCTCGCCGAGCGGGAAGCGCAGAGCGCTCCCGACATCCTGTTTAACTATTTGGGCCGCTTTGAGGCGGCGGATGGCGCGTGGGCGCCGCAGCGCAGCGCTCGTCGTTTTCGCGATGCGTTTGCCGTCGCGCAGGACGGGCAGATGGCGCTGGGCCACGGTCTGGAGATCAACCTCTTCGTCGATGAAGGTCAGGGAGAGCCTCGGCTGGCTATCCACTGGGGTTGGGCCGACGGCGTGTTCAACCGCGACGATATTGATGCGCTGCATCAGGCGCTGGCGCAGGCGGCGGACGATCTGCTGACGGCCGCGTGCCGACAACCGCAGTGTGCGGCGGATACGTTGGTGGCCGCCGACGTCGGCCTGACTGGCGTGACGGACGACACCCTGGCGCAGCTCAGCCAGCGACATGGGCCGCTGGAGGCCGTTCTGCCGCTGCTGCCGTTGCAGAAAGGATTGCTGTTCCATGCGCAGATGGCGGCGGACAGCGGCAGCTATAACTCGCTGACCCGGTTGTCGCTGTGCGGGCCGGTGACCGCGGAACGCATCGGTCAGGCGTTGAATGCCGTCGTACGTCACCATCCGCAGCTGGCCGCCCGGTTCGACAGCGAACAGGCCGAGCACCCACTCCAGCTGATCCCGCTATTGCAGGACGACGCCGACTACTGGCCGCTCGAAGTACAGACGCTGCCGTCGATGACGCCGGAGCAGGAAAGCGACGCGTTGCTGGCGCTCGAAAAAGGGGAGTTGGCGCGGGATCTGTTCCGTCAGCCGCGAACCCTGCTGCGCGCGCTGCTGGTCAGCCATGCCGACGGCGAACGCCACACGCTGTTTCTCAACGCGCACCATCTGATCGTTGACGGTTGGTCGACGCCGGTGCTGCTGGGCGACCTCTTCAAGGTGTTGGAAAACACGGCGCTGACGCCGCCTCGCATCAGCTATGGCGATGTGGTGCGGCAGTTGACGGCGCGCGATGCCGAGCGCTCTCGTTCGCTGTGGCGCGAGGTGCTGAGCGATGCGCGGCCGACGCTGCTGTTCGGCGATGGAGCGCACGACGACGAGGTGCGCGAGCTGGCGCTTTTGCCGGAGCCTGAACTGGAGCGAGGACTGCTGACGCTGTGCCGCCAGCACGGGCTGACGCTCAATACGCTGATGCAAGGCGTGTGGGGCCTGCTGCTCAGCGCCTACAGCGGCGCGAACGACGTGATTTTCGGCGCGCCGGTGTCCGGGCGTTTCGGCCAAATCGAGGGTATCGACGAGCACATCGGTCTGTTCAGCAACACGCTGCCGGTCCGGGTGAAACTCGACCCGTCGCGCTCGCTGCTGAGCCAGTTGGGTGCGCTGCAAGCGCAACAGATCCGGCTGATCGAGCATGACGATCTGGGGCTGGGCGACATTCAGCAACTGGCGGGTAATGGCACGTTGTTCGACACGCTGCTGGTGGTGGAGAACTACCCCGACAGCGGCGCGTTGGGCAGCGGTTCGGCGGGCATTCGCTGTGACGCGCTGAACAACCGCGGCTACACGCACTATCCGTTGACGCTGTTGGTACTGCCGGGTGAACGTCTGCTACTGCTGATGGAATATCGTTCCTGCGTAGCACAACCACAGCGGCTGGCTCGACGATTGATGCAGTTGCTGACGCAGCTGGTCAATCAGCCGGAACAGCCGCTTTGCGCCTGGGCGTTGCAACTGCCGGAGGAGCAGGCGCTGCTGGCGAGGGTGAATAACACGACGCACGCGGTGCCGCCGATGACGCTGCACGAGGCGCTGGAGCGTCAGGCGCGGCAAACGCCGGACGGCGCGGCGCTGGCGGATGCTCAACATCAACTGACCTACCGGCAGATGCGTCACCAGGTCGCGCTGCTGGCCGAACGGCTGAGGGAGGCGGGCGTCGCTCCCGGCGATATCGTCGCCGTCGCGCTGCCGCGTTCGGTGCGTCTGTCGCTGGCGTTGCAAGCCATCGTCGCCGCAGGCGCTGCCTGGCTGCCGCTGGATACCGGGTATCCGGACGAACGACTGGCGCTAATGGTGGACGATGCCGAGCCTCGGTTGGTGATCACGGAATCTGCGCTGAAAGCGCGCTTCGCGCCACTCGGCGACACGCTGCTGTTCGATGCATTGGACGATGCGCACCGTCAGCCGCAAAGTCCGCCGGTTGCGTCGTCGCTCCAGCACCCGGCCTATGTCATCTATACCTCGGGGTCGACCGGGCGGCCCAAAGGCGTCGTGGTCAGCCATCAGGCCATCGTCAACCGCCTGTGGTGGATGCAGGACGCCTACCGGCTGACCCACGACGATGTGGTGTTGCAGAAAACACCGTGCAGTTTCGACGTGTCGGTGTGGGAGTTCTTCTGGCCGCTGATGGTGGGCGCGCGACTGGTGATGGCGCCGCCGGACGCCCATCGCGATCCGGACGCGCTGACCCAGCTGATTAACGATTACGCTGTGACCACGCTGCACTTTGTGCCGTCGATGCTGGCGGCCTGGATCGGCGCGCTGGAAACGCAGACGGGCGTCGAATGCGCCAGCCTGCGCCGCGTGTTCTGTAGCGGCGAAGCGCTATCGCAGGAACTGGCGGAAAGCTATCAGACGCGAGTGGCGGCGCCGCTCCACAACCTGTACGGGCCGACGGAAGCGGCGGTGGACGTGACCTATCAGCCCGCGTCGGGCGAGGCGTTGGCTCACTGCACCACGGGCGGGGTGCCTATCGGTCTGCCGGTGTGGAATACCCAGCTGCGTATTTTGGACAGCGCGCTGCGACCGGTGCCGTTGGGTGTGGCAGGCGATCTCTATCTGTGCGGCATCCAGCTCGCGCAGGGCTATTTGCGCCGACCGGATCTGACCGCCGGGCGCTTCGTGGCCGACCCGTTTGCCGACGGCGCGCGCATGTACCGCACCGGCGATATCGCCCGTTGGCGAGAAGACGGCGCGATGGACTATCTGGGGCGCAGCGACGACCAGCTGAAGATCCGCGGGCAGCGTATCGAGCTGGGCGAGATTGAACAGGCGCTGTTGGCTCAGCCTGACGTGGCGCAGGCGGTGGTCTGCGCGCGTGAACTGGGCGAAGGCCAAGGCGCGCTGACGGGGGCCGATGCTCGTCAACTGGTGGCATGGGTGATCCCGCAGGAGGGCGTGACGCTGGAGACGACCATGTTGCATCAGGCGCTGGCCCAAGCCTTGCCGGCCCATATGCTGCCGGTCAGCTATGTCACCATGACGCAGTTCCCGCTTAGCGCCAATGGTAAGCTCGACCGCAAAGCGCTGCCGTCTCCGACGGGACCGGCGCAGGCGGGACGTGAGCCGGAAACGGAACATGAGCGCATGCTGGCGGCGCTGTTCGCCGAGATTTTGACGCTGCCGACGGTGTATGCCGACGATGATTTCTTCGCGCTGGGCGGACACTCACTGCTGGCGATGAGGCTGGCGGCGGAAATTCGCCGTCGTCTGGGGCGTTCGCTGACGGTCGGTCAGATCATGGCGGCGCGTAGCGTGGAACAGATCGCGCAACGGCTGGCGGGCGAGGGCGAGGCGTCTCGTCACAGCGGTGCGGACGAAACGCTGCCATTGCGCGCCGGCAGTGGGCCGACGTTGTTCTGCCTGCACCCGGCGTCTGGGTTCGCCTGGCAGTATGCCGGACTGTTGCGCCATTTGACGGGGACTTATCCGCTTGTCGGGCTACAGTCGCCGCGTCCGGACGGCGTTATCGCCGCCTGTGATTCGGTGGCGGCGATGTGCGAACGCCATCTGGCGACAATCCGCCGCCTACAGCCGCAGGGGCCGTACTACCTACTGGGTTACTCGCTGGGCGGCACGCTGGCGCACGGCATCGCCGCGCGTCTGGAAGCCGCGGGCGAGCAGGTGGCGTTCCTCGGACTGTTCGACACCTATCCGCCCGAAGGGCAGGACTGGAGCGGACCGAGCGAGGAGCAGGCGCAGCAGGAGGTGGCACAGGAGCAGGCCGAATTCATGGCCGAGGCGGAAGAGGAAACGGACGAGCATCTGCGCGCGGAAAAAGCGGCGATGTTCCGCGATATCGTGGCGAACTACCGCGATGCGGTGCAACGGCTCTCTACGGCGTCCACACAGCGCTATCACGGTGAGGCGACGCTGTTCGTCGCCACCGGTACGTTGCCGGAAGGGATGGACGTGCAGGCGACCTGGGCGCCGTATGTCGATCGTCTGACGACCTATCTCCAGCCTTGTGAGCACGCGGACATCCTGTCGCCCGCCTCGCTGGAGCGATTGGGGCCGCAGCTGAATCGGCTGCTGATGCCGCTGGCCGAACTGAAATCACGGTAGGGCGATCGGGCGGAGACGCGACGCTCCGCCCGAGGTATCAGTGGGTCACAGACCCTTTGGCGCCGGGTGATAGCGGCCGCAGGGAACGATCAGCGGCGTGTGAGACACCGGATCGTCGATAATCACGCAGGCCATGCCGAAGACGTCGCGCACCAGGTCGGCGGTGACGATGTCGGCGGGCGCGCCCTGCGCCATCACGCGGCCCGACTGCATCACGATGAGATGGTCCGCGTAGCGGCAGGCCTGATTCAGGTCATGCAGGATCGCGACCAGCGTATGGCCGCGCTGTTGATTCAGTTCGCGGAACAGGTCGAGCAGATCGATCTGGTGGGCGATATCCAGCCAGGTGGTGGGTTCATCCAGCAGCAGCAGCGGCGTTTGCTGAGCCAGCACCATCGCAATCCAGACCCGCTGACGTTGCCCGCCGGAAAGTTCGTCCACGCTGCGGTCCGCCAGCTCGCTGACATTGGTGGCCTGCATCGCCTGTTCCACGGCTTCCTGATCCCCCTCGCTCCACTGGCGCAGCAGGCTCTGGTGCGGGTAGCGTCCGCGCGCGACGAGATCGGCCACGGTGATGTTGTCCGGCACAATAGCGTGTTGGGGCAGCAGACCGATCTGACGGGCAAGGGCCTTGGTCGGGATGGCGTGGATGTTTTTGCCGTCCAGCAACACTTCGCCTGCCAGCGGTTTCAGCAATCGGCACAGCGCGCGCAGCAGCGTCGATTTGCCGCAGGCGTTGGGGCCGACAATGACGCTGAACTGATGCGACGGGATGGTCACATTCAGATCGTCGGCAATGATTTTATGGTCGTAGCCCAGCGTCAGGTGGGCGGCGTGCAAAAACGGTGTCATCAATCACTCACTCTAAACAACGGTTGAGCCGTCTCCCACATGAACAGTGCGGAGACGGACGTCGGTCAATGGCGCGACTCGCGAATCAGCAGCCAGATCAGATAAATGCCGCCAATGCTGACGGTCACGGCGCCGACGGGCAGTTGGATCTGGCGGAAAGCGTGCTGGGCGATCATATCTGCCGCTATTAGCAGCGTGGCGCCGACCAAGGCGGCAGAGACCAGCGGCGTGGCGCTGGCGCGGGTTAGTCGGCGGGCGATCTGCGGGGCGGCGAGGGCGATAAAGGAGATCGGTCCCGCGGTGGCAGTGACCAGCGCCGTCAGTACGATACCGAACAGCATCAGCCACAGGCGGCTCGCCTCCGCATTGACGCCAAGCGCGCGAGCGCTGTCGTCGCCCATTTCCAGCAGCTGAAGTCGTTTGCCCTGCAACAGCACGGCCAACGTCGCCAGCGGCGTGAGCCAGAGCGCGGGTTGCGCTTTGGTCCAGGTCATGCCGTTGAGCGTGCCGGTGCCCCACAGCGTGGCGGTCATGGCGTGTTCCAGCGAACCCGTGATGATCAGCCAGGTGTTGAAGGCATATAGCACGGCGCTGACGGCAATGCCGACGATAATCAGCCGGAATCCGTTAATCCCTTTGCGCCAGGCCAGCAGATACACCAGCGCGGCGGCGGCGATCCCGCCCATGACGGCGCCGCTGACGATCTGGTAATAGTCGCCTTCCCACACCATCACCACCAGCAGCACGCCGGTGAACGCCCCGGTATTGAACCCAACGATATCCGGACTGCCGAGCGGGTTGCGAATAATAGACTGAAAAATTGCGCCGCTGATGCCGAGGCTTGCGCCCAACAGTAGGGCCATTGCCGCGCGAGGCGCGCGCCACTGGGTCACGACGGTTTGAATACCGCCGTCGGCGTGACCGGCCAACGCCCGCCAGACGTCCAGCGGGGCTATCTGTAGCGTCCCCAACCCCATCGCGACCGTGAGCAGCAGCAGGCCGAGCATCAGAAGCAGGCCGTTGACCAGCAGAGAGCGTCCGGCGATTCGACCGCTGACGATGCCGCCGGGGGCGCGCAGCGAGAGTGTCTTACTCAGCATTTCTGTTTCCTCAGGCTTTACGCTGGCGAACCAGCCAAATCAGAACCGGCGCGCCGATAAAGGCCGTCACGATGGAGACGCGCAGCTCGCCTGCCGCCAGCAAGCGGCCCGCGATATCGGCGCAGAGCAGCAGGATGGGGGCGAACAGAAACGAGTACGCCATGATCCAGCGTTGATCCGGTCCCGTCCACCAGCGGGCGACGTGCGGGATCATTAGGCCGACAAAGCCAATGGGGCCGGCCAGCGCGGTGGCTGACCCGCACAGCAGCATGATGGCCAGCACGGCAATGACGCGGACCAGCATGACGCGGGTGCCCAGCGCCATCGCGATGTCTTCGCCCATGCTGAGCGCGTTTAACGAGCGCGCGGCCAACAGTGCCAATACCGCGCCCAACAGTATGGTTGGTGTGACGATCCCGACGTTGCGCAGCGAACGAATATCCAGCGTTCCGGCTTCCCAGATGCGCATCTGGTCGAACGCTTGCGGGTCGAGCAGCGAGATGGATGAGGAGAGGCCGCTCAGGACTGCGCTGAGCGCGACCCCGGCCAGCGTCAGTCGAATCGGGTTGATGCGTCCCCCGCTGAGCGTGCCGATCAGCCAGACCGCCAGACTGGTGATGAGCACCCCCATCCAGGCGAAGCCCAGCCACGCGGTCATGCTGTTGATACCGAAGCAGGTAATGCCGATAACGATAGCGAAGCTGGCGCCCGCGTTGACGCCGAGGATGCCGGGGTCGGCCAGCGGATTGCGGGTCAGCGCTTGAATCACGGCGCCCGCGCCGCCCAGCGCGAGACCGACAATGATGCCCGCCAGCGTCCGCGGCAGGCGCGCATTAAGAATGATGGTGCTGTCGGCCGTGTCGAGCTGGCCAGTCAAGCTCTGCCAGACCACGACGGGAGAAATTGACTTGGCCCCGATAGTCAGGCTAGCGACGACAGCGAGCGCCAGCAGCAGCAGGAACACCAGAAGACCGGCGCGACGCCGAAAGGCTTGAAAGTAGCGGGTGGGTGGCTGATTGGCGGCGACAGGCGCCTGATGCGAAGGAAGTGACATCGCCAACGAACAGCTCCTTAATGTGTGAAGATGAGTATGATTATCATTAATGTTATCGAGCTGCTATGTTAGCATGCCTCGGTGAGCAAATACATTGACGTAGACCGCGTGTTGACGCCATTCAGCCGCCGCTGAACTGGCTATATCACCTTATTTTCACGGAATATTATGGCTAAATCCTCTATCTTGCTTGACTTCAGTTTGCTAAAAAACAACGCCCACTTTCGTGCGATTTTCGTCGCCAGAATGCTGTCCGTCTTCTCGCTCGGCATGCTGGCGGTGGGCGTCCCCATTCAAATTCAGTCGATGACCGGCTCCACCCTGCAGGTTGGGGTGGCGGTGGCGCTCGACGGCGTAGGGATGTTCATCGGTCTGATGTGCGGGGGCGTGCTGGCGGATCGCTTCGACCGGCGGAAACTTATCCTGTTCGCGCGCGGCACCTGCGGGCTGGGCTTCGTCGCGCTCAGTCTCAATGCCTTTTCGAGTTCGCCGTCTCTCGTCGCGCTGTACGTGCTGGCCGCTTGGGATGGATTCTTCGGCGCATTAGGCATGACGGCGCTGATGGCGGTGATCCCGCTGCTGGTGGGGCGGAAGAATCTCCCTGCTGCCGGCGCGCTGAGTATGGTGACGGTGCGACTGGGCGCGATCCTGTCGCCCGCGCTGGGCGGGGTGATTATCGTGGCGGGCGGCGTCGGCTGGAGCTTCGCCGTGGCGGCTGTCGGCACGCTGGGCACCCTGATCCCGCTGATGCGGCTGCCGTCGCTTCAGCCGGAGGCCAGCGAGCCGGAGCATCCGCTGCGTTCGCTGGCGGGCGGCGTGAAATTCGTCTGTTCGCATCCGGTCGTCGGCTGGGTCGTGGTGCTCGGTCTGCTGGTCAGCATGATCGGCGCGATGCGGGTACTGTTTCCCGCGCTGGCGAACGACGTCTATCACGCCGGACCCTCCGCCATCGGCCTGATGTACTCCGCGGTGCCGCTGGGGGCGATGCTGGGCGCGTTTACCAGCGGCTGGGTTTCCGGCGTACGCCGGCCGGGACTGGTGCTGCTGGTCTGCACGACAGGCGCGTTTCTGTCGGTGGCGCTGCTGGGTGTGGCGGGCTATTTCGCCGTGGCGCTGGCAGCGCTGGTCTGTTACGGCTATCTCAACGCCATCGCCTCCCTGCTTCAGTTCACTTTGATTCAGACCCATACGCCGGACAGGCTGCTGGGGCGGGTCAATAGTCTGGGCTCGGCGCAGGACGTCACCGGCGATTCGCTCGGCGCGCTGGGCCTGGGGGCGATGACCCGGCTCATGACGCCCGCGCTGAGTATTCTGTCGTTCGGCGGCGCGGCGGCGATACTGGGACTGGGGCTGATGTTGCTGGTTCGGCCTTTGCGCCGGTGTACATTCGGGCAGGTCGACGAGGAAGAATCGGTCAGCGAAGCGCTGAATGAGGCCGCAGAATCCCCGGCGCGCCACTCTTAGACGACGAGAGCCAGAAGCGTGGCGGCAGGCCGCAGGGACGCGGCCGTATCGGGGACATGAATCATTGGGGCTTACGGAAAAAATGCTCGATATTGTTCAGCATATTGCTGGCGCTGTAATAATCAAGCCGGAACGTATCCGGCCCCATCGCCCACACGCGCTGTTGCACGACGGGTTCTATATGACGCAGGAACGGGTTATTCATCAGGTTTCCGACCGTTCTTTCATCCGCAGAGAACAGCAGCAAAGACTTGCCGTTCAGGCTGTCGGCCATGTTCTCCCCCGAAATCTGCACGATGTCCCGCCGTTTACCCTGGCTGGTCTCGGTCGGCAGATTGGGCGGCAGTTCCGCCAACTGGAACCCTAACTCCGACAGGAGCTGGCCTTGCGCGGAAGCGCGGGTCCAGATATTTACCCCCCGGCCATCTTCGTAATACACCAGCGCTGAAACCGGCTGCGGCGGCAGCGTAATCGCCTGTTTGATCGACTGTACGCGTCGTTCGAAGCGGTCGACGACGTCATGGGCCTCTTTTTCGCGGCCCGTCGCTTCTCCCAGCTGTTCGGCTAACTGCTGCCAGCTTTTATCGCCATAGTCGATCACCAGCGTTGGGGCGATGGCGGAAAGCTGGTCATAGAGTTTCAGTGCGGAATCGCCGCCGGTGGCGGCAATGACGATCAGGTCCGGCGACGCCGCGGCAATGGCTTCCGCATTCGGCTCGGTGATGTACAGCGGTTTGACGTTGCGCGCTTTGGCTTCTCGTCCCCACTGAATAAAAAAGCCCTGATCGTCGGACACCGTTGAATTGCGGCTGGTGGCGCCGGAACCAATCACCTGCGCATCAATCGCCAGCAGCGTACCGGTAATGGTGACGCTGGTGGAGACGATGCGCTGCGGCGGATGTTGCAGCGTCAGCGGGCCTTTTAACGTTTGGAACGTGCGCGGCCAGCCGTCGTGAGCGGTGGTGGAAGACGGTAAAGTGGGACTGGCGCTGTTCTGATTATCGCAGCCGCTGATGAGGGTGAGCAGGGTGCTAAACATCAGCGCGCACAGCCGGGGAAATTGGGAATAGGCGTAGCCTTGCATAGCCGTCAGACTCCTCCTGATACGGACAAGGTAGTGCTCGGATTCGGGAGGGAGAGTAAACGATAACCACGCTGAGTTACAACTCGAAATCCCCGGCGACGCGTCGCCGGAGCGTGATTAACGCATGATGCGGGCGAGGAAGTCGCTGGCAAGGTTGGCGCCCGTAACGGAGACGCGGTGATCGACGTTCGGCAGCAAATGCAGTTCGCAGTTAACCCCGGCCTGCGTCAATGCACGTTCCGTCTGCTGGCTATGCTGCCAGGGCAGTTTGTCGTCCTCCATGCCGTGTATCAGCGCGACCGGTGTTCGGCGCGCCATGCGAGCATCGGTAAACACCGGCAGATAGCCCGAGAAGGCGACGATTGCGCCATAGGGGCAGCGGTCCGACGTCAGTGTATCCAGCGCCATGATTGCGCCCTGAGAAAACCCGACCAGCGCGACCCGTTCCGGGTGTTCAGTCATCTGGTATTGGTCTATCGCTTGCTGAATAACGGCATCGAACGTGGTACGTGCGGCGACGATGCGGGCGTTGCGTAAGGTGGGAGTATCGTCATCGATATCGAACCATTGAAATCCCTCGCCTTGCGTGAAGGGAAAAGGGCCATCGGGAAGGGCGAAATGTGTGGCCGGCCACTGTTGTTGCCAACGCTTGGCCACGGAAGCGAAATAGCGGCCATAGCCGCCGATGCCGTGCAAAAAAATGATCAGTGAATTATCCATACGGTCCCTCGCTGTAGATAAATCGGCTACGGCAGTGCGCCGCAGCGGCAAGAGAGAGAATAGCACCGGGGCTGGCGTCAGGCACAGGCCCCGGATGAAGCGGGATCAGGCTTGACGCGATCTCGTCGGTTTCAGGGCATAAGGCCCGTCGCCGACTAACGCCAGCGCGATCAGGCCGACGATCCACAGCGCAGGGAATCCCCAACCGCCGTTTGGATTGTTGAAGAAGAAGCCCGGCAGCGGCTTTACTGTGGCACAACGGCGGCGGCGTCTGATTGGGGTCGACGCTGCCCTTGAAAGCGGTGTTGGCGGTGACCTCACCCGAGCGCTGATGCTCTACGGGTGAGGTGGCGGTTTTTACAAGGCTTTGGCGGTGAACAGGTCGACCTGCGTGGCATCGGCGACGCGTTTGAGGTAGGCGGCGACGTTCGGGCCGAACTGGATGCCCTTGACGATGGTCAGAGAGCGCAGTATTGGGAACAGGACAAAGTCGCTGGTGGAAATGGCTGTCGGCTGTGCCAGCAACGGCTCCAGCTCAGCGAGCTGTTGCTCGACATTTGCGATCAGTTCTGGCGTCTGAGCCATCAGCGCTTCCAGATCGCCAAAGGCTTTCTCTTCCCGGATTCGATAGGCTTCACGCGCTTCCGGCGTGGCCAGCTCTTTGAAGTCCGCTTGGGTAAAACGCGGAACCGCCAATTTGAACACCGGACCCGTGGCGGCTTTGCTCCAGGCTTCAAGGGTCGGGTCGACCGGCTTGTCGACGATGAGCGGCGCTTTGATCGCGTCGACGTAATGCACGATATCCATGCTTTCCGGCATGTAGCTGCCATCCTCTTTTTGCAGTATCGGGACAACCTTGCGTCCGACCATGCGGGTTGGCGTTTCGACATCGCCTTCCATAATCACGGACAGCTCATGAGGGATAGCCTTGAGACCGAAAATCATTCTGGCTTTAACGCAGAACGGACAGTGTTCATAGATGAAAAGTTTCATTGATTAGCACCTTACTGATAGGAAGAACGGTTACGCTGATGGTCTCTTCGACCCTCGCGCCGCCGTATAATTCGATGGCTAAGATAATGTAGTCGATCGGCAACCGTAAAGTGGCTATTGAGGCGATCTGACGCGAGTTAAGGATACCGCCGG
Source organism: Lonsdalea quercina (assembly GCF_900107885.1). Classification (NCBI taxonomy): domain Bacteria; kingdom Pseudomonadati; phylum Pseudomonadota; class Gammaproteobacteria; order Enterobacterales; family Pectobacteriaceae; genus Lonsdalea; species Lonsdalea quercina. Next base: position 251,187 of record NZ_FNQS01000003.1, on the reverse strand, counting down.
CACGGTATCCATTCGTCTGTATGCGGTATGACACGCGTAATATCCGTTTTTTACTCTTTGAATATATCGATTAGCTTACATTTCTCCGATGATGTGTTCAGGTTTATAAAGAAACGGTTTATAAATTCTGTCTGGTTTTATTCGGATAAAGGTTTCTCTCTGTTCTTAACTAAAATCCTCTCCAGCATTAATTCATCAATATACAAATGATATGTTTTTCGCATGATGGGTTTAATTTCATCTTTCATGACAGAACGCGATGGGTCAACCTATGCTTAATATATATAATTAAGAGATGCTGTCTTTAAGTATGACTTTCTGATTGATAATGGTTTCGTTTATTCATGATCTCATTCATATGCCGTCATTTCAAATATAATCACTTTGTTGCACGGATTCATTCCCTGTCAGCAAAGATCGCGTTTGCCCTTTAACATGTTCGAAAATGGCCGATGAGTAGGCGAAAGATATGCTCTCATGTGGATTACAATCTATATTTAACAATGAGTTAGGGTAAATAAAGCGAATGTCCGTGAGAAAAGCGTTCTGCAGGATAAATTTAAAATAGAGTTCCTTTCTGCCATATTCCACCGTCCGAAAGAAGAAAAACTCACAGGTCAACCTTTCCTTTTCATTCAATGCATTGGCCAAAAGCGGCGTGGATTTATCAATGGGTTTTATTATGTCGACGTGTCGAAAGGGATCATAGTCATCTCGTGATAATGTGTTTATTAGTTTATAAACACATATTTCATTGTCATGGGAAAGGTGAAACCGTTTCCCGGTGGAATTCATGTTTGAACAGCCTGATGAAATCAAGCCTTGCTTTTTCCCCGTTAACTTCAAATAGATCATGTTGGACATACTGGCTCCTTGGACCCTACCTGAACGGTATGGTCGAACAAAAGAAATGTTTTTGTCTTTCTGACAATCTAATATCTACATTATTCATATTTTGAGTCAATGAGAATAAACAGTAATCGATATATAGAAATAAAAATTTGGCTATGTGGAATTTTATTTCAGTCCTGTCGTGAATGCATGGTCTCAAATAAATAAGAGTTGAAAGAAGATCAACAGGTTGAATACCTGGACAACATTATGTGGGGTCGTAAAGGCATAGGAGGAGGGCCGTCTGTGGTGCGTGAGGGCTTTTGGCGAAACGTTTCACGCAACATATCTCTAAAATGTTTAGCCCGATATCCTGCAGGCGGGACGTGCGTGGAATCATAAAGACCCAATCGCTAAGACTACATGGTGCAATTGAATTTTGGTCGCCCGGCAAAGCGACGCCTGCCTGTACACCTTTTTGCTTCTGGTGACGGCGGAACAGTCGATCAGTCTCGAGGGTTCGATTCTGTACATGATGTGCTGATGTGTTGATGTGCTGATGTGCTGATGTGCTGATGTGCTGATGTGCTGATGTGCTGATGTGGGGGGCATTTTCGTGCGTTCATTGTCGTCAGTGATGTTAATTCTGAAGTTCTACTATAGAGGTTGACCTGAATATCCCAGAGCAGCTTCGCCTGGGCGCTGAAAAAACAAGTCAACAACAGGTGCTGGAAATGCTGCCGGAACGGTTCAATAGGAAGACAAAACGGGGGTTGGTAACGGCCAGACGAACATGTTGTTTCTAACCGGATGAGAGAATACGGGCTTGTTGTCGGTAGCGGGTGACCCTTCACGGAAAGCCCCTCTTGAAAGGGATGCGTCATTTTCGTGATCTCGCTCTGTCCGGTTCTTGTAGGCCGATTTGATTGTTTTATATGATAAAAATTTAGGACTTTCTCTCTCTCCCTTTCCTATTAGCGCTAGCCTGTAAAGTTTCAGTCTAACGTTATCGTTGATTTTGCGTTTAAAACAAATATGAGAAACATATAGCGTCTGCCCTTTCTTTGAATACCCAATTTATGAAAAAAATGAAGGCGGGATTGAGCTTCACTCATCCCTACAAGACTCTGCTGAAGTTGAAGTGAGTGACGATGCCGTGAGCAAGGCCAACTTTCGTTTTCAGCCACGTGTTTATTTTGGAACATATACTCTTGGTAAGGTTGATATCCTTAACATTATCTATTCTTCAAGTACGGTAGTCGTTGGGCTACTCCCCGGCTTGTTGTACTTCGAAACAACGCAGTCACCAGGCTCGTGGGCAGAGACGCTGAAGGTCAGGACCAGCGCCAGCTACGCTGTCGTTATAGCTGGCTGTTCAGATCAATTTGCATGCGTTCTGCTGAACCTTGAAAGATCTCTCGGAACAGGCATGTTGAACGGCATTGCGGAAACTCTTCTTGATGAAGAATCACTAACCCATTATTCGGCTCATTCAATCTGCCTCCACGGATCTGTGAAGCGCGATTTTTGCTTATGTTTTGCCGGGACTCAGGTGGGTCCGTCTATTTATCTGTCAGTGCTTCAACCTTGAAATAAGACCTTTAATCAGCGCACATCGCGCCGGAGAAAATATTTTGATTATTGAAAATTTCACACTCACCCCCAATTCTGCCATTGCGAATGGTGCTGACTTAGTCAGCGCGAGCGCCGTTGTCATGAATGGCAATAGTTACGTATCCGGGGAACCCGTCGTTTTCAGTATTACTTCAGGCTCTGCCGTTTTTTCGAATGGCTTGTCATCCATTGTCGTTTCAACCAACAGCTTGGGGGCCGTCTCCGCCAGTCTGGTTGACACGATAGCTGAAACCGTCGTGGTGGAGGTTGCGCTTCAAAACGATGCCTCTGTTCATAGCTCGCTGGCTGCAACGTTCACCCAATCGAGTAATAAAACCGATACCCTAAATCTTCTGCTGACCGTCGACGACGCGAAAGCTGATGGTGAGGACCAAAACCTGGTAGAGCTACAAACGTTCAGCGGGGCAATCCCCGTTCCGAGTGTGGGCGTTTCTGTGGCGCTAACAAATGGCGCTGTCTTCATCAATGGGCTAAACACGGCAGATATAACCACTGACAGCAAGGGGCGGGCCTCCCTGCCGTTTACCAGTACTACCGCTGGCAAAACGAGACTGACCGCTTATCTCCAGGATAACATTGTTGTTTATGGCTCAGTGACCGCCACTTTTGTTTCAGCTACACCTTCAACTGACGTTTCTCTGGTCCTGAACGTGGTATCTGATAATGCTCAGGCAAACGGAAAATCTGTTAACCGCGTATGTGCAACGGTCACTGACAATACTACCCTCAAGCCGCTTTCTGGGCAGACCGTTATGTTTACCATCACCTCAGGCAGTGCCACCTTTGATAATGACAGCACTACCTATAGCACGACTACTGATAGCGACGGCAATGCCTATGCCTCCGTGAAGGATACGAAGGTTGAGTCCGTGACGATCAGGGCAGCCGTGGGAGACAAAACGGCGACCGCCACGGTTCATTTCTCCCAGGAAACAACTCCTCTTAACATCCAACGCATTTATAATGTTAACCAAACGTTCCCGTCTGGGGGTCCAACAGTAGCCTGGAACAATGCACAATTTTCTATGGATGTGTCAGGAGGAAGTGGAAATTATTCATGGAGCATCACTGAAGGAAATGATGTGTTGTCCGTCGTTTCTTCTTCCGGCCACACAGGGGTATTCAAATTTTCCCAATCGAGAAGCAGCGTCAATCCTGATAAAGAATATAACATCCATGTGTCTGATACAGATACTGGGGAAACAGTTGATTATACCTTTACTATCGACCTCTATTTTACAGAATTCGGAGATTTGTATTGGTATACCAACCCCAATGAATTCCCAACCACCAACGAATTTAATCGCTTGTTAAATGAGTGGGGTTTTATGATTCCTTATGATGGATGGGTTACGGATGAAAATAATGGATGGTACTGGACGAGTGAGCATTCTTCCTATTATTACGCTCATGCATTTAACGTCAAAAACGGAAAAGAAGGTAATTACAATATCAAAAATACCGTATGCGCCTATGCAGAAAAATACTGAAGCATGGTTTTTATCAATCATGAAATTATTGACTATGAAGCGGTGATCTTACCTTGACGAACATGCTCTCTCGGTAAGTGGCGCTACCAGGCCGAAGGCGATGGGGGTGACTCCGTTGTCTGGGGCTAAGTAGATAATTATTTTCAATATCAGTCAGTTACGGAATCACTTCCTTCCAGGATTGGAGGGGAGTGATTACTGCCGTGAATGTGAATACTGTTAGCTCATTAGCAGTTTAAATAAAAAATCCTAAGAAAATAATCAAGTGTGAGATGAATAATGATTAAGTGTTTTGATTGTCTCTTTTGCGATCTTATAAATTATTTTCTTTGCCTTATCTTCAATTGATGCTGACATAAAAAGTCTAAATCCTAGGTTTTAATGTTGATTTTGTTCTAAAACTGGAGGGGGTATGGTGTCAGGCTACATTTTGGATTTGCATATAACCACTGATTCAATAAACTTTATTATTCAAGTTAATGAAGGGAGGCTTGAACGGCATGATTTATTACGGATGGGTTTTATTGTGTGTTGATAAGCTATAATGAAAACAGCTCATGGCTGATGACACTATCCTCTGCTTCATTTGAAAGTGACGTTATTTTCCACCCGATTGAGCTGTTCGTAAGAAAGAAATTACTCACCCCTTTTTATCGCGACTGTTTCGCAAAGCAAAGAATGGCGTGGCGATGTTATTTACCTTTTGCATCCCCACGAATAAGATCGACGTTATCTGCCCGCCAAAAAGCTGAATTTAGTCATTACTCCCAGGATGAGAGCGTACGAAGCAGTGAATTATGGATCTGAATTTATCGAATAACGTAGAAGGCGATAGGCCCTGGGAGATTTGTGATATGGCGTCCCCAGCAGGAATCGAACCTACAACTAGCCCTTAGGAGGGGCTCGTTATATCCATTTAACTATGGGGACGCGGCTGCCGGGCATTATACTCGATTTCGCCGCGTCTATAAGCACTTGGCGGTGCGTTTGCTTATTCCTCCACCACTTCAGCGTGATGGGTCGTCCTTTTCGTCGTCGAGTTTGACGGCTTTTTTGTCCTTGCCCGGCAGGTCGCTACGAATTTGAGCATGGCTAATAAGCGCGAAAACAAAGGTGCCTCCGATGATATTGCCTGCCAATGTTGGCAGGGCGAAGGGCCATATGAACGCCTGCCATGTTAGTTGCTGATTGAAGACCAAATAAAAAATCTCCGTCGCTCCCGCCACAATATGCGTCAGGCTGCTGGCCGAAATAAGCCAGGTCATAGTGATAATCACCAAAATTTTCGCATTTCCGGCGTTAGGCAGCATCCACACCATCGTGGCGATAATCCAGCCCGAGATCATGGCGTTGGCAAACATCTCTTCGGGGGGATTCTCCATTACATGAAGGGCGATGTCCGAGAAGGCATGGCGCACCTCTGCGCTGAATACGGGCAATACCGTATAGCCCAACGCCGCCAATGCGGTGCCGATGAGATTGCCGAACAGGACGAGTCCCCACAGCCGCAACAACAGGCGAAAGTTGTGCATGCTAGGTTGATGCATAATAGGCAATACGGCCGTGACGGTGTTTTCCGTAAACAGCTGCTGGCGCGCCATGATGACGATGATGAAGCCCAGCGTGTAACCCAAACTCTCCAGCAGGTGAGCGCCCGTCACGCCTTTAAGCTCGGCGTGAAGCAGGCCCATGGCGATGAGCGAGGTCCCCATCGACAGACCGGCGGCGATGGCGGACCACAAAAGTGCTCTGCCGTCTCGGACCAGCTCTTTTTGACCTTCCTGTCGGATGCGTTCATGGATAGCCGCGGCTGGGGAGGGCAGGGCATGCTCATCCACGATGATATCTTGTCCCTGACGGCTTTCGTCACTTTCTATGTTGCGGCTGTTTTTTGAACGAGGTTCACTCATAACTAGTTTTTTCGTTGACATCGTAATGGCGGAAACTGACTTATAAGCATAGCCAGTCTTCATTGCCGCGCGGCTTTTTCGGAGGATTGAACCGGGAGAAGCTAGAGCGTGAACCGGTGCTCGGGCGGATGCAGCGTCGCATTGCTCAGTTCATGCCTTAGCAAAAATTAGGTTTGCAGCCGTTCGCGTTAATGACCTAAGAGGGCGGAGTATGGTATTAGCTTTTGCGTCTTTAGATGGTTTTATCGTGATGGCGCAGCGACATAGCGATTTCCGCGGTCATTATGACGGCGTTGCTGAAGGATCCAGTCCACCGGTCATAAGCATTCGTGCTGGAATAGGAACAGTCGAAGCCAGCTGCTTCGCTGAGAGCGGGTAACATACATCGTCACGATGTCGCGGGTTAACGCCGTGGGGCGTGGATTTTTCGTATGGTGATACACTAAATGCGGCATAACGTTTCCGCCGCCATCGGTAAACGGTGCTTTTTTACAAGGGCATACAAAAATTAAGCAGGGAGAATGGTTATGAATTTCCGCCTCGGGGGTGTGGTTTTGGCAAGTCTGTTGCTCGTTGCGTGCGCCAGTTCCAGAGATACCTCACAGCAAGAGCGTTCAGATCCTCTGGAAGGCTTCAACCGAAGCATGTTCAGCTTTAACTACTATTTGTTAGACCCCTATCTTGTGAGACCCGCCGCCGTGGTCTGGCGTGATTACGTCCCGCACCCCGCTCGTAACGGTTTAACCAATTTCTTCGACAACCTGTCGGAACCGGCCGCGATGGTGAATTATTTCGCCGAGGGCAAACCGTACGAAGCGATGATCCACTTTAACCGTTTCTTTCTTAATACCATCGTCGGGATGGGCGGTCTGATTGACGTTGCCACCATGGCCAACCCCAAGCTTGCGAAAAAAGAAGAGCCTCGTCGCTTTGGGAGCACGCTGGGATATTACGATGTGGCCTATGGTCCCTACGTGGTACTGCCGGGATACGGTAGCGCGACGCTTCGTGAAGACGGCGGGAATCTCGTTGATACGTTATACCCACCGTTAAGCTACCTGACTTTCTGGATGTCTGCGGGTAAATGGATGATTGAAGGGTTGGAGACGCGCGCGCAGCTGCTGGATTCCGACGGTCTGCTGAAGAACTCGTCCGACCCTTATCTGATGATGCGTGAAGCCTACTTCCAGCGTCATGATTTCTTGGCGAGCGGCGGGGCGGGGCCAGCGCCGGTGAACCCGAATGCCAAAGAAATTGAAAGCAGTCTTCAGGAAATCGACGCGCAATAAATATGCGCTTCGTAAGAACGTTTAGCGGCGCCTTCGGGCGCCCTTATTCGTTGTTTTTTCTTGACTCGCCTTTTAGATCTTCACATAAGAGATTGTTTGTGAGAAGTTACCGGTCTGTTGAATGTTTATTTAATTACATAAATTTATTTTCATCAGCCATGTAACAATAATGCTACCCTGTTTGTGAGAGTGACGTTTCAGCAGCTCTGAACGGGCAGCCAGACTCGTTTTGATCTAGCAAAATTTTGACCAAAAGCAGTCTTACTGCTCTTTCACCACTTCTGTACCGTTATCTTGCTCGTCGGGATGGGATGACTTTGTTTCACCTGCAGGGATAATAATTCACATTAAGAGATGTAAAGCATGAAAAAACTACTCATTTCGGTCCTCTGTTTAGGGATCATGGGAGTAACGCAATCTGCTGTGGCAGAAGAGGATAAAACCGTGGATGTAGTACTGATCGGCGGCGGCGTTATGAGTGCAACATTGGGCACCTACCTGCAAGAACTAGAGCCCAACTGGACCATCAATATGGTCGAGCGTATGGATAACGTTGCCCAGGAAAGTTCAAACGGCTGGAATAATGCGGGTACCGGGCACTCTGCTTTTATGGAGTTGAACTATACCCCGGAAAAACCTGACGGCTCGGTCGAAATCGTCAAAGCCGTTGAAATCAGCGAAGCATTCGAAATCTCACGCGAGTTCTGGTCCTATCAAGTTAAAAATAACGTGATGAAGGATCCCTCCTCCTTCATCAACAGCGTTCCCCACATTAGTTTTGTCTGGGGCGACGACAACGTCGATTTCCTGCATAAGCGCTACAACGCATTGCAGCACAGCACGCTCTTCCGCGGGATGGAATTCTCCAGCGACGCCAATACCATCAAAGAGTGGGCTCCACTGGTGATGGAAGGCCGCGATCCGAATCAGAAGGTCGCCGCTACCCGTATGCCGATTGGTACCGACGTCAACTACGGTGAAGTGACCCGCCAGCTGGTTGACTCCATGAAGCAGAACCCGAACTTCTCTTTACAGCTGAATCATGAAGTTCGTGACCTGAAGCGCAATAGCGATAACACCTGGAACGTGGTCGTTGCTGACCTGAAGAATGATGGCAAAGAAAGCGTAATCAAAGCGAAATTTGTCTTCATCGGTGCAGGCGGCGCGGCGCTTCAGTTGCTGCAGAAATCGGGTATTCCTGAAGCTGATAATTACGGTGGCTTCCCCGTCGGCGGCGAATTCCTGGTGACCGACAATCCTGATGTCGTGAAACGTCACATGGCGAAGGTTTACGGTAAAGCCTCCGTAGGTGCGCCGCCGATGTCCGTTCCGCATTTGGATACCCGTGTCTTCAACGGCAAACAAGTTGTGCTGTTCGGGCCGTTCGCAACCTTCTCCAGCAAATTCCTGAAAAATGGTTCGCTGTGGGATCTGTTTGCATCAGTCAGTACCTCCAACTTAATGCCGATGGTGCATGTTGGTCTGGATAACTTTGATTTGGTGAAATACCTGATCAGCCAGGTGATGATGAACGATGACGACCGTTTCGCGGCGTTGCAGGAATACTTCCCGAACGCCAAGAAAGAAGATTGGAAGCTGAGTGTTGCCGGTCAGCGCGTTCAGGTCATCAAAAAAGACGCAGATAAAGGCGGCGTGCTGAAGCTGGGCACCGAAATCGTCAGCTCTCAGGATGGCACCATCGCTGCGCTGCTGGGTGCGTCTCCGGGCGCTTCTACCGCTGCGCCAATCATGCTGGACGTGCTGAATAAGGTCTTCAAGACCCAAATCGCGACGCCGGAATGGCAGGCTAAGTTGAAGGAAATCATCCCTTCCTACGGTGAAAAACTGGATGGCGACATTGAGCTGACCAACAAGATCCGTAGCTACACCAGCAGCACGTTGAAACTGAACTATATGGAAGTGAAACCGGAATAATTCCGATTCTGCTTCAATAGCGCATAAAAAAGGCCGCATAAGCGGCCTTTTTTGATCGTGGCATAAACGTGCATCCACAAAGTATCCCGCACCTGGATGAGCCTTGGTGCGGGACGCACGCTTGTCAGAAGCGGTAGTTCAGGTTGATGCCGTACAGCCAGGCGGTGCCTTTCGAAGTGAAGCTGTAGGTCGCAGGCGAGTTGTCAGCCACTTTTTCATTAATGGTCACGGTCTTACCGTGCATGTAAGAGATGCCCAGGTCGACGGACGCGTCTTTATTGAACGCGTAGGTGGTCCCGGCGCTAATCCAGAAGCGGTCCTGATCCGGAATAGAGATGGAGCGGTTCTCCGCCGGTACCGGGCTGTCGTCAAACGCGATACCGCTGCGGAAAGTCCAGTTATCGTTGTAATAATAGGTGGTGCCGAGCGCCATGCGATAGGCGTCGCGGAAATGCTCTTGCTTCTCGAACAGCTGCTGATTGTTGCTGCCGGTGGCTCTTAGCTCTTCGAACTGGCTCCAACTGGTATAAGTGAAGCTGTAATGAACTGCCCATTTAGGCGCGACCCGGTGATAGGTGGAGAACTCCCACATCTCTGGCAGTGAAAGCGTCAGCGCGCCTGGAATGTACTGGCCGCCCGTGCCCGTCGTGGTGCTGGTTGCGATGACGCGGGGCAGGTCATTTTTATAATCGCCCTTGAAGTCGATGTCGACTTTAGAGCGATAGGTCAGGCCGATGCGGTTGTTATCGTCGACTTCGTACAAAATACCGGCGTTCCAGCCGTAACCCCACTCTTCGCCTTCCAGATGCGCTATCTCTGATGAAGGGCCGTTAACCACGCCCGCCAGGCCGCCTCTGGAAGCTGGAATGTAGGCCAGTTCGCCCGCGGTACGCACAATTTTCGCTTTTGCATAGACCGCGTCAACGCCCAGTCCGAAGCTAAAGTGCTGGTTCATACGATACGCGGCGCTGAGGTTGAGGTTCGATGTCAGTAGCTTGGTCGTGCCGCCAATGGAGCCTGCGGCGTAGTCGGAGGGAAATTCCGTCGACAGCCCATAGTTAGTCACGGCGGATGCGCCGACGGACCAGCGATCGTTCAGCGGCATGATGAAGTGCAGGTTTGGGACCCACTGCGCGGGCGCAATGTTATGCGCGCTGGTATCGTCGCTTCCCGTCAGGGAGTTTTTTCCCTGTAGATTTACGTTCGGGTCGATATAAATGGCGCCGATAGAGAACGCGGGCCGGTCAAATAAGGTCATGGTGGCGGGATTGCGGCTGCCTGACGTCGCGTTGTCGGCGACGGCGCCTTCGCCGGAGAAAGCGCGTCCCAGACCGGACGTGGAGTATTCATTAAGCTGGAAACCCGCGGCGGATGCATGGCTGGAGAACAGCGCTAGAGCTACAGCAAGCGATGTTTTTTTCAGCCGGCCTTTCTGGTGCATGACCAAACCTCATTGTATTTTGTTGTTGTGCGCTGTTACATCGTAAAACGGTAACAAAAGGACGCGCATTGTAGGTTGGCTCTTCTTTGTGACAAATCAGACCAGTTACAAAAAGATTCGATCATCAATGTTTTGATCTTTAATTGTTTTGTTTTTGTTAAATCAGTGTCTGATGTGTGAGTCATTTTCGCGGGCAAAAGAGCGGGCATAGATAGGGCCGAACAGGGAGTACCGGGGTAATACTTCGGCGTTAATATCCTTAGTTTCAGTAAGTCCTAGTGCTCCTGCTTTTCGGCGGGTAAAATGAGACGACTTTTTATGATCCGGTATGTGCCTGGCCTCCAGGTATCACCGCAGAGGAGTTTTGTAATGACCAATCCAATGAACAAATGCAGCGCTGAAGAAACGGCCGCCTGTTGCTGTGTCGATGTGGGCACCATCATGGACAATACCGATTGCACCGCCTCGTATAGCCGGGTGTTTGCTGACCGCGCTGAAGCGGAAGCCATGCAAAAGACGTTGATCGACAAAGCTCGCTCCGTGGAATCGGAGCCTTGCGTGATCGACAGCACGTTCGCTGAGGTTGAAGGTGGCATTAAGATGGACATCGACTTCACTTTCTCCTGCCAGGCGGAAACCCTGATTTTCCAACTGGGCCTGCGCTAAACGGTGCGTATCGGAGGGATGCTCCCTCCGAATCTCGACTTCCGGACGTTCCGGCAACACTCCCCGCTCCAAGATACCGCTGATTTCCGTAAGAAATTCTTCAGACATCCTATCTCCCGTCACGCGCGTGCGAACTAAGCTGAAAGGGGTCGGTCTGATTATTCAGACCATCGTCCAATGGCGGGGTAATTAAGGTGGCTAACCGTCAGCACAAAAAACAACATGATGTCCTATTTTTTGTATGGGTGAGGGGGGGGCGCGTTTTTACAACTCACTGAAAATCAAAGGATTATATCAGACGCGCGTGCGTAAAAATTCGTGCGTTTCCTGCTGGCGTCGGTCGTTAGGTTGCTATCGGCAGCCAATTAGAGTAAAAAAATGCGCTTCGGTCTGGTTAAAACGCCAGCAATTCGTTCCTAAACCGTGTGTTTACGTCGGTCAGGCGCAGCCGGATGCACGAGCGTCGGCACCGCCTTTCCTCTCGCGGCACGCACAGCTTTTTCATCAATATAGCGGTGTAATATGCAAGTTTTGATCATGCGTCACGGCGATGCCATACCTGACGCGGCCAGTGATGCGCTTCGTCCTCTCAGTGCTCGTGGATGTGATGAGTCTCGTCAGATGGCCGTTTGGTTGTCTGGCCAGGGTATCGACATTGATCGCGTTCTGGTTAGCCCGTTCCTGCGTGCTCAGCAAACGTTGCAGGCCGTCAGGGATGTATGGCAACTGCCGGTAAAGGATGAATGCCTGCCGGAACTCACGCCGGGCGGCAGCGCCGAACAGGTGCGTGACTATCTCGAAGTGCTGTCTTCTCAGGGCGTCGGTGCTGTGCTGGTGATCTCGCATTTGCCGCTGGTCGGCTACCTGGTCGCGGCCCTTTGTCCGCAAGAAACGGCGCCGATGTTCGCCACGTCTGCCGTGGCCGACGTGCAGTTCGACCCTTCCGGCCCTGGCGTATGTCAATGGCAGGTCAGTCCGGCTCAGCTTCTCGCCAAATCCGCCCAAGTCAAATAATCCTGCTTTAGCCCTGCGCCCCGGTATGCCTGACGGCAAGGGCATACCGGCACAGTTCGACACCTCTCTTCCTGCTTCGGTGTTCTAAAGGTTGGCGACGCGAGGTTTTACCTGCGCCAAAGCAACGTGTGGGCTTGAATGCCAGGCTGGGCGGGGGGCAGTGATGTCTCTGGGAGGAGTGAAGAAAACGAGGCGGCACATTGCCGCCTGTCTTTTATGTTTGTGGCGTCATCTGACATGGCTATCCAGCGCCACCAGCACGAGCAATGCGGCGTCGCCGCCGAATTCGCGCGGGGCCTGATGAAATGCCAGCACGTCGGGATGCTGGGCAAGCCATAGTGGAGTCTGCTGTTTAAGAATGTGCTTACCGTGACCATGCATCACACAGGCGCAGTACACGTGCTCCCGGCGGCAGGCGGCCAGTAATGCGCCCAGTTCTTGCTTGGCTTCCTGCTGGGTCAGACCATGCAGATCCAGAAACAGCTCGGGCGGATAATCCCCTCTGCGCAGCTTTTTCAATTCGTAGTGGCTGGTGCCGGAGCGAACGTATCTTACCGGGCCGTCGTTTTCCAATAGCGGCTGAAACTCATCCGAGAAATAAAAGCAGGCGTCGCGCTGCTCTTGCATCGCTTTACGCGGCGGCACTTCTGAGAGCTTGCGGCGCGGCGGTTGATAGCGATAGGTGTCCTGAGTCAGGCGTCTGGCGCCGGCGACTGAAGCGCGAAAAAGCGCCAGCTCTTCCTCATCCAGCCTGTATTTGTTTTTCATCAGCGCTGTACTCTGTCTTGGTTTTTCCTAAGTGTACCTTTTCTTGCGCGCTCCGCTAAGGCTTGAGGGGCCGCAGGACGGTGATATCTGCTGATTTGTCGCAGGCTTCATGGCAAACTAGGCGGCAATTTGATTTTCAGAGATGTCTGCGGAGGACAACCTTGGACAAAATTTTCGTCGATGAAGCGGTCAACGATCTGCATACCCTTCAGGATATGCTGCGTTGGACGGTCAGCCGGTTTAATGCCGCACAGGTCTATTACGGTCATGGCACCGACAACTCTTGGGACGAGGCGCTGCAACTGGTGCTGCCGAGCCTGTATCTTCCCCTCGATATCCCCGAAGATATGTACAGCGCGCGCCTGACGTCAGGCGAGCGTCACCGTATTGTGGAACGCGTGATCCGCCGTATCAACGAACGCATCCCCGTCGCTTATCTCACCAACAAAGCTTGGTTCTGCGGGTTGGAATTCTACGTCGATGAACGGGTGTTGGTGCCGCGTTCGCCGATAGGAGAGCTGATCAACAATGGTTTCGAGCCGCTGTTGAGTCACGAACCCCGCCACATTCTGGATCTCTGTACTGGCAGCGGCTGCATCGCCATCGCCTGCGCACAGGCTTTTCCGGAAGCGGAGGTCGACGCGATCGATATCTCCAGCGATGTGCTGGCGGTGACCGAGCTGAACATCGAACAGCATGGCATGGAACATCACGTCACGCCGATTCGTTCAGATCTTTTCCGCGACCTGCCGACCACGCCTTACGATCTGATCGTCACCAACCCGCCTTACGTCGATGAAGAAGACATGGCGGATCTGCCGGACGAGTTCCGTCATGAGCCTGAGCTGGGACTCGCTGCGGGGAGCGACGGCCTGAAGCTGGTGCGGCGCATTCTTGCCCGCGCCGCCGAATACCTCAGCGAAGAGGGTGTGCTAATCTGCGAAGTGGGCAACAGCATGGTGCATCTGATCGACCAATATCCCGACATCCCGTTTACCTGGTTGGAATTCGAACACGGCGGAGAGGGCGTATTCATGCTGACCCGTGCGCAACTGCTGGAATGCCAGTCTCACTTCAGCCTGTATCGCGACTAATATATTGACAAAATGCGGGCGCGGATAGCCCGCCTGACGAACTCTTATTTTATGATGTAAAGGAGCCGTGATGGCAGGAAACAGTATTGGGCAATTTTTCCGCGTCACCACCTTTGGTGAGTCCCATGGTATTGCCCTGGGGTGCGTAGTGGATGGCGTTCCGCCGGGCATTCCGTTGACTGAAGCGGATTTGCAGCACGATCTGGACCGTCGTCGTCCGGGCACGTCTCGTTACACCACCCAGCGTCGCGAACCGGATCAGGTACGCATTCTGTCCGGCGTCTTCGACGGCGTGACGACGGGTACCAGCATCGGCCTGCTGATTGAAAATACCGATCAGCGTTCGCAGGACTACAGCGCGATCAAAGATCTGTTCCGTCCCGGCCATGCCGACTACACCTACGAGCAGAAATACGGCCAGCGCGATTATCGCGGCGGCGGTCGATCTTCCGCACGCGAAACGGCCATGCGCGTGGCGGCGGGGGCCATCGCCAAGAAATACCTGCAGCTCCGGCACGGCGTGAATATTCGCGGTTGTCTGACGCAGATGGGCGACATTCACTGCGAACTGAAAGCGTGGGATCAGGTTGAGCAGAACCCCTTCTTTTGCCCGGATCCGTCCAAGCTGGAAGCGTTGGATGAACTAATGCGCGGGCTGAAGAAAGAGGGCGACTCGGTTGGCGCGCGGGTGACGGTGGTCGCCGAATCTGTGCCTGCCGGGTTGGGCGAGCCGGTATTCGACCGACTGGATGCCGATCTGGCGCATGCGCTAATGAGCATCAATGCCGTCAAAGGCGTCGAGATCGGCGACGGTTTCGCGGTCGTCGGTAAACGCGGCAGCGAAAACCGAGACGAGATCACGCCGGACGGTTTCCAGAGTAACCATGCCGGCGGCATTCTGGGCGGCATCAGCAGCGGCCAGGCAGTCGTCGCACATCTGGCGCTCAAGCCCACGTCCAGCATCATGGTGCCGGGACGGACGATCACCCGTACGGGCGAAGCGACTGAAATGGTTACCCGCGGGCGTCACGACCCCTGTGTTGGTATCCGCGCGGTGCCTATCGCCGAGGCGATGATGGCTATCGTCTTGATGGATCATTTATTACGCCAGCGCGCGCAGTGCGCGGACGTGAACACCTCCGTTCCCCGTTGGTAACACGCATATGAAAACAGTGTTGATAGGTTTGATGGCGCTACTGTGCTGCGCCACCGCCGGAGCGGCGACGCCCTGGCAGGAGATCACGCATCCGGTCGCGGGACGCCCGCAGGCGATTGGCTCCTTCGCCAACGGCTGCATCATCGGCGCGCAATCACTACCGCTGCAAGCAGCCGACTATCAGGTGATGCGAGTCGATCAGCGTCGCTATTTCGGCCATCCGGATCTGCTGGCGTTCATCCATCGCCTTAGCGCCAACGTACATCGCCAGAACGGCGGCATTGTGCTGGTCGGGGACATGGGGATGCCTGCGGGCGGCCGTTTCAGCAGCGGACACGCCAGCCATCAGTCGGGTCTGGATGTGGACATCTGGCTGCAGGTGCCGCGTCAGCGCTGGAGCACGCAGCAACTCCTGAATCCACAACCTATCGATCTGGTATTGCCTGGGGACAAGGCCGTCAATCCGCGTCTGTGGAATTCTGACGCGCTGACCCTGATCAAAACGGCGGCGCAGGACAGCGCGGTGACGCGCATCTTCGTCAACCCGGCGATCAAGCAGCGTCTGTGTCAGGAGGCTGGCAGCGACCGCTCCTGGCTGCACAAGGTCCGCCCCTGGTTCGCACACCGTGCTCATATGCACGTTCGGCTGCGTTGCCCGGCGAATAGCCTTGAGTGCCAGGATCAGGATCCGCCGCCGGCCGGTGATGGTTGTGGCGCAGAGTTGCAAAGCTGGTTCCAGCCGCGTAAACCGGGCGCCGTCTCACCGCAGAAAGCTACGCCACCGCCGCTGCCCGCATCGTGTCAGGCGCTGCTGAACCGACATTTTGCTGCGGAATAAATCACCATGGATGCAATGCTATTAGGGCCGGAGCTGCTCGGGCTCCTGTTTGTTATCGCCGTGGCCGCGGGGTTTATCGACTCGATCGCCGGAGGCGGCGGTTTGCTGACGGTCCCCGCGCTGCTGGCTGCGGGACTTTCTCCCGCGCAGGCGCTGGCGACCAATAAACTGCAGGGCGTCGGCGGTGCGTTCTCCGCCAGCCTGTACTTTATTCGCCGCGGGGCGGTCGACCTGCGCGAGCAAAAGTTGGCGGTAGTATGCACCTTCCTTGGCGCAATCACCGGCGCCTGGCTCATTCAGCAAATTCATGCGTACTTCCTGCGCCAGTTGCTGCCGGTGCTGGTGATCGGCATCGGCCTGTATTTTCTGTTGATGCCCAAAATCAGCGACGAAGATCGGCAGCGTCGGCTCTCTCCCGTTCCGTTCGCCCTCGTCGGCGGCGCCTGCGTGGGATTCTATGACGGTTTCTTTGGGCCGGGTGCCGGGTCGTTTTATGCGCTTTCTTACCTGACGCTACGCGGCTTCAATCTGGCGAAGTCCACCGCACACGCCAAGGTGCTCAATTTCACCTCCAACCTGGGGGGGCTGCTGTTCTTCATCCTGAGCGGCAAAGTCATGTGGGTCATCGGCGGCGTGATGTTGTTAGGCCAGATTATCGGCGCGCGTTTGGGTGCCAAAATGGTGCTCACCAAGGGACAAAAGTTGATCCGCCCCATGCTGGTGGCAGTGTCCGCGCTGATGAGCATCAAACTGATTTATGACAGTCACGGGCAGGACATTGCCCATTGGGTGGGACAGCTATTCTCATGACCGAACCGGTTAACGACATCATGACACACGATTACCAGCACCTGATTCAGGTGTTTAATGACTGCTTTAGCGAAGATTTTAATACGCGCCTGGTCAAGGGAGAGGATGAACCGATCTACCTGCCGGCCGATGAGCAGGTGGACTACCACCGGATCCTGTTCGCCCACGGTTTTTACGCCAGCGCGATGCACGAGATTTCTCACTGGTGCATTGCGGGCGCGGAACGGCGCAAACTTGTCGACTTTGGGTACTGGTACTGTCCTGACGGTCGCGATGCGGCAACGCAGCAACAGTTCGAGTCGGTAGAGATCAAGCCACAGGCGCTGGAGTGGATGTTTTGCGTCGCGGCGGCGTTTCCCTTTAACGTAAGCTGCGATAACCTGAACGGCGATGTGACGCCCGATCGCATTGCCTTTCAACGCCGCGTGCACGCGCAGGTTATGCGTTATCTGGAGGAGGGCGTTCCCGAACGTCCGGGCCGCTTCATTCAGGCGCTGCACGCGTTTTATCATACGGCGCCGCTGACCCCGGCGGATTTCCCGTACCCCGCCGATCTCTGCTGAGCGGACGATGGGCAACACTGAACAACCGAGGACAATGAATGATCGCAGAATTTGAATCGCGCATCCTGGCGCTGATTGATGACATGGTGGAACACGCCAGCGACGATGAGCTTTTTGCCGGGGGATATCTGCGTGGTCATTTGACCTTGGCGGTGGCGGAAGCTGAGGAAAACGGCGAGCATACGGCGGAAGCCTTGTGCAGCCGCGTCGAGGACAGCGTACGCAAGGCCATCAAAAACGGCGAGCTGTCTCCGCCGGATCAGGTTCTGGTCAATCAAATGTGGGACCGCCTCTACCAGCAAGCGTCCTCCCAGCAGTAACACCGCAATCCTTTCTCACCCCAGGTGCCGGAGTCATCCGGCACCTGCATCGTCAGACTCCCAGCCAGAAACACAACGCATAAAACCACGCCAGTCCGCAAGCAACCGCCAGGAGTACGTTGCGAACCAGCAGTGCGATTATCACGCAGCCTAGCGCCCCCCACAGATAGGGATTGCCGGGGAACGGTCGCAGCGCGTCGTGATGCAGAAGGATCACCGGTCCGCATATTGCGGTCAGCATACAGGGTGCGGAATAACGCAGCGCCTGACGGACCCACAGCGGCAGCGTGACCGGCACGCGGGGATCAAGAAACAAATAGCGATTGAAAAACACCACGCCCGCCAGCACAAACAGTAATGACCAACTCATGACGTCGCACCTCCCAGGCGTTCAATCACCACAGAACACAGCATACCGCCGAGTCCACCGATAATGACGGCGCCTTCAACGTGGCAGTATGACAACAGCATGGCGGCGATCAGGGAAAAAGCGACGCCACACAGCGTAGCCCTGTTCTTTACCATCGGCACGATGATCGTGATAAAGGTCGCCACAATCGAAAAATCGAGATGGTAGTGGTCCAGGTCGGGTATCGAGGACGCTAGTAAAATGCCCGCCAGACTGCACATCAGCCAGCACAGATAAAAGGTGAGACCCGCGCCGAGAAGATACCCCGGTGAGAGTCGCGCGCGATTGCCCTTCCCAGCGGCCAGCGCAAACAGTTCATCCGTCAGTAAAAAACCAATGGGAATGCGGAAACGGCTGTTCAGGCGCGAGACGACCTCTCGGAGGCTCAAGCCATAAATCAGGTGTTGCACGGTAATCACAAATACGGTCACAACGATGGTCAGCACATTGGCCCCGGACATCAGCAGTCCCAGCGTCACCAATTGCGCCGCGCCGGCGAAGACCACCGCCGACATGCCGACGCTTTGCCAGAAGGTCAGTCCGGCCTGGACCGCCATTGAACCCGCGAGGATGCCCCAGGGAACTACCGCCAGACACAACGGTAAGACAGAGACGCAGCCCGAAAATGTGCCCTGCCAGGGAGAGCGAAGGGTTTCCGACGCGTTCATAAACCATGTCCTTGTAGGTGTAGTAGGTCGCCAAAAGGTAACGCAAACTCCCGAACAAAGATTGAAGAAAATTGCGCAGGTGAAAACTGTCAGGCGGGAGAATGTGTAGCCCCGACGCCCTCAACGTTCGCCGGCGACAGGGGCGGTGACAACATCGTGAATCACCCGGCTATTTTCAGCGTTTCAGCGCGCGTAAAAATTGCCCCGGCGTCACGCCCAGCGCTTTTTTGAAGTGGCGATTGAAGTGGCTCTGATCCGAAAAACCGCAGCGGGCGGAAACCTCGGAGAGGGGGTGCCCCTGACGCAGGAGCGTAGTTGCCTTGCGGAGCCGGGACTGCACGAGGTAGGCATGCGGCGGCATCCCCACCTGATTTTTAAACTGGCGCAGGAAGTGCCACGGGCTGAGACCGGCCAGATTTGCCAGCGCCAGCAGGGACAGGTTCTCTTCCGGGCTGTCATCCAGCAGCATTTTGACCTGTCGGATGGCGTGGTCGGCGTTGGTCAGTGGATGTCCTTCCTCGCGCGTTTTTCCGTGACGCATCATTAACCAGACCAGTGACGAGCAGAGCAGGGTTTCCTTTAACAGCGTATTGCCTTCGACGCTCAGCAGCGAGAAGGTCATGCGCAACTGCTCGGATAAGCCCGGATCATGGGCCACCGCGTGGGGAAACCACGGCGTGTCCCCCCGATCGTCGCGCATCGTGTTCGACAGACCGCGCAGCATATCGACCGACGGATAGATGGCGCGATAGGACCAGCCCTCGGCGGTGCCTGCGTAGCCCGTATGGATTTCATCCGCGTTGACCAGAATGATATCGCCTTTGGGCGCCACGTGCTCACCGCCGGTACGGTAGAAACGCTGTGCGCCTTTTTCTATTACACCGATGCAGAAATTCTCGTGCGAGTGGCGGGAAAAACGTTGGCGGTGATAGCAAGCTTGCAGCATGTCCAGTCCACCCAACGTCGGCAGATGGCTGAAATGAGCCTGCTCCTGCGGCGCTGGCTGTCCCATCTTTACGCTCCAAAAGCAGTGAGAAATTGAACGAAATTGCTGTTGTTCCGGCCACGAGGCGCAGCCGGTGATTCCCTTATTCCACCGGCCGGTTCTTCAACAGCTTTCTTACCCAGAATCGGTTCGGATTTATGGCGGCCAGCGTGGCGCCGTCCAGCGGCAACGGTTCCCCATACATCTGGGCCGCCAGCACTTCCGCCGCCAGAGGAGCGGAACACAGCCCGCGGGAGCCAAGACCGCCGATGATGAACAAATTGGGATGAACCGGGGCTCGGGCTGGAACTTGCGCCGCGGCCAACTGCTGTGGCAGCGTCTGGTATTGCGCCAGCGTTTGCTCATAGTCTGGAACGGCGCCGACCAGCGGCAGATGATCGCGCAGCGCGCTGCGTACGCCGCATCGGGCGTCGCCGTCGGAGACCGCTATCGACGCTGGCCACGACAGCGACGGCAGGCAGTCGATCAGGCGCTGGCGATTCTGCTGCTGATCCGAATCGCGATACTCGGTGCCTGAGTCTCCGCGGTGATAGCTGGCGCCGATGCAATGCTGCTGGTGACGCGGGCTGATCGGCGTCAGATAACCATCGTAGCAGAGCACCTGATTGAGGTGACGCAGTTGGGCGTTGCTGGGCACGTGGCTCACCTGTCCGCGTACAGCGTAGGTGGGCAGATGACGCGTCTGCGGCCAGTCGCTGAGCTGATGGCCGTTCGCCAGAACGACGGTGGCATGCTGAGCGACGTTTCCGTTGTCCAGCGTCAAACGCCAGCCGCCGTCGGCAGGCGAGAGTTCAACGACGGTGGTTCCTAAACGGACCTGCATGCCCTGACGGACCGCCAGCGCCAGCGCGGCGGCTGTCAGTTCGGCCGGACATAACCATCCCCCGGAAGGATAGGTGATGCCGCGATGGAGAATAGGGACGCCGCAGGACTGCGTCAGCGTCTGCGCATTGGCTGCATGCACCAGATCTTCTGGCCATTGCCCCGCCAGGATACGGTCGATTTTGCGCGCGCTTTTATCGTCAAACGCCAACTGGCTGACGCCGCACCACTGATGTTCATAGTCCACGCCCTGAGCCGTCAGTGCATCATAGGTCCGTCGGGCATAGCCGAACGCGCTGGCGAAAAACCGCGACAGCGCATCATGCTTATCGTTGAGTAGCGGATAGAGCGCGCCCTGTCGGTTGCCGGAAGCGCCTTGCCCCACGTGTTCATCGGCGCAATACAGGGTGACTTTGCTGCCGCGTCGCTGTAGCGCCAGCGCCGTCAGCAGGCTGGCGATACCGCCGCCGATGATGGCGACTTCCTGCGGCTGCGGGGCGGCAGGGCGGTGATACCACGGCGCGGATTCGGTGAGGGGTATCGCTTCCGGCAGGTCCCCCCTCAGCATCTCGCGCTTGTGTCCGAATCCTTTGACCTTACCGACGTTGAACCCTGCTTCCTGCAGACCCCGACGAACGAACCCCGCCGCGGTAAACGTAGCGAAGGTGCCGCCGGGACGGGACAATCTCGCCATCGCGTTGAACAGGTTCGCTGTCCACATATCCGGATTTTTCGACGGCGCGAAACCGTCCAGAAACCAGGCATCGACCTGGTGGTTCACGCTGTCATCGAGTAGGGGCAACAGGTCATTGATATCACCGAACCACAGATCGAGCGTGATATGGCCATCCGCCAGTATCAGTCGGTGGCAGCCAGGGGACATCGTCGGCCATTGTTGTCGCAGTTCGTCGGCGAAAGCGGCCAGCTCGGGCCACTGTGCATGCGCGGCCGCCAAATCGGCCACCTGCAAGGGAAACTTTTCGAAACTGATGTAATGCAGGCGCTGCAACGTGGCGTCGGGCTGTTGGCGGCGAAAGTCGGCGAACGCTTGCCACAACGTGAGAAAATTGAGTCCGGTGCCGAATCCGCTTTCCGCCACGGTAAAGGCGGCGCGTGAGGCGTGTGCAAAACGTGCGGGTAACCCATTGCCCTGAAGAAAGACATAGCGGGTTTCCGCGAGCCCATCCTGGTTGGAAAAATAGACGTCGTCAAACTGTAGCGAAACAGGTGTACCCTGAGCGTTCCAGCTTAGCGAAGCGGTTCGGATGGCGGGCGTAATCACGGCAACTCACTCATAATTCAGGTAGTGGCGGAAGTTTAACGGTCAGCCCCTTTGTGTGCAAATTTGTGCAAAGTTAGGCAGATCGGACTTGTTCAGCTTACAAGTGTAAGCTAAAGTGCTTCGCAGTATCCTAAATGCTTATACAAACGAATGAGGTATTGAATGAAACGTGCAGTGATTACAGGTCTTGGGATCGTATCTAGCATCGGTAATAACCAAGAGGAAGTTCTTGCATCTCTGCGTGAGGGACGTTCAGGAATCACCTTTTCTCAAGAGATGAAAGATGCTGGCATGCGTAGTCACGTCTGGGGCAATGTTAAACTGGACACGACTGGCCTGATTGACCGTAAGATCGTGCGTTTCATGAATGATGCCGCCATTTATGCTTTCCTCTCTATGGAGCAGGCGGTGAAGGATGCGGGGTTGTCCGAAGAGGTTTATCAGAATAACCCGCGTGTAGGTCTGATCGCCGGTTCCGGCGGTGGTTCTCCACATTACCAGGTGATGGGCGCCGATGCCATGCGCGGCCCGCGCGGCGTGAAAGCCGTCGGTCCCTATGTGGTGACCAAGGCGATGGGTTCCGGCGTTTCCGCCTGCCTGGCCACACCGTTCAAGATCCACGGCATCAACTACTCCATCAGCTCCGCGTGCGCTACATCCGCACATTGCATCGGCAACGCCGTTGAGCAGATCCAGATGGGCAAACAGGACATCGTGTTCGCTGGCGGCGGCGAAGAGCTGAGCTGGGAACTGTCCTGTGAGTTTGATGCGATGGGCGCGCTGTCCACCAAATACAACGACACGCCGGAAAAAGCTTCCCGCACTTATGACGCGAACCGTGATGGTTTCGTTATTGCCGGCGGCGGCGGTATGGTTGTCGTGGAAGAGCTGGAACACGCGCTGGCGCGCGGCGCGCACATCTATGCCGAAGTCGTGGGCTACGGCGCAACGTCCGATGGCGCAGACATGGTGGCCCCGTCTGGCGAAGGCGCAGTGCGCTGCATGAAAATCGCCATGCAGGATGTTGAAGGTTCTATCGATTACATCAACACCCACGGGACTTCAACGCCGGTCGGTGATGTGAAGGAACTGGGCGCGATCCGTGAAGTGTTCGGCAACAACACGCCAGCAATCTCCGCAACGAAAGCGATGACGGGTCATTCACTGGGGGCTGCGGGCGTCCAGGAAGCGATCTATACGTTGCTGATGCTGGAGCACAACTTCATCGCGCCGAGCATCAACATCGAAACGCTGGATGAGCAGGGCGAAGGGATGAACATCATCACCGAACCGACCGAACGTGAGCTGAACACCGTGATGTCTAACGGTTTCGGTTTCGGCGGTACTAATGCCGTGCTGGTTATGAGCAAATACAAGCAGTAAGCGTTATACGACAACCGGGGCGTTCAGCCCCGGTTGTTTTTTTCTCGCCTGATTGACGCATCTCCCCTCTTTTTTTGCGCTAACCGCTTCGGGATTAGAGCAGTATCCACAGCAAAACGATCACACACAGCGCGCATAAAATTAGTACGCCGCGCGGACGGCTGAATAGCGGCCGCAGTTGAGGGGGGAGGGCGGAGATAAAGGGGCCGTAGATGGGAACCGGCGCAGGCGTCGATCCTGCCGTTGCCGCCTCTTTTTCCTGTATCTGCTGTAGGCGTTTGCTATAGAGGAATGTGACGACATCGGCAATCTGCACTGGCGTCAATGGGGTCTGCATCCCGGCGTTAAAGCGAGACTGCGCGTAATCCTGCACCATTTGTTGTTCCTCGGCATCCATCGGCTGCTTGAGCGCCGGCTGCAACGCCGCCAGGGTAGGCGACGTATGATTCTGCATCATGGCGACCTGCGTTTGCAGCAGTTGGCTCAGCAGCGGGAAGTTTTTGGCGGGAATGGCGTCCTGGGGTTTCAGCCCCTGAATATCCATCAGTGCCAGCAGCACCTTGGCGGGCGATTCGCCGGTGAGCGTCGTCAGCCGGGTGATCAATTGATTCAGGCTGTTTTGCTCCGCGGGTAGCAGGCGACGGTCCAGCGGGGCGCTGGTTTGCGGCAGCGCGCCGGGCTGTGGCTCGGTGGACGAAGGCTGCGCGGACGGCGGAAACGCGCCGGGCGGCGACGATGGGCTTGGTTGGGGCAACTGGCCGTTTTGCAACAGCGAGACAACCTGCTGTAGCTGATTGCCACTCAATGAACTCAGCACGGTGTGGCCGAACTGTTGGCGTATAAAGTCGCTCACTGCCTGACGGTTATTGCCTTGCGACAGTAGTTCGGTGAGCTGCTGCAACAGTTGGCGGGTGCCTAAGGTATTCTGCACGGAGGTCAGCCGGGTTTGCAGCGCCTGTTCTGCGGCAGGGAAATGACCTGACAAAATTTCGGCGCCGCTTTTCAAACCGATGTCGTGACGCATACCGGCCCAGATTTCAGCCGACTTGAGCGAACTTAACGACATGATCTTCGTGATAAGCCGCTCCAGCGATGTGCGCTGCGCGGGCGTCAATGGTGCGTCTTCGCGCGCCGTTCCGCCGGTTTTCAGCGGCGTAGAATCAATGTTGCGGTCGCCGGGCAAAGACGTGCCGGGGCTGTTCACGGGCTGCATAACACGATCCTTACCGTGCGGTTTCTGTTCGAAGTGGGATAACAGAAAGAATAGTTGAACGTTATGATAACAACCCGGATCCGTAACGGGTAGTCGGGTAGGGCGTTTGACGCAAAATTTCTGTCATACGGTGCGGCAAGTCGGGCGATTCGCCAGTGTTCCCTATCGCCGGTTTGTGGCAGAATAACGCCCCTGTTTTCGCCGCTGCCGTGCGCTCTACGACATACGCCTTTCAGGAAACGTAACGTGAAAATCCTTGTTGATGAAAATATGCCTTATGCCCGCGAGCTGTTCAGCCGCCTGGGCGACGTCACTACCGTACCGGGACGACCGCTGCCGCAGGATGCGTTGAAGGATGCCGATGCGCTGATGGTGCGTTCGGTCACCAAGGTCAATGCAGACTTATTGACGGGAAAATCGGTGAAGTTCGTCGGTTCGGCGACGGCGGGCACCGACCATGTCGACGAACCCTTTTTGCAGCAGGCCGGCATTGCTTTCTCTGCCGCGCCGGGTTGTAACGCCATCGCCGTGGTTGAGTATGTTTTTTCAGCACTGCTGGGATTGGCTGAGCGTGATGGCTTCCAGTTGCGCGATCGCACCGTCGGCATTATCGGCGTGGGCAACGTGGGTTCGCGCCTCAATGCCAGGCTAAAGGCCTGGGGCGTCCGTACGTTGTTGTGCGATCCCCCGCGCGCAGAACGCGGCGATAAGGAAAATTTTCTTTCGTTGGAAGAGGTCGCGGCGCAGGCCGACGTGCTGACGTTTCACACGCCGTTGTATAAAGACGGCCCCTACAAGACCTATCACAGCGTGGATGCGGATTTGCTGGATTCGCTGGCCGAAGGCGCGATACTGATCAACGCCTGCCGTGGGCCGGTGGTCGACAACGTAGCTTTGCTTGAGGCGTTGCAGCACGGTAAATCTCTCAGCGTGATACTGGATGTCTGGGAGCCGGAACCCGAGCTATCGACGGCGCTGCTGGACCGGGTGGATATCGGCACGTCGCACATCGCCGGTTATACGCTGGAAGGCAAAGCGCGTGGTACAACGCAGGTCTTTGAAGCCTGGAGCCGCTTTATCGGTCGGCCGCAGCAGGTGGCGCTGTCGTCGCTACTACCTACGCCTGAGGTGACTTCCGTCAGTCTGACTCAACCGCTGGATGAATCGCTGCTCAAACGCCTGATTCATCTGGTTTACGACGTGCGTCGCGATGATGCGATGCTGCGAGGCGTCGCCCACATGAGCGGTGGGTTCGATCGACTGCGTAAAACCTACCAGGAGCGCCGAGAATGGTCGTCACTTCAGGTGGTTTGTGCCGATCGCGAGAGCGCAGAGCTGTTGAACCAACTGGGCTTCAGCGCCGTCTTTCAGGGCGATAACTGATCGTTTTATTCGTTAATAATCCTTTTTTGTCCAGGCGATGTCGCTGTCGCCTGGCCTGTGTTATGAAAAATTTGGGGAGAAGAACCAAATGACCAATGGCTGGAATATAGCGCTGCTGGGCGCAACCGGCGCCGTCGGCACCGCGTTGCTGGAGCTATTGCAGGAACGTGAATTTCCAGTGGGAGAGATCTATCCGCTGGCGAGCGAGCATAGCGCAGGGGAGACCCTTCGTTTCAATGGTCGCTCTTGTCTGGTGACGGATGCGGCGGAGTTTGACTGGTCGCAGGCGCAGTTGGCCTTTTTCGTCGCGGGCGCCGAGGCCAGCGCCCGCTATGCGGACGAGGCGGGTAACTCGGGCTGCCTGGTTATCGACAGCAGCGGGTTGTTTGCGCAGGAGCCGGATGTCCCTCTGGTTGTTCCGGGCGTGAATTCCCACGTGCTGGCTGATTATCGCAATCGCAATCTCGTTGCCGTGGCGGATA
Source organism: Lonsdalea quercina (assembly GCF_900107885.1). Classification (NCBI taxonomy): domain Bacteria; kingdom Pseudomonadati; phylum Pseudomonadota; class Gammaproteobacteria; order Enterobacterales; family Pectobacteriaceae; genus Lonsdalea; species Lonsdalea quercina. Next base: position 224,779 of record NZ_FNQS01000003.1, on the reverse strand, counting down.
GCCTGACCAGCCAGCTGCTGAAAGCGGTGAAGCCGTTGACGGAACAGGCCGGACTTTCCCGCCTGCACGTCACCAGTCTGCTGTCGGTTTCTGCGCGTGGTAAAGCGGCGGTTGACGATCTGGCGGGACAAAGCGCTCGTCTGCTGAATGGCATGCCGCCGGAAGCCGGGATGTTCCCGAAACAGCTGGCGTTCAACCTGCTGCCGCTGCTGCCGGATAGCGAAGGCAGCGTCATGCAGGAGCGTCGACTGGTCGAACAGGTGCGTAAAGTCCTGCAAGATGACGGTCTGCCGATTGCGGTCAACTGTGTTCAGTCGCCGGTCTTCTACGGCCATGCGCAGGTGGTGCATATGGAAGGCATGCGTCCGCTCTCCGCCGAGGAAGCCCGCGAGGAGCTGCTGCAGTCGGATGACGTCGCCATCAGCGATGACGACGATTACCCGACGCAGGTCGATGATGCGTCCGGAAACGGACAGTTGAGCGTGGGCTGCCTGCGCAACGATTACGGCATCCCGGAGCTGCTGCAGTTCTGGTCTGTGGCGGATAACGTTCGCTTCGGCGGCGCGTTGATGGCTGTTGAAACGGCCGAACTCCTGATTGAGGAGCATCTGGGGTAATCATGACAGCGTTGCAGGTTGCGGAAGACGTGGCGCCGCTGAAAATTGCCCTGGGAATTGAATATGACGGCAGTCGTTATTATGGCTACCAGCGTCAGGCGGAGGTGGATAGCGTCCAGCAGTGTCTGGAAACGGCGCTGTCTCAGGTCGCGGATGAGCCGATTACCGTGTTCTGTGCGGGGCGCACCGATGCGGGGGTGCATGCCACCGGTCAGGTGGTGCATTTCACCACGCACGCCGTCCGTAAAGACGCGGCTTGGACGATGGGCGTCAACACCCATCTGCCGCCGGATATCGCCGTTCGCTGGGTCAAGACGGTGGATGATGAATTTCATGCTCGCTTCAGCGCCACCGCCCGTCGCTATCGCTATCTGATCTACAACCACCGCTACCGCCCGGCTATTTTGTCGCATGGCATGACGCATTTTTATCATCCTCTCGACGCCGAGCGCATGGAACGCGCGGGGCAGTGTCTGCTGGGAGAGAATGATTTCACCTCTTTCCGAGCGGTGCAGTGTCAGTCGCGTACGCCATGGCGAAATGTAAAACATTTAAAGGTAACGCGGCACGGCGCTTACATTGTGGTAGATATCAAGGCCAATGCCTTTGTGCACCATATGGTGCGCAACATTGTGGGCAGTTTGATGGAAGTTGGGTGCGGAAATCAGCCTGAAAGCTGGATGGCGGACTTGCTGGCGGCCAAAGATCGTAAGCTGGCCGCCGCGACGGCCAAGGCCGATGGACTGTATTTGGTGGACGTCGACTATCCCGAGTCATTCGGGCTGCCGTCCGTCCCGATGGGACCGCTGTTTTTACTCGATGACTAACGACGCTGCCGTTCGCCGAACTGCGCGGTCTGATGATAGGTAACATAATGGAATTTATACACTTTATTATTGATTTTATTCTGCATATCGATGTGCACCTGGCCGAGCTGGTCGCGCAATACGGCGTTTGGATTTATGCGATCCTATTTCTGATTTTGTTCTGTGAAACGGGGCTGGTGGTGACGCCGTTCCTGCCCGGCGACTCTCTGCTGTTCGTCGCTGGCGCGCTGGCGGCATTGCCGGGCAGCGTTCTGGATGTCCATCTGATGGTCGTACTGATGGTCATCGCGGCAATCCTGGGCGATGCGGTCAATTACACCATCGGGCGGCTGTTCGGTGAACGATTGTTCCGTAATCCAAATTCCCGGATTTTCCGTCGCAGTTATCTGGACAAGACTCACGAGTTTTATGCCCGTCACGGCGGCAAAACAATTATTCTGGCGCGATTCGTGCCGATTGTGAGAACATTCGCGCCGTTTGTGGCGGGGATGGGGCATATGACCTATCGGCATTTTGCCCTCTTCAATGTTGCGGGCGCACTGCTGTGGGTGTTGCTGTTTACCTACGCCGGCTACCTGTTTGGGGATTTGCCGATTGTGCAGGACAATCTTAAACTCCTGATTGTGGGTATTATCTTTGTTTCTATCCTGCCGGGCGTGATTGAATTTTGGCGTCACAAACGGTCGGCGACACGTCAGAATGTGAAATAAGCAAAAATTATTTTAACATTCGGTGTGACCAGTTTTTTATCCACAGTATCGGGTCATTATGGTTTAATGGGCGGCACTTACGGCTATGTTCACGTGAACCGCTATAAATGCCCATGTCGTATCCTGCCCTTGGCGGATGAGGCATCGCTTTGTCGGCTGCGTCAGCAGAACATTATGAACGCTGAGCAGCGTACTGGCCTGTGGCCAGGTTCAAGCAGAAAGGTTATCAATGAGCTGGATTGAACGAATTCTAAATAAAAGTCATATCACACCGACTCGTCGGGCCAACATCCCCGAAGGCGTCTGGACTAAATGTGATAGTTGCGGTCAAGTACTTTACCGCGCTGAGTTGGAACGTAATTTGGAAGTGTGTCCGAAATGTGACCACCATATGCGGTTATCCGCTCGTGCTCGTCTTCACGCTTTTCTGGATACAGAAAACACGGTTGAACTCGGCAGTGAACTGGAACCCAAGGATGTCCTGAAGTTCCGCGACTCCAAAAAGTATAAAGATCGTTTGGCTGCGGCACAGAAGCAGTCCGGCGAGAAAGATGCCATGGTCGTCATGAAAGGCACCCTCTACGGCATGCCCGTCGTGGGCGCGGCTTTCGAATTCTCCTTCATGGGAGGCTCGATGGCGTCGGTGGTCGGTGCGCGCTTTGTGCGTGCGGTGGAGCAAGCGTTAGAAGATAACTGTCCGCTGGTCTGCTTCTCCGCCAGCGGCGGCGCCCGTATGCAGGAAGCGCTGATGTCGCTGATGCAGATGGCGAAAACCAGTGCGGCACTGGCCAAACTGCGCGAACGCGGTCTGCCTTATATCTCCGTAATGACGGACCCGACGATGGGCGGCGTATCCGCCAGTCTGGCGATGCTGGGCGATCTGAACATCGCCGAGCCAAAAGCGCTGATTGGTTTCGCCGGTCCGCGTGTTATCGAACAGACGGTACGCGAGAAACTGCCGCCGGGCTTCCAGCGCAGCGAGTTTCTGGTGGAAAAAGGCGCGATCGATATGATCATTCGTCGCCCTGAGATGCGTTACAAGCTGGCTACGATCCTCGCCAAGCTGACGAACCATCCGGAACCGCAGCCTGAAGTGGAAGAGCCGCGGCCGACCGCTTCGTCTGAATCACAGGATGAAGCCTAACCGATGACGTACGGGGAGCGCGGTTGCGACGTGCTCCGTCGCTCCCTGTATCAATGAACCGTAAGTAAGCGAGCGGGTCTCATGGATAACCTTCAAACACCTAAAGCCACGTCGCCTTTGGCCACGTGGCTTTATTATCTGGAACACCTGCACACGCAGGCCATCGATCTTGGTCTGGACCGCATCACACAGGTGGCCGACTCTCTTCAATTGCGCCAGCCCGCCAACACCGTCTTCACCGTCGCAGGCACCAACGGGAAAGGCACCACTTGCCGTACGCTGGAGTCCATTCTGTTGGCCGCGGGGCTGCGGGTGGGCGTCTACAGCTCGCCTCATCTATTACGCTACACCGAGCGCGTTCGCATCCAGGGCAAGTCATTGCCGGAAGCGATGCACAGCGAAGCGTTTGCCGTGGTGGAAGCTGGGCGCAATAACGTCTCTTTGACCTATTTCGAATACGGCACGCTGGCGGCGTTACAGCTTTTCAAGCAGGCGCAGTTGGACGTCGTGATCCTTGAAGTCGGTTTGGGCGGTCGTCTGGACGCGACCAACATCGTGGACTCGGACGTTGCTGTCGTGACCAGCATCGCCATCGATCACACCGACTGGCTGGGTCACGATCGCGAAAGCATTGGTCGAGAAAAAGCGGGGATCTTTCGTCACGGCAAACCGGCCGTTGTCGGCGAGCCGGATATGCCCGCCTCGATTGCAGACGTCGCGAATGAAAAAGGCGCTCGGCTGCTGCGTCGCGATGTCGACTGGCGCTACGGGGTGGACGCGGACGGCTGGTTCTGGGAAAACGCAGAGGGACATCTGAGCCATCTGCCCATGACGAATGTGCCGCTGCCGAATGCCGCCACGGCGCTTGCCGCGCTGAATGCCTCGCCGCTCAAGGTGGATGAACGCGCTCTTCGCGACGGCCTGCGGGACGCGGCCTTGCCGGGGCGTTTCCAGATTGTCGGCGACAAGCCCTTGCTGATTCTGGATGTGGCGCACAACCCGCACGCGGCTGCTTACCTGTCCGAACGCTTGGCGGCGTTGCCTCCTCACGGCGTCGTCCGCGCCGTTGTCGGCATGCTGTCCGACAAAGATATCGTCAGTACGCTGGAACAGCTCAAGCCGCAGGTAGATGTCTGGTATTGCGCGCCGCTGGAAGGACCGCGCGGCGCCAGCGCGGATTTGCTTGTTCAACATCTCGATAGCAGCCGTTCGTATCCCGATGTGGTCTCCGCCTGGCGAGCGGCGATGCAGGACGCCGATGAACGCGACGTGGTTGTGGTGTGCGGCTCCTTTCATACGGTAGCGCATGTGATGTCCGCGCTTGAAGAAGGAGTTGTGGATGGCAAGTAAATTTCAAAACCGTCTGGTCGGCACCGTCATTTTGGTCGCGCTGGGCGTCATCGTGCTGCCGGGCCTGTTGGACGGCAAGAAAAAACACTATCAGGACGAGTTTGCCGCCATTCCTTTGGTGCCGAAGCCGGAAGACACGCTGGAAGCGGAGTCGCTGCCGCCGATCACTCAGTCGCTGACGCCGCAGTCTCCGGACAGTGCGACGGCGCCCGATGGGGAAGAGGGCGGTGAAGAGATGGAGAGCGCCGATCGGGCGGTCGATAGCGCTCCAGATACCGCGGCGCCTCAGAATGCCACGCCGCCGACTTCTGCCGCCCGGCCTTCCGCGCCACCGTCTAGCCCGGTGGTTCCGCCTCCGGTGAAAGCGGAGCCGAAACCCAAGCCGAAGCCAGAGGTCAAACCCGCTCCGCGGCCGGCGGAGAGTAAACCGGCAGCCGCGCCGCAGGCCCCGGCAGGGCAGGCTTTTATCGTGCAGCTGGGCGCATTGAAAAATGCGGACAAGGTGAATGAGATTGTCGCCAAGCTGAGACTTTCGGGGTTCCGTGCTTACACGGTGCCGTCTTCGCCCGTCTCCGGGCAAATTACCCGCATTTATGTGGGGCCAGATGCCTCTAAGCAGAAGCTACAGTCCTCGTTGAGCGAATTGCAGCAGATCAGCGGGCTAAGCGGACAGGTAAAAGCAGCGCACTAATACTAATTCGGGACGACGTCGTGAAAATCCCTGGATGGCGGTGGGCATTGCGGGTAAAACCGACGCCATCGCCTTTTTTCGGTATCTTCATGGCCCGTCAGCGGTTTTTCAGTTGGCCGATTGATTGACACATTTCGCGCGGGATTCCGGTACGCAAACGTTTTCTTTTTCTGTTAGAATGCGCCGCGAACAGGATGAGCCGCGTAGGTCGTTGGTTATTGTTCATTGAGTAGGATAGTTCATGGTTTGGGTGGATTACGTCATTATCGGCATTATTGGGTTCTCGGCTCTGGTCAGTTTGATTCGAGGATTTGTCCGTGAAGCGCTCTCACTGGTGACCTGGGGATGTGCGTTTTTCATTGCCAGTCACTACTATGGCTATCTGGCAGGGTACTTCACCCGCTTTGAAGATGAACTGGTTCGCAACGGCATCGCTATCGCCATTCTGTTTCTTGCGACGTTGATTGTGGGAGCCATCGTCAACTATGCGATAGGTTCTCTGGTTGAGCGAACCGGGCTGTCGGGTACCGATCGTGTGCTGGGCGTTTGCTTTGGCGCCCTGCGCGGGGTCTTGATTGTCTCTGCAATCTTGTTCTTTCTGGACACCTTCACCGGGTTTTCCCAGAGCGTTGACTGGAAACAGTCCCAGTTGATCCCGCAGTTCAGCTATATCATCAGGTGGTTCTTTGACTACCTGCAAAGCACGTCGAGTTTCTTGCCGCGGCACATCTAGTCGCGGTAGCGCTGATGAGGAAAAGACAACATGTGCGGTATTGTCGGTATCGCCGGCGTCACGCCGGTCAACCAGTCGATTTATGACGCGTTAACGGTGTTACAACACCGTGGGCAGGATGCCGCAGGCATCGTAACGATAGATGCTCATCACTGTTTTCGCCTGCGTAAGGCAAACGGTCTGGTCAAAGACGTTTTTGAAGCACGGCACATGCAGCGCCTGCAGGGGAATATGGGGCTCGGCCATGTGCGTTATCCCACGGCGGGCAGTTCCAGCGCCTCCGAAGCGCAGCCTTTTTACGTCAACTCTCCTTTCGGAATTACGCTGGCCCACAACGGCAATCTGACCAATGCGCACGAGCTGCGTCAGAAGTTGTTTGAGCAGGGCCGCCGCCACGTCAATACGACGTCTGATTCGGAAATTCTTCTCAACATTTTCGCCAAAGAGCTGGACCGCTTTCAGCACTATCCGCTGGAGCCTGACAACATCTTCGCCGCCGTTGCCGCGATGCATCAGCAAATCCGCGGCGCCTATGCCTGCGTCAGTATGATTATCGGACACGGCTTGGTGGCTTTCCGCGACCCTAACGGGATCCGTCCGCTGGTCATCGGTAAACGCACGCTGGAAGACGGGCGCAACGAATATATGGTGGCGTCCGAGAGCGTGGCGCTGGATACGCTGGGCTTTGAGTTTCTGCGCGATGTAGCGCCAGGCGAAGCGATTTACATCACGGATAAAGGCCAACTTTACACCCGCCAGTGCGCGGAAAATCCAAGACATCATCCGTGCCTGTTCGAGTATGTTTATTTCGCGCGACCCGACTCGTTTATCGACAAAATTTCGGTCTACAGCGCCCGTGTGCGCATGGGGCAGAAGTTGGGCGAAAAAATCGCGCGCTGCTGGGACGATCTGGATATCGACGTGGTCATTCCTATTCCCGAAACCTCGTGCGATATCGCGCTGGAAATCGCCCGCATCATCGATAAGCCTTATCGTCAGGGCTTTGTGAAAAACCGCTATGTCGGGCGCACGTTTATCATGCCGGGACAGGAGACGCGGGTGAAATCTGTGCGTCGTAAGCTGAATGCCAACCGCGCTGAATTCCGTGATAAAAACGTGCTGCTGGTGGATGACTCCATCGTGCGAGGCACTACCTCACAGCAGATTGTCGAGATGGCAAGGGATGCTGGCGCCAAACGCGTCTATCTCGCGTCCGCCGCGCCGGAAATTCGCTTCCCGAACGTTTACGGCATCGATATGCCGAGCGTCAATGAGCTGATCGCCCACGGAAGAGAAGTGGAGGAGATCTGCGAGCTTATCGGCGCCGACGCCCTGATTTTCCAGGATCTATCAGATCTGGTTGAGGCCGTTCGGGACGACAATCCGGATATCACCCAATTCGAATGCTCCGTCTTTAACGGCATTTATGTCACGCATGATGTGGATCAGGGCTATCTGGACTATCTTGAAGGTCTGCGTAACGACGATGCTCAGGTGTTGCGCAGTAAAAGTGAAGTCGAAGATCTGGAGATGCATAACGAAGGCTGACGGAACGCTTGACGTTTTCTCCAGTAAGGGAGTGCCTATCGGTACTCCCTTTATTTTTGCATCTTGCCAATCATGGACGGATGCGGCACAGTCTGCGCTGACGAGGTGAATGCAGGTCTATCCTGTTTAAGGAAGGGTATGAAGCGACTGATTATTGGTATTTCCGGCGCCAGTGGGGTGATTTACGGCGTACGCCTGTTACAGGTGCTGCAGCCGTTGGACGAAATAGAAACCCATCTGGTGATGAGCCAGGCCGCACGGCAGACGCTGGCTCTGGAAACCGATCTCAGCGTGCGCGACGTTCAGTCATTGGCGGATGAGGTGCACGATTGCCGCGACATCGCCGCCAGCATTTCTTCCGGTTCTTTTAAAACCGCCGGTATGGCGATTTTGCCGTGCTCGATCAAAACGCTGTCCGGCATAGCCCACAGCTACACCGATAGTCTGCTGACCCGCTCAGCGGACGTGATGCTGAAAGAGCGGCGTCCTATCGTGCTGTGCGTACGAGAAACGCCATTGCATTTGGGCCATCTGCGATTGATGACCACGGCAGCCGAAATGGGCGCGGTGATTATGCCGCCGGTGCCTGCGTTTTATCATCGCCCGCAAACTGTGCAAGAAATCATCGATCAGACTGTCAATCGTGTGCTCGATCAATTCGATATTTGCCTGCCTGAAGATCTGTTTACCCGCTGGGGGAGTGCTTAACTGGTTAATTTACAAACAGAAAACGGGCAATAAGCATATGACGCCTCAGCCGAAGTAGAGACCCGCCATGCCTTCTTATGTGGCATTGCTCTGTTTCGGTGCGATTATCTGCTTTGTTATGGTGCGAGTTATTTTTCCCTTCATTTTTTCCCTGTCCAATCTGACGGTACACCACTGGTAATCAATTGATTATAGAAGTAGAAAACCGCGGGTGAAGCCCGTCGCGGCGCTCCCGGACCCTCTCGCTAAACTGGCATGAAAACTGCAGAGGTGAAGCCTGTACTACGCACATGACGGGCACGCTAGCGTTGGTGATTAAAAAGCATTCAAATCCAATTGTTCGTGCCGATGTTCTATCACTGGTGATAAGGGTAACTTGATGAAAAGCGGCTTAAAGTTTTTACCTTTGGCGTTAATCTTAGCGGCAGGCTCCGCCTTCGCGGCCATCCCGAAGGAGATCAAAATCGGCACCGATCCCACTTATGCGCCGTTTGAATCCAAAAACGCCCGCGGCGAACTGATCGGATTCGATATCGATCTGGCTAAAGAGATGTGCAAGCGCATGGAAGCCAAGTGTACGTTCGTTGAAAGCGACTTTGATTCACTGATCCCGTCGCTAAAGGCGAAGAAAATTGACGCCATCATCTCTTCACTCTCTATTACGCAAAAGCGTCTGCAGGAAATCGCGTTCACCGAAAAACTCTATGCTGCTAATGCGCGCCTGATCGCCGCCAAAGGGTCTCCGATTCAGCCTACGTTGGACGCTCTGCGCGGTAAACGCGTCGGCGTTTTGCAGGCTTCCACCCAGGAATCCTACGCTAACGTTCACTGGCAGCCGAAGGGCGTGGATGTCGTGGCTTACCAAAATCAGGATCTGATCTACGCCGATCTGGTGGCGGGACGTATCGATGCCGCGTTCCAGGATGAAGTCGCCGCCAGCGAAGGCTTCCTGAAACAGGACGCGGGTAAAGACTATGCGTTTGCCGGACCGGCGGTGAAAGACGATGCGCTGTTCGGTGTTGGCACCGGCATGGGGTTGCGCAAAGATGAAACTGAACTGAAAGCCGCGTTGGACAAGGCTTTCGAATCTATGCGCAAAGACGGAACCTACGACACGCTGGCGAAGAAATATTTCGATTTCAATGTTTATGGCGACTAATCGCCGCTGATACGACGTCTGCCTGTGATGCAGGCAGATGGTCTGCTTTCTCTAGAACGGATATCACTGATGCTGCATGGCTACTCTGAACTCATCATTGAGGGTTCGCGCCTGACGTTGCAACTGGCCGTCTGCTCGTTGCTGCTGTCGCTGGCAATCGGTCTGGTCGGCGCCAGCGCCAAACTTTCCTCCCGCCGGCTGCTCTCGGGCGTGTTCACCGGCTATACCACCTTGATTCGCGGTATCCCCGATCTGGTTTTGATGCTGCTGATTTTCTACGGATTGCAGATTGTGTTGAACGACCTGACGGAAATTATAGGCATGTCGCAAATCGATATCGATCCGATGGCGGCCGGTATCATAACGCTGGGCTTTATCTACGGCGCCTATTTTACCGAGACGTTTCGCGGCGCTTATCTCGCCGTTTCGCGCGGAGAGATTGAGGCGGCCGTGGCCTTCGGCTTCACGCCGCTGCAGGTCTTTCGACGCATTATGTTCCCGTCGATGATGCGCTTTGCGCTGCCGGGGATCGGCAACAACTGGCAGGTGATTCTCAAAGCCACGGCGCTGGTCTCCCTGCTGGGGCTCAACGATGTCATCAAAGCGACGCAACTGGCAGGAAAGGGGACGCATCAGCCGTTCTACTTTGCGATGGTGGCGGGGGTGATGTACCTGATTTTTACCACTGTCTCCAATGGCGTGCTGTGGTGGTTAGAAAGACGCTATTCGCAGGGAGTGAAAAAAGTTAATTATGAGTGAGATCCTGCAACAATACTGGCAGTCCTTGCTGTGGAGCGACGGTTATCGAATGACCGGGCTGGCGATGACGCTGTGGCTGCTGATTATCTCGGTCGTTATCGGCGGCGCCATGGCTATTCCGCTGGCGATCGCACGCGTATCGCCACGGCGACGTTTTTGGCTGCCGGTCTGGACCTTTACCTACATCTTCCGCGGCACGCCGCTGTATGTGCAGCTGCTGGTGTTCTACACCGGGGTTTACAGCCTGGAAATCGTTCGCGGAACGGACATGCTGAACGCGTTTTTCCGTAGTGGCATGAACTGCGCCGTTCTGGCGCTGGCGCTGAACACCTGCGCTTATACCACCGAGATTTTCGCGGGCGCCATTCGCTCTATTCCCAGCGGCGAAGTCGAGGCGGCGCGGGCCTACGGTTTTTCCCGCTTCAAGCAATATCGCTGCATTATTTTGCCCGGCGCACTGCGCATCGCGCTGCCAGCTTACAGCAATGAAGTAATTTTAATGCTGCACTCAACGGCGCTGGCTTTCACCGTGACGGTGCCGGACATTCTGAAAATCGCCCGCGACATCAATGCCGCCACCTATCAGCCGTTTTACGCCTTCGGCATCGCGGCCGTCATGTATCTCGCGATTTCGTTCGTGCTGATTGGCTTGTTCCGCAGAGCGGAACGTCGCTGGTTACGTCATCTTCATACCCGCGCCACACACTAATCATGCAGGAAAAGAACATGCAGGACACCAAACTGGTGGTCACAGAACTCCATAAGCGCTATGGGGAGCACGAAGTACTGAAAGGAATCTCATTACAGGCCAGGGCGGGTGACGTTATTTCAATTATCGGCTCATCGGGGTCGGGCAAAAGCACGCTGCTGCGCTGCATCAATTTCCTCGAACGGCCCTATGAAGGGTCCATTCATGTCAATGGACAGGAAATCCGGATGGTGCGCGATAAAGACGGTCAACTGAAAATATTCGATAAAAAACAACTCCAGCTACTGCGGACGCGCTTAACCATGGTGTTCCAGCATTTCAACCTGTGGAGCTTTATGACGGCCCGGGAAAATGTCATGGAAGCGCCCATACAGGTGCTGGGGCTAAGCAAGGCCGAAGCCCGGCAACGGGCGGAGTTTTATTTGAATAAAGTGGGAATTAGCGGCGCGTCGCAGGATCGCTATCCGGCCGACCTTTCCGGCGGACAGCAGCAGCGCGTGTCTATCGCCCGCGCGTTGGCGATGGAGCCGGACGTGCTGCTGTTTGATGAGCCGACATCGGCGCTGGATCCCGAACTGGTGGGCGAAGTGTTGCGCATCATGCAGCAACTAGCGGAAGAGGGGAAAACGATGGTGGTGGTGACGCATGAAATGGAGTTTGCACGCCACGTCTCAAACCACGTTATATTCCTGCATCAGGGCGTTGTGGAAGAAGAGGGGACGCCGGAGAAACTGTTCGGCAACCCGCAAAGTCCGCGCCTGAGGCAGTTTTTGTCAGGCGCGTTGAAGTAGCCGCGTTCGTCGGCTGTGCTTTCAGCCGGTATGGTTGATCAGATTATCGAGCGCTTCATCCAGCTCGAAGAAGCGGAAACCGAAGCCGGCGCTTTCCAGACGCTGGGGAACGGCGCGTTGCCCGTCGAGGATTAGCGTCGCCGCTTCTCCCATCATCAGCTTCAGCGCGAAAGCCGGCGCGCGCAGTATGCCCGGCCGATGCAGCACATGAGCCAGGATCGCGCTGAACTTCTCGTTTCGCGCCGGGTAGGGCGAGCAGAAGTTGAAAGGGCCGCGTAACTCGGGAGACTCCAGCAAATAAAGAATACCGTTCACCATATCGTCGATATGAATCCAGGCCATGTACTGTTTGCCGGATCCCATCGGCCCACCCAATCCCAATCGGAAAATCGGCAGCATTTTCGCCAGCGCTCCGCCCTCGGTGGACAGGACGATGCCCGTGCGCACCAGGCAGACGCGTGTTTTGTCGCTTTCAGCCGCCTGAGCCAATGCTTCCCAACGGGCGCACAGTCGGTGAGTAAACTCATCGTGCGGGGTTTCATCCTCGGTCACCAGAGCCTGTCCCTGATTGCCGTAAAAACCCACGGCTGAGCCGGAAATCAGGACTGAAGGGGGCGTCGCGCTGTTCTTAATCAGCATCGCCAACTGCTCGGTCAGTTTCCAGCGGCTTTGGCAGAGCAGCTCTTTCTGTTCGGGCGTCCAACGCTTGTCGGCAATCGGCGCGCCAGCCAGATTGATGACGGCATCGAATTCATCCAAAGACGTTTTGCCTTCCAGACTGGGCCAGTAATTGACCTGATCGCCTAAGGCGCCGCGCGCTTTTTCCGGACTGCGGGTCAGCACGGTAATGGTATGTGAGAGCGCCAGTAGCCGCTGAATCAGGTACCGGCCGATGAGTCCGGTTCCGCCTGTGATTAAAAGTCGCATCCTAAAGCCTCGCTGCATGTCGAAATGAGATCATCGCCGTAACCCACAAAAGATAAACTAACAATAAGTATAAGGGACCATGCTCTTTTTGCTGCCGTGGTCGCCAATTTAGCGAAGCTCATCGCACGCTTTTCATGCTGTCGGGGTGAAGAGCGAGTGAATCGACAAACTTTGCCGTTATTAGCCGCTAAGCATCGTGGGGGTTTTTGGTAAACTCATCGGTAGAACAGTTTACGATCCTTTGGGAGTTCACTATGAAACTGATGTTTGCCTCCGATCTGCATGGCTCGCTGGCCGCCACGGAAAAAGTGCTGGAAACTTTCGAACAATCTGAAGCCCGCTGGTTGATACTACTGGGCGATTTTCTGAATCACGGCCCACGCAACCCGTTGCCGGAAAATTATCAACCGGCGCAGGTGGCCGCACGTCTCAATGAGTACGCGGCCCGTATCATCGCCGTGCGCGGTAACTGCGACAGCGAAGTCGATCAGATGCTGCTGCATTTCCCTATCACCGCGCCCTGGCAGCAAGTGCTATTGCCGACGAACCGACTCTTCCTGACTCACGGACATCTGTATAATCCAGACCAGCAGCCGCCATTAAATCACGGCGATGTGCTGACCTACGGCCATACGCATATTCCTCTGGCGGAACGTCGCGACGAGATCTACTGCTTTAATCCCGGTTCCGTCAGCCTGCCAAAAGGCGGTTACCCAGCCAGCTACGGCCTGTTGGACGGAGGGGTGTTGCAGGTTGTGCCATTGGATGGGGGGGACCCTATTGCGCAGGTGACGATTACACACTAACTTAGCTTTACGCTTCTTGAAGGTCGTGGTGGCGTCAGTACCTCGTCAATGTGTGCTGTAGAGACCAGACCGTGATTTCATGCCTGGCTGTAAGAAAAATAATGCGCGTATCGAAAGATCTCGTGAAAAGCAGCCGGGGCCGACTATTTAATAACAAGTGCGCGTGATATCGCGTCAAGGCAAGGGTTTCAGAGGATGGCGGAACAAATTCAGACCACGGGTACAGAGTGGGTGGATATCGTTAGCGAAGATAACGAAGTCATCGGGCAGGCTAGCCGCCAACAGATGCGCGCTCAACGTCTGCGCCATCGCGCGACCTACATCGTCGTTCACAACGGAATGGGACAGGTCCTGGTGCAGCGTCGTACGGACACCAAGGATTTTTATCCGGGATGGCTGGATGCCACGGCGGGCGGCGTGGTGCAAAGCGGTGAAAATATGCTGGAATCTGCCCGCCGCGAAGCCGAGGAAGAGCTGGGCATTGCCGGAGTACCGCTGGCTGAGCATGGGTTGTTTTACTACGAAAGCGAAGACTGCCGCGTATGGGGCGCGTTGTTCAGTTGCGTCAGTCATGGCCCATTCGCGCTACAGGAAGAAGAGGTCGCAGAAGTGAGCTGGTCGACGCCGGAAGAGATCACGGCGCGTTGCGACGAGTTCACGCCAGACTCACTGAAGGCGCTGTCGCTCTGGCTCAGTCGTAATACGGCCGGTGAACGTATGGCGTCCGCCCCGCGTACGACGAAATCACCGGTGGAGAAGACCATGAAGACGGACGACGGCGAGTCGGACGCGACGGTCGAGGCATAACGCGCGCCGCGAATACTGTATACGGGCGAATAATCAGCGGTAGTTTGCGCTTTGCAGGCCGTCCCAACTAACGATCTTCCTGTGCCCAAGCCGAGCCATAAAAAAACGCCAGTTCATTGCAGAACTGGCGTTTTTTTTGCGTGGTTGATGCGAACTTACTGAGCGATCTGCGTGGCCTGAATGGCGGTCAGCGCGACGGTATAGACGATATCGTCAACCAGTGCGCCGCGAGACAGATCGTTCACCGGCTTACGCATACCCTGCAACATCGGCCCGATGGAGATCAGGTCCGCGGAACGCTGCACGGCTTTGTAGGTGGTGTTACCGGTGTTCAGATCCGGGAAGATGAACACGGTAGCCTGACCTGCGACCGGTGAGTTCGGCGCTTTGGATTTCGCCACGTCGGCCATGATGGCGGCGTCATACTGCAACGGACCGTCGATGATCAGGTCAGGACGTTTTTCCTGAGCGATACGAGTCGCGTCGCGGACTTTCTCAACGTCGCTGCCTGCGCCGGAATTACCGGTGGAGTAGGAGATCATCGCCACACGCGGGTCAATGCCGAAGGCGGCGGCGGAGTCGGCGGACTGAATCGCGATTTCAGCCAGCTGTTCAGCGGTCGGATCCGGGTTGATAGCGCAGTCGCCATAGACCAGAACCTGTTCCGGCAGCAGCATGAAGAAGACGGAAGACACCAAAGAGCTGCCCGGCGCTGTTTTGATCAGCTGCAGCGGCGGACGGATGGTGTTGGCCGTGGTGTGAACCGCACCGGAAACCAGACCGTCGACTTCGTTTTGCTCCAGCATCAGCGTACCCAGCACGACGTTGTCTTCCAGCTGTTCGCGGGCGACGACTTCGGTCATGCCTTTGTTTTTACGCAGCTCGACCAGACGCGGAACATAACGTTCGCGGACGGCGGCCGGATCGACGATTTCGATGCCCTGGCCCAGTTCAACGCCCTGAACGGCGGCGACACGCTGAATCTCTTCCGGATTGCCCAGCAGGACGCAGTGAGCGATACCACGTTCGGCACAAATGGCTGCCGCTTTGATGGTGCGCGGCTCGTCGCCTTCCGGCAGAACGATGCGTTTGCCGGCTTTACGCGCCAGTTCAGTCAACTGGTAACGGAAGGCTGGCGGAGACAGACGGCGCGAACCTTCAGAGGCCGCAGACAGAGACTCAATCCACTCCGTGTTGATGAAGCGAGCGATATACTCCTGCACTTTTTCCACACGCTGGTGGTCGTCGGCAGGCACTTCCAGACTGAAGCTTTGCAGCGTCAGCGAGGTCTGCCAGGTGTTGGTTTCTACCATGAAGACAGGCAGGCCGGTCTGGAATGCGCGTTCGCACAGGGCGCTGATGCTCGGGTCCATTTCGTAGCCGCCAGTCAGCAGCAGGGCGCCGATTTCCACGCCGTTCATTGCCGCCAAGCTGGCTGCAACCAAGACGTCGGGACGATCTGCCGAGGTCACCAGCAGGGAGCCAGGACGGAAGTGCTCCAGCATGTTGGGAATGCTGCGTGCGCAGAAGGTCACGGATTTAATGCGGCGTGTTTCGATATCGCCGGCATTGATGACGCGGGCGTTCAAATGTTTGGCCATATCCACCGCGCGGGTGGCGATCAGCTCAAAGCTCCACGGAATGCAGCCCAGCACCGGCAGCGGGCTGTTGGCGAACAACTGCTTAGGATCGATGTTGGCGACGTTTGCCTTGGTGGAATCATCGAAAATTTCCGACAGATCCGGGCGAGTACGGCCTTGCTCGTCAACCGGGGCGTTCAGCTTATTGATGATCACGCCGGTGATGTTCTGGTTTTTGCTGCCGCCGAAGCTGGAGCGAGCCAATTCGATTCGCTCTTTCAATTGATCGGCGGAATCGTTGCCCAACGCGGTTACGAAGACGATTTCCGCATTCAGCGTTTTGGCGATTTCGTAGTTCAGCGCGTTGGCGAACTGATGTTTGCGGGTCGGAACCAGACCTTCCACCAGTACCACGTCCGCATCTTGGGTATTTTCATGGTAGCGGGCGATGATCTCTTCCAGCAGAACGTCCTGCTGGTTAGAGCTCAGCAGAGATTCCACGTGGCTCATTTGCAGCGGTTCTGCGGCGTTGATCGCAGAGTTGGCGCGGATGATAGCGGTGGTCTGATCCAGCGCTTGATCTTCGGAACGCGGCTGGGCAATAGGTTTGAACAAGCTCAGGCGGACGCCTTTCTGCTCCATGGAACGAATGACACCCAGGCTGACGCTGGTCAGACCCACACTGGTGCCAGTTGGAATCAACATGATTGTACGGGACACGGCTTAACCTCTTTGCGGTTGCTCGTTGCTCAAAAACAACTCCGTCAGCCTGAGCTGACGGAGTTAGGATACTGATTTTTCGGTTACGCGGTCAGGCGGAGTGCGTCCTGCGCGATAACCAGCTCTTCGTTGGTCGGAATGACCAGCGCCGGGCGGCTGCCATCTTTGCTGATGTTGCCGCTCTTGCCGAAGCGCGCTGCCAGGTTGCGCTCGTGGTCGATTTCGAAGCCCAGCAGGCCCAGCTGTTTCAGGGTCAGTTCGCGAACCATGGCCGCATTTTCACCGATGCCGCCGGTGAAGATTACCGCGTCCAGGCGGCCTTCCATCAGGGCGCTGTAGGCACCGATGTATTTCGCCAGGCGGTGGCAAAATACATTCATGGCGCGTTTCGCATCGGCTTTCGTTTCGTAGTTATCTTCAACGTAACGGCAGTCGCTGGTGACTTCGGTCAGACCCTGCAGACCAGACTCTTTGGTCAGCATTTTGTTGATGTCGTCGATGCTCATGCCCAGCGCGTCGTGCAGGTGGAACACGATAGCCGGATCGATGTCGCCGCTACGGGTGCCCATCACCAGACCTTCCAGCGGCGTCAGACCCATGGAGGTATCAACGCATTTACCGTTGCGAATAGCGGAAACAGAACCGCCGTTGCCCAGATGGCAGGTGATGACGTTCAGTTCATCCAGCGGTTTGTTCAACGCTTTAGCGGCTTCCTGAGACACATAGAAGTGGCTGGTGCCGTGCGCGCCGTAACGACGGATATGATGTTCGGTGTACAGTTTGTACGGCAGAGCATACAGGTAGGCTTCTTCCGGCATGGTCTGATGGAACGCAGTGTCGAAAACGGCCACGTTCTTGTTAGCCAGGTTCGGGAAAGATTTCAGGGCTTCGGCGATACCGATCAGATGAGCCGGGTTGTGCAGCGGCGCAAACGGAACAGCATCTTTAATGCCTTGCAGAACGTTGCTGTCGATCACCGCGGACTGGGTGAATTTCTCGCCGCCGTGGACGATACGGTGGCCGATAGCAACCAGCTGAGCGGAAAGCTCTGGTTTCTGGCTGAGGATGGTGTTGACGATGAAGTTCAGCGCTTCGCTGTGAGCTGCGCCAGCACCCAGATCGGCTTCCTGTTTGCCTCCATCCAATTTCCATTTGATGCGTGCTTCGGGAAGGTGGAAACATTCGGCCAGGCCAGACAGGTATTCGTCCCCGTTGACGGCATCAATGATGGCAAACTTGAGGGATGAGCTACCACAGTTTAGAACCAGGACTAACTTACTCGACATGGAGGTACCTACTTGTTATACATGGTTAAAGAAATATCATGCGGCGCGCAGCATAGCGCGTAACGCGGATGACATTTATGATTAACATCATGGCTTGGTAGAATTTACCAGACATGACAATATAAAGTGTCGACGTCGCGCGGCGCTTTTAATACCTAATGCGGAGTGACGGTGACATCGACGCTGTGAAACTTTGCAGTTGCCGGGCAAGATAAAGCTGACTTGGGGTGGGATTTGGCCTCACCAGTCAGAGGCGGAGGTCCGCCACCACGCCTTAATATGCAGTGCGGCAAAAGGCCGGAATTAGGATACCGATAGCGTTCGTTAAACACAAAATATATTTTAAGCTTATTAATTTTAGTTGGTGATTTGTACGGATTTTTTTATTTTTTATACATGAAGTTGAGGTGTGTTATGACGACAAATCCTACCGGTAAAGCGGGTTGGTTCAAGTTACTGAAACTGGGCCAGCATTATATGAAGACCTGGCCTGCAGACAAGCGTTTGGCCCCGGTGTTTCCAGAGAACCGCGTCGTACGCACCACACTTTTCGCTATTCGTTTTATGCCGCCGCTCGCCGTGTTTACGCTCTCCTGGCAGGTCGCTCTGGGCGGTCAGCTGGGTCCGGTGGTGGCGACCGCGCTGTTCGCGTTGAGTCTCCCCATGCAGGGATTGTGGTGGCTGGGCCGTCGCGCCATCACGCCATTGCCGCCTTCCTTATTACAGTGGTTTCATGACATTCGTCAACGACTGCTGGAAGCCGGACTCGCTCTGGCGCCGCTCGAAGAAAAGCCGACGTATCAGATGCTGGCAGATGTACTTAAACGCGCCTTCAAACAGCTAGACAAGACCTTTCTCGACGATCTTTGATGTGGGTCTCGTTTTGCCCACACGCTATTTCCCTTCGATACCGCGCTAAATCAAAAACGGCTTTGCAAGGAGTATGCGATTCTTGTTCTCCCCCCCCCCCGCCGCGGAAGGTGATTCTAAAGAGCGCCAGGGACATAACCAATGCCCAACGAATATTTCTGTCAAATCAACATCAAGCCATGACAATGCCGGAACGCGGAGCGCTATCGGCGGTTACAGACTATTATTGTGCGAGGTTATGCCCTCCCAAACACCCGTTATCAGCGAACGCCGAATGAGGGGCCGGGCGTGAACGCAGCGGCGGAGATCCGCCATCCGGGTTCGGTTCACTTGATTGTGCAGACGGAAATGCGTTACCAGCATTTCGATGTCAGCACGCTCGGCTTTAACGCTTAAACCAAAATGTGGGATAAATAAACGGGCAAGCTCAACGTGCGGCTTGCCTGACCGCGCCACTATCATTTCAGCGCGGTGGCCATTTTATAAATCGTCAATGCCTGACAAATCAGAGAGGTTAGCGGTGGAAGTTAAAGGTTTTCTGTTCGATCTGGACGGTACATTGGTCAACTCTCTTCCTGTCGTTGAAAACGCCTGGCGTTGGTGGGCGGAGGGGCAAGGTCTCGATTCTCAGGAGGTCCTTGAGTTCATTCATGGCAAGCAAGCCATCACGTCATTACGTCATTTTCTTCACGATAAAAGCGAAACGGAAATCCAGCATGCTTACCAAGTCTTGGAACAAAGAGAATCCACGGATTTGGAGGGCATTACCGCCATGCCGGGCGCGCAGGCGCTGTTGCAACGCCTTGAAGCGCTCAATGTTCCTTGGGCCATCGTCACCTCAGGATCTGTGCCGATAGCCTATGCTCGTCACCAAGCCGCAGGATTATTGATGCCGCGTCACTTCGTGACCGCTGAACGGGTCGCGAATGGAAAACCGCACCCGGACGCCTACCTGCTTGGCGCACAGCTGTTAGGCCTTGACCCGCAGGCGTGCGCCGTGGTCGAAGATGCGCCCGCCGGAATACAGTCTGGCCTTGCCGCTAAGGCGAAAGTCATCGCCGTCAACGCGCCGTCGGACACGCCCGATTTAGACAAAGTCGATATGGTGCTGTACTCGTTGGAGCAACTGGATGTGACTCCCGGCGACGCGGCTTTCGTCGTCACCGCGTCACGTTGAAGGCAACGAGAGGGTGGGGAATAAAATGATAAACCTTGCTTTTGCAGGGTTTTTTTATGTCATGCTGAATGGTCGGTTTTAAGGATTGCCACTAACAGGAGGTGCTAGTGACCCGTGAGTTGCTATGGGTGTTGACGCTGTTGTTCATCGCCATCGTTTTGTTCGCCACCAACAAATTGCGAATGGACGTTGTCGCACTGCTGGTCATCATTGCGTTCGTATTAAGCGGCACGTTGACGTTGCCGGAAGCGTTGATGGGATTTAGCGATCCGAACGTAATATTGATTGCCGCCCTGTTCGTCATCGGCGAAGGCCTGGTTCGGACCGGTGTTGCTTATCAGGTGGGTGACTGGCTGATGCATGTCGCCGGTGAGAGTGAAGTCCGTATGCTGGTGCTGCTCATGCTGACCGTCGCCGGGCTGGGCGCGTTCATGAGCTCCACCGGCGTCGTGGCGATTTTCATTCCGGTGGTGCTCAACGTTGCCGCGCGGATGAAAAGTTCGCCGGCTCGGTTGCTGATGCCCTTGAGCTTTGCCGGTCTGATCAGCGGCATGATGACGTTGGTCGCTACGGCGCCCAACATGGTGGTCAACAGTGAACTGATGCGTAACGATATCGCGGGTTTTGGTTTTTTCGGCATGACGCCCATCGGCATCGTGGTCCTGCTGGTGGGGATCGCCTATATGCTGGTGGCGCGTTTCTGGCTGGGCAGTAACAACCGTGACGATAACAAAGAAGTTTGGAAGCGAAAGACGTTTCGGGATCTTATTCGCGACTACAAACTGACCGGAAGAGCGCGGCGGCTCGCGATTCGCAGCGGCTCACCGTTCGTCGGCCAGCGGTTGGACGATCTTAATCTGCGCCAGCGTTTCGGCGCCAACGTCGTGGGCATTGAGCGCTGGCGCAAGTTCAGACGTGTCATGATCAGCGTCGCGGTGAATACGGAACTGCGCCTGAACGACGTTTTATTAATCGACATGTCAGCGTCCGACGTCGATCTACGCGAATTTTGCGCCACGCATATGCTGGAACCCATGGTGCTGCGCGGCGAATATTTTTCTGAGCAGGCGCGCGATGTCGGCATGGCGGAAGTTTCATTGATCCCGGACTCGGGGCTGGTGGGAAAAACGCTTCAGGACGCCATGTTCCGCAGTCGGTATGGCCTGACGGTAGTGGGGATTCGCCGTAATGGCGAAGCGCTGGACGGCGCGTTATCGAATGAGCCGCTGCAGTTGGGCGATATCCTGCTGGTGATCGGAGACTGGCGTAATATTCGCCAGCTGTATCAGCAAAAGCAGAATTTCATCGTACTAAATTTACCTGCCGAAGTGGACGAGGTGGCGCCCGCGAAAAGTCAGGCGCCTCATGCGCTGTTTTGTCTCGCGTTGATGATCGCCATGATGCTGACTGATGAAATCCCCAATGCGGTTGCGGCGCTGATCGCCTGCCTGATGATGGGGCAATTTCGCTGTATCGATATGGAGAGCGCCTATCGCGCCGTGCACTGGCCGAGCCTGATGCTCATTATCGGCATGATGCCCTTTGCGCTGGCGCTGGAGAAAACGGGTGGCGTGGCGTTGATCGTGAAAGGGCTAATGGACGTGGCGGGGGACGCCGGACCGCAGATGATGCTGGCCTGCCTGTTCGTGCTGTGTGCGGCGATCGGACTGTTCATTTCGAATACCGCGACGGCGGTGCTCATGGCGCCCATCGCCATCGCCGCGGCCGACCAGATGCAGGTGTCGCCCTATCCGTTCGCCATGATTATCGCAATTGCCGCTTCGGCGGCATTTATGACGCCCGTCTCCTCACCAGTGAATACGTTGGTGTTGGCGCCGGGTGGATATCGGTTCAGCGACTTTCTTAAAATCGGGGTGCCTTTTACGGTACTGGTCATGGGCGTGAGCGTCGTGATGATCCCGTGGCTCTATCCGTTCTCCCCGTTATAGCGGGGAGTCCTGGCTGATTTCATCCAGAGAGAGGCTGAAGCTGGGTATGAAGACGGTCATAAAATAGTCCATCTCCGGGCTGTGTCGTTGTTGCAGCGTTTTTTCCAAACGCGCTTTAGCCAATACGAATTCGTTATTGCCCGCCGACAGCTCTTCCAGACATTTCAGGTAGGCGCACAGCGCGTCGGCCTGTTTGACCACGGCATGTTCTTCCTCGCTGGTATAGGCATCATCCAACAGCATGCGATAGTCTTCCTGAAGTTCGCTCGGCAGCATATCGATGAGCTTCTGCTGGGCGATTTTCTCTATCTTTTTATATTCGTGGGCCATCTGGGCGTTGTAGTACTTGATGGGCGTCGGCATATCGCCGGTCAGCACTTCGCTGGCATCGTGGTACATCGCAAGCAGGGCGATACGCTCGGCATTGAGATCCCCGCCGAATTTGCGGTTTCTGATCACGGCGAGCGCATGGGCCACGAAAGCGACCTGCAAACTGTGTTCCGAGACGTTTTCCGTACGGACATTGCGCATCAGCGGCCAGCGGTTGATCAGCTTTAGACGGGATAAATGGGCGAAGAAATGACTTTGAACCATAGCACTCTCTCAATACGCGGAGGGAAAAACCATTGTGGTCGCTCGACGAGGAATTAGCAACTCAGCCCTAAGCGCTGGGAAGAGAAACGGATGAAAAAACGGGCTGCGCCATAAGGCGTCGCCCGTCTAATAAATTTATCGGCGCGATTACTGGTGGTAGTGTTCGAGGAAACGCCCCAGCTTGTGCACGGCCATGTCCAGTTCATCGACGCGGGGCAGCGTCACGATGCGCACATGGTCCGGCTCCGGCCAGTTGAACGCGCTGCCTTGAACCAGCAGCACCTTTTCCTGCAGCAGCAGATCCAGCACCAGCTTCTGGTCATCGTGGAGATTGAAACGCTTCGCATCAATACGCGGGAACATATATAAAGCACCCGATGGCTTGACACAAGAGACGCCGGGAATCTCGTTGATCAGCTCCCAGGCGCGGTTGCGCTGTTCGTACAGACGGCCGCCGGGGCGGATAAATTCACTAATGCTTTGATAACCCCCGAGCGCCGTCTGAATGGCGTGCTGCATGGGCACGTTAGCGCACAGACGCATCGAAGCCAGCATCTCCAGCCCTTCTATATACCCCTTGGCATGTTTCTTGGGACCGTTCAATACCATCCATCCCTGACGAAAACCCGCAACGCGATAGGTTTTAGATAGACCGTTAAAGGTCACCGTCAGCAGGTCAGGCGCCAGCGCCGCAATAGAGTGGTGCTGTGCTTCGTCGTACAAAATCTTGTCATAGATCTCATCGGCGAAAATGATCAGATCGTTTTGACGGGCGATCTCGACGATCTCCATCAACAGCGCTTTGCTATAGACGGCGCCGGTGGGGTTATTCGGGTTGATGATGACGATACCGCGAGTGTTCGGTGTGATTTTTTTGCGGATATCATCCAGGTCGGGAAACCAGCCGGACTCTTCGTCGCAACGATAATGCACGGCCTTACCGTTCGACAGCGATACGGCGGCGGTCCATAAAGGGTAGTCCGGGGCCGGCACCAGCATTTCGTCGCCGTTATTCAGGAGAGCCTGCATGGATTGTACGATGAGTTCGGAAACGCCGTTGCCGATATAAACGTCTTCCACAGTGATATCGCGTAGTCCGCGCGCCTGGTAGTGCTGAACGATGGCTTTGCGAGCGGAATAGAGTCCTTTCGAGTCGCAATAGCCTTGCGCGGTGGGCAGGTTCCTAATGACGTCAACCAGGATTTCGTCGGGGGCTTCAAAGCCGAACGGCGCGGGGTTGCCGATGTTAAGTTTAAGAACTTTATTGCCTTCCTCTTCCAACCGTTTGGCTTCTTTTAACACCGGACCACGGATGTCATAACAAACATTTTCCAATTTCTTGGATTTTTCGATAGGGGACATTTAACAAACCTTGTACAGGAAGGTTCCTGAATAGTAGACGCTTAGTCGGCCTAATGTACTCTTCCTGACGATGATTTTGAAGAATGATCCTAAATCAATGGGTCATCTCAAGACGGTGACGGACGCTTATTTTACAGTGTAAAAGTCTGTTATTTTTCTATTTATTGGGTTTTTGGGCTGCATATGGCTATTTGTTTGTTGTTTATGATTGTCGACGGCAATGGATAAGGTTATTTATACGACGCCATGCTGAGGCTCGTGGCGGAGATGGGTACGCAATTTCAAAGTGATTTTTTCATTTGAACGCAAATGCACCACTATTTATCGTCGACTCCTGTCGTTAATACGCTGGCGTCTGAGAGGTCACTGGATACCTGCAATAACCCTATTTTTTCAATGACTGGAATAACGGGTAAAAACACCATCTTATTTCAGAGTAGCCATTGGATGTAACCGATTAAAATAAAGGGTTTTCTTATTTTATTATTGAGACTTTCCTTCCCTGATATGAAATTAACACCATTTGTAATAGACGTGACTATTTTAGAACATCTCGTCACAAAGGTGAGGCTAACCAATGAATATTCGTCTATTTTGAATTCGAATATGCAATTAATAGAGACTCGTCTTTTGTTTTCGATGCGTTTACAAAAGTTTTTTTAGAATGATCAATCTAGTAATATTAATAGGTAATATAGGAATTTTCAGATTGTTATAGATAGACTATTGGCTGATTAATCACTCAGGTTACATTAAAGCTGCTCCTGAGTTTATAGATGACAGAAAACTTAATTCTGGTATCTTATATCAGAATATTTTACGAGTGGGTCATCTTATATTGTTTGGTCCTGCGGTTCGTCATCGCACTGAAATCAGATGAGTTGTAACGTATTGAAATAAAGGCATTAAGTTGTGTTCCTTGGGAGCGATACCCCTATGAATAGAGTGTCGGTCCTAAACCTAAGCTTTCATCATGTTCACCCTTTATCTTTAGCGTACTAGAGCGTGCAAGACTTTTATTTTATTATCTAAAATAATTAGCCGTTCTTTTTATCGACGGCTTGAATCAATAAAATGAATAGGTAAGGGAGAGGGCGAAAAAAAAAGCGATGTGGTAACGAAATATTAAGTATTTTTTGCCGTAGCCGTTCATCTACGATACTGTCTTTCATTGTATGCCGACGTTGTCGGGATACGTATCCAACACCAGGTATGTTAGTTAATAAATAAAATAGATAAGTGAAGAACCGTATGACAAATGCAAATCGCCCAGTTCTCAATCTTGATCTGGATCTGCTGAGAACGTTTGTCGCTGTCGCCGATTTGAATACTTTCGCGGCCGCGGCCGTAGCAGTATGCAGAACGCAATCTGCCGTTAGTCAGCAGATGCAGCGGCTGGAACAACTCATCGGTAAAGAGTTATTCGCCCGTCACGGGAGAAATAAACTACTGACCGAACATGGGATCCAGTTTCTTGGTTATGCCAGAAAAATACTACAGTTCAATGATGAGGCCTGTGCCTCTTTAATGTTCAGCGACATTCAGGGAACGCTGACGATCGGCGCTTCCGACGATACAGCAGATACTATCCTGCCGTTTATCTTGCAGCGTGTAACGTCGGTTTTCCCCAAACTATCGATCGAAGTGAGTATCAAACGCAGCCCTGAAATGATGGAAATGTTGCATCAGGGCAAAATTGATTTAGTCATCACGACGGAAAACAGCACCGAGTTTCCTAATGTATTGCTACGTTCGTCACCGACGTTGTGGTACTGCTCGGCGGAGTACCAGTTCCAACACGGCAGTCCTGTGCCGCTAGTGGTATTGGACGAACCGAGTCCTTTCCGCACGTTGGCGCTGGAAAAGCTGACCGAAGCCGGGATCCCCTGGAAAATTTCGTACGTGGCTTCTACGCTGTCGGCGGTTCGGGCGGCGGTAAAGGCGGGGCTGGGTATTACCGTGCGTTCCGTTGAAATGATGACGCCGGACCTTCGTGTGCTCGGTGAAGAAGAAGGTTTGCCGAAGTTGCCCGACACCCGTTACTACCTGTGTAAGAATCCACAGCAAAATAACGAGTTGAGTACGGCAATCTTCAGTGCTATCGAATCAGGTACGCGTTCCAATCTGCTTTCTGTAAATAGTGTTCCGGAAGGAGATATCCGCATTTCCTCCACGGACGAATCGTTAAAAGATATTCTCTGACTTTTACATCTCCCGGCGCTGAGCGGTATGCGTCAGTGTGAAATGTGACAGAAACCGTCCGAATACCGACGACAGGGTGTGCGCTCATCGACATTCTGTCGTTTTTTCGTTTCTGGCGCCGGAGTGCGCCTCTCTGTCTGCAATGCACCGCTCTGTTATTCCTCTTGCGCACTTCTCTTCCCACACCTACTGATATCCACAGGGTTTGTTTTATTAACAATCGCTTACCGAACGTACTTTTTTTAATAACTAAAACCGAAAAAACGTGTGAGAGATCAAAAAATACTTGCCTTAGCCTTATTCATTAACCTGCATTCATGTTGAAATTGATATAGTCACTACAGAAATAGGGTCTTTTTCTTCGCATTGTTCCAAAACAACCAGGAGTAGCATTGATGCCATTCAGTCTTTGCTATGTTTGTAATAGGTTAATTGGGATGCATCTTTGTTAATTATCCCGCTGTTATTTTTACAAAAGTTAAGAAAAGGTTGCAAAAACAGGATGAATAACCGCATTTACCGCGCCTTAACCCTATAATTTGTGGTATTTTTATGGTTACAAATCCTTCCTTTTAATCGATGTGGCTATTAACTGCCCTTAGAAGAGCAGCTGCCCAAGCCACTTTTGATGAGTAAGCAATGAGTATGTCAACTACTACTGAAGTCCTCGCCCACCACTGGGCATTTGCTTTATTTCTAATCGTCGCCGTGGGGCTCTGCGGGTTCATGCTGTTGGGGGGCTTTCTGCTTGGAGGTCGATCCCACGGTCGGGCTAAAAATACGCCCTACGAATCCGGTATTGATTCTGTAGGGTCTGCCCGGCTGAGGCTGTCTGCAAAGTTCTATCTTGTTGCGATGTTTTTCGTCATTTTCGATGTGGAAGCACTATACCTGTATGCCTGGTCCGTCTCTATCCGGGAAAGTGGCTGGGTAGGTTTTATCGAAGCCACCATTTTTATATTGGTGCTGTTGGCCGGACTGGTCTATCTGGTGCGTATCGGCGCGCTGGACTGGACACCGAAGCGTTCCAAGCGGCAAGTCGTGAAGTCCGACATCGTCGTAAACCACTCCACCACCAATACTCATCAGCAGTAATAGCGAGGCAATAAATGGACTATACGCTCACCCGCATAGACCCCGACGGTGAGAACGACCGTTATCCGCTACAGAAGAAAGAGGTCGTCAGCGACCCGCTCGAACAGCACGTTAACAAAAGCGTGTTTATGGGCAATCTGGAGCAGACGCTGCAAAATATGGTCAACTGGGGACGCGGTAACTCCCTGTGGCCCTTCAACTTTGGTCTTTCCTGCTGTTACGTGGAGATGGTGACTTCCTTCACCGCCGTACACGACGTAGCGCGCTTCGGTTCTGAAGTGCTGCGCGCTTCTCCCCGCCAGGCTGATTTTATGGTCATCGCCGGAACACCTTTCCTGAAAATGGCCCCCGTCATTCAGCGTTTGTATGACCAGATGCTGGAACCCAAATGGGTTATCTCCATGGGCGCATGCGCCAACTCTGGCGGCATGTATGACATCTACTCCGTGGTTCAAGGCGTCGATAAATTCCTACCGGTAGACGTGTACATCCCAGGATGTCCGCCGCGACCGGAAGCATACATGCAGGCGCTGATGCTGCTGAAAGAGTCTATCGGTAAAGAGCGTCGCCCGCTGTCATGGGTTGTTGGCGATCAGGGCGTGTACCGCGCCAACATGCAATCCGAACGTGAACGTAAACGCGAAGAACGTATTGCGGTAACCCACCTGCGTTCCCCGGATGAAATTTGACCTGTGAATGATAGGCCGTGATGGCTGCGTAATATCAACATAACAGCGCGCCGCCATCATCAGTCACGGAAATAACACATTTAATGTGGTGACATTACATATGACAGATTTAACGACACACGACGCCGTTCTGCCCGCATGGCAAACCCGCGATCATCTTGATGATCCGGTTGTTGGCGAGCTGTGGAACCGTTTCGGTCAGGACGCGTTTACCGTTCAGGCCACACGGACGGGGATGCCGGTAGTTTGGGTCAAACGTGAGCAATTACTCGACGTCGTCGACTTCCTGAAAAAACAACCGAAACCTTATGTCATGCTGATGGACCTGCATGGCATGGATGAACGTCTGCGTACGCACCGCGAGGGGCTACCCGCCGCAGACTTCTCCGTCTTTTATCTGCTGACCTCCCTGGAACGAAACAGCGATATCATGCTGAAGGTGGCGCTGGCGGAAAACGATCTGTTCCTGCCGACGATGACCCCTCTGTTCCCGAACGCTAACTGGTACGAGCGTGAAGTGTGGGACATGTTCGGCATTACCTTCAATGGCCACCCGCACCTGACTCGCATCATGATGCCGCAGACCTGGGAAGGACACCCGCTGCGCAAAGACTTCCCGGCGCGCGCGACCGAATTCGATCCTTTTGTGCTGACCAAACAGCGTGAAGATCTGGAAATGGAGTCGCTGACCTTCAAGCCTGAAGAGTGGGGCATGAAGCGTGGAACGGAAAACGAAGACTTTATGTTCCTGAATATGGGGCCGAACCATCCCTCGTCACACGGTGCTTTCCGTTTGATCCTGCAGTTGGATGGCGAAGAGATCATCGACTGTATTCCAGATGTCGGCTATCACCATCGCGGCGCGGAAAAGATGGGTGAGCGCCAGTCCTGGCACAGCTATATTCCTTACACTGACCGTATTGAGTATCTCGGCGGCTGCGTCAACGAAATGCCTTACGTGCTGGCGGTCGAGAAGCTGGCGGGCATTGAAGTGCCGGAGCGTGTTGAAACCATCCGCGTGATGTTGTCTGAACTGTTCCGCATCAACAGCCATCTGCTGTACATCAGTACCTTTATTCAGGACGTCGGCGCCATGACGCCGGTCTTCTTCGCGTTTACCGACCGCCAGAAAATCTATGATCTGGTGGAAGCAATCACCGGTTTCCGCATGCACCCAGCCTGGTTCCGGATCGGCGGCGTGGCGCACGACCTGCCGCGCGGCTGGGACCGACTGCTGCGTGAATTCCTGGACTGGATGCCTGCTCGACTGGACACTTATGTCAAAGCGGCGTTGCAAAACACCATTTTGAAAGGCCGTTCTCAGGGCGTCGCCGCCTACAACGCCAAAGAGGCGCTGGAATGGGGCGTCACCGGCGCGGGCCTGCGCGCGACCGGCATTCCGTTCGACGTGCGCAAATGGCGGCCTTACTCCGGCTATGAAAACTTCGATTTCGAGGTGCCGGTCGGCGATGGCATCAGCGATAGTTACACCCGCGTGATGTTGAAAGTGGAAGAGCTACGCCAGAGTCTGCGCATCTTGGAACAGTGTCTGAACAACATGCCTGAAGGGCCGTTCAAGGCCGACCATCCGCTGACGACGCCGCCGCCGAAAGAGCGCACGCTGCAGCACATCGAAACCATGATCAACCACTTCCTGCAGGTGTCCTGGGGACCGGTTATGCCGGCCAACGAATCGTTCCAGATGATCGAAGGCACCAAAGGGATCAACAGTTACTACCTGACCAGCGATGGCAGCACCATGAGCTACCGTACGCGCATTCGCACGCCGAGCTTCGCTCATTTGCAGCAGATTCCGTCGGTCATCCGTGGATGCCTGGTATCCGACCTGATCGTATACCTCGGCAGTATTGATTTCGTCATGTCAGATGTGGACCGCTAATTATGCACGATCATAACAACACTCAACCTTCTCCAGAAGCTCAGGGCGCGGATGTGCAAGATGTGTTCGTGCTCAGCGACGCAGAGCGTGACGCTATCGAGCATGAAAAACACCACTATGAAGATGCCCGCGCGGCGTCGATTGAAGCGCTGAAAATCGTACAGAAACAGCGCGGCTGGGTGCCGGACGGCGCCATCTACGCGATTGCCGAGATTCTGGACATTCCGGCCAGCGATGTCGAAGGCGTCGCCACCTTCTATAGCCAGATCTTCCGTCAGCCGGTTGGGCGTCACGTCATTCGCTACTGCGACAGCGTCGTGTGCTACATCAACGGTTTTCAGGGCGTGCGCGCCGCGCTGGAGAAAAAGCTGAACATTCAGCCGGGTCAGACCACGTTCGACGGTCGCTTCACACTGCTGCCGACCTGCTGTCTGGGCAACTGTGACAAAGGGCCTTCGATGATGATCGACGAAGACACCCACAGCCACGTCAAGCCTGACGATATCGATTCATTACTGGAGCAGTATCAATGACTAAAAACATTGTTCTCACTGCCGAACAGCATCCTCTCACCTGGCGTCTGCGTGACGACAAACAGCCGGTGTGGCTGGATGAGTACCGCAGTAAGAATGGCTACGCCGGCGCGCAAAAAGCCCTCACCGGTATCGCCCAGAGCGACGTGGTGACGCTGGTCAAAGATGCGGGTCTGCGCGGCCGCGGCGGAGCGGGGTTCTCCACCGGCCTCAAGTGGAGCCTGATGCCGAAAGACGAAAGCATGAACATCCGCTACCTGCTGTGTAACGCGGACGAGATGGAACCTGGCACCTATAAAGACCGGCTGTTGATGGAGCAACTGCCCCATCTGCTGGTGGAAGGCATGCTGATTGGCGCTTATGCGCTGAAGTCCTATCGCGGCTATATCTTCCTGCGCGGCGAATATGTGCAGGCTGCGGCTAACCTGCGGCGGGCGATTGAAGAAGCCAAGGCCGCTGGCCTGCTGGGTAAAAACATCCTGGGCAGCGGTTTCGACTTCGAACTGTTCGTTCATACCGGCGCCGGACGCTATATCTGCGGTGAAGAAACCGCGTTGATCAACTCGCTGGAAGGCCGCCGCGCCAACCCGCGATCCAAGCCGCCCTTCCCGGCGTCGGCGGGCGTGTGGGGCAAACCGACCTGCGTTAATAACGTCGAAACGTTGTGCAACGTGCCGGCCATCATCGAGCACGGCGTGGAATGGTATCAGGGGCTGTCTGCGGGCAAGAGTAAAGATGCGGGCACTAAGCTGATGGGCTTCTCCGGTCGGGTGAAAAATCCCGGTCTTTGGGAGCTGCCGTTTGGAACCACCGCGCGTGAAATTCTGGAAGAGTACGCTGGCGGTATGCGCGATGGGCTGACGCTGAAAGCCTGGCAGCCGGGCGGCGCAGGGACCGACTTCCTGACCGGGGATCATCTGGATCTGCCGATGGACTTCGAAAGCATAGCCAAAGCGGGAAGCCGTCTGGGCACCGGGCTGGCGATGGCGGTGGATAACGAGATCAATATGGTCGGTTTGACGCGCAATCTGGAAGAGTTTTTCGCGCGCGAATCCTGCGGCTGGTGTACGCCGTGCCGCGATGGTTTGCCGTGGAGCGTGAAGCTGCTGCGCGCGCTCGAAGCCGGTGAAGGGCAGCCGGGCGATATCGAAACGCTGGAACAGCTGTGTCGCTTCCTGTCGCCGGGTCATACCTTCTGCGCCCATGCGCCGGGGGCCGTTGAGCCGCTGCAGAGCGCAATAAAGTATTTCCGGCATGAGTTTGAGGCGGGTATCGCCAAGCAGACTATCAGCAATACAAAAGCGATAGGCGGGATTCAACCGAACCTGCTGAAACAGCGCTGGTAAGCAATGGCCGAGTCGCAGATGCGATGTTTCGCACCGACGTAAGCGATTCTTCATCTGATAGACAGAATTTTTGATTAGCGCCTGCTTAAGACGCGGGCCTTTATGGAAGCATGCTGACTATGGCAACGATTCATGTAGACGGCAAAGAATATGATGTGAACGGAGCGGACAACCTCCTTGAGGCATGTCTCACTCTGGGCCTTGATATTCCTTACTTTTGCTGGCATCCGGCGCTGGGTAGCGTTGGATCATGCCGCCTGTGCGCGGTCAAGCAATACCAGAACGCGGAAGATACGCGCGGTCGCCTGGTCATGTCCTGTATGACGCCCGCTGCGGACGGCACCTTCATCGCGATTGACGATGAGGAAGCCAAACTGTTCCGTAAAAGCGTCGTCGAGTGGCTGATGACCAACCATCCTCATGATTGTCCGGTTTGTGAAGAGGGCGGCAACTGCCACCTGCAGGACATGACGGTGATGACCGGGCACAACACCCGCCGCTATCGTTTTACCAAACGAACCCATCATAATCAGGACCTCGGGCCGTTCATCTCTCACGAAATGAACCGCTGCATCGCCTGTTACCGCTGCGTACGTTATTACAAAGATTACGCGGACGGTAAAGACCTGGGCGTTTACGGCGCGCATGACAACGTCTACTTCGGACGTCCCGAAGACGGCGTGCTCGAAAGCGAATTCTCCGGCAACCTGGTGGAAGTCTGCCCCACCGGCGTCTTCACCGACAAAACCCATTCCGAACGCTACAACCGTAAGTGGGACATGCAGTTTGCGCCCAGCGTTTGCCAGCAGTGCAGCGTGGGCTGCAACACCAGCCCCGGCGAGCGTTACGGCGAATTGCGCCGTATCGAAAACCGTTTTAACGGCAGCGTGAACCACTATTTCCTGTGCGATCGCGGCCGCTTCGGCTATGGCTACGTCAACCTGAAAGACCGTCCTCGCCAGCCTCAGCAGCGTCTCGGCAACGAATGGACGACGCAGAACGCTGAACAGGCGGTGCGGAGCGCGGCCCATCTCTTGCGCGAGTCGAAACAGGTCATCGGCATCGGCTCTCCGCGCGCCAGTATCGAAAGCAACTTTGCGCTGCGTGAACTGGTCGGCGCAGACAACTTCTACAGCGGCATTGCCCAGAGCGAACAGAACCGCGTTCAGCTGATGCTGAAAGTGCTGAAAGAGAGCGGTGTTCATACCCCGGCGCTGCGCGAGATCGAAAATTACGATGCCGTGCTGGTGCTAGGCGAAGATTTGACGCAGACCGGCGCGCGCATTGCGCTCGCAGTGCGTCAGGCGGTGAAGGGGAAAGCGCGCGAAATGGCCGCCGCGCAGAAAGTGGCGGACTGGCAGATTGCCGCCATCATGAATATCGGTCAGCACGCCAAACATCCGCTCTTCGTGACGAACGTCGACAGCACCCGGCTGGATGACGTGGCCGCGTGGAGCTACCACGCTCCGGTCGATGAGCAGGCGCGTCTGGGCTTCGCCATCGCCCACGCGTTGGATGATGCCGCACCGGCCGTGACCAATTTGGCGGGCGACCTTGAACCCAAACTGGATGTCATCGTTCAGGCTTTGGCGGGTGCGAAAAAGCCGCTGATCGTCACCGGCACGAATGCAGGCAGCGAAGAAATTATCGCCGCGGCGGCCAACGTCGCCAAAGCGTTGAAGGGGCGGGGTGCGGATGTCGGTTTAACGTTCGTCGCCAGCAGCGCCAACAGTATGGGGCTGGGCATGATCGGCGGTGGCTCGCTTGACGAGGCGCTCTCCCGACTGGAGTCCGGCGAAGCGGACAGCGTCGTGGTGCTTGAAAACGATCTGTATCGACATGCGCCGGCGAAGCGTATTGATGCGATGCTGGACAACGTTGCCAACCTGATCGTGGTAGACCATCAACGCACTCGCGTCATGGATAAAGCTAATCTGATTTTGTCGGCGGCCAGCTTTGCGGAGAGCGACGGCACGCTGATTAATCAGGAAGGTCGCGCGCAGCGCTTCTTCCAGGTTTACGATCCCGCCTACTACGACAACGCCACGGTGATGCTGGAAAGCTGGCGCTGGCTGCATGCGGTCAAGGCCGCTATCGCCAGCCGTGAAGTCGACTGGACGCAGCTCGACCACGTGGTCGATGCTTGCGCCGCCGCGCTGCCGCAGTTAGCGGCCATCAAGGACGCCGCGCCGGACGCCTCTTTCCGCATTCGCGGTCAGAAGCTGGCGCGCGAACCGCACCGTTACAGCGGTCGTACCGCCATGCGCGCCAACATCGACGTGAACGAACCGCGCCAGCCGCAGGATCAGGACACGATGTTCACTTTCTCTATGGAAGGGAACAACAGTCCCGAGGCCCAAAGCCGTCAGGTCGCGTTTGCCTGGGCGCCGGGCTGGAACTCCCCGCAGGCGTGGAACAAGTTCCAGGATGAAGTCGGCGGCCATCTGCGCCACGGCGATCCGGGCGTCAGGCTGATTGAAGCGGGCGAGGGCGCGCTGGACTACTTCAACCAGATCCCGGAGCCGTTTGCGGTACAGGCGGGCCAATGGCAGGTAGCGCCTTACTATCATCTGTTCGGCAGCGAAGAAATGTCGCAGCGCGCCGACGTCATCCAGCAACGGATGCCTCAGCCTTACGCGATGGTGAACCCGGCGGATGCGGCCCAGTTGGGCGTCAATCCGGGCGCGCTGCTGGAGATTGTCTGTGATGGACAGACCTTGCGTCTGCCGGTACAGGTCAGCGCGGAGTTGCGTCAGGGACAGGTAGGGTTGCCGCTGGGCTTCCCGGGCATCGCCCCGGTTCTGGCGGGCGCGACCGTTGAAACAATGCGGGAGGCGGCACAATGAGTTGGTTTACACCGGAAGTGGTGGATATTTTAATCGCCGTCCTCAAGGCGATCGTGATCCTGCTGGTCGTCGTGACCTGCGGCGCCTTCATGAGTATGGGCGAGCGCCGACTGCTGGGCTTGTTCCAGGGACGTTACGGGCCGAACCGCGTGGGTTGGGGAGGTTCGTTGCAGCTGGTGTCGGACATGCTGAAGATGTTCTTCAAGGAGGACTGGCTGCCGCCGTTCGCCGACCGGGTTATCTTCACGCTGGCGCCGATGATTGCGTTCACGTCGCTGCTGCTGTCGTTTTCCATCGTGCCAATCACTCCGACCTGGGGCGTGTCCGACCTGAATATTGGTTTGCTGTTCTTCCTGATGATGGCCGGTCTGGCGGTGTACGCCGTACTGTTCGCCGGATGGTCCAG
The DNA here is from genome assembly GCF_900107885.1 of Lonsdalea quercina. Classification (NCBI taxonomy): domain Bacteria; kingdom Pseudomonadati; phylum Pseudomonadota; class Gammaproteobacteria; order Enterobacterales; family Pectobacteriaceae; genus Lonsdalea; species Lonsdalea quercina. Next base: position 189,938 of record NZ_FNQS01000003.1, on the reverse strand, counting down.
CAACAACAAATACTCGCTGCTGGGGGCCGTGCGCGCCTCCGCCCAGACGCTTAGCTATGAGGTGTTTCTGGGGCTGTCGCTGATGGGGGTGGTGGCGCAGGCCGGTTCATTCAACATGCGCGACATCGTCGAGAGCCAGACGTACATCTGGAACGTCATCCCGCAGTTCTTCGGTTTCGTTACCTTCGCCATCGCAGGCGTGGCGGTGTGTCACCGTCACCCGTTCGACCAACCGGAAGCGGAGCAGGAACTGGCTGACGGCTACCACATCGAATACTCCGGGATGAAATTCGGTCTATTCTTCGTCGGGGAGTACATCGGCATCGTCACCGTCTCAGCGCTGATCGTGACGTTGTTCTTCGGCGGCTGGCACGGACCTTTCCTGCCCCCCATCGTTTGGTTTGCACTCAAAACGGCCTTCTTCATGATGATGTTCATCCTGATCCGTGCTGCGTTACCCCGTCCGCGTTATGACCAGGTGATGGCTTTCGGCTGGAAGATTTGTCTGCCGTTGACGCTGCTTAACCTGTTGGCGACCGCCGCGGTCATTTTGTACAACGCTCAATAAGGGGTGAATAAACCATGACACTGAAAGAACTCTTGGTGGGTTTTGGCACCCAGGTCCGCAGCATTTGCATGGTGGGGTCCAACGCGTTCAAAAAACGTGAAACCCGCATGTATCCTGAGGAGCCGGTGAATCCGCCGCCTCGTTACCGTGGTCGTATCGTCCTGACGCGCGACCCCGACGGCGACGAACGCTGCGTCGCCTGCAACCTGTGCGCCGTAGCCTGTCCGGTCGGCTGCATCTCGCTGCAGAAAGCGGAAACGAAAGACGGGCGGTGGTATCCGGAATTCTTCCGCATCAACTTCTCACGCTGCATCTTCTGCGGCATGTGCGAAGAAGCCTGTCCGACGACAGCCATCCAGCTGACGCCCGATTTTGAGATGGGTGAATTCAAACGCCAGGATCTGGTGTACGAAAAAGAAGATCTGCTGATCTCGGGGCCGGGTAAATATCCGGAATATAACTTCTATCGGATGGCCGGCATGGCGATCAATGGGAAAGACAAAGGCGAAGCCGAAAACGAAGCCAAGCCCATTGATGTCAAAGGTCTGCTGCCTTAAGGAGCCAAGCATGGAATTCGCTTTTTATGCGGCTGCGTTGATTGCGGTACTGGCAACGTTGCGTGTCATTACCCATACCAATCCAGTGCATGCACTACTTTATTTAATCGTGTCTCTGCTGGCCATCGCCTGCGTGTTTTTCTCGCTGGGCGCCTATTTTGCGGGCGCGTTGGAAATCATCGTCTACGCCGGCGCCATTATGGTGCTGTTCGTCTTCGTGGTGATGATGCTGAATCTCGGCAGCGCCGTAGCGGAGCAGGAAAAACAGTGGCTCAAGCCTGCCGTCTGGATCGGCCCCGGTATTTTGTCGCTGCTGCTGCTGGCGGTCATTATCAAGGGAATCTACAGCGTTAATGGCGAAGGCATTCAGGGCAGTGTGATTGATGCCAAAGCGGTTGGTATTACGCTGTTCGGACCTTATGTGCTGGCGGTAGAGCTGGCTTCTATGCTGCTGCTGGCCGGGTTGGTCGTCGCCTTTCACGTCGGCCGTGAAGACCGGCTCGACGGCGTGGCGGACGCCGACGCCGATAAGAAAACAACGGAGGGACGGGCATGATTCCCCTACAACACGGTTTGCTGCTGGCGGCCATTCTGTTTGTGCTGGGCCTGACCGGGCTGATTATCCGGCGCAACCTGCTGTTTATGCTGATCAGTCTGGAAATTATGATCAATTCGGCTGCGCTGGCGTTTGTGGTAGCCGGTAGCTACTGGGGTCACCCGGACGGTCAGGTGATGTACATTCTGGCGATCACGCTGGCCGCGGCTGAAGCCAGTATCGGCCTTGCTCTGCTGCTGCAGCTGTATCGTCGCCGTCAGACCCTGAATATTGATACTGTCAGTGAGATGCGCGGATGAACTTACTCTATTTAACTCTCTTATTTCCGCTACTCGGATTTTTGTTGCTGGCCTTCTCCCGCGGCCGTTGGTCTGAAAATGTGTCAGCGACCGTCGGCGTGGGTTCAGTCGGCCTGTCTGCGCTGCTGACCTGCTGGATTGGTATAGACTTTTTCAACCATCAGCAGGGCGACGGCGTTGTCTTCTTTAGTCAGCATCTGTGGACATGGATGTCGGTGGGCAACTTCGATATCACCGTCAACCTGGCGCTGGACGGCCTGTCGCTGACCATGCTCTCGGTGGTCACCGGCGTCGGCTTCCTGATCCATCTGTATGCGTCATGGTACATGCGCGGAGAAGAGGGCTATTCCCGCTTCTTCGCCTACACCAACCTGTTTATCGCCAGCATGCTGGTGTTGGTGCTGGCCGATAACCTGCTGCTGATGTATCTCGGCTGGGAAGGGGTAGGGCTGTGCAGCTACTTGCTGATTGGTTTCTATTACACCAATCCAAGCAACGGCGCGGCGGCGATGAAGGCATTCATCGTGACGCGCGTCGGCGACGTATTCCTGGCCTTCGCGCTGTTTATCCTCTATCGCGAGCTGGGGACGCTAAACTTCCGCGAACTGATGGTTCTGGCGCCGCAACATCTGGCGGAAGGTTCGCCGGCCATCACGATGGCGACATTAATGCTGCTGGGCGGCGCGGTCGGTAAATCGGCGCAGTTGCCGTTGCAGACCTGGCTGGCGGACGCCATGGCGGGTCCGACGCCGGTCTCCGCGCTGATCCACGCCGCGACTATGGTCACGGCGGGCGTGTACCTGATCGTCCGTACGCACGGTCTGTTCCTGATGGCGCCGGAAGTTCTGCATCTGGTCGGCATCATCGGCGCCGTCACGTTGGTGCTGGCCGGGTTCGCCGCGCTGGTGCAAACGGATATCAAGCGCGTGCTGGCTTACTCCACCATGAGCCAAATTGGGTACATGTTTCTGGCGCTGGGCGCCGCCGCATGGGACGCCGCTATTTTCCATCTGATGACGCACGCTTTCTTCAAAGCGCTGCTGTTCCTGTCCTCCGGCTCGGTGATCTTGGCCTGCCACCACGAACAGAACATCTTCAAGATGGGCGGATTGCGTAAAACCATTCCGCTGGTTTACGTCTGCTTCCTGGTTGGTGGGGCTGCACTCTCCGCGCTGCCGCTGGTGACGTCAGGCTTCTTCAGTAAGGATGAGATTCTGGCGGGCGCCTGGGCGAATGGACACATCAACTTCGCCATCGCCGGTTTGGCGGGCGCGTTCATGACCTCGCTCTATACCTTCAGAATGATTTTCATCGTGTTCCACGGTGAAGAAAAAACGAAAGCACATGCGCTTAAAGGGATTTCCCACCACCTGCCGCTGTTGATACTGCTGGTGCTGTCCACGTTCGTCGGCGCATTGATCGTGCCGCCGCTGCACGGTGTGTTGCCGCAAACCACGGAGCTGGAACACGGCCATATGCTGACGCTGGAAATCGCGTCCGGCGTCGTCGCGGTGGTCGGTATCCTGCTGGCCGCCGCTTTGTGGCTGGGGCAACGTCGCCTCGTCACCCGCATCGCCAACAGCGCGCCCGGTCGTTTCTTCTCGACCTGGTGGTTCCACGCCTGGGGTTTCGACTGGTTGTACGACAAGATTTTCGTCAAGCCCTATCTGGCGATTGGCGCGCTGCTGAAACACGATCCGTTCGACAAGCTGATGACGATCCCGGCGCTGTTGGTGGCCTGGGGCAATCGTGGTCTGGCGGTCGGTCAGAACGGTCAAGTGCGCTGGTATGTCGCCTCTGTGGGTATGGGCGCCGTCGTGGTGCTGGGATTGCTGTTGCTGGCGTAATGGCGATACAGCGACGTTGAGGGTAGCGGACGTCTGAGTCAGGCGTCCCTGCCGGCAGCAAGTTTCTCGTTTTCTTTATATTTAGGGACACAAAACGCCATGCTACTACCTTGGCTACTTCTTATCCCCCTTATCGGCGGTCTGCTGAGCTGGCTGTTCGAGCGATTCGGCGCCAACGTGCCGCGGTGGATTGCACTGATTACTATGGGGTTAACATTAGCGCTATCCGTACAGCTTTGGCTGCAGGGTGGCTATTCTCTGGCGGTGCCGCACGGCGTGCCGCAATGGCAAGAAGTGTTTGACGCACCGTGGATCCCGCGCTTCGGCATCGGTTTCCATCTGGCCTTGGATGGCCTGTCGCTGCTGATGGTCGTACTGACCGCGCTGCTGGGACTGCTGTCCATACTGTGTTCGTGGAACGAAAAGCATCGCCGTTCGGGCTTGTTTCACCTCAACCTGCTGCTGACGCTGGTCGGGGTGATCGGCGTATTTGTGGCGGTGGACCTGTTCCTGTTCTTCTTCTTCTGGGAAATGATGCTGGTTCCGATGTACTTCCTGATCGCCGTATGGGGTCACGAAGGCGCGGACGAGCGCGCCCGCAGCAAGGCCGCGACCAAGTTCTTCATCTATACGCAGACCAGCGGTCTGGTGATGCTGATCGCCATTCTGGGTCTGGTGCTGGCGCACCACGCGTCCACCGGCGTCTGGACGTTTAACTACGACGCCCTGCTGCGTACCGAGATGTCTCACGGCGTAGAATATCTGCTGATGCTGGGTTTCTTCGTCGCCTTCGCAGTGAAAATGCCGTTGGTGCCGGTACACGGCTGGTCGCCGGATGCCCATGCGTTGGCGCCGACGGCGGGGTCTGTCGATCTCTCGGGTCTGCTGATGAAGACCGCAGCCTACGGTTTGCTACGCTTTAGTCTGCCGCTGTTTCCCACCACGTCTCACGAATTCGCGCCAATCGCCATGTGGCTGGGCGTGATCAGTATTTTCTACGGCGCCTGGTTGGCGTTCAAACAGACCGATATCAAACGTCTGGTGGCCTATACCTCCGTATCGCATATGGGTTTTGTAATGGTCGCCATCTACTCCGGTAGTCAGCTGGCATATCAGGGCGCAGTGGTGCAAATGATTGCGCACGGTCTGTCGGCTGCCGGGATGTTCATTATTTGCGGTCAACTGTATGAGCGCCTGCAAACGCGCGACATGCGTGAGATGGGCGGTCTGTGGGGACGTATTCGTTATTTGCCTGCCGTATCGCTGTTCTTCGCTGTGGCGACGCTGGGGATGCCGGGAACCGGTAACTTCGTCGGCGAATTTATGATTCTGTTCGGCAGCTATCAGGTGGTGCCGGTGATGACGGTCATTTCCACCTTTGGTCTGGTGTTTGCTTCGGTGTACTCGTTGATCATGATGCAGCGCGCCTACTATGGCGCGCCGAAATCAGACGCACCGCTGGCAGGAATGACGACGCGCGAGCTGTCCATCATATTGCTGCTGATTGTGCTGCTGGTCGCGCTGGGTATTTATCCTCAGCCGGTTCTGGATACGTCCAGCGCGGCGATGGCTAATATTCAACAGTGGTATACGTCGTCGGTTCAGAGTTCCATTATTCCAACAACAAGGCTTTAATTCGCCATGACAATAACTCCTCAACAACTGATCGCACTTTCGCCGCTACTCCTCGTCGGATTAACGGTAGTGGTTGTGATGCTGTCCATTGCGTGGCGACGCAACCACGTTGTGAATGCCTCTCTCTCTGTCATCGGCCTGGGTATTTCGCTGGCCGCCCTTTATTGGGTCGGACAGACCGGCCCAACGGACGTGACGCCGCTGATCCGCGTGGATGGCTATTCGATGCTGTATACCGGCCTGGTGCTGACGGCCGGATTGGCGACCTGCCTCTACGGCTACGCCTGGCTCAAGGGATATTCGGATAACCGCGACGAGTTCTACCTGCTGGTGCTCATCGCCACGTTAGGCGGCGTGCTGCTGGCCAGCGCTAACCATCTGGCGTCGCTGTTCATCGGCATTGAGCTAATTTCTCTGCCGCTGTTTGGGCTGGTGGGCTATGTCTTCCGTCAGGCGAGATCGCTGGAAGCGGCCGTCAAATACATGCTGCTGTCCGCCGCCGCGTCCTCTTTCCTGCTGTTCGGGATGGCGTTGGTCTATGCCGGTTCAGGCGAACTCAGCTTCGCCAGCCTGGGCAAAAGCCTGGGCGACCAGCAGTTGTATCAGCCGCTGCTGCTGGCGGGTCTCGGTATGATGATTGTGGGCATCGGCTTCAAGCTGTCACTGGCGCCGTTCCACTTGTGGACGCCGGATGTGTATCAGGGCGCGCCCGCGCCGGTCTCTACCTTTTTAGCGACCGCGAGCAAGATCGCCATCTTCGGTGCCGTGATGCGCCTGTTCCTGTACGCGCCGTTGGTCGATGGCGACTCGGTACGCTTGGCGCTGGCCGTGGTGGCCTTTGTCTCCATCATCGTGGGTAACGTGATGGCGGTGGCGCAAACCAACATCAAACGTCTGCTGGGCTACTCGTCGATCGCGCACATGGGCTATTTGCTGGTGGCGCTGATTGCCGTGCAGTCGCATGAACTGGCGCTGGAAACGGTCGGCGTCTATCTGGTTGGCTATCTGTTTAGCAGCCTGGGCGCATTCGGCGTCGTTAGCCTGATCTCCAGTCCTTATCGCGGCGCCGATGAAGATTCGCTGGCAGCGTACCGTGGCCTGTTCTGGCGTCGTCCGGTGCTCGCCGCGTCCATGTCTGTCATGATGCTGTCGCTGGCGGGGATCCCGATGACGCTGGGCTTCTTCGGCAAGTTTTACGTGCTGGCGGTCAGCGTGAACGCGCAGCTGTGGTGGCTGACCGCAGCTGTCGTCGTCGGCAGCGCTATTGGTCTTTACTACTACCTCCGCGCCATGGTGAATTTGTATCTCTCCAAACCACCGGCGCAGGTCTCGGACCAAAATGAAGCGGCGGCCTGTCCGTTCTCACTGGGCGGTGTTGTGGTGGTGCTTTCCGCCATCGTCGTCGTCGCGCTGGGCCTTTACCCCCAGCCGCTGATTTCACTGGTACAGATGGCGCAGCCCTTGATGTGACTTATGGCGCGTCAATGATGAAAGCCGCGACGTGTCGCGGCTTTTTTTATGACCATGGACAGATAATCAGGAATTATCTGCCGTGATTCGGCCCCGCATCGGCGTCAGGTTATCTATAGTTATAGGGTTCTCGCATTTTCACCAACAGGAGAAAATAATGGCACCGCATGATAAACAGTCACAAGAAGTGAGTATTGAGGATGACGTAAAGTTGCTGTCCACTACGCTGGACGAGCTATTGAAGTATTCCGGCGATTACGCCGACAGCGCCTATCAGGATCTCAAAAAACAGGCCTATGACTCGCTGCAGGATGTCCGATCACGTCTCGGCCCCTCCAAAGGCTGCCGCCATCGAGCCAAAAAGTTTGTGAAGAAGGCGGACAGCTATATTCAGGACAACCCGTGGCATGGAATAGGCATCGGAGCGTCAGTCGGACTGGTGTTAGGGATCTTGCTCGCCCGTAAATAAGGTTTCTCACGTAACGTCGGATGTTGTCGACGCCGTGAAGTGAACAGGCGCCGTATCTTTTCTTTATTATGGATACGGCGCCTGTTTTTATGCTTGGGGCATAGCGGGTGGAAAGGATTCAGGCGTTAAGCATACCGTCAATCAAGGTGCGGCTGTAGCCGCCAATCCACGGCTGACTATCGATGTAGGCGACGTTGACGCGCCCGTTACGGTACAGCATGGTGCCCTGACGGACGCTGTAGCCCAGTTTACTCGTGACGTGGTCCAAATCGTTGCCATGCTGCAATGCGCGAGCGATGCAGGCGTTCGCGCTCCCGGTTACGGGATCCTCAATCACGCTATCCAGCAGGAAAAATGCGCGCACTTCGTAATCGGTTGGCATGGCGCTATCGTGCGGGCCGTAGATGGCGATGCCCTCGGCGCCTGTCGCCGCCAGCAGTTTTTCAAACGCGGGCTGAGCGATTCTGACGCCCAGGCAGGACGCGGCGCTGTCCATCCGCACGATCATCCAATTGATCCCCATACTGACGATGGAAGGCGGCACGTCGCCGTGACGATGGTTGCTGCCGAGTGCCGTGTCAATCAAGGCATAGTGGCTTGCGTCCACCCTATCGATGGCGGCTTCCGGCGCTCTGAAGGCCAGTTGACCGTTGTCGGACAGATTGATGGGTATCAGGCCGAGGCCGCACTGTTGAATGAGTTGCCCCGGGACATGCGGCGTGAGTCCGGCTTCCAGCAACGCATGCGCCGTGCCCAGCGTCGGGTGGCCGGCAAAAGGCAGTTCATGAGAGGGGGTGAAAATGCGAACCAGGTAATCCGCCGTCGGGTCGGTGGACGGTAGCACAAAGGTCGTTTCAGAGAGATTGGTCCATCGGGCGATGGCCTGCATCTGCTCATCACTCAGCCCCTCGGCGTTCAGAATGACGGCCAGCGGGTTACCCTGGAAATCATGGTGGGTGAAGACATCGACCTGTTTAAACTGACGCTCTGATGACATTTGCGCTTCCTTCAGGGTTTTTTCGACATAATAGGTTTTTTTATCCAAGATTAGCACTTGTTTATATTCAGAATCTCACAGAAGCGTCTCTGGTTAAATAGTGCGCGTAGATGGCCGGGATTCTGAAGGCGGCTTATGGCATAATGTGCGGCAAATCACACTTAGATCTGAGTAAATACTGTGCTGGTAACGAATAACATAACGATGCAATTCGGCAGTAAGCCGCTTTTTGAGAACATCTCCGTCAAATTCGGCGGCGGCAACCGCTATGGCCTGATCGGCGCCAACGGCTGCGGCAAATCCACCTTCATGAAAATTCTGGGGGGCGATCTGACCCCCAGCGGCGGCAATGTCTCTCTCGATCCTAACGAACGTCTCGGCAAGCTGCGCCAGGATCAGTTCGCGTTCGAAGAGTACTCTGTACTGGATACGGTCATTATGGGCCACGCCGAACTGTGGGATGTGAAAGAGGAGCGCGATCGCATTTACGCGCTGCCGGAAATGAGCGAAGAAGACGGCTATAAAGTGGCCGATCTTGAAGTGAAATACGGTGAAATGGACGGTTATAGCGCCGAAGCGCGCGCGGGTGAACTGTTGCTGGGCGTGGGGATCCCGCTGGAGCAGCATTACGGTCCGATGAGCGAAGTCGCGCCGGGCTGGAAACTGCGCGTGCTGTTGGCGCAGGCGCTGTTTGCCAACCCGGATATTCTGCTGCTTGATGAACCGACCAACAACCTGGACATCGATACCATTCGCTGGCTGGAGCAGGTGCTGAACGAACGCAACAGCACCATGATCATCATTTCCCATGACCGACACTTCCTGAACATGGTGTGTACGCACATGGCGGATCTGGATTATGGCGAACTGCGTCTCTATCCGGGTAACTACGACGAGTACATGACGGCGGCCACGCAGGCGCGCGAGCGTCTGGTGGCGGATAACGCCAAGAAGAAGGCGCAGATTGCCGAGCTACAGTCGTTCGTCAGCCGCTTCAGCGCGAACGCATCTAAATCCCGTCAGGCTACGTCGCGCGCGCGCCAGATCGACAAAATTCAGTTGGAAGAGATCAAGGCTTCCAGCCGCCAGAACCCGTTCATCCGTTTCGAGCAGGATAAAAAACTGTTCCGTAACGCATTGGAAATCGAAGATCTGGCGAAAGGATTCGACAATGGCCCGCTATTCAGCAAACTCAAACTGCTGGTTGAAGTCGGAGAGAAAGTCGCGGTGCTCGGGACCAACGGTATTGGTAAAACCACGCTGTTGAAAACGCTGGTCGGCGACCTGGAGCCGGATGTTGGCACCGTCAAATGGTCTGAAAATGTGCAGGTTGGCTACTATGCGCAGGATCACGAATATGAGTTCGACGATGAGCTGACGGTCTTTGATTGGATGAGCCAGTGGAAGCAGGAAAACGACGATGAGCAGGCGGTGCGTAGCGTACTGGGTCGTCTGCTCTTCTCACAGGACGACATTCGTAAGAAAGTGAAAGTGTTGTCCGGCGGGGAAAAAGGGCGGATGCTGTTCGGCAAATTGATGATGCAGCGGCCCAACGTGCTGATCATGGATGAACCGACCAACCACCTGGATATGGAATCCATCGAATCGTTGAATATGGCGCTCGAGATGTATCAGGGGACGCTGATCTTCGTTTCGCACGACCGAGAATTCGTCAGCTCACTGGCAACCCGAGTGCTGGAAATCACGCCTGAGAAGGTCATCGACTTCACCGGCAGCTATGAGGACTATCTGCGCAGCCGCGGGATTGAATAACGCCCGGCTTTCGCGGTTTCCATCGCAGCAGTATCGAGCCGTCGCTTTTGCGACGGCTTTTTTGTTAGCGGAATTCGGGTATGGTCTGGCGCTTTTTCCCGTCGAACCGTATCCGTATATCGCCCGCTCGGTGCGAGGGATGCCGCGTGCTTGGCGACGCTTCTCGGCGATGACAAATGATCGAGGTAATGCTACGTTCAGCGTTATTCTTTTCACGCTGGCTTGAAGAAAAACGCATGAACCGTGCTGAAAAACCCGTTTTGATTATCCAGATGGGGCAACCTCCTGCGCCTATCGCAGCAGATGTCGGCCAGCAGTCGGACTGGTTCCGTAGCGCGCTGGCGCAGCTGGAACTGGGCGAACTGCTGATTGTTCGTCCCGACTTGAACGAGGCGTTGCCGCCGCCTTCCTCTCTGACCGCCGCGATCGTGACCGGCTCTTGGGCCATGGTCACCGACCGGTTGGCGTGGAGCGAACGAACGGGCGTGTGGTTGCGTCAGGCTGTGGACGAACAGTTGCCGCTGCTGGGCGTATGTTATGGGCATCAACTGCTGGCGGACGCACTGGGTGGAACGGTGACCAATAACCCGCAGGGGAAGGAAGTCGGGCTGAAAACCGTCTCGCTCGCGCCGCTGGCGTCGCAGGATACTTTGCTGTCCGAACTGCCGACGCATTTCAGCGCCTATCTGACGCATTTACAGTCGGTGGTGACGCCGCCGCCGGGCGCGCAGGTACTGGCGTCATCGGCGTTGGACGGTTGCCAGATCCTGCGCTATTCGCCCACCGCGCTATCTTTCCAGTTCCACCCGGAAATGGATGCGAACGTGATGAACGCCTGTCTGAAAAATAACCGGCAGCCGACGCTGACGGTGCAGGAAGAACCTCGTTGGGCGCGTCGACTGTTGGTGGAGTTTGTGCGTCAGGCCAGGTTGGCGCGGCCCGCCGCGGCCAGGGCAGGTTCGGAGTAGTCCGGTTGTCCCTCGAATTCAATGAGTTATGGTCACTCCCTCAGATTAGCGTAGAGGGAGGACAATTGATGTATTTACGCCCTGATGAAGTAGCTCAAGTATTTGAGAAAGAAGGATTTACTCGCGATACCGTGACGGAAAAAGCCTATGGATTCTACAAAGGCGATCACTATGTTTATGTCAATCGCGAGGCCAGAATGGGGCGTACCGCCGTGGTCATCCACCCCGATCAGGGGGCGAAAAGTCTGAAATATGCGCATCCCGCTGAAACGCTGCGCAGCAGCCCGGCCTATGAGCGCTTCCCTCGCGATCCAGCGTCTGAAACACCATCTTATGTGGGGATTCCGCATGGTTTCACCTCAAGGGCCATGCTGTCTCGTTATCTTGAGCGGATGTTCGGCTGAATACGCTGTGCGCGTGAACGGTGAACCCAGCGCGCATCGTTCTCTTTGTTGGCCGCGAGCGACTCGCGGCCTGAAAAGACCGTCCGCCGGATAGGGCTATGCTTGACCAGCAGTCCCTCAAATACCGGTGCAGAGTGGCGACATGCTCAGGTCCGGCGGGGCGGCGAAATACTTCCCTCGGGCGCACTCGACGCCGCGAAAACATCTGCTCCGCACGACTTTCCTCCGCCTAAGAGACCCCTCCGCCGCGCTAAACCGGTTAAAAAGGTATTTTCGTCCTACACTTAAAGTGACACGGTCAACGTTGCACCGTTTTGTTCCAGCGGCTGGCGCCGCGGGGAACGAATACCGCATGTGGGGTATACTCCCCTTGGAAGCGCGTCGTTCTGGCTAATTATGGTCAGTCCGTCACTGTCACTACAACCGGAAAAGAACCCTGATGAGTTTTCATATTGTTCCTCAGGAACAGCCTGCAGGCGAGGCGGCGACGTCCACACTGGGAACGGTCCCGTCGTTATTGTTCGCCAATCTGAAAAGCCTATACAGCGGCCGCGCCGAACGGCTGCGCCAACTGGCAGATAATCACCCGCTGGGAGACTACCTGACGTTTGCCGCTCAGGTGGTGGAAGCGCAGCAGCACGTCCAACACGATCATCCGCTGAAGATGGACTTCACATCCCTCCTGCAAACGGGCGGAAAGCCGCCGTTGGACGCCGGGCATTTCCGGCGCGATGCGCACTGGCTCACGTTGTTGCAGGCCTTGATTGAGGAGTTAAAGCCGCAGATGAGCGGCCAGATCCTCAGCGCGCTGGAAAATCTGGAAAAGATGTCCGTGCCGGAGAAGGAAGCGCTGGCCGATGCGCTGTTCAGCCAATCGTTTAGCGCCGATAGCAATGACAAAGCCCCCTTCGTGTGGGCCGCGCTGTCGCTCTACTGGGCGCAAATGGCGAGCCAACTGCCCGGTCAGGTGCTCCCGGAAGAAGGCGAACATCGCCAATTCTGTCCGGTGTGCGGCGGCATCCCGGTCTCCGGTGTGGTGCATATGGGGGCGGAAAGCGGTCTGCGTTATCTGCACTGCAACCTGTGTGAAACGGAATGGCACATGGCGCGCGTGATATGCAGCAACTGCGAACAGTCGGAACATCTGAGTTACTGGTCGCTAGAGGACGATCTGGCGGCTAACCAGACGGAAAGCTGCGGCGACTGCGGCACCTACATCAAGCTGCTCTATCAGGAGAAAGACTGCCGGGTGGAAGCGGTAGCGGACGATCTGGCGTCGGTGGTGCTGGATATCAGAATGGAAGAGGAAGGCTTCTTTCGCAGTAGCATCAATCCCTTTTTGTTCCCGGAAAGCGCAATCTGAGTCGCGCGGGGGAGGAGACAGCGCCCTGAGGTCAGGGCGTTGTCGGGTTGAAAGCCTTAGGCCGCGCGCGTTTTAACGGCGAGCAGCACATAGGACAGCACGGCCAGCACGTAACATCCCAGCATCACCAGCGCCATTGACGTGGCGCTGGTGCCCGCCAGTCCGGTCAGCGGCACGCTCAACGCGCCCAGCGCGAACATGCTGAGACCAATGAGCGCCGAAGCGCTTCCCGCCTGATTTCCCTGACTTTGCATGGCCAGCGCGGAGGCGCATGGTCCAATCACCCCAATCATCGCGACGGCGAAAAACAGCGGCACCAAAATCCAGACGAGCGATGCCTGCGTCAGACCGGCGGTGAGTAGTATCGCGGAGGACAGTACTGCAATCGTCAACCCCGCGCGAAGAACGCGCTCCTCCTGATGATTGCGGCTAAAGCGGGCGGACAGCTGTCCGGCGACAATCAGACCGATACCGTTCAGGGCGAAGCACAGGCTAAACATCTGCGGGCTAAGGCCGTAGATTTGCTGCAGCACAAACGGGGATGCCCCAATGTAGGCGAACATACCGGCGCCCGACAGGCCCTGCGCCAGGCACATTCCCATAAACTGACGTTCTTTTAGCAGACTGCCGAGTGACGACAGCATTGCGCCGAGTCCGCCGTGAATGCGACGATCTTGCGGCAGCGTCTCGTGCATGCGGAATGCCGACATCAGCAGTAAGATCATGGCGACCACCGCCAGCGCGATGAAGATGCCGCGCCAGTCGGTCATCCCCATTAACGCGCCGCCCAGCACCGGCGCAAATATCGGCGCCAACCCGTTCACCAACATCAATAACGCGAAAAAGCGGGTCAGCTCATGCCCGGCGTACAGATCGCGGGCCACCGCGCGCGATAATACGGCGCCGCCCGCTCCGGCAATGCCTTGCAACAGACGCGCCGCAAGGAGCTGATGGATATCGGTGGCGAGGGCGCACCCGATTGAGGCTGCCAGCAGCAGCGCCAGCGAAAACAGCAGAGGGCGCATTCTGCCAAGCGCATCGCTAAGCGGCCCAAAAATCAGCTGGCCGCCGCCGAGTCCTAACAGCCCCGCAGTCAGGCTAAGCTGCGCGGTCGAGTTGGAGGTGTTGAGTTCGTTCGTCAACTGGGGCAGCGCTGGCAGATACAAATCGGTGCACAACGGGCCGAGGGCGGCGAGGGAACCCAGCATGAGCGCATAGCCCAGACGGGTAGGGACGTTTTTTTTCATACAATCTCTTTTTCCAGAAAAGCACAGTGATGATGTGTTGATATGGCGCATATCGTGGCGACCGAGGAGCAAGGGATAAAAAGCTGTGTGTTTGTATGCCTAACGCCAGCACGGTATTCGGTCCACGCGTGCGGCGATGGAGGCCTGCGGGAGAATGGGTCGATGCTTGAGCCGACGACATGGAGAAGGTCGCCCTTACCCGCACCGTGGAAACCCGCTTGGCGAAAACCTGGGCGCTCCGTGGCGCAAAAGAAGGGCTGACGCTCGGGGATAGACAAATTGTAGCGGGTATCTGACGGCATCAACGACTCCGGGGAAACTGAGGAAATTCATTATCTCGTTGAATTCCAAGATGAGAATGATAGGCGTGATCGCCGGATAAGACAAATCGAGCGCCGCGCCAGAAGAGGCCGAGTTCTTTTCCAACAGCGGCTGGGAAGGGAATATGTGTACTGGCGATACCCTGCTTTACCTCTATGCTTACACCATGGCGCCGCAGGCCCGCACGACGCTCTCCTCAGCCGTTTCAAAATAGCATAATTAAGGTTAAGTGATTGTAAAAAAAGGCATTAGAGATGCGAAATATCCGGTAAGTTAATTCGCATGGATATTTGACCCGCCTGTCGGCATATCGCATTATGGGCGCGCTTGCGGGGGCCGTGGGACGGTCATTTCCCTTCAGGCAACCTTCGGCGCGGTATGTCACGGTGAGGTCATCGCTTCTTGTGTCCGCAATGACGCAAGCTAGATGGCCTGCCACGCACGCGAGAGTGAGCGCGCTGTGCGGCTTGACATGCTCTCCGTTGGGGATTCAAAACAATTATAACCATCGCGCCGAAACCCAGATTCCGCTCAGAGCGGCTGAAATGCCCACGCAGCATTATGCGTTTTCTCTGGCGGCGGGAACGGCCGAGATCAAGGGACTACCATGATAAAAACTACACGCAGCCTGCTGGCGCTTGCCGGCTTTTTTTTAAGTATCGGTTATGTACAGGCTTCGGACTGTATTGAAACCCGAGCCGGGTTCGACATCGGCTCCGGCACCACCAAAGCGATGGTCGCGGAGGTGGATGTCTGCCATGGCATACTCGGCAATGTCTTGTATCAAGGCGAACAACCGGTAGGCTACAACGCGGATCTGGCGCGTTCCCTCAACGGCGAGTTGAGTCCGGCTATCGCCAACGAAGGGTTGGCGACGCTGCAATCGCTGCTCCATGCGGTGAACCAATGGCATCCGACCCGCATCAGCGGCGTGGCGACGGAGGTTTTTCGCTCCGCCAGCAACGGCGAACAGGTCATCGCCGACTTTGAGCGCAATACCGGACTTTCTATCAAGGTCCTCAGTCAAGAGCAGGAGGCGCTGTTGGGGTTCCTGTCAGCGAAGGCTACGCTCAATCAACCTGCGCTGAGCAACAGCGATATCTTGGTGTGGGACATCGGCGGCGGATCGATGCAGATGACCAGCTTCGAACCGATCAACGGACATCTGCGGCCGGTTGTCTATCTGGGTAAGCTGGCGGCGGTCAGCCTTAAAGACATGATCATCGATGTCTTCCAGAACAAGGATTTGCGAGCGGTTACATCGCCCAATCCGGTCGGCGATCAGGTGCCGATGATCCTGCGCTTCATCCGTTTCTATGCAACGACGCATGTCCGACCGGAGATCCGCCTTGCCGCCGCCCGCAAGCTGGTCATCGGTATCGGCGGGGTGCACAGTTACTCCATTTCCGGGCAGCTCGGAACCGGTCGCAACAGCTATCGTCTGGAAGAGTTGAAGAACATCATCGGGAAAAAGAGCCTCATGGATGACTCGCAGTTACAGGGCAAATATAAAGCCACGGACGTGACTAACCTGCTATTGGTTGAAGGCTTCATGGAAGCGCTCGATATTGCAGAAGTTCACGTCGTGAAGGCCAGTCTGATTCAAGGCGTGTTGCTGCAATAATCTTTTCGCTCCGCTTCATTTGGGCAGAGACCGTCTCCCGAGAGGATATGGCCTCTGCACCCTGTAACTTTCGTCCCTATCCGTTAGTCGCCAACGGCGGACCCCGCGGGTCGCCGTGAGTCATTGGCGCCATAAAGATAACCTTCGCGTACTTTATCGGACACGGCGGAGTCATTGCCTGAATTGGCGGGCTCCACGCCTTGAATACCCTGCAGACCGACCATAATGAGCTCGGCGGCGCCCCAGGGCGTTTGCTCGATCATCTTATACCCGCGTTCCGCCAGCAGCTTCAGCGTATCGGCGGACAAACCGCGTCGTTCGTAGTAGACCTGGTCCGGCAGCCACTGGTGATGGATACGCGGCGCATCCACCGCTTCCTGCGGCGTCATCCCGAAGTCGATAATATTCAATGCGGTTTGCAGCGTAATGCTAATAATGCGCGAGCCGCCGGGTGACCCCAGCACCAGGAAAATCTTGCCGTTTTTGGTGACCAGCGACGGGCTCATGGACGACAGCGGACGTTTTCCCGGCGCGATGGCGTTTCGTTCCCCTTGGACTAATCCATAAAGGTTCTTTTCCCCGACTTTGGTGGTGAAGTCGTCCATTTCATCGTTCAGGAAGAAGCCGGTGCCAGGCGTTATCACGACTGCGCCGAAACGTCCGTTGACGGTATAGGTGGTCGACACCGCATTGCCCTGATTGTCGACGATGGAATAGTGGGTGGTCTCCGGCTTCTCGCGCGGTTCCGCGCCGGGGGTGACCTGCGTCGACGGAGTGGCCCTATCCGGGGCGATCTGGCTGCGAATCTCCGCGGCGTAGGTTTCGCTCAGCAGTTGATCGATCGGGTTGCGTACAAACGCCGGATCGCCCAGATAGGTATTGCGATCTTTATAGGCGTGGCGCAGCGCCTCGGTCAACGTATGGATCGCCTGCGCGGAGTTAAAGCCCATGCTTTTAAGATTGTAGCCTTGCAGAACGTTCAGCGTTTCGCACAGCGTCACGCCGCCAGAGCTGGGCGGCGGAGCAGAAATGAACTTATAGCCCCGATAGGTGCAGCTAATCGGCGCGGTTTCCGTGACCGTATAGCGAGCGAAGTCCGCGGCCGTAATGATACCGCCGCCTTTTTTCGCGGCCGCCTCGATGTTGTGCGGAAGCGCTCCCTTGTAGAAGGCGTCGGGACCGCGATCGGCAATACTTTGCAGGGTGCGAGCCAGGTCTTGTTGCACCAGCCGGTCGCCAGGTTGCATCGGCGAACCATCCGGGCGCAGGAAGAGGCGGGCGGCTTCCGGGTCTTGTCGGAAACGCTTGACGGTGGTGTCCATGATATCGGTGTCGCCGCGGTTCAGGATAAACCCTTCGCGGGCGAGCTTGATGGCCGGCGCCAGCAGCAGCTGGCGGCTCATCGTCCCGTATTTCTGCCGCGCGGTCTCCAGCCCCATCACGGTGCCGGGCACGCCGACCGCCAGATAGCCGTATAGGCTGGCGCCGGGTTTCACTTTGCCTTCCGCGTCCAGATACATCTCCGCGTTGGCCGCCGCTGGCGCGGTTTCGCGGAAATTGATGAAGGTATCTTTACCGTTCGCCAGATGTACGGTCATAAAGCCTCCGCCGCCGATATTGCCGCAACAGGGATTGACCACCGCTTGGGCGTAGCCGACGGCAACCGCCGCATCCACCGCATTACCTCCCTTTTTCAGAATATCAACGCCGACCTGCGAAGCCAGATGCTGCGAGCTAACCACCATTCCCCTTTTCGCCTCTACGGCCGGGATGGAGACCGCATAGGCCGGCCCCACGGTCAGTAGTCCCCATAGGCTTAATGCTAACCACCTTTTTCCTGATGTCATCCCTTGACTCCTGTCGATGTAATACCTGTTCTGTTGATTTTATATCCGGCAGGGCTGCCTACCGATGATGAAACAGCATACGGAGCTGTCTACGACGAGGGTACCATTCGTGAATAGAAAATTGGCAATCAAGTACCAGGACGTGGCGCAAAAGAAAACGGCCCTGTCTTAAGGGCCGTTGGCGTGAACGAGGGGGTCAGGCCGTCGCGTTTTCCGGCGCGGCGACCACCTCGACCAGACAGCTCATGGCGTTAGGGCCTTGGGTGAGAGAAGAGGTGCCGATATCCAGCGTCAGCACGTTGGCGTTGCCGGATTTCTCCACCTCGTCCCACTTCTTCTGCTCCCAGCCCGGATCGAACCAGGCGCCGGTGGCCATGATCACCACGCCCGGCGTGACGCCGTCGGTGATCTTCACCCCGGCGTAAATGCGTCCGCGCGCGTTATGCACTTCAACTTGCATGCCATCGGCGATATTTCGCGCAGCCGCATCCTGCGGGTGCATATAGAGCGTCTCCCGCCCGGCGGTCTTGTTGGCGGTGACCTGCGGCGTGCTGCCGAGCTGGCTGTGCAGCCGGTCCGAGGGCTGGATGGAGATAAAGTGGAGCGGCCATTTTTTCGCCATATCGGCGCCCAGCCATTCGACCGGCGGACGCCACTCGGGATGCGGACCGAAGTCGTCGTAGCGATAGCCTGCCAGCGTCTTGCTGAACAGTTCGATTTTACCGCTGGGTGTCTTCAGCGCGTGCTGCTCCGGGTCATCGCGGAACGCTTCAAAGAACACGAACGGTTTGTCGTCCATCGGAATTTCGACGAAACCCTGACGCCAGAACGTCCCGAAATCCGGCCACGCCTGTCCCGCGTCGCCCTGACGTTCGCGGCACTGCTGGTACATCATCGCCAGCCAGTCGCGCTCGCTGCGGCCCTGGGTGAAGTCGTCTCCGTAGCCTAGCCGTTCCGCCAGCTCACTGAAGATATCCACGTCGTTACGTGCGTGATGCTGGGGCGCAATGGCCTGATGCATAGCGAAAATGTAGCGATCCCGCGAGGAACCGCCGATGTCGTTGCGCTCCAGCGTGGTGGTGACCGGCAGCACGATATCGGCCATGCGGGCGGCGGGCGTCCAGACGATATCTTGCACGACCACGGTATCCGGCTTGCGCCAGCCTTCCACCAGCCGGTTCAGCTGTTGGTGATGGTGAAACGGGTTGCCGCCCGCCCAGTGGATCAGATGGATATCCGGATAGGTGTGCGTCTGGCCTTGAAACGTATAGGGCTGACCGGGCTGCAATAGCATGTCG
The DNA here is from genome assembly GCF_900107885.1 of Lonsdalea quercina. Taxonomy (NCBI): domain Bacteria; kingdom Pseudomonadati; phylum Pseudomonadota; class Gammaproteobacteria; order Enterobacterales; family Pectobacteriaceae; genus Lonsdalea; species Lonsdalea quercina. The sequence goes on along the minus strand of NZ_FNQS01000003.1, from coordinate 170,695 downwards.
GCGATGCGCGCGACGGGGATGATGCTGCCGCGATTCGGCACGGAAGGCGAGGCCGGGGCGGGGGTGGCGATCCGTTCGTTGCCGACGCTGTTCATCGAGCCGTGTCCGAACGAGAAGCCGCCGCCGGGCAGGCCGACCTGACCCAACATGGCGGACAGGGCGATCATCATCCAGTAAGGCTGCTCGCCGCGATGTGCGCGCTGTACGGAGTAGGAACAGGTAATAAAGCTGCGCACGCCGATGAGTTGTTGCGCAAGCCGCGCGATCCGGGCTGCCGGAATGCCGGTAATGACGCTGGCCCACTCGGGCGTTTTGGGCGTGCCGTCGGTGCGGCCGTCGAGATAATCGCTCAGCGCCTCGTAGCCCACGCAGTAGCGTTCGAGAAACGCGCGATCATCGGCTTCGAGACGGCGAATCTCGAACCCCAGCGCCAGCATCAGCGCCACGTCGGTGTTGGGGCGAATCGGAATCCATTCCGCGTCGACGAACGCCGGACAGTCGTCGCGCATCGGACTGATGTTGATGACCGGGATCCCCCTGGCTTTGAGCGTCTCCAGCGCGACTTTCAGCGTGTGCTGACCCGCACCGCCGGAGGCCACCTGCGCGTTTTTCAGCGCCAGACCGCCAAAGGCGATAAACAGCTGGCAGTGGTCCGCCACGCTGCGCCATTCGGTGACTTTACCGGTGAGCGGATGGAAGGTGCCGATGACGTACGGCAAGAAGAACTGCGCCGCGCCCCAGCTGTAGTTACCCGCCTGATCGACCGCGCCGCCGCCGCTGAAGTAGAAGCGGCGCACTTGAGAGCGCGCGTGGTGATAGCGTCCGGCGGAAGACCAGCCGTAGGAGCCGGCGAACAGACTGTCTGCGCCGTAACGGTCGCGCACGCGCCGGTTTTCTTCGGCCACCAGATCCAGCGCGACGTCCCAGTCCACCTCCACAAACGGCTCTTTGCCGCGCAGCGAGGTGTCGCTGTTTTCCCGTTTAGCCAGCCAGGAACGGCGGACGGCGGGTTTGCGGATGCGCTGCGGCGAATAGACCAGCGGTACAATGCTGTCGAGCATCGGAGAAGGATCGGGGTCGGCGGCAAACGGTTCGCAGCCAATCAGCCTGCCGTCTTCCACTACGGCCGTAAATGCGCCCCAGTGCGCGAGATGGGGGTAACGCGTGATTGTCATAGTGCCCTCGGAAAATCGGTGGTTTTCCTCGCCGAAGAGCCGGCATGTATTGTCTGCGGATAATGATCCGGATAAGCAATAAACACGATGTGGACCAGATGGTAAAGAGGGGCGGCGCTTTTTTAGTGCAGCCGAATATCGCTCAAGGTGCATGTGGTTGTTTTTTAACCGCCTTGATTAGGTGAGATGATACCGCGGGAAGACCTTGCAGGGCGCGCGTCGATGACACCTGACCGAACGGCGTAATACCAGTTTCAGGCGCCGGTTCACCTTGCCAGCCGCAAACCAGGCTTTGGCCGATTCGGCATGACGCTATCCAGTGTACGGTTGGTATAACCTTTGCTTGTGTAAAGTTGTGTATATTCACCTAAGGGACCACAGGCCTATGAGCGACATCACCCATATCAATCAAAAACGCCGCGAGATGTTTAAATATTCAGGGGCGTTACTCGGCGGTTTGGCGCTGGCAGGGTTGAACAAATCGGCGCTGGCTTCCGCTATTGCCAGCAGCAAAAGTGACAGCGGCACCACGGAGTCGGTGATTCGCATCAACTACAACGAAAACCCGCTGGGGATGTCGCCTAAGGGGCAAGAGGCGGCCCGGCTGGCTATCGCCAAAGCCAACCGCTATCCCTACAAGGAAGAGGGGCAGTTGCGGGAAAAAATCGCCGGGCTGCACGGCGTGGATAAAAGCAAGGTGCTGATGCTGCAAGGCTCCTGCGAGGGGATTCGGTCCAGCTTCGAGGCCCTGGGCACGGAGAAAACCCAGTTGGTCATCCCCGAGCTGACCTACGAGGGCGGCCCCAAGTACGCCAAGGTCATGGGGATGAATATCGTTCGGCTGCCCATGTTGCCGGGCTGGAAGTTTGATATCGAGGGGATGAAAAAAGCGGTGGCGTCCTACGGCGGTCCGACCCTCGTTTACATCGTTAATCCTAATAATCCGACCGCCACTATCACGCCTGCGGATCTGATCGAGCCGTGGATCAAAAGTAAGCCGAAGGACACGCTGTTCCTGGTGGATGAAGCCTACGCCGAGTTCGTAAACGATCGCCAATTCCGGTCGGTGGATGGGCTGATCCGTGAAGGGTATGACAACATTATCCTGCTGAAGACCTTTTCGAAGATCTTCGCGATGGCTGGGATGCGCGCGGGCTATGCGATCGGCAATCCCGCTCTTCTGACGAAGATGGCGAACTACAACACGTCCGAGTCGCTGAACTATTGCGCGATTGCGGCTGCCAGCGCTTCGCTTGATGACAAGGCTTTCATCAACTACAGCAAGAAAACCATTGATACGTCACGTCAGATTCTGATCGATACGCTGAAATCCCTGGATCTGGCGTATCTGCCGTCCGAAGCCAACTTCCTGTTCCACCGTATCAAGGTGCCGCTGGAGGGGTATCAGAAGCGCATGAAAGAACACGGCGTCTTGATTGGCCGGGCTTTTCCGCCCGCCACTGACTGGTGTCGCATTTCCATGGGAACGCCGGAAGAAATGCACGCCTTTACCAAGCTGATGCGGGAATTCAGAACGAAGGGCTGGCTGTAAGCGTTTTGTCGTGAGGCGTCAGAGGCAGCCATGAAACCGCCTCTGACGTAATAATGCTATTTCCGAACTTTGTCACCCAGGTTCACTACGCCTTGACGATGCGCTTGCTGGGAATAAGCGCGGTCAGCGGTTTTTCCACCACCCGGTAGGCAACAATCCCGAAGACTAACGAAACCAGCGTGGTCAGAATAATCACCGCCGTTTGATTGATGTCGCTCACGGCCAGCTTTTTCATCAGCATCGACAGCGTCATGGTAACGAACCCGTGCGCCAGATAAATGGAATAAGACGCATCGCCGATCAGCATTAACGCGCGGGAGGTCCATCCTTCCAAAGAACAGGCAGAAAACAGGACAACGAAAATCGGGCTGATATAAAAAATAACGGGCAGCCAGGTGGGTTGGAATAGACGGCAAATCAGGTAAAGGACCAGAACTATCGCGGATAATAAGAAACCGTTTTTCACGGTCAATCGCTCGGATACAAAGAAAATAACCATTCCCGCCAGAAAATACAGCAGAATAGGATTGGTCAATACTATGCTCGCGCCCGTATCCGCCGGGAGCCATTTCCCGATGAGAAAGGACAGCAGGAAACAGCACGAAAGGGTCAGCAATATACGGTTTTTCCTACCGAAGAAAATACACACCGCAAACAGGCAATAAAAAAACATTTCGTAAATCAGCGTCCACCCCTGAGACAAGATCGGGTTAATACGCCCGTCCTCGCCGATGCGCGGCAACAGCAGGTAAGAGCTGAGGATTTTGCCCATATCAAAGTGATGACTCTTTAACGCCAGCCCGGCAAACCACAGCGCCAGCAACGCGGTGGTCCAGAACCAATAGGGGGGAATCACCCGATTAAATCTGTGGATCAAAAATGTTTTCGCTTCTTGCGGCGACCAGGTCTTTTTATAGGTCGCCTTCATCATGATAAAACCGCTGATGATGAAAAAGATATAGACGCCCAACGTGCCGAGATCTTCGAGTCGGTATCCATTCTGAATACCGCCATCATAGATAGCCGTGGTGGCGTGCGCGAAAATAACCATGACGGCGGCAATACCACGCAAGTACTGTATATAACTCAGTTTTTTATTCATAGTAGTGACTGTGAAACTCCGTGGGTCGGGGCTATTTCTGAGGCTCAGAGTAGGTGAAGCTATTTTCATTCTCAACGAAATACTACGCTTTCTCACCATAAACAGAATTATCTCTATTTCCCGGCGTCGATTTCGTCGCGGATGCGTTCATCCGGTCATCACCTACCGCCGATGACCTCAGTTTTACTTTCCCCCCATCGACGGAGGAGGTATGACTAGCGGAACGTCTCTGTCGCCGACGCCAAACCGGGCGGTTTCGCGACCTGTCGAACGGGGTGTTGACCCGCTTCGTCATTTTTCTCTTCATTATCAGGAGTGTTGCCATGCGCCAGAATCGGGGATCGGATTACCTGCGGCCCTACCGCGACGATAGGTTGACGCCTTATATCGAGATCGACGATCGGCGTCTGCAGCGGAATCTGCGGCAGATGCAGTTGAAAGCGGATGAGGCGGGCGTGAGCCTGCGACCCCATGTTAAAACGCACAAGAGCGTCGTGATCGCGCGTCGGCAGATCGCGGCGGGCGCCGTGGGGATCACGGTATCCAAACCGAGCGAAGGCGTCGCCTTTATCGAAGGCGGCATTGAAGATGTGTTGCTGGCTTATCCGGTGATTATCCCCGAGAGCATTCGCGAGCTGCTGGTCGTGGCGGCCTATCGCCGGGCGCAGGTGTCTTTCATCGTTGCCGAACCGCTGGGGGTAGAAGCTATCGCTCGCGCGGTGCGGGAACAAGGTCACGATCCCGTCACGGTGTTTGTGAAGGTCGATGTGGGGTTGGGGCGGGTGGGCGTCAATGCGCATAGCGAAGACGGCGTCACGCTGGCGGGGCATATCGCACGCTGTCCCGAGCTGCGGTTCGGCGGCTTGGTGTCCCATGCCGGTCATGCCTACGGCGCGTCGGACATCACCGAGATCCAGACCATCGCGAAAGACGAAGCGACGCGGCTGCGTCTGCTACAGACACGTATTCTGCAACAGGGTGCGGTCAGCCGCTGCGCGCTCTCCACCGGGGCGACGCCGACGGCGCTGGGTGCGCCGATCTCACCCGGGACGGATGAGGTTCGACCGGGCAACTACGCGCTGCTCGATTTAACGGCGATTCGACTCGGACTGTGCCAACCGGACGATCTGGCGATGAGCGTCGTGGCGCGGGTGGTGGCCATCAACGACCGCTATGCGATTATCGATGCCGGTTCAAAAGCGCTGACGTCCGATCGCGGGCCTCATGGCACGGGCGCGGGTCATTGGGGGATTGCCATTAGCGAACACCTGCCGTTGGCCTATAAGGTGGAGAAACTCTCCGAAGAGCACGGTTTTGTCCCGCATCAGGGGCAGCCGCCGCGTTTGGGCAGCCTGATACGGGTCTTTCCCAATCACGCCTGCGCGGTAATGGCGCAGTTCAACAGCTGGGTGTTGCGCGGGGAGGATGATGCGGGACAGGTGATGCAGACGGAAGGACGGGGCTGTTTCCTGTAGCAGAAGAAAGCGGATGGCGGCGCGGGCATCGCGTTATGAGCGCGGTTACGCCGTCTCGGTCTTCGGTGCGGGGACGAATTTTTGCTGGCCTTGCTCTTTCAACCACGCCATTAGCGCTTCGCTGCTCATCGGGCGAGCATAAAGATATCCCTGCATCAGTTGCACGCCGCACCGTTTGAGGTAGTCGTATTCATAGGCGGAGTTGACTCCTTCGGCCACCATTCTGAGCGCCAGACGGTGGCTGAGATTAATAATGGCATCCAGCACCGGCGTATCCCGGTTCGCGGATTCGATTGTGCCGATGAAGCCTTTGTCTATCTTAAGATAGTCCAGCGGAAACATTTGCAGGTAGGACAGGGAGCAGTGGCCCGTCCCGAAATCGTCCACCGCGATTAAAATGCCCTCGCTCCGAAGCTGCGTCAGCTTCGCCACCACGTCTTGCATATCGCTGATCAGACTGCGCTCCGTGAGTTCCAGCGTAAGCTGAACGCGTTGGGACCGCAGCGTTTTCGCCAACTGTCTGATATCGCTAACGAAGTTAGGATGATGAATGTGCGCCGCGGCGACGTTGATCCCCAGCCGAAAATCCTGTGGCAATTTCCACTGGCTCACGTCGGCGACCAGCAGTTTAAACAGGTGATGCGTCAGCGGAATAATCAGCCCCTCGTTCTCGGCGGAGGGAATGAAAATGTCGGGACTGATGGTACGGCCACCCGGTCTAAACCAGCGCAGCAGCGCTTCAGCGCCGATACAACGCTCGGTTTTTATGTCGTACAACGGCTGGTAGTGCACCGAAAATTCATTGGATTGCATCCCTTTGCGCAGCTCATCGCGCAGCGACATCTTGCGCTTTTTCCAGGATCGCACGATGTAGATGAAGGTCAGCGACAGAAACAGCGATAGGGGTAGGAACGTCAGGAAATCATTGACCCAGTCTTGCTGGATCTCTTCCGGCTGGACCTCGGCGCTGACGACGATCGGATACCGCTTGGACGCGCGTTCGTGAAACAACGGCGAGATAAACCAATGCGGGGTTTGACTCTTGTCGCCTTCCTCGACACGAAAACCGCCGTTGAACTGGACGGCGAGATAATAGGGGCGGGCGTTATTGATGGCGCTCATGAAGTCGAGCAGATATTGACCGTCGACCACCACAAATGCGCCGTAGGTCGGCGAAAATTGTCGGGTAAAAATGATGGCGGGGCGGGAGGCCACGCCATGCGTACGCGGCACCGATATGCTCCACATTTCGGGCTGTACCGCCGGTAACGGATACTGGATGATCTGCGTCAGCGGGACGACCCGATCGCCGGAGACGGAGGAGCAGTACATATCCTGCCCGCGCAGCAGCCCCAGCGAGCGGAAATAGGCGGAGAGCGTGCCTTGCCTTATCAGATCGTTGAGTACCGAATCACACGACTTCCCCTCCAAAGGCGCCAGCTTGGCCACCTGATTCCAGGCCATGCTGTTAATCGTCTCCGCCTGATGCAGAATCACCTGTGTCGTCGCTTCCAGATCGCGCCTCACGTCCTGTCGGGCGATGATATAGCTGAATATGATGCCGAGGAGCAGGGGAAAAATGGCGGCGGCAAGGAGCCCTGCGCTGTATTTACGAGCCTGAATGCGACTATACACGACCAAGGATGCCTCCATTCTACAGGTGATTCAGAACATGATTGCTGGGTTGAAAAGGGCGGGGGAACAGCGGGAAGCGGTTCTATACCAGACGCAATAACGCAGAAATCTTCATGCGACAAGTGTAGCACCCGCTGTCACGCTGCGGGAAAAAGTTGTTGAGGCCTATAGGGAGGAATGACCTGCCAAACGGCAGGTCGGAGAGGGGCAACGCCAGCGCGGAGACCGCGCCGAAAAAGAGGCTATTTGAAATCCGCGTAAGGCGTCATCGGCTGAATCGGCATAGCCATATCGCCTTGCCAGCCCGCGTTCGAATAGCGCAAGTAGAGAAGTACATGGCTGGGCGTATAATCCTTGGCTTTCTGAATATCGACGCCGAGGCCCAGCATCCAATGATCCGTCAGGCGTCGCTCCACTTGTGCCTGCAAGGTGTAGCCGATCCCCTGACTGCTGCCGTTGGCCGAGGCCTGATCGCTGAAAAATCCGGGGTAGATCGGATAGCGCCGCTGACCGGTGGTTTTAGAACGAGACCATGATACTGAGCCGCCCAAATCCAACGACCAGTTATCCAAGCGCTGCCGATACGTAACCGGCACGCCGAGCGACAAATAGCGCTGTGGACTGTAATAGCCGCCCTGCCCGTAGGTGTAACCGCTGAGATCTTTCTGGTAACGCCAAAACATACTGTTGAAACCGACCGTCACGCGGCGATGATCTTCGTTGATCAGCTTATAGTAGTATCCCCCCATCAAGCGTTGTCGCTGATTTTCGGCGACATTTTTACCGTCGATGCGATGCGCGCTGATGTCTCCCCACAGACCCTGATCGCCGCCGTGATCGTAGCTCAGACCGATCGAGCCTCCCGTCGCCACGACGCCGCCCCAGGTGTTGCTGTTGCCGACGCCTGGGTTCCGCGCGCCGGCGAACGCCAGCAGCGAGCTGGAGATAGGACGGCGGGAAGCGGTAAGCGTCACGCCCACATTGTGGACGTCGGTTTTACGGCTGATACCGCCGACCCAGTTCAGAACGCGAAAACCAATCGGCGTCGTTCCCACATCCGCAGTCCAGTCCTGATTGCGCCAGCCTGCGCCCAGCGCTACACCTTCCGCGCGCTGCGTCAGATCGCGGCTGCATCCGGAGTCCGCGCAGGTGCCGAACAGGCTGGTATGCGTGCCGTTGGCGGTGCTGAATTGCCCTGCGGAGACGGCGACGTGGTCTACGCGCAGGAATCCCCGCCCGTCGGCAACCGGCGTTTCCCCTTGCAGCATGGTGGTATGCGCGGTGAAGTCGGACTGACCGCCGGTCCCCTTGTTGCGCGAATAATCCTGCGCCATCGACAGCGTGCTGTCCTGCTGGCGATAGAGCGAGGCGGCGTCGGCACGCACCGAGCGCTGTAGCCAGCTGTCTTGCGGGCGCAGGCGAGTCAAGGCGGTGAGGGCGGCGTTATCGCTCGGCGGGGCCGAGGTGATGCCGCTGTCGACCATGGCCTGACGATAGTCCTCCAGCGCCTCGTCGGGATGCCCTTGTTGGCGGGCGAGACTGGCGGCGTCACGGTAAACCCGCGCGCCGTCCGGGGAGGGCGGCGTCTGCGCGGCGCGGCGCTTCAACTGCGTATACAGTAATTCGGCCCGCTGTGGTTCACCCAGTCGCCACCACAGATTGGCGGTACGCCTGCCTTGATCCAGCGAGGGGGCGACGGGACTCGCCGACAACGCGTTCAGCGTCGCCTGCGCTTCCTGTCCACGGCCCAGAGCGGCGAGCGCTTCTGCCTGACCGATGCGCGCGTCGCTATTGAACCGGTCTTGCGTCAGTACGTGCTGATACCCGGTTAGCGCCGTATTCGCCTCTCCTTGCTCCAGCGCCCAGTCGGCCTGCACGATGTCGCGGCGCGGCGTGTCGGGCAGCGTGGACAACAGGCTGTGCGCCTGCGCATCCAGTCCGGCGGCGTGCAGCGCATAGGCGCGGGTATAAATCTCTTCCTGTTGCAGGCGGTTCATCAAATCCTGCAGGCTCTGCTCACGACGAGCTTCCGGCACGCTGTTCAGCAGCGCTAACGCGCGATGTGCCCGATCGCTGCCGGACAGATAGAGACTGTAGGCGTAAAGACGGGTGGCGTCGTGCGGTTGCTGGCGCGACATCGCCTCCATTTCACGGTCGGCTTCCTGCGGCTGTCCGGCGGCGCGCAGCGCGGTGGCCAGGCGGTAGTGCAGCCAGACATCATTCGGCGCGAAGCCCATCGCCTCGCGGTACTTCTCGACCGCCAGCGTCCAGCGGGACTGAGCGGCCAGTCGGTCGGCGTCGGCCCGCAGCGTGTCGCTGCGCAGCGCGTTGAGGGTGGCGAGCAGGGCGTGTTTCTGCGCGGGCGTGAGTCCGTTTTCGATAAACGCCATCGCCTTCTGCGGCGATTCCTGCTGGTAGAGCGTCACCAGCCGCCGCGCCGCCGTAGCGTTGCTGTCCATCTGTAACGCCTGACGGTATAGCTGTTCCGCCGCGCTGGGATGATGGCGAGCCAGCGCTACGTCGCCAAGCCCGATCACCGCATCGCTATCGCCGTCATCCAGTGAACGCGCCTGCCGGTACTGTCGCTCGGCGGTGTCAAGATCCCGCGCGGCGAGCGCGCTGTCTCCGCCATCAAGAGCCAGCCAGTAGCGAGTGGATTGCAGCAGGCTTCGCCATTTGGCGACCTTAAGGCTCATGCTGTCGGCCTGGATAGCCTGCTCAAAATAGCGGACCGCGGCGGCGCGCTGATTGCTGCGCGCCAGCGCCTGTCCCATCGCCCCCAGCACTTCGGCATCGTTAGGATTAGCGCGCAGCGCCTTCTGTAGCGCGGGGATGGCCGTGGCGCCTTCACCTCGCGCGATGCGGGTCAGGCTGGCGGCCCGCTGTTGAAACACCGGGTCGGCCAGTAGCTTCAGCTGATGATCCAGCTCCTGCCGCCCGTTTTCGTATCCATCGCCGGAAGTGAACGTTGTCAGGTAGTCGCGCAACTGCGCCACGCTGTCGTCGGTAATCGGATCGGCTTTAATGTACTTAAGCCACAGCTCGGCGGCGTCATCGCGCCCACGGGCATCGCCGGCCAACGTCCGAATCGTGGCGACGGCTTGCGGCACATCGTCCCGCGTAAACAGCATCCGGGCAATCTGCATCCGTACGCTGACATTGCCGGGGTATTGTCGATCAATAGCCTGTAGCTGTCTTAGGGCCAGCGCTTCCTGACCGGGAATGCGTGCGACCAGCCGCCAGTATTCATACTCGGTATCCACGGTGGGATAAACGCCGTTGAATAGCGCGTCGTAGGCCGCGCGCGCCTCCACCAACCGACCCGAGGCCGCCAGCAGTCGGGCCTCTTGCCACTGCTGACGGCCTTCTGCCGTCGCCAGCATCATACTGACCGCGGACTCACGGGCGGCCGCGGAGTTCGGCGCCTCGGCGTTCAGCCGGTCCATGTAACTCTGTGCCTTGTCTCTATCGCTCTGCATCAGCGCGTGCCGCAACAGGGCGGCGAGGACGTCCGGGTTATCGGGCGCGATATTTTCCAGCCGATAGAGCGACTGCTTCACCAGCTCCAGTTGGTGGGTGGTTTCCCCCATCCGAACCTGTTGCAGCAGCCAGCTGACGGGCAAAATGCCGCGTTGGTGATCCGTAACGGGCGCAGAGACGGCGGATACGGCGGGCGCGGCAGAGAGTCCGGCGAGGGCAGGCAGCATGAATCGCAGCCAGTTTATCTTGATGTTACGCATGTTTCTTTCCAGGCGGGGATGACATCGCCGTGTGGCGAAAAGCGGAAAAAGTGGCTGTCCCAACCGGTGCCGAACAGGGTCAGAACGGTGCGGTAATAGGCCTTTTCGCTAAAAGGGGAATTCCACGCTCTTTGGCGTTGGTCGGACAGGGCGGGTGAGTGCTGGAGCAGCGGCAGCAGCGCGGCGGAAAAGCCGACGTTGCCGAGGGGATCGCCGGCGGCATAACTGACGTTGACGCGTTCCGGCGGCGCGCCGTGGGCTTCCACATAGCGCACCATCGGCATAAACGCCTGCAACAGCGGCGTCTTGTCCGGATCGCCATCCTCCAGCATTCCGGCCCAGAGATAGACCCGAATGGCGTTATAGCTGCCGATCGGGCCTTTGGTCTCATCGAAATGCCAGCCCGCTCCCGACGTCCAGACGATCCAATCCGGCGAGAATCCGCGCGGCGCGGTATCGATCAACAGCTTGATTGTCGTGCGATGCAGGCGAGACCAGAGCCTGGATTGCTCGGCGAAGCTGGCCAGCAACGGCGGCGGCAGATAGCTTGGATTCACCGTCCAGCTTGTCTGGGACGCAAAACCATGTTTGCCCGGCAGCAGTACCGGACCAAGATCGGGGATCTCGGCCGTTTCTTCCCGGGCGATGCGCTGGAGCAGCAGGGTGCCCATGACCTGATAAGTGCGGCTTTGCCACAGCTTTCCGGCCTGTAACAGCGAATAGGCGATCCACAGGTCGGCGTCTGCCGCGGAGTTATCGTCCAACAGCGTCTCGCGACCGGTCGCGGCATCGCGTCCCCACAGCCAACCGGGGAGGCGCAGCGTCAGATCGCCGTTCGCCAGATGGGTTTCCGTCCAGGTCAGTATGCGGTCGAAGCTGTCGCGGTCATTCGCCGCCAGGGCGAAAAACAGCGCGTAGCTTTGTCCTTCGGAGGTGGTGATGGGATCGCCCTCGTTAGGATCGATGACCTGACCGTCGGCGCTGATATAGGCCTGCCGGAACTGCTCCCACTGCGGCCAGCGGCACTCTGCGGTTGTGACGCTGCTGAACCACAGCGCCAGCAAACCACAGCAGTAAACGGTCAGCCGTTTCACAGCGAGGCGTCCTCGTCGTCGAGGCGACGATGACTGATACGGCGCATGAGTCGCCAAGTTATCAATGCCAACAGGATAACCATGAAGATGGCGAGGGAGGCCAGCCAGACGGGATGAGACGACATCGCGCTCCAGATGCTTTCCCACCACGGCAGGTAGCCCACGAACCAGGTATCGCCCACGCGAAGGCTATTGACGCCGGACTCGCGAATAATGGAGACGGCGCCGAAGATAGCGGCGCGTTTGCCGGTATCGTTCAGCGCGTCATTCAGCAGCGCGTAGGCGCGCGGGGTATCGGCCAGCAGCGCGACGACGCTGCGCTGATCGTGGTAAGGGGACTGGAAACTGACGATAGCGGCCATCGGTCCCTCGGACACGATGGTGGTCTGGCTTTCAGCCTTACGCTCGGAGGCGGCGACCGACGTATCCAACGCCATTTGACGCAGCGGCTTCTTCACCCAGCTTTTGGTGGCGTCCACCAGCAGATTCACGTCGTGACCTTCGCGCAGATTGTCCGGCAGTCCGCCGATCATCAGCAGATCCACGTCCTGGTTTTCAGCCTGCTCCCAGTCGTCTGCAATGCGAACGTTGAGGGCCGGGAAGCCGGTCTGTGCGCCGATGTTGCCCATCACGTTAAGCAGCGTACTGATTTGGGCCGGCTGCGGGTGCGCGTTCACCAGCAGCAGCGTCTGCGACAGGTCCGCATGGCGGCTGAACGGGAAGCCGGCGTTAGCGAAGGCGCGCAGCGACGGCATTTCCAGATAGTGGCGATAGCCGGAGAAGTCGACGGTCGAGTCGCCGTCGATCACTACGTGGTTGGCGACCGGCATCACGGTTTCGCAGCGCTCTTCCTGAATGCCGCCGATCTGGTGGGCGGCGTAGTCGAAGTCAAAACGCAGCTGGTTCGCCGCCCCAAGGCGCAGCGCGGGCAGCGTCACCGCCGTATTGGTGTCCTGCTGTCCCTGAATCAGCGGGACGTGCAGTAGCCACTGGCCGCTGCTGTTTTTCGTCGTCAACGGCACGTCCTGCACAAACTGATTGTTCAGGTTCACGGCCAGGCGAGAGCCGTCATTCTGGCGCGGCGAGGTGTAGCGGTACATCACATTCATATCGATGCTGCGCTCGCGCACCAGATACAGATCCGGCGGCAGTCTCAGCAGCAGGGAGATCGGCGAAGGCTGCAACCCGTCCGACTGAAATTGCGCGTCATACTGCTGTAGCTCGGAGAAATGGGTCGGGCGGTCGGTATGCGCCCAGTTCGGCGCGTCGTAAGGAAGACGCGGCGCTAACTGACGGACGTTGTCGATGGTGGCGGACTGGCCGCGCAGCAGGACATCGCCCTGAGCGATCCCCTGAACGGCGGTGATTAGATCGCTGTCGTCCCGGCCCAGCACCAGCAGCATTTTGTTGTACGGATCGTCCGGCTGGCTGAGGATCTCCACGGTGGGTTTGTCGACCAGCGGATAATCTTTGAGGAAGTCCGGGCGGTGCGCGTTGGTGGCGAATACGACGGCGTGCTGATGCGACGGCAGCTGGTTATACAGCACCGGGAAACGTTGTCCGCGCCAATCGGCTTTGACGCCGAACCAGGACGCCAATATGGCCGCGGCGCGCTGTTCGGTCGTCGAAGGGCGGGCGGAGAAGACCACCGGTAGCTGAAGCGGCTGAGTGTCGCGGCTGTCGAAGAATGGCTCCGGAAAGTGAGAGAGATCGTTCTTGAGCGGCAGCTTTTGCAATGTCAGTTTCATCGCGCTGTCCTGACCTACCGCCATCCAGATCGCCGTGTTGGTGGTGTTTTCGCACTGGTTGCTGTAATGGCCCACCAGCGACAGCCGGACGCGGTTGAAATCGGTAATAAAACGCGGGTCCAGCGCCAGCTGGGTCTGGTTATTCTTACCCAGTTGTTCGGCCGTGATGGGCACAACGCCTACCAGCGCGTCGTTGAGATATACCTGTAGGTGCGACTGTGAGGGCAGTAGTGCGGGCGACGGTCGATAGCTCAGTTGCAGTACGGCCCGGGTGACCAGCTCATCGCTGCGCACGCCGAATTCTATCTGACCGTCGGGACGCATCCCTTGCAGTTGGAAGCTGCCCGGAGGGGGAGCCAGACGACTGAACGGCAGCAGGATGTCGCGCAGCGGGGCCGAAGCCTCCGTCTGCTCGGACATGCTCTGCGGCGCGACATTATCGATGGCGGCAACCGTATCCGCCGGGGCGGCTTGCTCGGAGAGCACGTCCGCATGAGTGATTGGAGAGAGTCCAAATAGTATAAAAGTGAACCAACGTAATCTTCTTGTCATTGTGTCATCATCATTGTGGTCATGCCTTCTGGCCGGACGTGCCGGCAGAGTTGATCCTGACCTGTTGGGGAAAAAATGAAGCCATCCAGGCGACGAACGTCGTCAGTATCATGAACAGCCGCCGTAATCGGGGCGGTCCGTACTCGGCCAGACGTAAGTAACCTTTGAAACCCAGCACGGTGATATCCGCGAGGCTATGCAGGGGTTTGTCCTGAGGGAAGCTGTCCTGCCACAGCGCCCAGGTGTCGGCGCGAGCAAACGTGCATTGAATGAAGTCGACCTGCTGCTCGGTCGTCAGATTGTGCAGCCGAATTCCGGCTGCGCGTCCGAGAGTGCGTTGGACATAACAAGGGAAATAGAACTCCTGACCGTCTCGTTGCAGTATCAGAAACACCTTTTCTTTCGCGCGCAGCGCAAGTTCTTCCCGCAGCTCTACGCCGACGCCGCCGTCTGAGTAATCGCGCAGCGTGCAGGGCAGCATATGGCCGTTTTCCCGCGCCAGCGCGGCGGGCATATTGATGTCTACACGGTGCGACTCGCGCAACTGCCTGGCTTCGACCGCGACGGAAACGGCGCCGCCGAGGATCACCATGTTGTACAGCACCCAGATCAGGCTGATGACCACCGTCAGCACCTCGTGCTGCGGACCGCAGTACAGCCGCCAGAACCCCATGACCAGCCCTGCCAGATTCAGCAGCACCAGCATGACGTAAGGGCGGGTGATCACCCAGTCGAGGTGTTTCTGGGGCACCAAACCGCCTTTGGCCGTCACGTTGAACGTGCCCTTGTTGGGATTGAACAGTGCGACGGTGGTGGGCCGGGCGATATACCAGGCCAACACGGTTTCATATACCTCGCTCCAGAACGAGTGACGATAGCGTCCCTGAATGCGGGAGTTGGTCAGACTGGTATGCAGCATGTGCGGCAGTACGTAAATGGCGATGGCCAATGCTGGCGCAAAAATGATGTAGGCATGGCACAGCAGGAAAGCCAGCGGGGCCAACAGGAAGATCAGTCGCGGGATGCCGGAGAGAAAGTGCAGCATGGCGTTGGCATAGCACAGCCGCTGCATGAAGGTCAGCCCTTTCCCCATCAGCGGGTTGTCCAGACGAAAAATCTGTACCATGCCGCGCGCCCAGCGGATGCGCTGGCCAATATGCGCGGACAGGCTCTCCGTCGCCAGCCCGGCCGCCTGCGGGATGCGGATATAGGCCGACGAGTAGCCCAGTCGGTGCAGACGCAGCGAGGTGTGCGCATCTTCCGTGACGGTTTCGACGGCGATGCCGCCTATCTCATCCAGCGCACTGCGGCGGATGATGGCGCAGGAGCCGCAGAAAAACGTGGCGTCCCAGACGTCGTTGCCGTCTTGCACCAGTCCGTAGAATAGGGTGCCTTCGTTTGGCGTACGCCGGAAACGGCCCAGATTGCGCTCGAACGGGTCCGGCGAGAAGAAGTGATGCGGCGTTTGCAACATCGCCATCTTCGGGTCTTTCAGGAACCAGCCCATCGTCATCTGCAGGAAGGAACGCGCCGGCACATGGTCGCAGTCGAAAATGGTGACGTATTCGCTATTGCAGGCGGTGCGCAGGGCGTGGTTGATGTTGCCGGCTTTGGCGTGTTCGTGAGTGGTGCGCGCGATATAGCGAACGCCGATGCTGTCGGCGAACTCGCGAAACTCCGGTCGGTCGCCGTCATCCAGTACGTAGATGGTCAACTTGTCCTGCGGCCAGTCGATGCCCAGCGCGGCATAGAGCGTGGGTTTGACGACGCTGAGCGGTTCATTGTAGGTGGGGATCAGTAGATCGACCGTCGGCCAGACCCCAGGATCGTCGGGCAGGGCGACCGGCTGGCGGTGCAGCGGCCACAGCGTCTGAAAATAGCCCAGAACCAATACGCCCCAGGCGTAGGTTTCGGCGACGACCAGCAGCAGTCCGAAGACCAGACTCACCGGGTCGTCCCAGTTGAGCGTCGAACTATAGCGCCACCAGAGATAACGGCAGGAGACGGTCAGCGACAGCATGATCAGCATGATGGTCGGCAAACGGCCAGGCAGCCGACGCACTACCATCGCCATGCCCCACAGCAACAGGACGAAAATAAACTGGGTGGCGATATCAAACGGCTGCGAGATGCAGAGCAGTCCCAGCAGCCCGACGAGGATTGCGCAGCCGATGAGAGTGAGCCGTCGCAGCCAGAGCGGCAGCCGACTGACCTGGCGCTCGGCTCGCGCAGGGAGCCTGCGCTGGAAAGCGCGTTCCGGCAGGCCGTCAAACCAACGGTAGAGACGCCGACGGCCGTTCAGCAGCCAGCTGAACGAAGAACGCCGGGCGTCGTTGGGGAAAACCAGCAGCAGCCAGGCCAGTTGCAGCAGATAACGCAGCGCGTCCAGCGGTCGCGGTCGCTGAGAGGCGATATGTGGAAACAGCTGATGCCGTTCGGCGATAATGCGCTGCCAGGCGGGGGTTTCCAGACGACAGAAAGTCCACGCCAGCACCACCCACAGACACTGCAAGCACGCCGTCGGGCCTGACACGCCTCTGTGACGATAGCTGTGGTAGCGGCGCTGTAGCGCCTGATGAATCGGCGGACAGAGCAGCCAGCGTAGTAGATTCATGCTTTTCGCTCCGTCACGTTCAATTGCAGCCAGGTCGCCAGCGTCGCCACCTCCTCCGACGCCAGACTGGATGGGCGATACTCTCCAACGGGCTGCTTCATCATCATCGCTTCGGAAAGGGCTTCATCCTGATGGACGATGACCGGAAGCAGCGATTGCAGCGTGCTGCTCCACAGCTGGTGCAGATCCCGCTGTACGGCGCTGTTGACGTTGAACCGGTTAATAAGATACAGGTTGTTGGCGTCGACGGGGTCGCGATTCAGACGCAGGTGGCAGTTGGCGTCCGGCGTGATCACGCGGATCACCCGGTCTGCCGCGTGTAGCAGTTGCTGCGTTGACGGAAGCGGATGCGCCGGTACGTCCAGCAGAATCCAACGGTAGTCCTGACGCAGGCCCTTCAGGCGATCGTCGATCCAGGGCTGAAGGAAATCCGACGACGTCTGATAGCGCATCTGCTCGTCGGCGTCCAAGCGGCCGAACGGGATGAAGTCGAGGCCGGAGAGATAGCGCAGGGCGTTTTCCCGCCAGTCACCATCGTCCAGCGTTGCGCGCATCCAGCCGTCGCAGTAGGACACCGGCGTGTTGAATTGGGTACCAAGCTGGTTGGCGGGAGAAAAGTCCAACGCTATGACCGATTCACCGCTCTGGTTGATAGCCCAGGCCAGCGCGGAAGTGAGTGCGGTGGTTCCAGCGCCGCCGCGTATTCCCTGGAAAGCAATTATTGGCATGGGTCACGATTCTCTTGCTGTCTGGAATTAAATTCATGCAGTAAAGACCAGCGCGCAATAATTCTGGCCAGACGATTTTCTCTGGCAATATCGACATACCGAATAGGCGCTAATGAAAAAACTTTATTCAATATGGCAATGTCATTTTGCGGGTGTAGGCAACCCGAATTTTTATAAACGGCGTTTTCTCTTTTCATCGTCCACTGATGGTTATCATTTTATAATTGATTAAGAATAAAGCTTTTGGCTTAATTATAATTATCGGATTAATCTGCATTGTGAGCTAAAGGGTGGTTCGTTGCCATAATTAATGGGATAAAAGGTAATCATTGTTGAGTATATTACATTTAATTTAAAATTAACGACAAGTGATAACGTCGTTTTTGTTCTCTCTATTATAAAAAACAACCTATGAAATATTTTTCTACGTTAGGAATAGAACAACTGCCGGATGAATTAATGCTGATTCAACCGGCAGGGTGTTATTGGATTACGGTTCAAC
Source organism: Lonsdalea quercina (assembly GCF_900107885.1). Lineage (NCBI taxonomy): Bacteria > Pseudomonadati > Pseudomonadota > Gammaproteobacteria > Enterobacterales > Pectobacteriaceae > Lonsdalea > Lonsdalea quercina. The sequence continues at coordinate 152,778 of NZ_FNQS01000003.1, read as the reverse complement.
GGCAGGAAGATGCTATTGCACTGGCGCGGCAGGTCATGAGCGCCCAGTCAGCGGTGACGCTGCTCAGCTCAGCCACCGCGCCGCAGGAGCTGCTGACTCCGCCGCTGACTTCAGGGCCGAATCGTATTCCGATGTATTCATTACCGCAAACCAACAGAGCATTATTGAAGTTGGATAAAGATTTTTTACGTCTATTTTCATCCTCCTCTACTCCTCGCTTGGTTTTGTTTTATACCGAGGTTAGTGATTGGGATAAATTAACGTCTTCAGAATTGTCTGAGTGGTTAAAAAGAGTAAAAAGTGTATTAAAAAGGAAAAAGATTTCATTGCTAATTATTACTTACGGAAGAAAAATAATCTCCCTCAGTGATCATCTGCATGGCCTATTTTGTTATTTAAATGGTCTTTCCTGTCTCGAATATCCAAAAGATAATTGGAAATACAGAATACATTGGTGGTATAACGCTACGCGATTACTGGCAGACCGACAGTTAGCGTTAAATTTTGAGCAAAATCGCTTTTCGTTGATGAAAAAAGAAGAGCAAAACGCGCCATTAACCTTAAATGACGAACATATTTTTATTGCCGAACGCAGCGTATTGGAAGGGGCGCCCCCATTATCGGACCAGTGGCAATTACATGACGGCAACGAGCGGGTTTATGCACAGGCCGAAGGGGCCGATTCCGCGACGGTGATCTTCAGCCTCAGCCACAACGATCAGACCGGCGGGCTGGCTCGCCATATCCACCGACTGCGCAGCCTTCGCGGCCCCGGACTGAAGATTGTCGTTCGCGAGATGGAGGTCGGTCAGCGTCAGAACGACGAGCGCCTGTTGCTAGCCTGCGGGGTCAATATTATCGTGCCGTTTGGCACTTCGTTGTCGCGCTTTCTGATGATGCTCGAAGGGTTGCAAGGGCAACGTTATCAACGCGACGTGCCGAAAGATTTCAGTGTACTGCGGAAGCTGCAGCAGCCGCTGCGCCAGAAAGGATTTATGGCTCTTGAAATGTTCTGTCATACGGTGACGCTGCTGATGAACGACCCGCTGCTGCCGGAAAACAGCAAAGGTGTGCTGGTGGCGTTGACACCAGTGAGCCAGTTGCGGGCGGAGCAGGCATTGACGCTGTGCAAAACCCGGCGTAACGGCGATGTGTTCACGGTGATGGATAACCGCTTATACCTTTTCCTATTTTCCTGCCATCTGCACGATCTTGAAACGGCGCTGGCGTCCATCTTCCCGTTGCCGTGCGACGAGATGTTCTCCGAGCGTCAGGTCTGGTGTGAAGATCTGCCTGTTCTGTCGGAAATCCGTCTGATGGGGGCGAGGGTTCCGCGTACGTCGGCGGCCGACGCTGCCGTACGCGTGACGAAAACTGAATCGGCACCGCCAGCGCCGCGACGGGTACCGCAACGCATCGCACTGGCGCAGGGAAAAGGAACGGACAAATGAACCTGATGGAAATCATGCATGCAGGCATTCTCTTCCTGCTGACTATTTTAGTGTTGAGAACGCTTTTTCCCCGCAGGCTGTCTGCTCGTTGGCGGGGGATTATTTATCGTTTGACGCCGTCGCGCGCGATGAAATATGTGGGAACCTGGCGGCGAAAATCTTCACAATCGGATGTGAAATAATCATGACTGAAGTAAAACAAGCGGCGTCCAATGGGGCGTCCTCCTGGAGCTGCTGGCGAGGTTTGGGCGGCTGGAATTTCTATTTCTTGCTGAAGTTCGCACTGCTGTGGTTCGGCTATCTTAACTTTCACGCGCTGGATAACCTGGTCTTTCTATGCTGGCTGGTTTTTCCGCTGCCGTCTCAGCGCCTGCGCCGCCTGCGTCAGTGGATCTCGATCCCCGTCGGGATCGCGTTGCTTTACCACGACACCTGGCTGCCGGGGATTCAAACTATTCTCAGTCAGGGAGAGCAGCTTACCGAGTTTTCGGGCGATTATCTGCTCGATCTGGCGGATCGATTCATCAATGGCCGGATGGTGGCCTGCGCGTTTGTGATGTGGGTTCTGTACCTGTTTATCGCCCAGTGGGTGCGCGTTACCGTGCTGGTGACGGCCATGTTGTGCTGGATCAATATGATCAATATTGCCGGTCCGGCGTTTTCACTGCTGCCGACGACGGCCGCCACCCCCCAAGTGGTCATCAACTCCAATGCGCCGCAGCCCGGCGCGCCCAACGCCTCTGCGGATGGACTCGACGAGAGCGCGCCGCCGACGAGCGCCAATCTGACGGCCTTTTTGTCGCGATTTTACGCGCAGGAAAAGCTGCGGGTTACGCACTTTCCTGAAACGCTCCCGGCGGATTCGCAGCCGTTTGACGTGCTGATCGTCAATATCTGCTCGCTGTCGTGGTCTGACTTGGACACGGTGCAGCTCCGTCATCATCCGCTGTGGAAACGGTTCGATATTCTGCTCGGCAACTACAATTCGGCGACGGGTTACAGCGGCCCTGCGGGCATCCGTCTGCTACGCGCCAGCTGTGGTCAGACGCCGCACAGCGAGATCTACAAGCCGACGGCGGATCACTGCTATCTATTCGAAAATCTGGAAAAACTGGGCTTCCGTCAGCAGTTAATGCTGGATCACCCCGGTAATTTCGGCAACTACCTGAAGTCCCTGCGTGAGCAGGGCGGGATCGGGGCGCCGCTGCTGTCTCAGGCGGGGATAGCGCCGGCCTATACCTCTTTCGATGGCACGCCGGTATTCAACGACGCGCAGCTGATGCAACGCTGGGCTGATGACCGCCAGCAGAGTAATGAGACGCGCAGCGCGACCTTCGTCAACATGATCCCGCTGCATGACGGCACGCGCGAACTGGGGACGACGCGATCCGCGCCGTATCAGCCGCGAGCGCAGCAGATGTTCGATCAGTTGGAAGCCTTTATGCGCCAGCTCGATGAGTCGGGACGGAGGGTGATGGTGATCGTCGTGCCGGAACACGGCGCGGCGCTGGCGGGCGACAAGATGCAGATGTCCGGTCTGAGGGATATCCCGAGCCCCAGTATCACGCATGTGCCGGTGGGCATTCTGTTCGCTGGGATGAAAGCGCCGCATCAGGAGCAGCCGCTGCGCGTCGATGCGCCGACCAGTATGCTGGCGCTGTCCGAGCTGATTTCCCGCGTGGTAGATGGCCAGGTGTTTAACGCGGCCAACGTCAATATGTCTGTCCTGACCGACAATCTGCCGAAGACGCCGGTAGTGTCAGAAAACGACGGGGCGGTGGTCATGCGTTATCAGGGGAAAACCTGGATACGACTCAACGGCGGCGACTGGGTGAACTACCCCTGACGCTGACGACCGTGAGCGTTCTGGCGATGGCGCCGTGGATCGCTCCTCGGCGCTTTTTTTGCCTGTAATAAAAACGGCCCGCATCGCCATGAATCTCATCACGATGCGGGCTGCTGGATACGCCGAGGATTAACGCTTGATTGTCATGCCTTCAGCGAGGCCATGTCGATGACGAAGCGATATTTCACGTCGCTTTTGAGCAGCCGTTCATAGGCTTGGTTGATCTGCTGGATATCGATCACCTCGACGTCAGAGACAATGCCGTGCTTGCCGCAGAAATCGAGCATTTCCTGTGTTTCCGCAATTCCGCCGATGCAGGAGCCGGCGATGGAGCGGCGGCCTAACACCATCGGCATTGTGCTTAGCGCCGGTTCGACGTTGCCGATCAGGCCGACAAACACCAGCGTACCGTCCAATGCCAAAGTGGTCATATACGGATTCACGTCGTGCTCGTAAGGCACCGTATCAATAATCAGATCGAAGTGGTTGCTCACCGCTTCCATCTGCGTCGGATCGGATGAGAGCACGATGTGATGCGCGCCCAGACGGCGAGCGTCGGCTTCTTTGCTCTTGCTGCGGGTGAACAGCGTAACGTCCGCGCCCATCGCATGCGCCAACTTCAGCGCCATATGACCCAGACCGCCTAGCCCCACGACGGCGACTTTACTGCCTTTGGTCACGTTCCACTTGCGCAGCGGCGACCAGGTGGTGATGCCCGCGCACAGCAGCGGAGCGACGGCTTTCAGATCGATACTGTCCGGGATCCGCAGCACGAAGTCCTGCGACGCGACGATTTTTTGCGAATAGCCGCCGTAGGTCGGCAGGTGATCGTGGCGATCGTGTCCGTTGTAGGTCTGAATATTTCCCTCTTCACAGTACTGCTCCAGACCTTGCCGACAGGGCTGACATTCGCGACATGAGTCCACCATGCAGCCGATGCCCGCGAGATCGCCCGGTTTGAACTGGGTCACCTCGCTGCCGACCTCGGTGACGCGACCAACGACTTCATGGCCGGGCACCAGCGGATAAAAGCTGATTCCCCAGTCGTTGCGTGCCTGATGCAGGTCGGAATGACAGACGCCGCAGTACAAGACTTCAATGACGACATCGTCAGGTCGCGGTTCGCGGCGGGTGAACTCAAGCGGCGCCAGAGGGGCCTGGGCGGACTTAGCGGCATAACCGAGCACTTTCATGTTCATTCTCCTGTTTCATTGGGTAATGACCGTAGGGCGTAATGACCGCCGAAACGGGCGGAAGTCGGTAACGCGGACTGGCAGTGAGAAATAGCCCTTGAAGGCCGAAGGGACGGCGAGGACGATGACACAACATAAAGGCGGCGATGCCGTCCCGCGGTATGACTTCACCGTTGTTTTCCCGCCGTCAAATCCTCTGTCGTCTCTGTGTCGCACCACGCATGTTAGGAAAAATGCCCCATGCGGTTAGGTTATGGATGCGGCGCGGCGCGATGTAAATCGTTCAACCAGCCGTGAACGGCGTCAACCAGCTTGTCTGCCGAACCTTGCGCGAAGCCGGAACTGCGCGCCTCGTAGGTAAAGCGGTTGTAGCTGGCGTCATCCGGCAGGTATTTTGCCGCGCCGTCGACCATCGTCAGCACCCATGTGTGCGCAAACGGCGACTCGGCCTTGATACGTTCGCCGATCTGCGCCGCCAGCTCCGGCTGCACGCCGACCAGCGCGATATCGCCGATCCGGATCAACACCACCGGCAGTGCGACGGGGCGGCCCGGCGTGTAAGTATAGGTGGTCACCGGACCTTTGGGCGCATTTCCGGGCGAGTTCGTTTGCGACGTCACCGTGACGCTTTTTCTTTCCAGCGTCAGCGTGGGGGTGGCGGCGGCGTGAATGCCGCCGGAGACTTCAGTCGCCGCGCGACCTAATTCCGTGCCGAGTTGATCGAGCAGCGTAAAGCCCTCTTCATGGCTATCGACGCGTGTGACGCTGCCGTCGTGGTTGACGACATGCCGGTTAGCCTGACGACGAGGCGCCTGATCGCCCGCCGCGCCCACCAAAAATGCCGCTACCGGCGCGCCGCCGTGCTGTTCCACGTAGCGCGTGGCGACGCCCGCCAGATCCGACGTGATCAGTTTGCCCCCCGCTTTTAGCGTGGAGCCATCCATCACCGAAGACTGGACGGCGTAATTGATCACAACGGCCAGCGGCGCACCCCGAGCGGTGTCGATCCGCAACACGGACAACGCCGGGTCGCTATTCCCTTCTCCGTTGGCGCCGAGCCACCAGCCGAACGGCGTCGAGACGTCGCGATTAACGTTCACCCGGCTGACGCCTTCCCCGTAGCCCACCTGGGCGATGGTCATGGATTTGACCGCCGACAGTGCCGCCGAGCGTACCGCATTTAGGAGCGCCTGCTGCATCCGCGTGGACTGAGCCTGAACGTCCGGCGAGGTATGTTCATGCGGCAAAACGTGCGGCGCGGAAAAGCCGTGGCTGGCGCTGACGATCGTCTGCGCCGGGGCGACCTGCGCCACCTGCTGGAGGGCGTCCTTCATGTTGGCGATCGATTCGTCGGACAGCGACGTCTGATCCACGACGATAATGCCCAGCCGGGTCGTCCCGTCATCCAGCAGAATCACGCGTGTTGCCAGCGGATCGTGCTGCCCGACGAAACCGTCGATAGGGTAGATGTCGTCTGGGATGGCGATGTCCGCCCGGCCTGCGCCGGCGGTGAATGTCGTGGCCTGAGCCAGTTCGCAAAGCAGCATGAAGCCCATCGCCAGGGAGGCGCGCAGAAACGTTTTTTTCATCATCGGTCCATCGTATGGCCGCTCACGGCGGCGGCTATCAATCGTTGTGTGATCGTCGCCGTCCCTCGCAAAACCGCTTGACAAGGGCGGGCAACGAGGACGACGAAATTGCAAAAATTCGTCGGAAATAGCGGGGCAAACGGCGTCAGACGAGGCTCCGGATGGCATTCGCATCTGTAATCCTGACGTCACGCTCCCTCTCCTTATTTATCCGACCGCCGTCGGACGTGAGCGTTCCGTCAGTTGCCGCAGATTTTCACGGGTGTTAGGGATGAAACCTTAGCGCGAGATTAAACCCGGCTTCCGTCGGCACCAGAATGTCGTTTTCTTTCTCAACAAACGGCAGATTGCCGGCCAGCAGGCTCTGACGCGTCTGGTCAAGCGAACGGGTCTTGAAGCTCAGTGCCGTCATGCGGGGTTTACCGTTGTCATCGCTGGGCAGCGTGCCGAATTCGGCGCGGGCGGAGTCGGCACTGATAAAGCGAACCCGCGTCTCTCCTGCCTGTAAGCGTAATTCACCGTCGGCGGCGGGTGTGAACAACGCGGAGTCAAACAGTCGCCGGTAGACCGCGGCAGCGTCCTCCGGACGCTCGGCGGCGATGACGAATTCTGTGATTTCGACGACGCCGTTACGATGTTTGCGCCACTCGGGCTGCCACACGGCTTCCGGCGTCAGATGTTGGCAAAAGAAGCTGACGCCGTTCCCAATGGCGTCGGCGCGCAAACGGGCGATGCGAAAGCGCGCCTCTATCTGGCTCCCGTCTGGTAGCGTGACCGGTCGGGAAAAGGACGCGGGCGTTTCCCCGGCGAGCTGCTGCTGTTGCAGGTGCCGATAGACGGAGTCCGCGTCTGGGGTTTTCCATACCAGTCCGCTAAGGCCGAGCGGGGACTGGCAAAAGTCTTTGCCGGTTTTGGGTTCATAGCCCAGCAGTTCAAGATAGGTTTCGCCGAAGATCGCCAAATGGTTGCTGGAGCCCATCGTGTGATGACCGCGTTCGCTGAGTTGAAAGCCGAGACGACGAAACAGCGTGCTGGCTTCATCCAACTGGTCGGCGACGTTGATGATCACATGGTCGACCACGGGGGGTAATTCAGACATACACGATTCTCCCTGTGTTAAATAAGTGAATCTTGGGCAAAGCCCGCCGATGCCATTGTAACAGCGTTATTGTGCGTTATGGACGATGAGTAGTCGTCTAGATAAGCGATAACCTCTCCCGACAAGCGGCGACGAAAGACCGGTCTCCCGCGTCGTGACAGCGGGTCGCATACCGTGCGAGGGTCAGCCATGGCCGGGTCGGGTTGGACCCCTCTCTGGCGATAACGCCCTGTTCTCTGCCATTTTTCCTATGCTAGGCTGAGGTTCATTGCATCGCTGGAATTATAAGGAAGCCGTATGACCGGGATCTCTGAATTGTTTGAAGCCGTAGGGTTGGGGCTGGTGCTGCTATTGCCGTTGGTCAACCCCTTGACGTCGGTGGCGCTGCTGTTGAGCCTGTCGGGAAACATGACCCGCAAGGACATCAGCCAGCAGTCCACCAAGGCGGCGTTTTACGTCTTTTTGATCATGATGGTGGCTTTTTATGCGGGTCAGCTGGTCATGAATACCTTCGGCATTTCAATCCCGGGGTTACGGATTGCCGGCGGGTTGATTGTCGCCTTTATCGGTTTCCGCATGCTGTTTCCCCAGAAGTCGCATATCGAGACGGCATCGGCGGATCAAAAAGTGCCGGACGTGACCAAAAAGGATTCGGAAAATATCGCGTTTGTGCCGCTGGCAATGCCCGGAAGCGCAGGGCCGGGGACGATAGCGATGATCATCAGCTCAGTATCGACGCTGAAAGCCAACTCGCTCGGATTCGAACCTTGGGTGCTGGTCGTGAGTCCGGTGGTGACGTTCATTGCGGTGGCCCTCATCCTGCTGGTGTGCCTGAAAAGCGCCGGTTTTATCATGCGTTTGATTGGTAAAAGCGGCATCGACGCCGTCTCGCGCCTGATGGGCTTTCTGCTGGTTTGCATGGGGGTACAGTTCATCATCAACGGGGTGATGGAGTTGATCTCGTCCTACTAAAACCGGCGTTTTTATTCTGAGAGAGACGCCGAGGGCGCGGCCAGCGGCTATTAGATTATCGGCCGATGTGGTTTCGCCCGATGGGGTATTCCGTCATTTTGACGGGAGCTTCAACCCGTCACCATTTAACGGCTCATGACGATGACGTTTGCATCGTGAATCAGCCCAGACGAGGTCTGGGCGATACGCGACATTGGCGGCGAAACGGTTTCATTGCTCCACTTTTCAGCTCAGATCTTTCATTGACGTCCTTCTTTTCAACTATTCGTAGGTCGTGGCTTACTCGGTCAGTTCCAGGCGTGACGCGGGGGATTCACCTGGTTCAAATAGTAGTTGCCGACGTGGAAATACTTCCAGCGCACCGGGTCGTGCAGCGTGTGCGTCCGGGCGTTGCGCCAGTGGCGGTCGAGATTGTATTCGGCCAGCGTGGAGCGCGTTCCGGCCAGCTCGAACAGCTTGTTCCCGGCCAGAAGGGCAATTTCGGTGGAAAGCACTTTCGACTCGGCGGTGGCGATAGCGGCGGCGGCCACCGTTTCTTCATTTGGCGTCGCCACGGCAACGTCAATCAGTCGCCCGGCGCGCGCCAGCAGCGCTTCGGCGGCGTGCAGGCGAATAGACAAATCGCCTACGGCGGCGATGGTGAAAACATCTTCCGCTGCGGTCTCTTTATCGCTGTCGATCCAGGGGCGCGTTTTTTCCCGCACGAATGACATCGTATCGGCTATCGTGCCTCGAGCGATACCGACGTCTACGGCGGACTGAATGATCTGCGAAATCGGCCCGGAAGGGGTCGGGCGATCGAAGGCGCGCCAGGCAGGAATAACGCGTTCAATGGGGGCGCGAACATGGTCGAGTATGACGGTGCCGGAGGCGGTAGTGCGCTGGCCGAAGCTCGACCAGTTGTTGATCACCGTCAGTCCCGGCGCGTCGCGATCGAATACGACCAGATGCGGCAACCCTTCCTCGTCGATGGCGACCGTATGAACGACATGCGCGAGCAGTGCGCCGGTTGCGTAGAACTTCTCTCCGGTGACGACGACCTCCTTGCCTTCGCGTCGCAGCGTGGTTTTAAAGTCGGACACGGTGGCCCCGCCCTTTTCTGAGAAGGCGTTACCCCAGCGTATGCCCTGGAGAATCCCGGCCAGCAGCGTTTTTTTCTGATTCTCGGTGCCGTCAGTCAGCAAATGCGCTACGCCGGCCAGATGGTTCTGCGGGATCTGTCCCAGAGCCGAATCTGCCGCAGAGATAATCGCGATCACCTGCGCCACCGTGGAGTAGGAAACGCCAGCACCACCGTAGGCGCGCGGTATGGTGATGCCCCATAGCCCGCTTTGTGAAAACGTCTCCAGCTCGGCAATCGGCAAAATGCCTTCACGATCGCGGCGCGCGGCACCCTGCGCAAACTGCGCAGCCAGCCGTTCGGCGACGGCGATAGCCTCTTCATCGCTGGCGATAATATGCGCAGGCGACGTCGGGCGGGGGAGCGGCGTAAATGGTTCGGCGGAATTGACCCGGACTTCCGGCTGAGTGGCGGTCACTTCGATGGTGGACATAAGTATTTCTCCTCGCAGGCGAAGGCGCAACGGCGCCGTAGCCCTCATCCTAGCAATCGCTCCGCCGCGTCTCATAGATGAATTCCGGATAACCTTATTTGCCAGGTGTATGATTCTTATAGATAAAAAATAGATTAGCTTATGTCGCAGCCTACACCTTGAAGGAAAATGGTCAGCGCTTTGATGACATGCGTAGTGCGGTCGCCTATCTCCTCGCCGTCGTGTCGCACGGGGAGCAGCGCGCCGAAGACGATGTTCATCAGCATGCCGGAATAGACCTTCACATCCTCTTCGTCTTCTAGCGGTAACTTGCCGCGTCGGGCCTGCGTCAGCAGCCAGGCCATGAGCGCCTCACGGGGATGGAATCGTCCGCTGGCATAAAGGCGACCGGACGCCTCCGGCGCTTCTACGGCGGCCTTCATAAAAACGCGGATGAACTCCAGCCGACGTCGCCCCGCCGCGTCATCCATATCCAGACGAAAAATTTTTATCAGCGACGCCAACATCGGCAGGTCCTCGGCTTCCGGGCGCGGAAGATCCAGAAACAGGCGCTGATTTTTTTCGACGACCGAATAATAAATTTCGTTTTTATTTTGGAAGAGCGCGTACAGATCGCGCTTTGATACCGCTGCCTGCGCGGCAATCATGCTGGTGGTCGTGCGCGTGAAGCCATGCTGACGAAACAGGCGGTCAGCGGCATCGATAATGTGGGTGCGCCGTTTTAGCGTCGCATCCGCCATGCCATCAGGCGAGATGAGCGGCTTCTTTTTCATCGTAAGGCTTCCTCATTGCCATGCCGTTGACAGGGTACCGTCGTGAATCAATACTTGGTACCGAAGAGTACCATGGAAAAGGCATTCTTTGCCGTCGTCCTGCGCAGGCAAAAATGAATATTGCGCGCCGCGGTGTGGTGAGCGATCTCAGCCGGTAGCTGGCCTGTCGGGCAACGGTTTACCCTCTCGGATACAACTTGTTGAAAGGAAACAACCTATGTCTACGCGTTTTTGCCTTCCCCTTTTACATCCAACCTCCGTCGCGTTCGGCGTGATGCTGTGCGCCAGCAGCCTGCTTTCGCCTGCCCTGGCGGCGAACAACGATTTGCTGCGCGTCGGTGCCGCCAAAGTGGATATCACGCCCACCACCCTGAAAGACATGAACCCGATGGGCGGGGATTTCAACGGGGTACACGACCCCATTTATATGCGCACGCTGCTCATTCACAGCGGCGGCAACAAGGTCGCGCTGGTTTCAGTGGACGCCATGGAAGTCGGCGACACGACCGCAGTGCGTCAGCGGATAGAAAAAGAGTTGCAGATACCGTTCGCCAACATCCTGATCTTCGCCACGCACGATCATAGCGCGCCGCGGGTAGGCAATGTCTCTCCAGGCGCGATGGCGCATGAGGGTACAACGACGTCTTTGGCCTGGAGCGAAGTACTCTACACTAAAATGGTCGAGGCGCTTCGTCAGTCTGACCAGCAGGCCAAACCCGCACGCTTCGGCGTGGGAAAAGGGACGGTCAACATCAACGTCAATCGCGATGAATATACCGCCGATGGCTGGATTATGGGCGTCAACCCCACCGGACCATCCGATAAAGGCCTGTGGGTGATGAAGTTTGATTCGCTAGACGGTCAGCCAATCGCGCTGCTGACGAATTATGCAGTTCACTCCATGGCGACGCTGGGCATCAAGCAGGTTACCGGGGATCTGACCGGGGTCGCCGCCGACTATGTAGAGAAAACGCTGGGGGAAAATGTGGTGTCGCTGTGGTCGGCAGGCATGGTCGCGGACCAGAATCCGAGGATTTTCCGCACGGGTCTGTCGGACACCGATGAGAAAGACGCGGCGTTCGCCTGGAATGCGGCCACAACTCAGGGGCTGGCCGCTGGCGAGGCGATTGTGCGCGTCGCCAGCGCGATAAAGCCCAGTGACATGACGCGTCGGGTGAACATTCATGCAGAGGAAAAAGTGGTCAGCTGTCCGACGCAGCAGGGCACGGAGACCACCGAGAACATGAATCAAGCCCAAGTCGATAACGTGGATCTTCGCCTGGGTCTGGTGATGCTGAACGACACGGCGATTGCCGGCGTCTCGGGCGAAGTGATGACCCGCATCGGCTATCGACTCGCGAAAAGTTCGCCGCTACTCAAAACTATCCTGACCTCTATCGTCAACGATCGTATCGGCTATATCCCGGACGACGCCGCATACCCCAATGAGGTCTTTGAAGTGAAGGCGAGTCCGCTGAAAGCAGGTTGTGCGGAAGACGCCATCGTCAATAATTTCACCACGATGATAGGCAAAGCGCTGCAACGACAACAATAAGCGCGTGCCGGGTGGCGTGGACGGCGAGTCTGCGCCACGTTTTGCCCGAATGGCTGGAGTAGGGGAGAAAGAGTCGGCAGTGACGGCGACGTGAACCCCGCAGGGCCAGGTTGACCTGCTGTGCGGCGGAACCGGTCAGTTTTGGTCTTTCTGCGTAGTCTCATCTAAAATTTATAGCTCGGCGATACCTTTTAAGGTCGCGTGGCTCCTTGGCTCGCCATCTTCACTATAAGGACAAAAACTTCTTGAAAAAAATAGGCTTTTTGTCGTTTGGCCACTGGACGCCCTCGTCACAGTCGGCAACGCGTTCAGCGGCGGATTCGCTGCTGCAATCCATCGAGCTGGCCGTCGCTGCGGAAGAGCTGGGCGCGGATGGCGCCTATTTTCGAGTGCACCATTTCGCGCGTCAGCTTAGTTCGCCTTTCCCGCTGCTGGCGGCAGTGGGGGCGAAAACCCGCCGTATTGAGATCGGCACTGGCGTCATCGACATGCGTTACGAAAATCCGCTGTATATGGCAGAGAACGCCGGCGCGGCTGATTTGATCTCCGGCGGGCGCCTTCAGCTCGGCATCAGCCGGGGTTCCCCCGAGCAGGTGATCGACGGTTGGCGTTATTTCGGCTTCCAGCCTGCGGAGGGTGAGACTGACTCGGACATGGCGCGTCGCCACACCGAGGTCCTGCTGGATGCGCTGCGTGGCGAAGGCTTTGCCGAGCCGCATCCGCAGCCGATGTTTCCCAATCCGCCAGGGCTGCTGCGCCTCGAACCTTTTTCGGAAGGATTGCGTGAACGCATTTGGTGGGGGGCTGGCTCGAACGCCACGGCGGAGTGGGCGGCCAAACTTGGCCTGAATCTGCAAAGCTCCACGTTAAAGGACGACGAAACCGGAGAGCCGTTCCACATCCAGCAGGCTAAACAGATCCGCGCCTACCGCGACGCATGGAAAGCGGCCGGACACGCGCGCGAACCCCGTGTGTCGGTGAGCCGGAGCATATTCGCGCTGCTGGATGATCGGGATCGCGGCTACTTTGGCGGTGGGGGACAGGATGCCGATCAGGTGGGGTTCCTCGACGACAAAACGCGGGCGATTTTCGGCCGAAGTTATGCCGCCGAGCCAGACCAGCTTATCAAGCAGCTTGCGCAGGATGAGGCGATTGCCGAAGCGGACACGCTGCTGTTAACCGTGCCCAATCAGTTGGGCGTTGACTACAATGCGCACGTGATCGAATCGATACTGACGCAGGTTGCGCCGGGACTGGGCTGGCGCTAACGTCGCCGTAGAAGAGGAGAGGGCGCCGGGACGTTCACGCTGTTCGCCCGCAGTGATCTGTCCCTGTCTCATTTGCGAACGCTCGCTTTCCCCGGCTGTTTGGCATTTTCCGCTGTCTTCCCTCTCGCTTCCGAAAGCGCTGAGTGTAAAAAATTCGTAATGACATCAGTGGATTGCAACGAATTAGATTGGCAACGGTCTAGGATAGATAGTGTGTCGACGGCGTTTGTCCCACGGCCTGATCCCGCGCGGTTGGCAAGGTGGAAGAAAAGTGCCGGTACGGTATATGACCAACGAGACTAACGACTTTGCAATGAAAGGATGAACCATGCCCACACGTCGTGATTTTCTGATGATGAGTTTGCTTTCCGGAGCCATGATTGCCATCAATTCCTCCGCGCTGGCCCAGCAGGGCATCCGCGCTAAGGTCAAAGGCGCCAGCGCGATAACGCAGGTCTTTGGCGATGGCATTCGGTTGACCGCCGTTGCCGTGGAATATGACGAGGCCGTCAGCGGCGAGTCTCTTAGCAAGGCCGATTTCAGCGTGGAAGGCCGAACGGTCACCGGCGTGTTCGCCAGCGCTTCCGCCAACCCCGCCGACAAAGCGGCCGGCGGTCATTTCGTTATCGTTACACTATCGCCGGATGATGCGAATGCACCGCTGGTGGAGAAAATGGACGCGAAGAACGGCAAGGACGTCAAAAAGGGTACGCAGCCGCCGTCGTCCGGCGGCAAGGGCGGCCCCGGCAAAGCAGGGGATATTCCGGCATACGACACGACGTATGCGCTCCCCGTCGGCAAGGTGCATCAAACCGGCGATATCAAGAGCGTGCAAGGGGACCGCATTGCCGCCATGCCCGCACCGCTGACGACGACGCAAGCTGAAAATCTTGTCGTCGATGACTTCGAGTCGCTGATGTTTACCGATGCGAAAACGGGTAAAACATTGCGCTACAACCTGTTTGTGCCCAAGCACTACGACCCGAAACAGAAGTATCCGCTGGTCTTGTTCATGCACGATGCCGGGGCCACCAGCGACGTGACTCGCTCCACGCTCTATCAGGGATTGGGGGCGATTGCGTGGGCCAGCCCGGCCGATCAGGCTCAACGTCCGGCGTTTGTGCTGGCGCCGCAATACGCAGAAATTATCGCGGATGACGACTCGAAAACTTCTGATGCGCTGGATGCCACCCTCAATCTCATCACGTCGCTGTCGGAACAGTACAATATCGATCGCAACCGATGCTACGCAACCGGGCAGTCCGGCGGCTGCATGATGTCGATAGCGATGAACATCAAGTACCCGACCTTTTTCGCCGCTTCGTTTCTCGTGGCGGGGCAGTGGGACCCGGCGCTGGTCAAACCGCTTGCCCGGCAAAAACTGTGGATTCTGGTGTCGCAGGATGACGACAAGGCTTTTCCGGGACAGAACGCGATCACCGAGGTGTTGAAAAAAGAGGGCGCGAAGATAGCGACCGCCGTCTGGGACGGTCGGTGGTCGGCCGACCAGTTCCGCAAGGCCAGCCAGGCTATCGAGTCTGAGGAGTGCCCAATTAATTATGTGTCGTTTGCCAAAGGCACGGTCATTCCCCCCAACCAGTCGAGTGCCGGCGCGAGCGGCCATCGCAATACCTGGCGCATCGCCTACACCATTGAACCCATTCGGGAGTGGCTGTTCCGCCAGCACCGCTAAGGCGCACACGCCTGACGGGCGCGAGTCGATATGATTGAGTCACACCGTATCGGCGGCGCCGCGTCTGTCTTGGCGAGAGGCACCGCCCACTTTCCTCATCCTGCTGAATATGGGCGATGACCGAGGACGGACATCGCCCGATCCCGCAGCCAGCCCGGCCATGACAGATTCTCTGATGATCAAGAAAGCGTCGTCCGGACAGTGATTGCCTGATGAATGATTGGCGTGACGAATAGTTAATCGGGCAAAAGATCCACAAATCAACCATGCTTGATCTGCGGCCTGTCCGACGTTGCCCACACGTTGACCTCCCAACTCGTCGGCTTCCGTCGTGCAGCCTCCAGCGCCGCCCCTGTGCGGCGAGCGTGTCCGCTGACTCCATTCACAGAAAGCGAGGTTCGATATGTCGGTATTGTTCACGCCATTCACACTGAAGGACGTTACCCTGCGTAACCGCATCGCGGTGCCGCCGATGTGCCAGTACAGCGCCAATGAGGGGTTCACCAACACCTGGCATCAGGTTCACTATGCGGGACTGGCGCGGGGCGGGGCCGGTTTGGTGATCGTCGAAGCGACGGCGGTGTCGCCTGAAGGCCGCATCACGGCCCACTGTCTTGGACTGTGGAATGATGCGCAGACGGAAGGGTTGGCGCGCATCGCGGCGTCGATTAAAGCGGCGGGCGCCGTTCCCGGCCTCCAGATCGCACATGCAGGGCGCAAGGCCAGCGCCAATCGTCCGTGGGACGGCGATGATCATCTTCCCGAGGACGATCCCCGCGCCTGGGAGACGATTGCGCCGTCGCCTATCGCCTATGGGCAGAATCTGCCGCGGGTCCCGCGTGAGATGACATTTGAGGATATCGCCAGGGTGACGGGGGATTTCGCCGCCGCGGCGCGTCGCGCCCGCGATGCTGGTTTCGAATGGCTGGAGCTGCACTTCGCTCACGGTTATCTGGCGCAAAGCTTCTTCTCTGCCCACAGTAATCAACGTCACGATCGGTATGGTGGGAATCTGGAAAACCGCAGCCGGTTCATGCTGGAAACGCTGGCGGCGGTTCGCGATGTCTGGCCGGAACATCTGCCGCTGACCGCGCGTTTTGGCGTGATCGAGTACGACGGAAACGACGAACGCACGTTGGCGGAGTCCATTGAAGGGGTACGGCGGATGCGGGCCGGAGGGCTGGATCTGCTGAATGTCAGCATCAACTTCGTCATTCCCGATACCCAAATCCCGTGGGAAACGCCTGCGCTGCTGGCGCCGCTCGCAGAGAGGGTGAGCCGCGGCGCCGGGATTCCTGTCGCGGTCGGCTGGGGGGTTGATGAGCCTACGCTGGCGGAACGCGTCGTGGCGGAGAAGCAAGTGGATTTGGTGATGATCGGCAGGGCGATGCTGGCGAATCCGCACTATCCGTACTGGCTGGCGCAGGCGCTGAACATCGACCGCCCTGACTGGGTGCTGCCCGCACCCTATGCACATTGGCTGGAGACCTATCACGGCGCGGGCAAACTGTCGTCATAGCGTTCGCTCCCCGCTTGATGGGCGGTCGCTGCGGCGACGGGGCTGTCGGCTCCGTCGTCGGGCAGATAGTCCGGTTAGAAGGCGCACGGGCGAAAGAGCGATGTCTATTACAACAATGTCGGCGGCAAGGTGGTGGTACGCCTTGGCGACCCGGCGTGATCGTGGGCGCAGGGCCGCGCCGCGGCTCGGCCTGAGGACGCTGAAACGATGGGCGCTGAGCGGTTTGCAGCCTGAGCTGTGAAGTCAGGTTAACGTGATAAGCGTCACTCAGCCGACTGAAAAGGTTGTGAAAATCCGCACTCACGTCAAGACGCAAACGTCTATTATTTCCAGGCGGATAACGCGCGCCGCGGGGCTGTGACGGATGTCGCAACATCGGCGTCCCTCCGCGTAGTCAGGACACAATAGCGAGCCGGGCTGCGGCACGACGCACGAATGACAGGAACAGAACCATGAGGATCGAGATGAAATATCTAACCGGGCTAGGGCAACTGCTGGGCGCCTGCCTTTTTGTCGTTGCGACGGCGTCGAACGCGTCTGCCGCCGAGCTAGCCGCCGTCCAGCCGGTCGTCTCCTGCGAGCAACTGGGGGCGATGGCGTTTTCCAATGCGGTCGGGGAAAAGGTCACCCTTCATTCGGCCACCCTGACGAAAACCGAGAAGGGAAACTTCTGCCAAATTTCAGCGACGATCGCGCCGTCCATCGGCGTTGAAATCGCTCTTCCTGCCGAACAGTGGACTCAGCGTTTTCTACAGGTCGGCTGCGGCGGTCTTTGCGGCAGCATCAACCTGAGTCTGTCCAACGCCAACGGCTGCGTTCCCGCTATGAACGGGGAGTTCGCGGTTGCCGCAACCGATATGGGTCATCAGGGCAGCATGATGGACGCCTCGTGGGCGGAAGATCCGCAAAAACGTATCGACTTCGCCTACCGCGCCAACCATCTGACGGCGGTGCTCACCAAAGCGCTGATTACGGCCTACTACGGCCAGCCGCAACGTTACGCCTACTTCATGGGATGTTCCGACGGCGGGCGCGAAGCATTGATGGAAGCGCAGCGCTACCCGGAAGACTTCAACGGTATTTCGGCGGGTGCGCCGGCCGCTTTCTTCCAGTTCCAAAACTCGTTCTTCCACGGCTGGAATAGTGTGGCGAATCAGCGCAAGGACGGCACGGCGATCCTGCTTCAGGATCGTCTGGCCATTCTGCATAAGGCGGTGCTGAAACACTGCCCGACGCTGTCCGGCGTTCACGACGGCCTGCTGCAGAATCCGTATGCCTGCTCGTTTTCCGCCAACTGGGTCAAGCGTTGTGCTGAAAAGCAGAGCGACAAGTCGGACTGCTTGACCCAGGAAGAGATCGAAGTCGCCCGAAAACTGTATGCGGGAGCGGGCGATGTCTCGGGTAATCGCTTCGTGCTCGGCGGTCTGCCGTTGGGATCCGAAATGCGCTGGCCCGCGCCGGCAAAAGCGACGGAGCGCTCCATGTCGGAATCGATGGTGCTGCCGGCACTGCAGTCCGTGCTGTTGCCCGGCGGGAAGCAGCCCATTTCCAAGATGAGTGATTTCCCGCTGAATCGCCGAAACTTCGATGCGGTAGCGCAGCTGGCGCCGCTGTATAACGCGGCCAATACCAATCTGCGTCCCTTCATGCAACATGGCGGCAAACTGATCATGTGGCATGGTTTGGCGGATGATTCGGTGAGTCCGGCGTTCTCTCTGGCCTACTATCGTGGTGTCAACACGACGCTTGGCAAAGCGGCGGTTGATAAGTTCATGCGTTTGTTCCTGCTGCCCGGCGTCGGCCACTGCGGGAATGGCGAAGGCTATGACCAGATGGACCTGCTGACGCCGTTGATGGCCTGGACCGAAGAGGGTGACGCGCCGAAATGGATTGTGACCGGTAAAGCCGCCAACGCGAAAAGCCCGGTGCCGCCACCGGCCGCGTCGACAAAAGGGAAGCCCACGGCAGAAGTACAGTTCCACGGTGTGCAGAAGAAAAGCTCGCCGATAGCATCGCCTGCCGCTGAGCTTCAAGCGACCCGTCCGGTCTACCCTTACCCCTACATCGCGCGTTACACCGGGCAGGGCGATCCCAACGACGCCAGCCAGTATCGACCGGTGCTGTCAGAGGCGTTTTTCCGCGTGGCATTCGTGAATCCGGCCCGTACCTACATCGGCCCTGATAATCAGAAAGAGTATGCGGTTAAGGACGGCAAGTTGGTCGAGAAATAAGCCAGCGACGTCCGAACTCGTCATGACGTTGTCCGGCGGCCGCCTTGTGTGGCCGCCGGCTTATTATTCGTGCTTAATTCGAGTTGCCCGCCGTCGCGCGTTTTTTACCAGACGCTTTGTCAACGTTCCGGTTTTGTTCTCTACGGCAATATTGGTGCGCCTTGAGCGACTTTTCCCCAACACTGTCCTCGTTGATGCTGCGAGGAAGGCGGCGGCGCGGCGCATCATGTCATTACGCGCGTCGGCGAGCCGTCCAGCCATGCTTGCAGGTTTTGCACCGTCTCTTCGTAGAAAACACGGTAGGTGTGATGGGTGACGAAGCCGATGTGAGGCGTCGCTATCACGTTATTTAGCGTCCGAAAGGGATGGTTGTCAGGTAGCGGTTCGCTCGAGAAGACGTCGAGCGCCGCCCCCGCGAGCGTCTGTTGTGATAACGCCTCGATTAACGCGGCTTCATCAACCAACGGCCCGCGCGAGGTATTGATCAACCACGCCGTGGGCTTCATTAACACCAGATCGGACGCGCCGATAATGCCGCGAGTGCGCTCAGAAAGCACCAAATGCAGCGAAAGCCAATCGGATTCACGCAGCAACGTCGCTTTATCGACCCACGTCACCCCTGCGGCCTGCGCGGCCTCTGGCGTCAGGTTCTGGCTCCACGCCATCACGTTCATGCCGAAGGCCCGGCCGATCGCCGCGACCCGAGCTCCGATTTTCCCCAGCCCGAGAATGCCGAGCGTGCTGCCCTCCAAATCCGCCCCTATACCCACTTGCCAACCTCCGGAGCGCAGCGAAGCGCATTCGGCGGGAAGATGTCGGGCTGCCGCCAGCAACAACGCCCACGTCAGCTCCGGCGCTCCGTTGCCGCGTCCTTGGGTGGCACTCACCGTGATGCCCTGAGCGCGTGCCGCCGCGATATCAATAGACGCATTGCGGGCGGACGTTGAGGCGATGAATTTGAGGTTTGGCAACCGGGCTAACAGGCGGGCCGTGAGCGGTGTCCTCTCGCGCATTACGCAGAGGGCATCGAAGGGACGCAGCCGGGCGATCAGCGCCGACTCGTCGGCCAGATGATCGCGAAACACCGTGATGTTAGCCCGCGATTGCACGGCGGACCAATCCGCACTGGCCAATGCAACACCCTGATAATCATCAAGAATGGCTATTTTTAACATGTTCAACGCTCCGTTAAGCGACTCGCCGCAAAGTGGACGCGTCTATTGGAGAGAACGACGCGTCCTTCGCGTTATACGAGTGGCATGACACAAAGACCTGAACGCGTCGGCACGGACGCGGCAATACCAGATGGGTGCTGGCGGCGTTTTCAGTTCACCGCCAGCCTTCGCGATTAGCGGTCCAGGACCTGCAGTAGGGCGCGGTTAAAACGTTCAGGCTCTTCCATCTGCGGCGCATGTCCCAGGCCCGCAAACTCCACCAGCTCACCGTTCGGGATACGTTTTACCGTGGCTTTGCCGAGCTGGTCATAATGGCCTAACCTCGCTTTGACCGCCGCGGAGGCAATATCGCTGCCGATGGCGGTGGTGTCCGACGTCCCGATAATGAGCGTGGTCGGCATCTGCAACGCTTGGAATTCATAGACGACCGGCTGGGTGAAAATCATGTCGTAAATCAGCGCCGAATTCCAGGCGACCCGCTGGTGTCCCGGCCCCTGATTCAAACCGGCCAGCATGTCGACCCAACGATCGTAGGCGGGTTTCCAGCGTCCGACGTAATAGGTGTTCAGTTCGTAGTTACGGATACTGGTGGCAGAGGTCCTCAGTTCGCGCTCATACCACTGATCGGGCGTACGGTAGGGGACGCCGAGGGCTTTCCAGTCCTCCAGACCAATGGGGTTCACCAGCACCAGCTTCTGCACCGCCTCGGGATACATCAGGGCATAACGCGTCGCCAGCATCCCGCCGGTGGAATGGCCGACCACCATCGCTTTATCGACGCCGAGACTCAGCAACAGCGCGTGGGTGTTAGCGGCCAACTGCTGAAAGCTGTATTGATACCGTTCGGGTTTGGTGGAAGTGCAAAAGCCGATCTGGTCGGGGGCGATCACCCGGTAGCCCCGTTGGCTCAATGCCTTGATCGTGTCTTCCCAGGTTGCGGCGCAGAAATTTTTTCCATGCAGGAATACAGCGGTTTTGCCGTTGGCCGGCCCTTGCGGCGCGACATCCATGTAGCCCATGTCCAGCGAGACGCCCTGAGACGTAAAGGCAAAGTGGTGCAGCGGATAGGGGTAGGTGAAGCCTTCAAGCTGCGGGCCATAGACCGGTGCGGCGAGAGCGGTTTGCCCACCGCAGAACGACAGCGCCAGCATGAAGAACAGACGTTCGATGACACGAGACATGATTGACCTTTTCAGTGAATTGTCCTGAGAGCACCTTAGCATGGTTTCTTTTTTTCGCCGTGGCGCAACGACGACCTGCGGCGATCGCGATGCGGCCTATGACGCGGCGCACACGCGACGATCAGACGAAGTCTCCATTGGCGCGAGCCGCCTCCGGACTGGCGGATACTATCGACCATGTCGTGCGAACTGGCCGTGTTTACGGCGTAATCCACGACAACCTCAAAGCCGTCGGCTGACGGCAGCAGAGCGAAAACTCGTCCGATACCGCGGGAAGTGCGGGTGACGCGGGTCCGTTTTATCTGAGTAAGCGGAGTGCATGCTCATATTGCGTCTCACCAAAGTTGCTCGGTTATTGTGAGAGGGATGAGAAATGAATGAGGCTGAGCAAACCTTACGGTAGGCTATTTTATGAACAGATTCCGGCATCCGACTGCGGTGAACGAACCGGATGACTCCGAATTTACGCTTTTCTGTGGGTGCCGATCCCCAGCGCAGCATTGCCGGAAAGAGAAAGTGTAAATTGTGTAATTAATTAAAATTGAATGAAATTTTATGTTCGCTTGCGTCAGTGGCTTGAGCGGCTCCTTGAGAAGGCGCGCAGTCGTAAGTTTATATTATTTTTCGCATTAACCTTTATACAGCATAGTGGCGTCTACACTTTTAACGTTGTGCGTTGATGATGGTTACCTTGCATTTTCGGGAGCGCTGTTTCATCAGGCTACTAATTAAAAGAGAAAACTATGAATGCCCAAAACACTGATTCACCAGGAACAAAAGAATTAACCCGAGCTGAAGTCGTCAGGCAGAGAATCTTTTTTGTCGTGCTGGTGGCGACTATGGGCGCATTGGCGTTTGGTTACGATACGGGGATTATTTCAGGCGCATTACCTTATATGTCGGCGCCGTCGGCCGAGGGAGGATTAGGGTTAACGTCATTTACTGAGGGACTGGTCGCTTCCTCACTGGTCTTCGGCGCCGCGGTAGGCTCCTTCCTTAGCGGTTTTTTCTCCGATAAGTTTGGCCGTCGTATTACGCTGCGTAGCCTTGCGGTGCTGTTTGTCGCAGGCTCGGTGGGCACCGCGCTGGCGCCCTCCGTCACTTCGATGGTCGTCATGCGATTCCTGCTGGGACTGGCTGTCGGCGGGGGATCTTCGACCGTGCCGGTTTTCATTGCCGAGATCGCCGGGCCAAAGCTCAGAGCGCCGCTGGTCAGCCGCAATGAGCTGATGATCGTGACGGGGCAACTGGTTGCCTATGTGGTCAGCGCCGCGCTCAGCTACCTGTTGAATGAAGGACATATGTGGCGCTACATGTTGGCCATCGCTATGGTGCCCGGCATTCTGCTTTTCATCGGGACATTCTTCGTGCCGGTTTCTCCCCACTGGCTGGTTTCTGAAGGACGTCACGCCGAGGCGAAAGAAGTGTTGCAGGAACTTCGCGAGACGCCGCACGAGGTCCGCAAAGAGCTGCGCGATATGAGAGAGCAGGTTAAAGAAGCCGAACGCGGACCGGAGGTCGGCGAGCTGCTGCGCGAGAAATGGGTCTTGAGGCTGCTCGTTATCGGCATCGGATTGGGCTTTGCGCTCCAGTTCACCGGCGTCAATGCGTTCATGTACTACACGCCCATTATCTTGAAATCCACCGGTCTCGGCACCACGGCGGCCATCACCGCCACCATTGGGAACGGGGTGGTGTCAGTGATTGCCTCGCTGGCGGGGATTTGGGCCGTCAGCCGTTTTGCGAGACGCCGGATGTTGATGACGGGCTTTGTCTTCGTCATCGTCGCGCAGGTTTCGCTGGGGGCCGTGCTGACTTTCCTGCCCGCCGATCTGACTCAAAGTTACATCGCACTACTGTGTATTCTGGTGTTCCTGTTCTTTATGCAGATGTTTATCGCGCCGGTTTATTGGCTGCTGATGTCGGAACTATTCCCTATGCAGCTGCGCGGACGCCTGTCGGGCACCGCCATTTCGGTTCAGTGGATTTTCAATGCGCTGGTGGCGCTGAGCTTCCCGCCCGTGCTGGCATTTGCCGGGAGTCAGACTTTCTTCATCTTCGCGGTGATTAACGTGTGTTCTCTGCTGTTTATCGCGGCGATGGTGCCTGAAACCCGCGGAAAAAGCCTGGAGCAAATCGAATCCCATATGCGTCACAAATTTGGTGAAGACAGCGATAAAGCGACCGAGGTATAGACAATCTGCGGCGAAGCTGAACTGAGCGTTGCCGCGCAATATCGTTTGTTCTGCATGAATGGTCGCTCTAGACCGCGAGGGAACGTCGTTAGGGGCGACGGCTTCCCTTATTAGCCGTAAAAACAGCCGTAATGACGCCTCGCCGCAAATGGGCGAGGCGTTTCTTTTTCTCTCCGCCGCTTCCTGCTTGTCCCTTCTACCGCCTGACATCGCTGTCCCGACCGAGGGACACCGTGCTGTACCATCGGCGTACTTTGTGTAGCTTGAAAAACGCGGCACCGTTCGCAAAACGCGTGTCGAGTCGTCCCAACCCTCATCTCACATTTCAAGGCTTCTCGGGCTTTCCGACCTGCGTGAGTGCATCACGCGTTTTATCACGACACAATCAAAATATAGGTTTTCACCTATATAGCATTTAACCTATGGTGATGAGGAGGTCGTGTGTGGATCATTGAAACAACGGATACATTTGACGCATGGTTTTGTTCGTTATGCGACATCGACAGGGCCTGCGTACTCGCGGCGCTCATTGTGTTGCGGGAAAAGGGACCATTGTTGCCAAGACTTTATGCAGATACGGTCAAAAGCTCCCGCTACAGCAACATGAAAGAGCTGAGAGTGTAAAGCCGGGGGGATCCCTTGCGCGCCTTTTTCGCGTTCGATCCGCACCGTACCGGAATTCTGCTGTGTGCAGGCAATAAGGCGGGTAATGAAAAACGCTTTTACGATGAAATGATCCCGCTGGCCGACCGGGAGTTCACTCATTATCTCAATCGATTACACAAAAAGGAGTAACGCTATGGGCAGAACGCTAGAACAGCTTATTGCGGATGAAAAACCGGACGTCGTTGCGGATGCGCACGCAATGGCCACGGATATGCTGCTGAATATCCACCTTGCCGAACTGCGTGAGAAGGTAAGGAAAACGCAGGTGGAGATGGCGCAGGCCCTGGGTCTGAAGCAGCCGACCGTGGCGGGGATGGAGAAACGGGGCCGGGACCTGAAACTCTCCACTCTGAAACGCTATGTTGAGGCGACCGGCGGCAAGCTGCGGCTTGATGTCGAACTGCCGGACGGTTCTCACTATGGCTTTGTGCTCTAAGTGGCGCACGTCACCGTCACTTAAATAAGGTAACCTTGCGTTGACTTAATCATGAGAAATCAAACAACCTCGTATTTTTCGTCATGAGCTTTGAGGCCGTCGATCATCGTCTGCCAATGTGATCTGATCAGCCCTGTTCGCAGATAAGCGGTGCAGCTTTAGCGAACTGTCGGCGAAGGTGCAGGGACGCGCTGCGCGCTGGGCTGACCCGTTCAGCGGTCACCTGTTTATCTATTGGGGGTACCTTGTCTGACCGGCGAAACCGGAATCCATAGGATGTTGACCTCATAGTAACCATAAATAAAGACGAACTGAACGGGCATTTCAGGGGCAGTTTATGATGCTTATGACTCTGCATGATGATTAATTTGCTTTTCGTCCGGTCAACGCTTTCAGAAGACGTTCGCGTTGTGTTTCCAGTGAACACAGATGTTTATCAACTTCATCGAGATGCTTTCGCAGAACATCATGGGTTTCAGGGCAAAACTCCCTATTCTCTTCTCTACGCATACAGGCAGGGAACGTCTCAATCTCGGCAAGCGTGAACCCTGCAAGTATCAGCCGGCGAATCTGGCAGATCTGTGCAACCGACTGCTCACTAAAGTAACGGTAGCCGTTGTCTCCCCGCACTGAGGTGACGAGCCCCTTTTTATCGTAATGGCGAATTGCCCTCACGCTGACGCCTGTCCGTACTGAAACCTCACCGATTGATAAAGACATACCTACCCCCGTGAATTTTCGCTTGACCCTGACATTAATGTCAGGGTTCAGCATAGCCTGAAATCTCTGTTTGAGGACTCTATCATGCTGCTATTTCGCTCTCTCCGCACACGGTTGTGCTTACTGTTGATATTCTTTCTGCCCCTGACCGTTGCAGCAAAAAACTACTTCTTGACCGCACCGGATGGGACCCGGCTGGCGGTACAAGAATCAGGTGACCCCCAGGGGACGCCCATTATTTTTATTCACGGGCTGCTGGGAAGCCATCTGAATTGGGAGAAGCAGGTGCAGGATGTGCAGCTCAATCACTTAAGGCTCATCACCTATGACCTTAGGGGGCACGGGATTTCTGGTAAACCTGAGCAGGAATCATCGTATCAAAACGGCAAGCGCTGGGCGGAAGATCTTGCCACGGTGATAGAAGGCAGTCATGCCGCAAAGCCATTGCTCGTTGGGTGGTCTCTTGGTGGTGCTGTCATTACCCATTATCTGGCTGCCTACGGTGACGGCAATATCAGGGGAGCAATGTACGTCGATGGCGTGGTTGAATTAGTTCCCGAACAAATTCCAGCTCACCCTGCCGTTTATCGTGATATGACGTCCGGCGATTTAAGAACTCACCTTGATGGCGAGCGCCGCTTTGTCCAGCTGTGTTTTCACCAACAGCCGGATATTCGTACGTTTGAGCGTCTAATTGCGAGCGCCGCGATGGCCTCATGGTCAATGCAGCGAGCCGTACAGGGCATGAATATTCCGCTTGTTCAGGGGCTCGGTTCTGCCCGCGTTCCGCTGCTGTTTGTTTATGGCAAGCATGATGTTTTGGTCAACCCGCAGGCTGCGCTGTCGAGAGCCCAAAAGGTGAATCCGCGCATTCGGTCACTGATATTTGCTGATTCGGGACATGCGCCGTTTATTGAAGAGCCACGGCGCTTTAACCAGGAACTGGCCAAGTTTGTTGAAGCCACGCATCACTAGTTCGTCAGCACGATGCTCATAACCAAAAAGGTCCTGTCCATGAAAACTGAAAAAGTCTCATCGTTTTTGTTCCGGCACTGCTTAGCGCGCTCACGGTGATTATTCCGGACCTACCGGGCTACGGTAACCAATGGTTTTATTTATCGGTCAAGATAGTGGTGCAACCATCTGCATTATGAAGAAAAACCGTGAGGAAAACTTTAGCGTGGGTAACGTATGAGTTCGCCCCAAAATAAACGGCCAGCAGGACGCTGACCGCAGGGGAAGGGCGTTGGCGATGAATGCCCTGGACAGAGAGGAGCCGACATCACAACTGACGCTGTCAGTTGAAGTTTAAACCAGCGTCTTCAACGCATCGGCGGTGAAATCTTCCAATGCATCCTGCTGACCCGTTCTGATCTTGGCAGCCCAATTCGGGTCGCTCAGCAAAGCGCGGCCGACGGCAATCAAATCAAACTCGTCGCGTTCCATACGTGCAATCAGGTTGTCGAGGTTATCAGGTTTGGCGCTTTCACCGGCAAACGCGCCCATGAAGTCGCTCGACAGGCCGACGGAACCCACGCTGATCGTCGCAGCTCCGGTCAGTTTCTTCGCCCAACCGGCAAAGTTTAATCCCTTCTCTCCGTCGATTTCTGGAAACTCGGGTTGCCAGAACCGGCGCTGTGAGCAGTGAAGGATATCGACACCGGCGTCCACCAACGGAACCAGCCAGTCAGCCATTTCCTCAGGCGTTGGCGCGAGACGCGCCGCATAGTCCTGCTGCTTCCATTGACTGACACGCAGAATCAGCGGGAAGTCTGGCCCGACAGCTTTACGCATGGCCTGAACGATCTCGGCCGCAAAACGGGAGCGCTGTTTTAGCGTTGCGCCGCCGTAGCTGTCTGTGCGCAGGTTGGTGCCCGCCCAGAAAAACTGATCGATCAGATAGCCATGCGCGCCGTGGATTTCCGCGACATCAAAGCCCAGACGCTTGGCGTCGGCCGCGGCCTGACCGAAAGCGGTGATGGTATCGGCGATATCTTCCTCGCTCATCGCCACACCGCGCGGTTGGTCGGGGGCAACCAATGCAGAAGGACTTTCCACCTCGGCATCCGGCGTCCAGTCCGTCAACAAGCTGACGGTTGATCCCGTGTGCCACAGCTGCGGCCCCATTTTCCCGCCCACGGCGTGGACATCGTCGATGACGCGTTTCCAGCCTGCCAAGGC
Organism: Lonsdalea quercina; assembly: GCF_900107885.1. Lineage (NCBI taxonomy): Bacteria > Pseudomonadati > Pseudomonadota > Gammaproteobacteria > Enterobacterales > Pectobacteriaceae > Lonsdalea > Lonsdalea quercina. The sequence goes on along the minus strand of NZ_FNQS01000003.1, from coordinate 125,482 downwards.
TTTCTCACCGTGGAAGAAGGGGATTTGAGGGTCATTGCGTGAGGCAGGTCGGTTGATGACCGTGCCTTCAGAGAGGATCAGACCCACATCACCTTTGGCGCGGCGCTGATAATAAGCGGCGATTTTCTCGTCCGGAACGCCATTAACGGCAAATGAACGCGTCATTGGCGCCATCACGATGCGGTTTTTGAGTGCGAGATTCTTCAAATGGAAAGGCTGAAACAGGACGTCGACTTTGGATGAGGCCATAGTATCTCTCCGGTGAGTTTAGCGCAGTTCATAGTATATTATGTATACAGCTCGTCAATCAGGTACCTCAATGGCCTCAGGTATTTTGATGGAAACTTTAATGCTGAAACTAGCGGTAGGCTATGCGCCACCCCAAGCCACCATCGCCTGCTGCTCGCTTCAACCCGGGACTCTCTGTCGCAGGTTGAGGCCGCGGCGACTCACCGACTATCAATCAAGTTTACCTAAGAACAAATCAGCGATTGATTGGCAAAGCACCGGCATTTATTGAACGCAGCCGCTCACAACGCGACTTAGGCAGTGGTGTTGATATTTCGCCCCACCGCCGGATTAGCCGGCAACGATGGGATTGATTCGAGAAGATTGGCTGCGGTTGACTCTTGATTATCCGATGTCTTTTTCAGTAGGGTGGTGCTCACCCGACGACTGAGTTCTTGGTTATCAACGCGGGTAGCTAGCGAGGCAATTTGCGATACATCCATATTGTTCTCCCGATCAATATAAGAAAAAAGAACGGACCACGACGTCGACCCATGCGCAAAATATCATCGGCAACCAAGTCATTAACTCCAGAAACGAATTTCGGTAGAGGCGTTTCCCATTCACCTGATCATCAGGAGTCTTTACTCTATCGATAAACTGTCCATTATCATGAAAACGCAAACCGATACATGTGGAAGCACAGTTGGGCTGCCTAACCCTACTGATTGTTTAATAACAAGCGTGTATCGCTAAAGAGCGATAGAGGATGAACGGCATCGTTGAACAATGAGTCTTGGGGATTGTCGACCTCATGATGTAACGCACCGTCGGCTCATTGAAAATGGGGTGACCGAATACACAGGTCTCAGGATTACGTGTAAGTCTAGCCAGCGAGGTCCGTTGTCTGTCGTCATGACAATGACCGGGCCATGTGGCTGAGGAAATGCCAAGGCGTTCATCGTTGGGGTAACCGCCAATTTTCATGGCGGTTACCCCCATTAGTCATTGTTGGTCAGTTGTACATTAGTCTCCGTCTGGCAGGACTTTACTAAGCACTTGTTTAGACGCGTAACTGCATGAACCAAGACCAATGACTTTTTTCTGGCCATCGGTCATATCAACAGTACTCCCCGACAAGATGCTGTGGAAAGCGTAATAATAATAAGCCCCCGATGCTTTTCCCCAGCCGAACGTAGTCATATCACCCCACTCACCATATATCGCGATATATTCAGCACTGGTTGGCATCGCTTTATTTAATCCGGCATGAACATTATCTAGATAAAGATTACAAGCGATATCATATTCGCCGCTGCCTGATGCATTGCTGAATTTGATTTGAATCACGTCGGATATTGGCGTGCCTTTTATCGAAACATGCCCTAAACCATTGACATTTTTCACTTGCACATTCACGTCATCACATGTCCAGATGGTGGACGGCGACGGTTCGCTGATTTCAATATAAAACGTTGCGCCTATGAACAGATGATGGGGGCCACCAATCTCGAAATTTTTATTGTTGTCGTTATAAATTCGTGTAACCTCGAGCGTCGGAAGGGGTCCCGGAGTCGGTGTGCTAGCCTTAAAAGAAGAGGTCGTGATGCTGTAAACTGATGCATCGTCTGCCATTATAGCCATTACTGAAATAGTTTCTTCCACGGTGTCTGTATATTCTACGGAGGCTTGTCCCAAAGCGTTGGTTGTCACCTTAATGATTTGAGTTCCATCAGAAAAAATCGCGTTTCCGCTTACTAATCTGAATTCAACCGCTTTCCCGCTGACATATTGACCATCGTTCATCAGTATGGCTGTTGCGGTGTTTGTATCGGACCCGTTGGCTGATGCCGTAGAGGTGGCTGTCAAAATCAGGGTATACATAAATATTTCCTCGTTTGAAATGTTATGAGTCAAATTGAATTCCCCCCGTTTATGCAGGAGAGCTAAGGTGTTTCTGTTACATAAATCCAGCAGTCATGAACTTGTGACCGCCTGTTACTTAGGAAGCAAAAACATGAAACCATTAAGGTGCGGCATGTTCAGAGCAATATTCTTTTGTGTACAATATCCGGCGCAGAAATAAAGCAGTAGGTAATATGTAGCCAATACTAGTCGATTACACCGTGAATATTGTTTAGGGGGTTATCAATCATTAGTTATAGCTCAATATTACGAAATAGAAAATATCTCAACTAGGGTGGACTGCTGTCTTCTGTTTTTACTCCGCTTGGATAAACCTATATAACTCTAGGATGACGAGACTTATTTGTACAGGGTAAGATATCAACTAACACAGCCTTAAATTAAAACCTGTTTAATGCGAAGTGAAAATTTGTTTCTATAGGTAAAAAGTATTATGGAATCCGAGGTTTCCAAAATTTAATCACTGTGACGGGAATGTCTAGCCTATAAAGTAAGTAGCTAAAACGATCAACAGAAATTTTCGTACCTAATTCACATTTTTACGTTAAGTTTAATCAGGTTCCTACCGGGTGTTCAGTTTTCAAATTAAATATTGCCTAAACGAATTGTGTAAAACATTCGTGTCTCCTGCGTTAAATTCTTTGTGTAAATAGGGGTTTTAATCACCCTTGTGATAGTTCTGTGAGTGCTTTTTATTGATTAAGGTCATGATTTTTAGAACCTTTAATGCAACCTCTTTTCAGGCTCATGGTTTAAGTCCTATTTAATTCAGTCGGAAGTGATGATGCTCAATCCAATAGTCTCAACCGATCATTATTGCCGAATAAAATAAAGTAAATATACTTCCCCCGCAGAAACCTGGCGTAGAGGAAGAGAAGCGAGAAATGAATACATTATCGAAGATAAAATATCAGATAATCTTTATATCTGAAGAAAAAAAGGTATGGAAAACCGTCAAGGATTATGGTTCTATTACCGCTCAGGCGTTCTTTTTACTCTCCGATTATATGTGGTGCCATGCACTGCAATAGTGATATATCGCTCTTAACCCAAAAAATTAATTTTTTCTGAAGAGCGAGGGAGGATGATATAAAGTGACTTCTGAGCAGGTGAAATATCTAATTAATATTACTTAATGCGACAATGGCGAGTCAAAGAAAATTCAGCACCAGGCTGTATTTAAATTGATGACGTCCGACAACGCTGCGATAAAAGAGATCGAGGTAGTCTTCTGCGTAATGGTTGCGTGGAATTATTCTACTTTGGTTATTCCGTTGGGAGGACCTGGTTAGCAAATTCTAAAATATATGATTTTGTTAACGGGCTATGGGTTCCTCTCTGATACTTGCAACAATGCTGTAAGTGATACGATGAAATCTTTGAAAAAAATTATAGTTTGGTCTCAGATTGTACTTCAGGCATTCCTGCCTGTTATACCCGTTGTTATTTCTCAGTCCGCTGCGGCTGAACCCCGCTCGCCTTTCTCCGTCGATCGCCATACCGATGAACCGTCTTCTGTACAAGATGATTCCCTGCCATATTCGGACATCATGACTCAGGGCGCAGGTATGTTGTCTTCAGGGTATGCATCGGATTCCGCACGATCTCTAATCGTAGGGAAGGCGTCTGCAGGGCTACAACAGTGGCTGAACGGCTTCGGTACGGCCCGTGTCCAGCTCAACATGGATCGCCACGGGAGCTGGAGTCACAGCAGCGGCGATCTGCTGGTTCCATTTTATGACAATGGGCATGCCCTTTTATTTGCGCAGGGCGGGATCCGCAAACCATCGGACCGTCTCACAACTAACCTGGGTTGGGGCGTACGTACTTTCTGGCAAAATGGCTGGATGTATGGTGGCAACGTTTTCTTAGATAACGACCTTACCGGGCATAACCGGCGAGTGGGTTTTGGCGGAGAAGCCTGGCGTGATTACCTTAGGCTGTCGGCCAATACCTATATTGGGACTACAGACTGGCACACCTCACGCGATTTTGACGGTACTTGGCAGGAGAAACCCGCCGACGGATACGATATCCGGGCCGAAGGGTGGTTGCCGGCTTATCCTCAACTGGGGGGCAAACTGGTGTGGGAGCAGTATTATGGCGACCAGGTGGCACTCTTTAATAAAGATCACTTACAGCACAACCCGAACGCAATCACTGCAGGCGTTGAATACACCCCGATTCCTTTAGTTACACTGGGCACCGACCATCGTCAGGGAAAAGGCGTCCATGACACGCAGGTTACCTTAGACGTGAGCTGGAACTTCGGTCACGACTGGCGGTGGCAGATTGATCCGGCGAATGTGCAGGTCATGCGCACCCTGGCTGCCAGCCGCTATGACTTGGTGAATCGTAACAACGAGATTGTGTTGCAGTATCGTAAAAATCCGGCGCAGGACGTAGCGCACCTTTTGCTTACGCAAATCACGGATAATAGCCCGGCGGATGGAACCACCCGAAATGTGTTACAGGTGCTGGCGACAAACCGCAGCGGGCAGCCGGTGCGCAACGCGCCAATCAACTGGCTCGCACCTTCCACTGACGGCAGCGTTAGCCTGATGTCGGCATCGTCCGTCACGGATAACAACGGACTGGCTGCGGTGACGCTGACCAGCACGAAAGCACAGACGGTGCCGGTAACGGTGCAAAGTAGCGGTATTAGCGCTTCACAAAATAGTCACTTCGTGGCGATATCGGTCAGCAAAATCGAACTAACCGTGACGCAGGACAACGCTGTGGCGGATGGCAGCAGTACGGACACAGTCGTGGCCACGTTGACGGATAGCAACGGCAAGCCGGCAACAGGACAAGACATTACCTGGACCCTGCCTGGCGGCGTCACGATGAAGGAAAACGCTTCTTCATCAGACAGCAGTGGTAAGGCTACGGTGCACCTGTCGTCCACGACCGCTGGCAGCGCCTCCATCAGTGCCACGTCAGGCAGCCAGGCGGCAGAGGCGACGGTGCATTTCACCGGGAATAACGCCACCGCGAAAATCGGTATCCTGAGTGTCACCTCGGACGGCAGCCCGGCAGATGGGAAAACGACGAACGTAGCTCAGGTCACGGTGACGGATGCAAACGACAATGCGCTTGCAGGTCAGACCATTTCATGGTCAGCAGATAAATCTACAGTTGTCTTTGGTCAGTCTGCGGTCACCGACAGCAGCGGGAAAACGACGGTGTCTTATACCGATACCATTGCCGAGTCTCTGACTTTGACGGCGACCCTGTCTAATGGTGGCAGCGCTACGGCACCGAGCCTGTTTGTCTCCGACAAGGACAGCGCCCGGTTGAAAGACCTGACTGTGACCACCGGGGCTAAGGCATCGGGTAGCGACACCAATACCGCCACGGTGACGGTCACGGATTCGAACGGCAACCCCCTAACAAATATGCCCGTCATGTTCAGTGTCAGCGGTAGCGCGAGGTTGAGTAGCGCGGCGGTCAACACTGACAGTAATGGGCAGGCGCAGGTCACACTGACCGATACGGTGGTCGAAACGGTGCAGGTGACGGCAAAACTTTCTACCGGCAGCAGTCAGACGAAAGACAGCAGTTTTGTGGCCGATCTGGACAGCGCAGTGCTGGCGGTGACCGCCACAACCGGGGCTTTGGCTAATGGCAGCGCAACCAATACGGCGACGGTGACGCTGAAGGACAGCAACGGCAATTCCCTTTCCGGTCAAAGTGTCACGCTGAGTACAAACGGCGGCGCAGTCCTTTCTTCCTCTGCGGGGACGACGGACAGCAATGGCCAGGTCGTAGTCACGTTGACCGACGCTACAGCGGAGACCGTCACTGTCACCGCCGCGCTCAGTAACGGGAAAACGGCCACGGCACAGACGACATTTATCATCTTTAGCGTCACCGCGCTGTCGGCCAGCGACACGAGTCTGAAAGCAGATGGTAGTGCTTCGTCTACCCTGACCGCCACGGTTACAGACAGCAACGGCGCAGTGATAGCGAATACGCCAGTGACGTTCAGCGTGACGGGTAGCGCAACACTTAGTGCCGAGGCAGTCATCACTAACAGCAGCGGGCAGGCACAGGTCACCCTGACCGATACGGTAGGTGAAGAGGTGACGGTCACGGCTCAGGCGAGAGAGAACAGCCGTGATACAGGTAAAACGCAGAGCGTTACCTTTGTGGCCTCATCAATCACGGGCGTCTCGCCTTACGGTACGACGTACGTCTTTACGACGGGGCAAGGCTTCCCACAAACGGGCTTTGCCAACGCGCAGATGTATTTCTATATTGATAACGCCAGGAATGACCAGATCAATTATACCTGGAGCAGTGACCGGTCTTGGGTAACGGTGGACAATAATGGCGTTGCGACCATGAAAGCTTCTACGACATCTGCAGACAGTGGTGATGATTCGCCGGCGGAGTCGGAGCGTCAGGTGACCATCACCGCTACGCCTAAATCTGGGGGGACGCCGCTGACCTATACCTTCACTTTGCTGAAATGGTACAGAGTCTCTGACCGTGCTGCTGTGGAAAGGAATGGTTCTAACTATGCGAGTTCTGCCTGCAGGGCCTTCGGATCATCCCCTACTATAGAGTCTGAAGCAGACCTGACGGATGGTGCGGTATCAGTGGTGGGCAAGTTGTTTGGTGAATGGCGTGATAGTTCGTCACTGACACACTACCAGTTCTACTGGGACGCAGAGACAACCACGACATGGCGTGCGAAGCAAGATATTGCCTTCATCTACTCCACGGGAGTTCCCGGGACGTCACCTCAACCGGGTGCAAGTTACGTCATGTGTAGGGTTAACTGATCATCATGCTTATCAAGCCGTCAAGAGAAATCTTGGCGGCTGGCCGGTTGGCTTAATCAGTGCAATCCCTGTTTTTGTAACAAGGGAGCATCTTCCGACTAAAGTTTGCCTACACTCGAGTACCTGCTTATGAACCAATAATATTAATCTCTTGAATAAGGTATCCCATGAAAGAAGTCTATTTTGATGGAATGCATGGTATTGGGGACAATATCATGCAGCGCTGTTTCATAAAGCAATTGGCTCAAAGGAATCATGAGATTTGGTTAAAAACTCCTGTGCCGGAAATTTATCAGGGGATCAGTAACCTGCATTTTGTTAAGGCAGACACCCCCCTACGTACGCAAAAAAAAAATGAGAATAAGACGAAGGTTCGCTTTGAACCTGTCCCGCCCGGGATAGATTGTCAGCGTATTTTTTATGGTGATGTCGACATGCAACAGGGCACCATTTTCACTACGATGGAGCGCCAGTTTGGTATACCCCCGGCAGATCTTGATTTACCTCACTATGCGTTGCCTGATATTGGGATCCCCACAAATAAACCGCTCGCGGTTATCCGTCCAACGACCGTACGCACAGAATGGTTTAACGCCAGTCGTGGCCCTCTTAATGAATACGTCGACAGCGTCGCCAGAATTCTGGCTGACAAAGGCTGGCATGTCGTCAGTATTGCTGATAATGAACCGGGTCTAGAGTGGATCCCTGACGTTGAACCCTTCGCCCATCAAAAATTACATCATGGTGAGCTAACAATCACCCAGATGCTAGCGCTTGTCGAGCAGGCAGATATGGTGGTGTGTGGCGTTGGGGTGGTGATGCTGGCCGCTCTGGCTTATAGACGTCCAATGATTGGTCTGCAGGGAGGTTGCGGAGGAAGTAACCATCATTCAAAAGTGACTGACCGCAGTTGCATGGATTTATCCCAGGCCATTTTCATCTACCCGGATAACTACTGCCGTTGCCAACTGATGAAGCACAAATGTAATAAGTTCATCAGTAACTTACCATCTAAGGTAACGCCGTTTATTGAACGTATGACGGCGGCATACCAAAGGGAGCGTTCGTGTGAAATGATTTAATGATGAACTGAATTCCGATTGGGTCTGCTCCCTGGACTGAGTATAGGTGGATGGCGTCTCTCGGTGTTATCAGGAAATCATAGTGGAGGTAGGCGTTGGCATAGGCAAGTTTGTGGCGTCCCGACCTGAAACGCTCGGTCATGACGTAAATCCGTTTGCCGGCTGTTTATCCGATGGCTCTGGACTAAACTGGACACAGGCTGCCTTCTAGCGCTTCCTCTCTGGAATCCGTTCAAACAAATCGACCACTCAGATATTGCCGTGCAGCACCCTGATCAATGGGTGTTTGATTCAGAACCGGTATTTGAGAGTCCCAAATCGAGGCTTTATTCACGGCATGACCGACGGGATAAACACTCCTGGTACCGAGCGCACTAATCTGGTTCATTGGTTTTAGATTAGGGTTCGACTGTGCCGAATATTATCATTAAGAGCGAATCTGGTCGGGAGGGGATAAGCAGCTATGCTTTCAGCCGTCGTTCTATTTAGCCGGGAAACTTAACGTGGAGCGAAACGTATGACAGCCAATGCCATTGCGGTGTGTGCGTCAGGGCCATCGTTGTGCAAGGCCGATGTTCAGCGCCTGTGCGACCATGAAATACCTGTCATAACGATAAATTCCAGCTGGGCAATCTATCCGGAATGTCAATATATTTTTGCAGGTGATGAGGCGTGGTGGAATGATAATTATGATCTTATTACTTCCCCCGCTCAAAAATGGACGTGTAGTGAATCCGCAGCACAGAAATATAAAATACATTATTTCGATAAAGAAACGGAAGAAGCATTAAACACGGGAATAGTGGCGATTCTTTTCGCCATAAGTTTAGGGGTTGAGAACATTATTCTTCTGGGTTACGACTGCTCTTTAGAAAAAGGTGTTCACTGGCATGGAAAACATCCTCGACTAAACAATCCTACCAGCTACAGTGTTCGCCGCTGGAAAACTGAATTTGAATCGTATTCAATAGATATACGACGGAGGGTTAATATTGTGAACTGCAGTCATGAATCACGCTTGTCCTGTTTTCCTAAAGCCAGTTTAGAAGAGACACTGAGAAGAGTAAAACGATGATGCGTATATATCTCGTTGATGTATCGCACATGGTTTTAGGTTAGATTATTACCACGATAATTGTCACGATATAACTCATTAAAAAAAAGATCATTGCTCATAAAAAATAATATCCTACATTAAGTTATTCTTTAAATATAAGCTTAAATATTTAACGAGGCCTAAATATGTCACTGGACATATCAAATAGGCAGAACATATTTCAGAAAGTAAATCATTAATCAGAAAAGAGAGGTTATGCTATGGCTAATTCAATTCTACTAACTTCAGATGTTCCTGTTGTTGCTCCTGGTACGACACTGAACCTCACTGCGAAAGTATTTAACAGTGAAACTGGCGTAGGCGCGCAGGGTATGACGGTCAAATGGACTATTATAGGTCCGGAACATACCACTGCGACGCTCGGGAGCGCCACTAGCCTCACTTCAGCAACGGGATTTGCTTCAAATACGCTCGATTGCGAAATAAAAGGGGGCGTTATTGTCCAAGCTTCCGTGGATGACGCTGACAAAGATACAAAAAGCCTGCAAGTCGGCTTTTATTCCGATGATTTATCGGCTCCTATCGTTCCGCAGGCTAAAAATGGGATACTGACCGAAAAAGAGGTTAACGGCACAGTACAGGCAATGGTTTTGCGTCATACCGATGACCCTGTTGCGGGGGACCTGTATAACTTCTATTGGGGAAAGAATGCAATTTCCCGCTTCGATGATGGTACCAGCGACACTTTCCCTTGGATCATCAACATCAAAAACGACTTTTCGGCAACGGAAGTACTATCCGATGGAGATTACACGGTTTACTACACCATAACCGACTTGGCGCAGAACATTACCTATTCACAGCCTCTGGCGATTACCGTCACCGGCGGGACCTATATCAATCCGCTATATGATGCTCCAGAGTTCTCCGACATCTCTAATAACACCATCAACTATGACGATGTAGATCCAGAAACTGGCGTCACTGCGTACGTAATCCTTCCCCAGAGTTCGGACGATGCCGTCATTTATGCGAACAATATCATTACCCTCTACATGAGAGTGTTCGACAAAAACTATAAAACAGAAATTATCCCATCTAAAGCCATCTCGACCCATACCGTCACTGACGATGAAATCAGTGATAAAAAGATTCCTTTAGAAATACCGAAAGATGCAATTATGGACAGCAAAGATACCTTTGATGACGTCCGTGGACAGTTCTGGTACACCGTGACAGGAACGGGTTCTGTTGCCGTAGCGGGATCATCTTTCACGAAAACAGTGATTATTGATACGGTTCCGCCACATCTGCCTAAGGCTTAAACCCGGTTCCAGGGGTGGGGCAGTCCCATCTCTGGATTTTACCGACCTCATTGAAGGAGTTTTATATGGTAAATGCAGTAACTGCCCTCCCGGCGCCGAATTTACCGCAGATGACATCAGACAATTCCATAAGCCTTAATGACCTGAATGTTGCGGGCGGCGTATTTGTTCGTATCCAGCAGTATGATGATGCCGCACGCGGTGATTACATTACGGTATTATGGGATAACCTGCCTGTAAAAGAAGTTATCGTAGATGATTTGGCCTCCGATTTCCCTATTGTTGTGGTCATAACGACAGGTCTGGATGTCGGAGTGCATTCTATTAGCTATACCTCCCGCGATGTGGCAGGTAATACAGGAACGTCTTACAAGGTAACTGTTGAAATTATTGACGGAAAGCCAGAGATAAAATATCCAGCGCCTGTTTTCAGTGATGCCGTGAACAGTGTGATTTACCAGAGCAGTATTACAGCCAATGCTGGCACCTATGTTTATGTTGGCCCATACACTGACATTAAGGTAAATGATACAGTGACGCTCTATTGGATGGGCAAGAGCGCGTCAGGGGATATTACAAATGGTGGTGTAGAATCACAAATAATATTGGCTTCGAATATCACTGCGGGAATGACTTTCTTTATTCCTGAAAGTAAACTCGAAGTTCTCAAGGATAAAGGTATTTTATTGGCCAGCTATCAGGTCAGACGTAATGGTGTCATATTGGGAGTATCAGAATTTAGTGAAGCTATACTTGATTTAAGCGGCAGCGTCGATGAACTCAGTATGATCATCTCCACGGGAGCCGTGAATACAGATTATAATGCTGTTCATCTTTATCCATATAACCAGGGCGTCGTAAAAGGCCAGGCCGGGTCAACAGTTGTTTTATCGGCAGTAGGTAATGCTGTTTTCAATGAGTCGGGTTCTAGCACGTATCAGCCCATTCTCAATCAAAATGGTGAAAGCAGCTTTAAGCTTCGTTCATCAGTGCAAAATAATGTAGAAGTTACAGCAGAAGCCTTAAATAACCCTGGTGTCAGCGTTCGTCAAGTGGTTCGTTTTGGGTCTTACACTCAGGGAAATGGTAATATTCAATACCTAAACTATTCTACGGGAGCGCCTGCCAACGGAATCACGCCTTGTTCCATATATCTTAAAACTGCGCAGTCGTCTGGTCTTCGCGCCGAAATAACTCAGGTTAGGGTATCTGTCACTGGTTCTGCCACAATTGATGGTTATTTTACTAATACAGCCGATATTCTGCTCAATTCTGACAAGTCTTGTGAGATCGATATTATAAACAGCATCGCAGAAAACGTTGATGTCGTACTGTCGCTGCCAGAATCATCAGGTTCCATCAATCGACTCACGGTAGCATTCAAATCCTTCTAAATAATAAGAGTATTCTCTACCTTATTGTCAGGTAGCAAGTAGTCTGCATATTGAATCTATCCGGGCCTCCAGACCAGATCTGGAGGCTCTCATTCACATGTATTTTTCCGTTGAACACGTTGTCTTCGATATACCCTCTTCATCAAATATTGTCCAGTTTGGCAGCATTACGCTGCTTCATTGCTATTTGGCGTCATCGAAAGTTACACTGAGTCGATAATCCGCCTGTCATTAAATAAATACGACAAGTGGGAGTAAAACTTAACCGTGAAACGGAGCGATATGGTGGATTATTTTCCACCGCCAGCATTCACGCTTAGCTTATTTTCATTCTTTGTTCACAATAGATTTCTTTTTTATAGTGAGTTAAATCTCATCATTTAATTTTGAACTACAGAACAATATAAGTAGTAATATGCTGTAGAAATACAAATCATAAAACCATACATTGTCTATAAATAACACAATCTCACTATTGACGAATAACGAGCTGAAAGACCACATAATCTGTAATTTAAAACCATCGACTTTTTATTTCGAATGACGCGGCCTATCCAATACACACGTCTATTTCATTAAGAGGTGAACTGTACGTCAGGATGTATTTACGATAAAAAGCACCAATCAAAAATGATGACAAGAGAGAGACTTCGAAACTCCACTTCAATGAGGCTGTCGTTTTCAACTCCGTGAATGAATAGATGAAAGAAAGAATGAAAGAAACGCTGACCCATGATTTGAACACATAGTTGGTTTACTTCCCCAGCAGGTATTTGACCAATGACAGCCAGCTCAATAATTCAGTTTGGGTCAGGATAAAGGCGAGGTCTCGTGCATTAGACTGCGTCGTGATCATTGAACTTAATCGGACTGTTCGCAGAAGCACATTGACCTTAGCACCCTCAATCCGCGATGAGTCGAGGTCAGCAGTTTTACTGCTCAGAAAATGGCATAAAAGCAAAAAGCCCGCTTAAGTTTCCTTAAGCGGGCTTCTCTAATATGGCTCCTCTGACTGGGATCGCCTTTGCCAGTAACTGGCTAATAAATAAGCTAAACAAGAATCTGCTGCCTGTCAAGACCACCAGAATGACCACCAACCGGAGCGGGTTTTACAGAACTGATTTTAGCACTCTGAAGTAGGGGCTTTAATCAGATGCTATCTTTATTCCAGGATATATTTGACTCTTTAATTAAATAATTTCCGGGAATGAAATACAATGGATGTAATGATCCAGTGAATGACCAAAATATAATGTTTTTTTGATCTGCCCATGATATATCGAGATTCTTTTTACCTTTGGTCTTGCTTTCTTTATAACTTCGGTAAAACTGATATGCGAAGTTGTCTTCAAAGTAATCTGAAATACAATATGTTATTTTGCCATTTTGAATCTCTGGGACTTTTTCCTCAGCCAAGGAATTATCCAATAGTATAAAAATATATTGAAATATGTTAAATGAATAATATTTTCCTCCATTTTTTAAGTTGGATTCTTTTGGGAAAGAACAAGCGTGATATGTTTTTTTTAATAATGGAATCACCAATATTTTGAAACTTGAAGGGATTGTTTTATTTTGTAGGTATGATTTCATTTCAGCAATTATTTTCTCTTTAAATTGGCACTGAAATGTTCTTTTGTCATATTCGTGTGCATTCCAGTTAAGTGAGCTTCTCCAAAACATGCTAATGATAAAATAGTAAATGCTATCATTATCAAAATTATTTAAATTAGGAAGTGTTAAGTTTTTATTTGTCTTTGGTAATAAGTGTCTAATTAACTTCACAAAAAGCAACGGGTTTTTTTTATTTATTGGGAGTGCTAAGTTAGGGAATGATGTTTCTCCGTTTTTACTGAAAAGATCTTCACAACATTTACATAGCATGTATTTGGTTATTTGATGATCTCCGATGTTTCTTTTTGTCCAATCGGACTGTATTAGATTCAGTGTATGATTACTGTCTTTTATATCATATATCCGGGAATAAAAAAATGATGGTAAATAATGACTGTCGATCAATTTGGTGTTCTTAGCATCGCAAAGTTTGCAAGTTCCTATAGTGAAATCATTGTTACTGTCCATATTTTTTATCCTTATGATTAATTTTTTTTGATTGTTTATTAATGAGCTTATCGTTTTATATTTCTGTCAAGCTTGAAGCGCACTCATTTTAGCTCATGCTCTTTCTAAATACCCAGTTTTTTGATTTCGTCCCAATATCGGTGCCAGGTTAAATCAGAGATCCGGGGCATTTTTCAGACTTCGAGAAAATTCCGCCGGAGTCTTGCTATTTAATGAGAGATCGGTCTTTTCTGGTTATATTCCTACCGCAAGCATTCGACTTTTTCCTGCGCATCTTCCAGTGGCAGGAACTAGTGAATGTTCAGACACTCGTCCCGAAAACTGCCGTTAAACGACTCTATCAGCGCGTTATCTGTTGGTTTGCCGGGCCGAGAGACGTCCATCGTCACATCATCTCGTACACCCATTGATCCATCGTTTTGGAAATAAATTCGCTGCCGTTATCGGTCTTCAGCCGTCCCGGTACGAGCTTCTGTAACTGCCTTAGACACTCCATCACCGCGACCACATCATCCCCACACAGCCCCTGACCAATCTGGAGCGCCAGACATTCCCGACTAAAATTATCCACTGCAGTTAGCGCCCGGATCCGACGTTCGTTGAACAGATTATCAGCTACGAAGTCCATGCTTCAGCACTGATCTGTTGCACTGAAGGCCAGACGCGCACGTCGGTATCCGGCTGTGACATGCAGGTGGGGACGTTTTGTCCGCAGATTCAGTCCTTCCTGACAATAAATGCGATGTTTTTTATGGGTAATCAACCATCATTCCCGGCGCAGAAGGATATGAATACGCTGAACGCTGTAACGAATACGGGTCTCGGCATTTTCCCTTATCCGCAGTGTGGCGGCCCGGTCATTACGGCAACTGCGGTAGTGATACATCATACGGCTCTGCATCATCAAACGACAGCTACGATGCAGTCCGATACGGTAAACTTCCAACAGGTATGTCACCGCTTCACGCTTTTCACGGGCCTCAGAACTTTTTTCGGATGACATCCTGCAACATCTCCTTGTCCAGACTCAGGTCCGCTACAAGTCGTTTCGGATGGTGGTTATCTTCCTCCAACTGTCACAACCGGCGCAGCTCCGTCACGCCCATGCCACCGAACTTCTTTTTCCAACTGTGAAAGGTGGCTTCTGAAATTCACATCTTTTTTCTGCAGACTTCCTCTACCAGCGTGCCGGTTTCGGCCTGCTTCAGTGCAAACGCAATCTGTTCTTCGGTATGAGGCGTCTTTTTCATGCCGAATGACCTCTTGTTGACGGAGAAGACGGGCCGAAAACTCTACTTTACGCCGGTACTGAACAAAGGGAAGGGAGCAAATAATACTGATCTGTTTCGTCGGAAAGACGCTTCTTCATGGGTGACTTCATGCCTTTGATGAAAAAATTACTAACTTTGGCGGGAATCGATTGAGAGTCGTTCAATCCCTTATATGCATGTTATGTATGCCTTTTGCTACTTATAGTCTGTCGTCTTATAGTCATCATTTTATAATAATCCCAAAATGATCCATTGGGGCCTAAGCATGGTTAGAAAATCGAGTGACACTCTTCGGGCTGTACTTGCTGAGAACATAAAGACTTTCCGTAGACAAAAGGGGCTTTCTCAAGAAGAACTGGCCGAGTTATGTAATTTGCATCGCACATATATTGGTTCAGTAGAGCGCCATGAACGTAATGTCACTCTTAGCACGTTGGAGGTTTTAGCTTCCACGCTAGGCATAACAGTTCCCGAATTACTTACCAAGCATTGAGTAGCGAATAGGTGGATAACTTGGATGTCTATTACAAATAAAGATATTGACGAGATTATCGAAGCTTTTCTGCGTATGACCCCATCGCAGCAGCAATGGGTAAAGTCTGTTATGAATGCGTTTGATAACCAGTATGAATTTGAACGAGCTTCAGATTCTGATGTGGTAACTGATGCTGTTCTTGCTTCATTTGGTGATCGATTGTTGAGCCATCATGCAGGTAGTCGTCAGGCGCTTAGTAAAGATCGATTTGAATTCGCATTTGAGTCGGTACTGAATGCGGCAGGTATTCACGCTCAGTTAGTGAAGAGTCGAACTAATCGAGGGCATGATATTAATATTTGCGGTATACCGGTTAGCTTGAAGACCGAAGCAGCAGCAAATATTAAAGATAATTTAATTCATATAAGTAAGTGGATGGAGTTAGGCCGAGGTAAGTGGGAACTTAATTTATTACTAGACCTATTTCTTGAACATATGCAAAGTTATGATCGCATATTTACACTTCGTCGACTGACAAATGTGGAGACGAATATTCGCTATGAGCTAGTCGAGATTCCCAAAGGACTCCTGCTTGAGGCCGAAACTTGTGAATTGGAGATTTGTACTAAAAGCAAGCAGAACCCCCAGCCAGGTTATGGTTATGTGAGGGATACTGCTGGGAATCTCAAATACGCTCTATATTTTGATGGTGGTACCGAACGTAAGCTCCAGATAAAGCACCTTCGAAAAGATCTCTGCAAGGTGCATGCGCACTGGATTTTTAAGTCAACGCCCATTTAATAATCGCTTATGAGCTAATTGAGCATATTCTTCATTTAGCTCAATTCCGACACAGTTTCTACCAAGCTCATTACACACAACGCCGGTAGTTCCTGAACCGAAAAATGGATCAAGGACCCGGCCATTTTCAGGGGAACCGGCTGCTATGCATAAGCGAACAAGGGCCCTTGGGTAAACAGCAAAATGACTACCTGGGAATGGCTCTGTGTTGATGTTCCATACTGTTCGTCTATTCTTTGATTTTTTCTTAGGATCAACAGCGGGTTCTTTGATTGCGCTCCAATCATAGTAATACTTCTCCGATTTAGAGAACAAGAATACATATTCATGAGCTCGTGTTGGCCGATCCTTAACACTTTCTGGCTGGCAGTTAGGTTTGTTCCAGATAATGTCTGTCCGGAGGTACCAGCCATCAGCCTGAAGGGCGAATGCTAGTTTCCATGGCACACCGATCAAATCTTTGGGTTTTAATCCCTCTGGCGTTGGTGCTCTATAGTTCATTGCACGACCTTTATTTTTTGCATCCGCATCGCGCCATGTACGACCACCAGAGGTGTAACTATCACCAATGTTTAACCAAAGAGTGCCATCGTCAGCAAGAGTGCGCCTTGCTTCGCGAAACAGAGTCACTAGATCTGCTATGTAATTATCAACTGTGGTTTCGGCTCCAATTTGACCTTCGACGCCATAGTCCCTCAACCCCCAATAAGGAGGAGATGTAACAATACAATTGAAATGTCCATCTGGAATCTGTAATAGAAGTTTACGGGCATCACCAACAAGCAATTCGCAATGATTCGTCATTTTTTTCTCTAGTTGGGACTCTAGCTCTGCACTTTCATTATCAAATAAATCAAGTGATTGTGCTGTTTCAGCCATATTCGATGCTCCGCGAGTTTGCGTTGTGTACATAGTCTAGCATTTGCTACTTATAGTATTCATTTTCCTTCGGAAACTGTCAAGTACTGGATTACTAGGCAGGCTATGGGACCAATACCAGCTACAACTGACGAAACGTTACTGTCTATCTATGTCCCAGCTCACCACTATCCAGTCCCTTTCACCACTGCGGTCTAAGGGGCGCTACGCCTGCCTATGCAGGGGCAGATTTTTTCTCCCGTGTGCTTTCCGTTCCCGTATCAGCTTCCGGTTAATCGTTTCCCAACACAACCCGTCCCGCAAGGGTAAATGGCACGCATTCTGCGCCCTTGCAGTACGGAACGATGCCGGGAAAGCGAACCGTCAGGCGATACGAAGACGAAAATCACACCACTGACGGAGAAAAAACCATGACGATTTCCCTGCATACCCAGACTAGCGCCCCTAACACCGCAGCGGCGACCAGCGTATCCCCGCTGGAGCAGTCAGGCTCCTCAAAAACGAAATTTTCCAAAACTAAAACCGATATTTATCAGACTGTCACCAATAGCATCATTACCGCACTGGAAGCTGGTGTAAAACCGTGGTCTTGCCCGTGGCAACGAGTGCCGGGCATGTCTGGGTTGCCTTCCAACTTTGCAACCGGTATCTCGTATAGCGGAATGAATATCATGCTGTTGTGGTGCAGTGCATCAGAACAGGGCTTCGGTGATTCACGCTGGATGACCTACAAACAGGCGCAGGCAGTAGGTGGGCAGGTTCGCAAAGGCGAGCACGGCACGACGGCAATTTTCTATACAACCTTAGAGAAAGAAAACGAAGACGGTGAAATCGACCAGATTCCGATGCTGAAAACCTTCAATGTGTTCAATGTTGAACAAATTGATGACCTTCCACTGACAACTGAAACAGTCAGTCCAGAAGCAACCTTTGACTCGTTGCCGGAGGCTGAAAATCTGTTCCAGAAGAGCGGCGCAAACATCATTGAGAAAGGACAAAACGCCTTTTTCAGGCCCTTAACTGATGAAGTCTGGCTGCCAGAGCGCCATCTGTTTTCAGATGCAGCTAATTTCTATGCTACCGGACTGCATGAGTTGGTTCACTGGAGTGGTGGTAAAAAACGACTTAACCGTGAAATGAAAGGGAAATTTGGCAGTGCAGATTATGCGGAGGAGGAATTAGTGGCGGAGCTGGGAAGTGCTTTTCTGATGGCGGATCTGGGGATCATCGGAGAGGTTCAGCATGAAAGCTATATTGCCTCATGGCTCCAGGCGCTGAAAAACGATAAGCGCTATGTTTTCAAAGCGGCCAGCGCCGCCTCAAAAGCACATCGTTACCTAATGGATAAAATTTGAGTCGGAGATGATAAGCCGCAAAGGAGTGCGGCTTTAACCTTATTGCGGAGCGGCAGAATGACAGAAGTCTCAGGGAGATTAATTTCCCTGCGAATTTTCCGGGTATTCGATGCCCGGAAAATTCGCAGGCTGCGGGGGCGGGCGGCAAAGAGCCCGCTCATCCCGCAAACGGCGTTTGTACATCGGTGATTGCAGTAAACGACGGCTTAGATATGACGACTGACTGTGAAGTTTGCAGGACTGCAACGGTAGCCGGGCCTCTTTTTGGTGTTATGATAAGTGTATTGTGCCGTGTAATGCGCACATGTTTCATGCAGGAGAGAAACCATGACCGCGAAACAACGCAACACGCAGAGCGTGACCATGACGGTGGAGCGTGCCTTACTGGTAAGAGCGCGTGAAGGGGTATTAACCTGAGTGCTTTATTGGACAATTGAATCGTCGGATAGTGATCCCATTGCTCCCTATTGAAAAGTATCCGGCAGGCCGCCGACCGGATCGCCTTGTCCCCGTCGTCATGCTGACGGACGGCAAAGAATACGCCGTAATGACCCACGAACTGGCAAGTATCCCTGTCCAGGCCTTGGGTGCGGTGTTTTGTGATGCTTCGCAGTACCGTACTCAGGTAAAGGCTGCAATAGACTTCCTCATCGACGGGTTCTGACGTTTCTTTCTATTCTGTTAAACAGGCATTGCCTTTAATCGTAGCTGACGGGGGCCTGTTCCAGTTCGTCGATAGTGCGGAACAGAAACATCTGACGTTAAACGGAACCGGAATACCGTTTCTTGCCACGGTTCTGATACTGTCAAACAGCCTAACCAGACCGCTGCTGTTAGCATCCAGAAAATTAGCCCACCATTGCAGCATCAGACGGCGCTGTTCAAGGTGCTTGGTGATTTTACTCTCTGTCCGCTCCGTGCCAAAAGCGGAAGTTGCTAAATCAGTTTATGTTAATCAACGGGGAGCAGGTCAGGCCAAATTCAGTGTGCCACTATAACATTCTTAGCATGATATTGATGCTGGCATTCAGCCTGAAAGAGTTGCTGCCGTGGGCCATTCCGGCCCGGCTTTTGTCATCCCGCACGGCGTGGTATTGCTGATTGGCGTCATCTGTTTAGCGGTGTTTCTGCCCCCGCAGCCCCGCGCACCCGGAGTTTACTGGTTGAGCGAATATCGCTCTGAACGTCGGCAGCAAGGTGGAGGTGGAGCGGATGGCGGATCAGGAGCGTCTGAACGGAACACCGGTAAGCCCACCACGCATGACCGGGGATGGTTTTATGGAGCGGTGATTGCAGATCCAGACGGTAATCGGGTGAGGCTGGTGGGGTGTGATCTCTTGAAAGCCGCATGCCGATCCCTGTATCGGGTAGTTTAAGTTTCCCGAGATTAATCATAATATCTTAAAACTCACACAGATAAGTTATCAATGCCCAACAAGCATAAGGGAGCACCCGTGGACACAGCAGAACATGACGTCAAATTTGCATGGGCTCGTTTTTATGAGGCTTTTGCCAGCGCGTTACTGGCCTGGCGAAACCGGAGAGCCGAATTAGTCAAAGGCATCCATCTGATTGCCGCTGATGTCGACGGGATGTCCCATCTACAGGACAAACCTGCCAAGGGTGAGGCCTTTCCTTTAAAAGACATTTGTCCGTTTACTACCATGGGCTTGTTCAATCGCAACCTGACTGACACCAATCGCAAAATTATTGCCTCCAGGCTGGCGAATTTGTTGGGCGTGAACGAACCGGTTCCTGACTCCTTTGCCGGTATCCCGCTGCTGAATAACCAAAAATCTTGGTTCTTTGGTTATGAAAAGTCGCGCGATCCTGATGACATTGAACGCTTGTGGGAGATGTTCTCACAGGCAATGACGTTTGCGGATAACAAGAATACCACCTCCGCAGACTTCACTTCCGCATATGACATCGCTTCTGCAGTGACGAATGTCGGCTGGAATCTGAGCATGGGGCTGTACTGGGCCCGTCCCAGGTTCTACCCCACTTTAGATAGCCAGTCGCAGTATTACATCCAGAAAGTGTTAAACATTAAGATCCTTAAAAACGGGGCAAAAGGTCGCTGCAGTGGGCAAAACTACCTGAGCATTATGCAGGCGCTTAAAGAGGCCTTTATCCAATCCAACTATCCGGTTCATTCCTTCCCGGAACTCTCTCTGTCAGCGTGGCATACCGATCTTAGCCAGTCTAAAGATGAAGTGGAAAATCGAACGTGGAAAGCCTCTCTACTGAATAAAATTAAGGCATTATGCCTGAAAAAAGAGAGCCCTTATTTCACTGCTTTGGAGCTGAAAGAAAACTACCTGGACGTATTCAAGGCAGAACGCCCTGAGAGCAAAACGGTTACAAACTCAATCTCCTTTTATCTGCAAAAATTACGCGATGATGATGAGTTAAAATTCCTTGGTCGCGGAAATTATGAATACCTGAATTATGAAAAAAACGAATCCCAGACTATAACTGCGGAAACAGTCGAAGAGAGTGCGCCGCCACCAAAACTCACTCACGCGCCTTACGCCATCAGTAATCTGATTCAGGAGGGCTGTTTCCTGGAAAAGGCGAAGATCCAACTCACACTTCAACGCCTGAACGACAAGAAAAACCTGATCCTACAAGGGCCGCCAGGAACCGGTAAAACCTGGCTGGCGCGCCGTCTGGCGTACTGTTTAATGGGAGAACAAGCTCCTGAGCGTATTAGCGCGGTGCAATTTCACCCGAATCTCTCTTACGAAGACTTTATTCGTGGCTGGCGTCCAGGGAAAGAGGGGAGATTAACTCTAGTCGATGGACCTTTTGTGAACGCAATCAGAACTGCGATCAATAATCCTGCCGCGAAATATGTGGTGATTATTGAAGAGATTAACCGTGGCAATCCGGCGCAAATATTCGGTGAAACACTCACGTTGATGGAAGCCGATAAACGCACTCCGACCGAGGCGCTGGCGCTCTCTCACAGTGAAAATCCTGATGAAAAAATCTACATCCCTGAGAATCTGTATATCATCGGCACGATGAATATTGCAGACCGCTCCCTGGCACTACTCGACCTGGCACTGCGCCGCCGTTTCGCATTTATCGATTTAAAGCCAGCGTTTAATGACGCGTGGAAAAAATGGGTAAATCATAAATTCGCAATTGATTTAGATCTGTTAGCCATCATCGAATCTCGACTGACGGCGCTAAACGAGATGCTGGCAAAAGATGTCACCTTAGGGCCGCAGTTTTGTATCGGTCACAGCTATGTCACCCCAGCTACCGGACAGAAAATCAGCGAAGCTCAGGAATGGTATGAACAGGTCGTAGATACAGAGATCTGCCCTTTGCTCGCCGAATACTGGTTTGATGCCCCAAACAAAGTCAACGAAGCCAGAAAAGTGTTATTAGCAGAATGACGACAATCACCAGGAGTGAGCAACATAAAGCGTCACGTATTCCCATGCGAAATCTTTGGTTGCTGATGCTGTACGCTTCAGATCTGTTTCGCCAGTTGGGACGCAGTCATATTGCGGTTGAAGATAACCCGGCAGAAATACCCGACCTGGTGGCGACAATCTTGCTACATGAGATTGCGCTGCGTCGTCGTCGCAATTTAAGCATGGGATACCAAACCTGTCATGCGACCCTGAACAAGGTGAGAGGACATATTGATGTACTGTACACGGTCAGTCATCAGTTGCTGGAGCGGGGTCGGGTCGCCTGCCATTTTCAGAACATGACCCTCGACACCCCGCGAAACCGCTATGTTCGCTGCGCGTTAGAACGTCTGACCCCGATCATAACGAAACCGTCGTTGGCAGCAGATTGCTACGTTATGGCAATATCACTTCGCCGTGAGGGAATAAACGGAGGATATCCTGACAACCACGAACTGCGCTCGGTGTGGCATTTTGGACGCCATGATGCCGCTGATAAACCGATGGTCGATGCCGCACAATTAGCTTTTGAACTGCTAATGCCGACCGAAGATCCAGGGCAACATCTTTTGCCTGCGCCCTCAGATAATCTTTACTGGATGAGAAGACTTTTTGAAAAAGGTATTGCGGGCTTTTATCGTGTAAACCTCGCCAAAACAAACTGGGGGGTCTCTCCTGGGAAAGAGCTGAAATGGGCGTTGAGCGATCAAAGTGCGGGCAGCGCAGAGATTTTTCCGACAATGAAGTCAGACATTATTCTTGAACACAAGATGGCACAGCAGCGCATTATTATCGATACCAAGTTTAATGCGATCCTGACAAAGGGCTGGTATCGGGAACAATCGCTACGCAATAGCTATATTTATCAGTTATATACCTACCTTAGGACACAGGAGAGTAAGGCGGACCCACTTTCGCTCAATGCCAGTGGCCTTCTGCTTCATCCCGCCGTAGGCTATATGCTCAATGAGTATGTTGTCACTCAGGGACATAAGATCCATTTTGCTACGGTAGATATGGCGGTAGATGCCAAAACAATTAAAAGACAATTGCTGGATTTAGCCTATGATTGCGCGGGAGTCGCTGCTGATGGCTTGCCACTTAATAAAGAAGTAGCTGTAATATATATAATTTACTATTGCAGCCACGTAGCTGTTAGGGAAACGTCTGTTTCTCGCTCATAGCTGCCGTGACCTGCTCCCCATAGATGAATACGCGGCTATGATCGTAAAGTATCGATCAGCCGCTAGGAAAATCGCGAACTTCCACTGGCCTCTCACTGCAGATCATGTTGCACACTGTCCGCCCCGTTCCAGTAGCGGACATTAAACCAATAAATAATCTGTCCTCTTTTCCGCTTTGGCGAAAATTCCTACTTACTCACTAACCAATAGGCTCTTGTTGCACCACCCTGCATGGCGTAAGAGATTCCGAATGACATTAGATCTGCGAGATGAGCATCGATTTCAGCATTGCTTATCCCTGGCTGCACTCCCACTACAGTGAACCCAAGTTGAGTTGCACGAGTGCCTTCGAGTATATCCTTGAGTGTCTGCAGATCACCCACTACAAACCTAGACGGCGACTTAAAACGTTGACTCATTCGATCCGCCATATGCGCAAGAAGCACAGATACATCGCAATAGAAAACGGACTTCACTAATTGACCAGCGACTTCGTACACATCATCCACTCGACCCCCGCTGGGAGCGCCTCCTGCTCCTTTACAGTGGTACAACGAGATGTCCACGTCGCCATTGGCCTCCATGGTCACCGCAATATAGTCGGCTGCCTCTCCAGAACGGTGGTCGTAAAACAGTGCGACTACGTTAGGGAGGCCAAGCAGGTACTGTTCGAGATGTTCCTGTACAGTCCTTTTACCCTGCAACTTTGCGCGCTGTTCCCGTGCTTTTTCAGTGTCGTTGTCGATGACAAACTCGACCCTAATTTCGCATTCGTCCCAACCAATGACCTGCGTATCGTCCTTTGTGAGCGAAACTGCCTGTAACTGCGGCGCAAGCATTAAATTCAGCCCTTCAAAGGTAGATTTATCGGAGGCATAGAACATCGGTGGGTGTTCACTCAACCAGTCAGCTAACGGCATCCATAGATCGCTAGCTGATTCGATCTCCAAACCCACATTCTGATCGAGCAATGCCACCATTCGCCCCTGAGGCGAAAATCGCATATTGGCACTCGCTTCCTCTGAGTGAATGCTGAAGAGCAATTGGGCTTCTGAGGGTCTGCAGTCAAAGTCTGCCAGGTCCCATTCAGTGAGGCGGCTATAGAGCGGCCGTTGATCCTCAGGGCGACGAATTCTAATCCTCGGATTTGTCTTGAATCCTGCTCTGGGCCAGGTCCCTGCAATCACTAGGTCTGGTAGCCTCTGCAACGTCGTAGCCGATCGAATAACATCGAGGCGTGTTTCAGAGAAGGGAGTATTGCCAGCAAGCCGACCATCTAATCGAGCGACCCACTGGTAAAACTCTGCTATAGAGAGGCGCTGATTACTCCAAATACGTGAGCTACTGCTAGCTCCGATGGTCTCTTTTTCTCCGCCGCTCGAACCGCTTCCAAAGAAGTGCCCTTGAGCGTATGCCCGGCTATCACCAGCCGTTACTGCACGTTCCGCTGCTGGCCCTGTTAACGTTCTGTATGTTTCGCTTTGTGAATTGAATGTCGTATTTTTTAGTCCAACATTGAAGAATCGGACACCCTCCAAACCTGCTCGCGCACGGCTGGTTTCCTCGTAGCTCAATGACCGATAACTCTGAGGGCAAACCATGTCCATCAGTCCCAAGTAGATCTTTTCTGTTCTTCTGGTAGAGCCGATATAGCAAAGTTGGGAGTCCGCAAAGTATAAGAGCAGAAAAGCATCATGCCGAATGTTCACAAGCACATCGGATGTGGCGAAATTTGGTGGATTTTCGTCGGAGGTCAGGATTAGTGTCAGGGCTCCATCATCTGACGCCCATTGCTTCACTACTCGCAGGTCACGCCCCAGGGTTTCTTTTATCTGAGTGAAGATTGGAGGTGTGGAGCAACGGAACACGCAGACGTGCGCATAGAGCTCTATTGCTAAAGGGGACACTGCATCGTAGTTTGACTCGGCAACTCTCCGCAGCCTGAGCCGCTCAACCATTTCTAACTCAGCAGCATCGCCTGCCATCTCTGCTTGAGCAGCTGCATCTATCATACTCGCAAGATCTACACCCTCCTTCAGAAGAGTGCTAGGCGCCTCCAGAATTCTTGGGAGCGGCGCAATTAATGTTGCCTGGCCGGTTGCCTTATCCACCCTAGCGAAACGCCCAATGAACTGAATTGTCGGTACCAATGAACGATGTGGAGTGTGTAATGCGGCCACCTTCAGTTTCGGAAAGTCGTACCCCTCTCCGAACATATCCACACACACGATCCCCTGCAGCTCCCCACTGACCAAACGCTGCTCGCAGCGATCCTGGGTACGCTTCGTGATCTTACTATCCACTGCTTCAACGTTGACCCCAAGCGCTTGATAGATTGGAACCAAAGCCCTGGCTGCATTGGTCGTTGCTGCCCTCACAAAGAGGCGATGATTATGCCCTGCAGCTAAGTCCTGATTTAGTTGGTTTACAGCCGTCTCTGCAATGATCTGGTCAATGTGATGATCATCGACCGTGTTTTGAATAGGCGCAGCTCGGAAGGCGACGGGATGAAACGCCCCTTCATCTACGGCCTTCATTACTGGGTAGCGGTAGACCAGCTTCCCTGGAATTACTTGGCCATCGCGGCGAAAAGGGGTTGCGGTCAGAAATACGAACCGGGCTTTCGTGTAGTGCTCTAAGTACGCAGCCCATGTATTCGCAGGAGCGTGATGGGCTTCATCAAATACGATCAAATCGAACAAGTCTGGCGAGGCGCCAAGTGCAACCGCTGGTGATGAACTACTTGGCGTCGAAACCACAACATCGTGGCTCTCTAAGACCTGCCAATCTTCCTCAGATTGAGGTCTCCCTTCATGTCGGAGCACCGATGGGTTAGCAAGATCCGCCGGAATAGCACCAATACGCTTTAGGGTAGAAAGTTCCGCAAAGTGCGATGATACCTGCTTGCGTAGAGCATTAGACGGCTCAACAACGAGCACTCGTTTTGACTGAACCAGAAACGGTAGTGCCATCATTACAGATGTCTTACCGTACCCAGTAGGAAGGCAGATTATCGCCGGGTCGGCATAGACCGAGTAATGCGCCATTGCAGCATGCAGGGCACCGAGTTGACCCGCACGAAAGCCTTGGTTGGGCACTAACTTTTGTGCGGCTAGATTCAGAGCACCATTCGAATCCCTGAAAAAATTAGGCATCTTCCCCTCGCTGGCTGACGAAGTTCTAACTTAAAAACTGCTTTTTACTAGAGGTATGGAAGCGTCGCCGTATGCAGTTTCGCGACCTATTACGCCTTACACTAACGCATAGCACGGCATTGTGCCACTTCCTAGCACTCGACAGTTTTGTATACAAGGTTGTTTGCAGTGTTAGGTCTGAGTCAGAGAACCTAGAAAATCCGCTGAGCGCCCGCTTCACGCCCTGAGACATTCGACAAGCTTTTTATGGCCTAAGTAAGGGCGAGTGTCGCTCTTCCAATGCCAGCAAATATTTCGCTTCGTCGTACTGGGTTCTAGTCTTCCAGCAGCGGTAAATGATCCTTATCCATTTAAACGCCAGAGCCCGGATAGCTGATTGATGCGATTTCCCTTTTTCTCGCTGGCTCTGGTAATAAAGTCTGGCCCAGTATGATGAGTTAACCGTCTTGGCAGCCCATTCAACAAAGGTCTGTCTGACGAACTTAGCACATTGCCATCGCCAGTGAACCCAGGATTTCTGGCCACTTCGTTCTGTCACCGGTGCAACACCTGCGTAGTTTTGAATTTCTTCAGCGCTGTTAAACCGGTCACGGTTATCACCAAGTGCAGCAAGCATCCGTGGGCCCATACATGGCCCCATGCCCGGAAGTGATTTGAACAGCCCCGCATCTGGCAATGTGTCAAACAGCGTTTCGATTCGCTCGTCATAGGTTTTGATGATTTCACTCACGACTTTAATTTGTGTCGCCAGTGCTGTTGCCATCAAAGCATTAGCCTCTATAACACTCGGGTCTGTAGTCAATGGGATCGCGTTATCAATACTCGCAACACGTTGCTCGGTAAGGACCATTGCACGGCCACCTTTGGCATTCAGAAAGTTGCGGATTGTGTCGCGCCTGGCACGTTTCAGTTGTTGCAGACTGGGCCACCGTGTAATTAGTTCACACAACAGTAAACTCCCCCGGTGTGAGAACCACTCCAGGGGCTGAGGATAATATTGTTTAAGTGTGTTGATTATCCGATTAACAAAGCGACGTTTATCTTCAACCAACTGACGACGTTGCTCAACCAGTTGCTGAAGTAACCGGATATCTGCATTGTCGGGCTCAATGGCTTTTACCTTTTGGGGATAGCGTAGCATTAACTCTAATGCCAGCTCGGCATCCTGCGGGTCATCTTTAGCGCCGCTGGGCGAGAAAGCTTGCCGGTAACGGGCCAGGGACAAAGCATGGACAGGGAAAACGGTAATAAACGGATATTTTTGAAGAGCATACACCACGGGGCCTTTCTTCAGTTCGAGAGCTATAGCGATCCTGCCCTTCACCTTCTGGTGTAACCCGGTAAGCCAGAGATCAAGCGCTTCAGCTGTATGTTCAATTACATGGAATGCGCGTTCGCCGTTTTTAAACTGAACTCAGACATCGTGTTTTTTATCTGCCCAGTCCAGACCAACATGTGCAGCAAATTGATTAGTCGCAGTCATCACCAACTCCTTTTCATCGGGGATTGGTATGCATTCCACGCTCTTCGAAAGAAATATAGCCAGCAGTTTATCTGCATGCCCTGAGTATTCGTTAGCGAACGTGGAGCACTTACTGGCTCGAAAGAAAAGCGGCGATCATCACATGATTCTCGCTCAATATTCGTAACCAGTAAGCGCATACCCTGAATCACTTCAAAGTGTAATTCTCAGGGTGCGAATGACTATATCTCGCTCTTAGCCGACCATGAGATTTGGCAACGTCAGAGCCAGCTTATGAATATTGCCTCGGCTCCAGTTGTCGCAGCTCGTCGAGAGTATAAATGCGAAAAACGTTCCGATGACGTGCTTCCAGCGGTATGTGCTGATGGTTGATGATGACGTGTTTGATGCTGCCAAACAGCAGTTCAAGCGCCCGTTTTTTCTGTAGGTCCGGTACGATATAAAAGACGTAAATCCAGTTCTTTTGTGTCCGGGCCAGCAAATGGCTGGCGATAATCGCCTGGTAGCGAGCTTTGGTTTTCAGGCGGCGCTCGGTTTCTACTGCGATGACCTGTCCGTCAGGGAGTGTGATGAGTCCATCCGGACGGTGTTTGACCTGATACTGGCTGAGGAACGTTGAGCGATCGCCGTTTACCCATCCGGATGCGCCTTTTTTCTCCAGGATGAGCCTAGCAACCTGATTATCAAGGTGGTGCTCCAGCGTCCAGCCAGTGATTTTTGACGGTTCAAAGCGTGCCGGGAAAATGTCATCGCCCGGCGTTAAAACGATAGCCAGTCCGTCGCTGGTTATGCCCCATAACGACATTTTCATCGTCCGTGATTCAAACACATGCTTGTGTATTAACCCCATTCGTTCAGTTTTTGTCAGCAGCGTATACAGCGATTTGTGATCCCTGAAGCCAAACAGCAGCATCAGCGTTTTAAAGTCGCTGTAGGTTTCTTCCTTCAGGAAATTCAGCAGCCTTTTTATCTTCTCGCTGTTGCGAGCGGTGCGCTCGCTATGCGTTGCGATAAGCATTATGCCTCCTAAAAATTGAGCAAGGACGGTGTTTCGTCATCATCAGATCTCGGTTTTGCTGATTTTCTTTCTCCTTCAAAGAAAAGATCAGGCTGTGTTGCCGCGACATTGGTTGTTGAAGCGGATGTCGCTCCTTCCTCGTCGAAGTCCAGCGCGATTTTTGCCGGTGCTGCCGACGCGGCAATATCCGGAGAAACGGAATAGATCTCTAGCTCGCGTTTTTGTACCTTTATGGGGGAAATCAGTGAAGCAGAGGGAAGCGTTCTCGTCGTAAAGATAAAGCTGACAAAATCGGGCAGGTTCAGAATCATATTGCTGTCGATAAAGAAACGCTCGGCCTGTCTGATAGTACGTTCACCGTCGATGGTTTCCGTCAGTACGGCATCAGTTTTGGCTTTGCGGATTTCATCATCCACTAAGATGGTGCCAGACATTCTCGCCACCCATTCAGCTGTATCCGGGTCCATAACGCGGTATACCAGCTTGAATTTAGCGTTTTCAACGACTGCACCGACAACAGCATCGCCTTTTAAATCTGCCGGGCAGTCTTTCAAATCGGCGACGGACTGATGCGCCATAATAATATGCACGCCTTTATCCCGTGCCGCGCCTAGCCCTTCCAGAGCCGGTTTTGACAGATGGTATTTTAATTCGTCGAGAAAGATGGCTATGGGGCGGGGTGTTTCTTTTACCCGGTCACGTCGTTCTGCTAACTGGTACAGACGTACCAGCAGCATTCGCTGGGCAGTGATAATCTTGCTATTGCGCATTGAGCCGATGACATAGCAGCAGCCACCTTCATCAAAAACCGATTGGAGTGAAAATCCTGCCGGCGCGTTGATGGCATTGAGCAACGCCAGCTCTTCAATCTTGCCGAAAAAGGCTTTGATATCCTCCGCGATACCTTGAACATATTCGCCGTTATAAATATCGCGGATAGTCGAAGATGTATGACTGCTGACAAATTGTGCCGCGATACGTGCCGCTTTTCGGTCGTCGATACGATAAAAATCGGATTCCTGACCTTTTTCCGCCAAGCTGAATCCCGCAACAAACAATTCCTCTAGTTCGTCAGGTGTAATATTTTCAATCAGATTTAATTGGTATTGCGGTTTTCGCAGGTCAATTAAGGCAAAGGGTTTGCCTGCATCCTCGCAGGCCTTGCGATAAAGATGCGTCGCCCATTCATCATCCTTTGGGTCCATAATAAATACACCTTCACCCGCCAGGATACTTTGGTAAAGCAATATACCGGTTGCTACACCTTTACCGGCTCCGGTGGTGCCGATAATATCCGCATGTTGTCTTTGCCAGTCTTTTAACGGGAGATACATCGGTTTTTCACCACTGTCTATCCCGATAAAAATACCCTTATCTAGGTTGATGTAATCCAGCGGATTATAATGCAGCGTTTCCGGCAGCAGGGATTTTACCGTGCGTACATCTGTGCGTAATTCCCTTTCAAGACTGGTCTTTTTGATGAGTTGTTTTTTTATTTTATCCAGTTCAGGCGTTAATACCCGGCGCAGACTAATATGGAGAATAAGCCCTGCCATGGTAAATATAATTAATATTGACCAGTCCAGAATGGGAGTGCGGGTAAGTATCCGATCGTTATAAAGCCACCTAAAAACGCTAATAAGTAAGGGGCCCACTGTGCCAAACAGGAAACACAGCAGGTAAAAAGTGATAATCAGCTTTTTCCATAACGGGACTTTCTGCCGTTCATCGCTTTTCATTGAAGCGAAAAACGGCAGGGTCAGTCCCGATAATAGCGCCAGCATCAATTGATGCTGTTGCATAACATCAATAAAGGACAGCACACCATTTACTATCGGCGACAGTGAAATGGAAAGCTTATTTAACATCATGGTGCCTCCTTTGTCCGCGACTCGCCCCAACGCATCGCCCCATCAATTCGCCCCACGATGTTGGGCGAAAAGGCGGGGCGAACGTCTGGGGCGAAGAAGGTGACCGCTCTGCGGCCATGTGTCGGAAAGCATGCTTCCCAGCACGAAACAGCGTGCGCCAGTTCATGCGGGCTGGACGCCCTTATTGCCTGGCGCATGGGGGTAATGTCGTGGTTGAACGCCGCGCCAAAACCCCCGAGGTCAAAGGCGGCACACCGTCGCCCGCTACGCGCGACCACCCCCTTTGAGACGCCGTTTTTCGCCTATTTTTTCTTTTGTCCGTTCCGGCCAAGCGAAAAAATGGGAAAACGCCTTCAAAGCGGGTGGTCGCGCCACGCTACCGGCTTTTGGCCGGAGACTTAGCTGCGACGGTGTGCGGGGCTATGCCCCCCAAATAAACCGCTATCGTGGGCGATAGCTTTTCGCTCGCTGGGGCGGCGAAATTTATTCGGCTCCCCCCGGTCTGCAAAATCCGCGTGGGCGCGGCTGTTTGCAGATGGGATCGGCGACGCAAATTAGCAATTTCTTTGAAATTGAATTTACTCGCCTTACGCCACTTTTAAATTTCGGCTATTCGCATAAATTTAAAAGCCTAAAACCGTCACGATCGGTGTCGAGTTTTCCATCCAGAGTTGACTGGGGGAACAGTAATAATCCAGATGTCTTTATTACCGTTTTCTTTGAATTCAATTACGTATGCGGCCAAATTTATTAATTATCTGATCGATAATTTTCGGGTCGGCTAATTTGCATTCGAGTAATAAAGTTTTTCGGGCATCGGCAGTACGGTTGGGGTGAAATCCGTGTCTGTTCTTTTTCACAACCTTAAAGAAATAACGTTCAGCAGACAGACATTCACTTCCTCCGCCGTTACCGGTTGTTTTACCGTACAGACATAAAACAATTTCACAGGCATCAGCGGCCATTACGAAAGAGGGCAGTAGCAAACTCATGCAGAAAAGGCAGGTGGTGAATATGATCATTTTCATATCAAATACCTTTATTGGGAATGAGGGGCTTTAACGGTTCAGCTATCTGAATGATTTCTTCATTTGATGAAGGTGTACAGGTTTGAAATAAATATCCCCCATTCGACGAATATCACCGTGAATATCTACGCTGACGATGATATCTACGCATTTAAGTACCTTGCGTAACAGCACATCGAACGGGATATTTTTACAGTCAGGATTTTCATAACAGCGGTCAATGATCCCTTCTATACATTCTTCCGGACTGCCTGCGTGCAGGGAGGTGATAAGGCCTTCATGCCCTGAACCGATAATTTTCAGCGTGTCCCACGCTTCCCGCCCACGAATTTCTGCCAGCAGAATCCGATCTGGATTCATTCGATAATTCGCTCTGATAAGTCTGCCGGGTGTGATAATCGCCTCGTCTCCAGCATCCGCCGGATAAAACAGATGAACATAATTAGCGTGGTTGTATAAATGGATTTCAGGATTATCTTCAATCGTGGTTAGCCTGAGATGTGACGGAATATAGTGCAGCAACGTCTTCATATAGGTGGTTTTACCGGAGCCGGTTTCACCAACAATAAAGATCGTTTTACCGTACTCGACGGCCTTTTCGATAAAGTGGGGGATATCACCATTGTTGTAGCATCGGGTCAGTTCATCATCTTTACTTTCGTTTCTCTCCTTACCGGCTATCCGGTTATAAAAACCAGCATCAATCCAGGACTGATGCGTTTTCTGCTCAAATGAC
Organism: Lonsdalea quercina; assembly: GCF_900107885.1. NCBI lineage: Bacteria > Pseudomonadati > Pseudomonadota > Gammaproteobacteria > Enterobacterales > Pectobacteriaceae > Lonsdalea > Lonsdalea quercina. The sequence goes on along the minus strand of NZ_FNQS01000003.1, from coordinate 92,911 downwards.
GGGTTTCGCAGCGTAATCGATACGGTATCCCGCTCACAGGCTGGGGGAATAATAGTCTGGACACGTTCACCTGATCCTAATGTGGCGGAAAGGATAGGGGAGGTATCATCGATATTGTCCTCATTCCATGAGGCCAGTGCTTTGGCCAAAGCATGGCACTGACGCAACGTAACCGGAGAATCATGCTTCTGCCATCGACCGTTTATTTTGGTGTGGATCTCTCCGGGGCGGTTAATGGCGATTTCCGTCAGGCCATCCAGTTTGAGATAATCGCCGAACAACTGGTTTTTCATAAAATCCAGCGACAGATTTTCAGCGCTCATACCACCTCTTTTTTAGACGTAGTTGATAAATGGAAGAGAAATCGATATCCGTACCGGTCATGATGCCGATCACATCGCCCTGATTGAGATACATCGTGGGCGGAATATTGATGCTGTTTTCTAACGCCGTTTTCGCCATTTCTGACGCGGCAGCGCGGGTGTTTTCGGTGTAATCGGTATTGCGGTCTTTCCCCGGTGCTGAATCTGATGCGGCGGCAGCCACATCTTGTACGGTGCTCAACATCAACGCATTGCCGAACCGTTCCCAGAAATGGGTATCAATCCATCCGCTAATCCCAGCCTCACCCAACGGGCCGGTGGCTTCGGTATCAATCAGCGGGATTTGCAGGCTGCCGGGTTCCGGTGTGCGTAATTCTGTCCAAATGACAAACATTCGGCTCCGGCCATGTTGCAGCGCCCCGGTGCGGTAGAACCCTCTGGCGACGGTTCCGGCAGGGAGCAACTTCACGTAATGGTTAGCGCTGTAGACATCTTCGCCGATAAGGCAGGAAATACGACCGCCCACATCAGAGACAAAACGCCGCATCATCGAGCACGGAATATAACGATCAACCGGCAGGTAAAGATTGGGATCGAGACCCAGTCGCCTGACGCTGGTCACTTTTGCGACACCGGGATTGGCGTCGTTAGTCTCTGTGCCAGACATGGTTGCAGGTGTGTCTTTGCTCTGTGTGCCGGAAGGAGCAGTTTGTGAAGCCTGAGTATTACCGCGTTGTGTGGACTCAGCGGCACTACTTGGGCTATCGGCCAGTGCCGCCGCCTTATTTAAAGCAGGTGGCTCTGACGGTGATGCCGTCTGTATTGGGGGATTATCTGTTGCGGTTTCCTGTTTGTCCTGGCCGAGCAGGCCGAACGGATTGTTGTCCATGCCGAGGTTTTTACGCTCATGTTGTCCTGTACTGGCTGACGGCGGGGCTGGGGTTTCAACCGCCTTATCATCGCTTTGTTTTAATGCGATAAGGAAGCGATCTCCACCCAATGCCAGTGCAATCAGTGCGCCCAGACTCAGCAGACTGACCAGCAGCGTCCGGCGGCTGGATGCTTTTTTGAAGCGGGTCACTTCAGGTTGGCCGGGAGGTGTGTTTTGCTCTGGTGCCTGACTCGCCATCGCTGAACGGGCGCGTTCACGGGCTTCAGCCTCCAGCATCGCCACGGTTTTTGCCGTTGTTTCTGGGATGGATTTATCAGTCATTTAGCCTCCAGCGTGACGACAGGTGAAACGGTGTCACCTCTGCCAGTAGTGGCGTTGCCGAATGACGTATTCTCAATCCCGACTACCGCGCTGCCGTAGCGCAATACCAACTGTGGCGACATTGCCCGCACGACGACCACGGTGTAGTTTCCGTGTTTGGTTATTCGGGGTGTTACGGTCTGTTCCTGCCCGTTAACGATCCGGAAGATCGAAGGAAGGATTTTGACGGGAGAAAAACCGAGATAGATAAAGCGGCCATCATCATAAGTGAAATCTGGTGCAATGGAGGCTGAACCGACTGCGACTCGCTTGGTATAGAGCCAGTTACGCGGCGTGGTTGCCTGCTCAAATGCTGTCGTTATCTGCTGCTTTTCCTGTGTTTCACGCAGGAGTTTCAAACGCGCTGCGCTGGCTGTCTCTGATCGCCTGCGATCGTCATCCGGATAGCGAAAACGAATAATAAAGGCCTGTGAAGGCGAGTCATTCTCCAGTACGTTCAGTTCCAGACTGTAATCGCGCTTTGATGTCACGACAAAGAGATTGGTTCTCCATTCGCTCGCCGTTGGCAGAAAAACTTTATTGACGTTGTTGCCGTTATCATCGGTTACCGGCTGGGTGATAGGGTTTGGACTGACACCGACTCGGTTATCACTTTTTGTGACTTTCCAACCCTTTGGAAAACCCGCCTGCGCGTCGATGACTTCTTCATCGTCATCAAACAGGAGTGTGGTGAGGTAGCCGGGACGGGTGTTGACGATGGTCGCATTTTGGCTGTTATAGGTGACATTCTGCATTCGGCTGTCATAGGTGCTGCTGCGCGGTATCGCCGCGCTCCAGGCTGTGGATGAACCCAAAAGAAGCCACAAGATCACGGTTGTTTTCAGCATCATTCACCCCTCAGTTCTTTATCGCGTTGGTAGCTGGTCACGATGAACCCCAGAGGATTCACTTCTCGCTGGCTGTCTGTCAGTTGTTTGCGGGGGAGGTAGCGATAAGTCAGCCGGATGTTCCAGACATCTGTTTTAACCGAGTTATCGACAATCCGGCGGATAGTGCGTTTAATGCGTAAGGTCGCCAGATGGTCAGGCGCTGTCGCGGTCGCGTGAACGTTGGAAATAATGTCGATAGACACGACATATTCCGCTTTATTGAAAATGACATCGGGTGCCTGATTGCTGTTGAACCCGTCGAGATAATCCCGGTTCACACTATCGCTGTTGAATAACTGCACATCGTCATAATCGCGCTGGAGAGCAAAATAGTTATAACCCTCGCGGAGCCTGACATAATGCGCCGCTAACGCCTGAGCCAGTGCTTTCTCTGTGGAAATACTCTGCTCTTTAATCCGGGTCATATATTCATACCGCCCGGTCTGTTTATCCACCGACCATAATTCGATTTCGGTGGTTTTCAGCGGCAGCAGAATAATCAGTGCGGTGATCGCCATTGCGGCCAGAGCAAACCCTATGGCCGCTATTCGCCACGCCATCTTTTTTTCCCGTTCATCCTTTTCCAGCAGGACAGATTCAAAGGCGCGGGATGACGCAATGATGTTTTCTGTTTCAGACATGCTTTGTCAGCTCCTGAATAATTGCGGGAGAATTAACTGGTTGAGGATCGCCAGATACCGGCGGGAGGTCGTGCCGATGCTGCGCACAGCCCGTGAGGACGCACAGCATCAGAAAGACGAGGCTGGATTTCATATCGATACCTATGTTTGTCGAAGACAGAAATACCATACCGATGGCGGTTGCTGCGGCATGAGATGGAGGAATGGGGTTAGAAGGAGATTAGCGGTTACGCTGTTGATTGAAACGCTTCATGCTATCGATAGAAGCCGCACGTTTTTGCCATGCGGGTAGGGCTTTGCTGGTGCCTGCGGCGATAAGTGAACCTGTTGCAGTAGCGGCGCTGACGCCCGCTTTTGCCGCTAACTGGACCCCCCCCGCACCGGTTTTCATGACCGGTTTTGCTGCATCAGAAGAGGGCTTCGCCAGCCCACGTAAGCCGCTCATGGCGGCACCCTGTAGTGCGGCTTGAACGGCTACGCCACCTAATGCGTTCGCGATTTTTGCTGAAAACCAGATAATGACACCTGAAATAACACCCGCAACGCAGCACTGAACACCCAGTGTAATGATATTGGCGCTATCTGCAAAATTAACCGCTTTATCTAATAAGCCATTGAGATAATTAATGACAATCCTGATGGATAACGCAGAAAACATAATCGTCAGGATCACCGTGAAGATAATTTTCAGCCAGTTGTTAAACATCGGAATAAGGAATCCATACAGCAGGCAGAAAATAAATAACGGTGCGGTGGTGGTCGTTAATACAATGATAATGCCGGCTAACAGGTTAACTGCCGAACCAAATAGCAGAGTGACGATTGCACCTCCCCAGACCAGCAGTTGGGCAATACCGCCGTTGAGTTTTACATAGGTGGAATCGTCCTGTTTATAAAGCTTTTGTCCTATCGTTTGCGCTTTCGCCCAGACGGTATCCAGTAACACCCAGACGTTGTCATCACCGCTGACGCCGTCGGTTAATCCGTTAATGGCCGAAATGGCTAAATCCAACCAACCATCGAGATTTAAAACGAATGTCATGATTAGCAGCATTCGCCCGACATCCCATATGACATCTTCTACTGGTGTTTGAAGTTTTCCAGCCAGAGTTTGATAACCCCGATACGTGACAAATAACGTGAAGGAGCTGACGGCGATAACGCTTACCATATCGCCGTACACGGAGGTTTGTCCCCGCAGTACGGCATGTAAACCGTCAGTGATCGTGTTGTTCATTCCAACAAACATACCACCTGACATAGATGACCCCTTTAATTCAAATCGGGAACCTTGGCATTTTCCTGACGGAGTTCAAATCGCGCTTCTCGTGCATTTTTGCAATCTTGAGAGTCATCACCGGACGATTCACACGCTTTATATCGCTGGTTCATTTCATCCGAATGTTCTTTGTACCATTGCGTTGATTTCGGGTTATCACACCCCGAAAGAAATAATGAGCCTAAAAGAACTGTAAAAATGCAAAGTGACGTTTTCATTCTTACCCTCTCAATAATTAAAGTCAGGAATCGGAGCGGCGAGTTGTTGTTCATTGAATGCTTTTTGCCGCTGTTGAGTCAACATCGCGGCACGCTGTTCAGCCTGCTTGACTGACATTTCCCATTGGCTGGCTAATGCATTCAATTGTACGCTTTTGGCTGCCACCGCGTTAGCCAAGTCCTGTGACTCTTTCGAGTCTTTGGCGTTGGCTATGCGGTCGGATAAGTCTGATATATCGTTTAATGTGCTATTAATCTTGTTTTGGACATCGCTGGTATTCTCAATTGAGACTGCCTGATTGAGGACAAGTTGTTTGCAACTTTCCTGATACCGTTGCGATGAACTGGACTGATTACAAATATCAAACGATTGATATTTATTATATAGGTGCTGAAGGTCAGAAGAATAATAACCGCTTGGGTTGGTCAGCAGGTCATCCAGTGAAATACCATTTTTACGGAGATGTTCGATATCGTTTTTTAGGTTTTTAGCATCGTGGAGAAATCCCTGAATATCCCGTATGCCTGTTGCAGTCGCTAATTGCTGCTTATAGGCGTCAAGCTCGCTTTTATAGTGAGTGACCGTTTCCTGCCATTGCTGGAGTTTCTGAATCCATTGGTTAATCGACTCGGTATTACTGGCGGCATCAAATACCGGGATACCGGCGCTCATCGCTGGTGTAGACATCAATAGCGATAACGCCAGACACATCTTTCTGGATTGCATGGTGATGACCTCCGAGGTGAATATCAGATAGCTTGGTTAAGGTACGTTTCTTTCCAGTCGCTGGGTGACATGCCTTCCTGATAAATGGCATCAAATATTTTCAGGTTGTCTTCACTGCCGCTCAGGATTTTGGTGATGTTTCCGAGGCCCGATAAATCCATCCTTGCCATGGCGACAAACGGGCGAGTTTCACCAGCACGCAGTGGTGTTTTCAGGACAACCATATAGTGCTCGCTCGGATCAAGGTTGCGAACAACGTCGTAAACGCTTTCAGGGACTTTCATTTTCTCCACGTAATCTGTACGGCTGGCCTTGGGATTGGCGAGAAAAATTTGGGTACTGCACTGCTCAATAATCGCCGGAGCGATGGGATGCCTGACGATTTCATCGGGTGACTGGGTAGCGGGAATAAAAATGCCGTTCAGTTTGCGGATCACCTTGAGCATGTTGAGGGAGAATTTAGAAAACTCCACATCAGCCAGCCATTTCCAGAACTCATCCATAAACATCACCAGTCGGCGACCATCTAACAGGCTGGTGACGCGGTACAGTAAGTAAAAGGTGATCGGCCCACGTATGTCGTCATCATCCAGGAATTCCGTACCGTCGATACCAAAGTTATCAATATTGCTGATGTTGAACGTGTCCTCCTCGTTATCGAACACCCAGCCAAACTCACCGCCCTGCGCCCACTGTTTCAGGCGTATACGCAGACCATTAGTTCGTGCCTCTTTGGTCGGTGGTTCAGGCAACACTTCCAGCAATCGGGTAATACCATAGCGGCGATATTCCGGCGGATAGTCCAGCATAATGGTATCCACCGCAGTGCTGATACGCTCTTCATCGCGGGGATCAAGTGGCTTACCGTCACGACGGCACAGCATCCGAATCAGTCGCTTGATAAAGCTGATATTCCGCCGAGTGGGAGTAAGTGAAAATGGGTTGAATCCGGTAGGGATACCGGTCCGGATACGGAAATAGCAACCGCCCATCTGGCGGATCGACATCTCCGCCGCTCTGTCTTTATCAAAGTAAACGGTAGTCAGCTGTTTGATGGTGGCAGAAGCGGAGAATGTCGCCGGATTGCGGTACTTCTGCATCAACTGTTTCATCATCGTCATCAGCAGGGTCTTTCCTGAACCTGTTTTACCGATGATGGCGGTATTCCCCGGCGTTTTCTCATTGAAGTCATTCCGTCCTGCCTGACTGTCATGCAAGTTCAGATAATAACCGCCACCACCGGGAGATTTCAGGATGGCGATAGCCTCACCCCACGGATTGCCATTACGCTTGTGAGGATGAAAGTTATGCAGACTCCCCATATCTGCGTAGTTCTGGCTACTGACCACCACCAGACGGGGTCGCAGCGAGTAGACGCCGGGGAGTTGAGCCAGATAGGCGGCAGGTAACGACAGTGTGGATAGTGATGTCATAATGCCGAGATCGTTAAAAGGCTGAGCCAGTGCGTTGGTTTCCTTTACCACCTGATCGGCGCTTGTGGAGGAGACCAGTAAGGAAAAGTGATACTTGCCGCAAGACACATGCCCTGACTGGAGCAGATCGCGTAAGACGATCAATTCCTCACGCTGTGAAATGGCGTCATCGTCGGTTGAGTTCAGCCGTTTTTCCGCCAGTCGGATATGATTTTGCGCTTCATCCCGTGCCATACAGGTAAAAGACTGCGTCAGTACATACTCGCTTTCGGCATACAGCAGCGCATCGAGCAGGCCGGTGTAGGTCTCCGGTGAATAGTCTTTAATTTCCAGACTGCGGAAGAAGTGGGAACCGCCGACCGTCTGACATTCGGCGGTATCGGTAGTGAAGAACACATCCGGCGTGCTGAGTGTGTGATAAGACGGTGTGCGTGTCACCGCCACGTTCTGCCATTTGCCGGTAATCAGACGATGGTAGAAAGCCAGTTGCGAAGAGTAAACCCGACCTTTCTCCTCATAGAGGCCCAATGGCGTTGCCACATAACGCGACAGGGCGGTGTTGATAGCTTCATGGTGTTCCAGCATCCCTTTCAGAGCATCATCCAGCGCCGCTTTCCTTTTTCCTGCGGGCTGCGTCTTCATGATTTTTTTCTCCAGCGTGGAGAAAGGGGCATAACAGATGGTGAAAAACAGCCGATGCCGCCAGAGTTGTTTCTCTTTTAGTGGCTGGTAATAGCGTTCCGTGACTTCATCGGAAAAGGGAATGCCCGAATTGGCCTCAAAGCCATCCTGATATTTCTCCCGTATGCGGTGAATATAGAAGGTGATCGGTAACCCTTCATACGAGCGGATCAGGTTGTTAAGGTGGCTTGCCAGCAATGTCAGATGATGTTCATCCTCACATTCAAAAACAGTGCCGTCCAATTCCCACGTAGCGACTAAATCACCGGCGCGATTTCTTATTATGTGAGGGTGAATGTGGGAGGAATAGGGAATGTATTTATTCAGCGTGATGCGCTCGTTTAATTTCATCTTAGCGGTAAACTCCGAAACATCGACGGCGTCATAGTGGTTTGCCAGCACGGCACGGGCACCAAAATGGCGATTCGTGGCAAATCGCCCGCGAGTTTTAAAGGCCAACCACAGCAGTCCGAAATAATGAATATCCGTTCGGGCTTTTGCCTTCATTTCCAGCCAGGCTGGGATCAATAACAACGCAAGGTAATAGCTGGTATAAACCGACAGCAGGACGATAACACCGCTGACGATCACGAACGGGACGAGAGGAATACCCATAATGGCGGCAGGGCGGGTCAGCGCTTTGTTCAGGGTGGTCATCGGTTCCTCCTAGGATGCCCAATAGGCACCAAAGCCCGATGCGCCGACAATCAGGATGGCTCCGATAATGACGTTGCGCATGTCATGCAAGCTTTTACCATCAAACAACACCTTGTAACCCACCCACATGGTTGCTAGCGTGATCGTGACGGCGGCCAGCCCGAGCAAACCGGTGGAGGTATTATTCAGCGTATCGTTGGCTTTATTAAATCCGCTTCCTGCTGCCAGCGTCTGGGTTGATATCAATAGGGAAGAAAACGCAGGCCAGTATTTACGTTTTTGCATCGTCATTGCTCCTCATTAATCACAGGCAGGGATATATCACCGCGAAGGATGGCGTCGGGATAGTGCAAGGAGGTCAAAACAGGTATGGTTTTTTCGTTAAGCTCACCGCGCAGGACGGTAGCCGGGTAATGAATCTCTGAATTGGATTGGCTGGTGGTACTGTGTTTGAGATCTTCCCGCGTTGACGGGACCGCATAGCCAATACGTTGGATATAGCTGGTTTGGTTAAAGGCAGATTCTGGCTGCTGACCCGTATCGAAATTGCCGGAATAGTAACAACTGAGTGCTCTCTTCAGCGTGCCACCTCGCTGGTAGCAGTCGGTGAGAATACGCTCAAAAACAGACAGATTGGTACAGGGATCTAACAAGTCATGTGCTGTTACGCCGTAATGGCGAAAGTTGGTACTGGTGATTTGCATCAGCCCGACCGAATAGCGACGACCTTTTGCTGCCACCTGCTTGATGATGTTGACGGCAACTTGCTTGCTGGTGGGTTGATGAGAAATGATGCCTACGCTGCCGGGTTTTCTCTCTTTCTTTGGCACAATTTCAGCGACGGCATAAGGATTAAAGCTGGATTCTACTTTTGCCACATCAGACGCGGTGGATGGGTGAATAGTGGCGGCACACTGCATGACCGCCGCCATAAAAGCAGTGGGTGAAAGCATGGTTGCCTCGGTAACAAGTCTAGCCACACGTAGCCATCAGATAGTCGATGGCAAGGGAAAAGGAGGGAGAGTTGAGCGTTAATCGTGCTGGGGTGCCTGCGGCGTATCGCTATCATCCTTGGGTTCAAGAAGCACCAGCTTACCGGAGACAGCAATGCCAGGCGTCAGTACGATGTTCAATCCAGATTTCCCGTTATGCACGAACGCCACGCCGACTTTTGTCCAATACGTGTTCTTCTCTCTGCTGGTATTGGGTTGGCTTTCCTGCGTGATAAATACGTGATAGGTAGGTTTTCTCATGCTATTTCCTTTCATCAAAAGTTATGGTGAATTAACTCAATCGTTCACATCCCGATTCTGCATTCCGATTTCAACGGGTCAGCGAGAACATTCAGCGGCACCCTGAATTGTGGTTGTGTGACAGCCCGACTCATCTTTTTAAAGAGCAATACTCGGCTCGGACGAATAAACGGCCATAACGCTCGCCAAGGGAAGGTGGCGCGATAAGCGTGCGATATCGGCGTCAGGATGAGAATGAGAAAATCAAAAAAGGAATGAGAGAGAAAATATATAGTGTGGTAATTATTTGATGGATTGTATTGGCTTGATTTTGAGTTGTCGCTTATGGACATACCTAATATGACAGGCAGCTTTGTGCCATAAGGGGACAAAGTTGACATAACTATACCTATCAACGCGGAGCAAGCCAGTCAGTTGGTGATGGGAGTGAGTTGTCAAAAGTTGTCGCCCGCTACCATCTCCATCGGAGATTCTTAAGTTTACGCACTCTAAGTTACAGTTGCTTCAAATAGTTGCCAAAATACTGAAATCGAGTTTAATAGGGGGATGATATCTCAGCACACAGTATACAGGGACACAAAATGCATCATTTAAATGATTTCCCCAAAAGAGATAGAAACCACAGGATTGAAAGACTTGCGATATCAGCTTTTGAACATTTCCTTAGAGATTCAAATGATTTTTTCATTCAAAGTCAGGATATAAATGATTACGGCGTAGACTATCAACTCGAAATCACAACAAATGGTCAAGCAACTAATATTAGATTGTTTGTTCAACTAAAAGGTACTGAGCAAGAATTGAATAATGATGGATCGGTCAGCATATCTGTTAATAGAGCTAACCTGAATTATCTATTAATGCACCCCTATTCTTTTTATGTGTGTTTCCATGCCCCAAGTAATAGTCTAAAAATAACATTCGCTGAAAGCGTGATTCGAAGCTATGAACAGTCTGAAAAGCAATGGATTGAGCAAGAAACACTCACTGTAAAATTCATTGAGGATATTTCTGACTCTCGTTTGCATGAAATTGCAGAGGTGGCTAGATTTAATGCCATGAGTGACCGTAATGCTAGAATCGAGTTGATAACAAATCATATTTCAAATGTTAGCGATGTTATTAATAAAGTCATACCGAAGATACATATACCAGAAGATAAAAAATTAGCTCATGAATTACTTAATTCATTGTATGAAAATAACTATGATGATGTAATAAGTGCTAATTTTTATGAGTTTTTAGCTATTTTCGGCCCTGACCATCCGGCTATGATCATTCCATATATGTCGGAAATTAATAAAGCTATGGATAGAGTTAATGGCAATGAAGAAAGGGTTTTAAATGGTATACAATATCTTAGAGATAGATTGGAAGAGGGTAATATAACAAAGGGAAGTTTATATTATTCAATAGGTAATGGGTTTACGGCTCTTGACAGGGACAAAGAAGCTATTCAAGAGTATAAGACTGCTCTTGAGCATATAATCGAAGCAGAGAAATTAGCTGCGCAATGCTACAAAAATATGGGTAGTAGTTACTCAAAGCTAGGGAATAAAAATGAAGCATATGAATGCTATAAGAAGGCACTTGAGTTAGAACCAAACTTAAGTGAAGCTAATTTAGCTTTGGGAGTAATTCATAATCGTAGGGGTAATTATGAATTGGCATTAGAATATTTAGACAGAGTGCTTTTCCCAGGAAATTACCAGCATAAACTAATATATGTTGAAAAATGGAGAATAAACACTCTTTTCAATATGGGGGATTATCGTTCGGCATATAGAGAGATTAATAGTCTATTAACTCGGAATGATAATAAAGAGGACTTATGGAAATGGTGCTTAATGCTAGTTGCAGCGTTCTGTCGAACTTCGACTGCTTCTGCTAAACTTAGCTTGCCTTTTTGGGCTCGCTTTTTAGAATTCTACCCTAATCACCCTGATGCATCTAGAGAAATTCTATTGGCGAAAAATTACTTAAGAGTTAATGATAATTTAACTAAATATTCGTACCATGATTTTAAGAAGGAGTTTGAACTGCGAATAAATAATGTTAGTAATGAAGATAGTGCTTTCCTGTGGGATCGTATAGGTCATTGGGCACAAGATGAAGACGAGTGGGAAGATGCAGAGATACACTTCCGTAAAGCATATGGAATTGCGGGTGGCGAATATGGATATTGTCTTGGAGTAGCTCTGAATCATCTTGGTCGCTTCCAAGAAAGCTTGCCTATTTTGGTTGAGCAAGCTGAAAAAATCCAACCTGATGATTTTAGCTGGTTCCAAGTCGCTGTTGCCTACGAATTTCAAGGATATATTCAAGAGGCAATCGATTCTTATGAAAAATGCTTATCAATAAATAAGAATAACGAATTGGCATTGTTCAATCTTGGAGGTCTTTACTGGAATTCGAGAAATTATGATGAAGCAAGTCGTGTCTGGAAGCTGGCAGTAGCGTATTATCCCGAGCATGAGCTTTCGCAGAAACTTCGAAAGGATATTCCATTTATTTTAAATTGATTTCCTTTATTAGCGACGAGCTTAAAGTCGTAATTCATAGAAACAATCATGGATATGGGACATAGGCTCGTTGCTACAGAAAAATATACTTATATTTGAATGCATATGACCTCTAAATGTGAATGGCACGATTATGCGGGATACAATTCAGGTCTTCGCTCATAGCAGTTATTTTGCGCTTCTTGCAGACTGCTTTGTGCCAAAAACGGCAATATCTAATAGAATATTGCGCGGATCAACGGGACGCAGATCAAATAGCTGTTATTGACGCATGATGCAAATACCCCGCAAGGGCGGGGTTTGAATGAAGCTACAATCTTTTAATCAGGTTCTCAATATTGTCTGGTTCAAAGTAATGCGGATTAACTTCACCATTTATGAGGAAACCATCTTTTAGTAGGTCTTCAAGCTCACTCTCTACCTCTTTGTTGAAGATACCTGGATATATTCTCTTGTATGACTGAAAGGTACCTTTCATCTTCCTGCAAGCATTCTCCGCGATTTCGAATGAGATCTCGTTCCCTGCATTGAAGACCGGTATGAAGATCTCAAGAATATCGTTCTTTAGCTTCTGTTTAAGTTTCTTTTTTTCAACGATATTTGAGTAACAGATACCTAAAAAGAAGGTGAAGATACCAGGAACCCAATTGTTAACGAGAACTTCAAAAATCCCTTTAATAGACAAAGTGTCCACTACCTTACTCCTGAGTTAAGATTTAGGTTCATAAAGCACAAACCCCGTACAAGGCGGGTATTAGACGGCAGGTCGGACGTGCTATTTATTATACAGCGTTCATGTGAAAGTGTTTCACCTTTGGTGGCAAATTTCTTGCGAATTCGTTTGCCGTTTGCCCTAAATAGATAACACTCGCTAAGCCACTTTCCTGATGGGTACTTACGAACGATCATTCTGTTTACTCTTCATGAGTAAATCCCGAATTTTCGCAAGGTTTGAATTTTCGGGGGCTGAATCCATGTATGGATCGCGCTCAAACACTAATTGCTCAGACTCAACGAAAGCCTGCCATTCTACTGGGTCTAGCTCAAATTCCATCGCAGACATATCACTTTCATCTTCCCCCTCGATCCAGCGGACTAAATAAAACAATTCATCATCAGGAGAGTCATCATCGTCATCAACAATATCAACGTCGGTTACAGTGATGCGAAGGGTGGGATCGATTTTTGAGACATAAATTCCTAACTGCGGCATAGAGGGAATATTGTTCATGAAAATTCCTTTTATTGGTGTTTGCTATTTGAATAAAAATACGCCCAAATGAGTGCTTACTGTGAATACGGCAAGAATCGTTGTAAGTATCCCGCTTAGACGCCCCATTCTCTTTTAGAGATCCTCTTGCATATGGAGTATGTTACCTGAAAACGAACTTCCGTTCCTCGCTCGTTGCTGACCGTGAGGTTCTATCGAGTTCTAACACAAAGATCTGCCAGATCAAGTCTGAAGCAATACAGCTAAGTAACAATGGTAACGGTTTTTTATTCAGTGCTTAGCTGCTTAAAATACGAATAGTGACTTATTCGGATAATGAAAAAACGCGCAGAGGATATAATTACTCTGCGCGAGTGTCATCTTGTTATCAGCGCTGACGGCGCTCAAGTATGGTTTGGCATTCCGTACAGGTTGTCACGCCCGGCAGGGTTTGGCGTCTCTGCTCGGGAATAGGTTCACCACACAAACGACAATAATGTAATGAAGGTGTAGTTGCTGGCTTGAAACGGTTCTGTTCAATCATCTCTTCCAGGCGTTGCTCATTAAATTCCTGATCGCGATCGATCTCATCTGGCATGCAATATCCTCCTGTTCAGTGCTTCTTTCTCACAAAGGGTGATACGGTTCCAGACGGCGGTCAGGGAGAGCCCTTTTTCCCTAGAAGATAAGGACTCAGTAACCAGCATCATTGTTTCCAGCGCTTCAGGTGTATCAAGGTTTTCAGAGCGGTTCTTTTTCCATGACAGCCAGATTTCTGCATCAATGTCTTCATCTGGAACAGGCGTTCGGCCATAAGGGATGGTGACACCCAGCAATCGGCGACGAGCGCAGACTTCATTCGAGGTGAGGCCAAAAAAGTGATTCAAGAGTGCAATAGATCCTCCCAATCTGACGGCGCGATTTATCTGCTGCTGGCGTTGGGCTTCTTGGTGGGACAGCGTCAGGATCTGTTGTAGAACGTCGTGACGGACAGTAATCGACATAAACTGTGCTGATGCTCGGCTGACAATAAACAGTTCGTCGAGGGATAGCTGATTGAGAGCGTTCAGTTCGTCGAATGTAAATCCTAACGTTTCACAATAACGAAAATTGCCTTCCTTAAGAGCGGTAAGGGCGTTTGTTAACACCGCATAATTTAGGGAGGGAATCATGATGTTATATCTCCCTTGAGCGTGTTAAACGGTTAGTTAATTTAAGATTTATCCATTCGTCGATTTCGGATTCGAGCCAAGCCACGCTGGCCGGTCCAATCTTTATTGAAGAAGGAAAGGAGCCTTCTTTCATATATAGGTAGATTTGCGAGCGCTTCAGGCCGGTTTTTACTTCCACTTGTTTCAGACGTAATAACTGATGCGATGTCATCAATACCTCCAGTGCAGAAATGGCATATGCCCGGAGATGACAAAAAAACACAGTGAGGAAAGGTATGAAAGTTGAAGAGCCCGTATTACGGACACCACAATCCTTAATACGGGTTTTTAGATTGAAGCGTGTAATGTCATTTTAATTAGGTGCTTAAATAGACGTCGGTGAACCACGTTCAAGCGCCGTTTTTAACGTATCGCCGCTGAATCGATCGGTTATGCCTTCGTTTGAAGCCCACTGTTCAAAGATGGACAGAAGCTTATAAGGTTGGCTGATTAATGGGCTTATAGACTCATTGTTTTTACAGGCAAGCCAGAACAGCCTCGATAATGGTGTAGATATACGCGTTGAGGAAGGCGGAGAAGTATCATATTTGGCTGGCATGTTAATTAATTTTTTAAGTTCGGTATGTTTAATGACAAAACAGGCATCCTTTGGTAAATCATGAATTGGAAAATATTCTCGATGGCTATACTGATTTGTTTTTAGATATGGGGTTTTTTTAGTAATATCCGATGTGATGTTCTTAGGAAGTCTCGCGATTTGCTGTTTTATCCTTTCACGATATCTGACCTTCTCAAATATTTGAAAATGATCGTCATCAATGTTGACTGTGAAACCATAGTTAATGTGATTTTCTCCGATTACGGGTAGTGGAATACTCAGAGATCTTGCTAATAAATGTTGAACCAGTACGTATTCATAGCCGATAAGTGCAGTATCAATCACTCTTTGAGAAATATGAATATATTTCCCCTCGGTAGAGACTATCAAGTTTCGGTTATTAATGAGACAGTTTTTTTCGAGAATGCATAGCTGGTTAATCAGATGCTTTCTGATCGGTTTAAATTTTATCTTAGCATTTTTTGTTTTAATTCTTCGTAGAATTACTGATGATTGGAAGTAGATAGAAAGGTTGATATTTCCACATAAGGCACTGCGATAAATATCAGCTTCTGTTAATGGTGATTTTCCTATCTTTGTCGCTAAAACTATAGCTTCTGGTATCGTAATCCAGTTGAATTCATCTCTCTTAATATTGAACATCCTATTTTTCATTATCATGATTCATCTCCTTTATATGAAAATGACCTATCGCATAGGTGGTTAACGTTTCCTTATGCAGCCATGACGTGTAGATAAGATTCTAAAAATGATAAATAGGATAAGTGAGTGGTTTTTGGTAAAACGATGACGTTATCAATCGCTTTTCGCTGTTTGTCACTAAAATGTTCAAACTAGGACGCTAGCAGCAGATGGAGTGAGTACCTTATGTGGGTTTTTATTCTTAGCGTTGTGATTTGATTTACAGCAACACGACCAAACTCAGTATTAAAAATGAATGCAAAGATCCTGAATCGGGACATATCAATTGGTTCGAAATCAATAACGAACCAATTGACGATGCGGTACGATTGAGTCGAGTTTGGATAATCGCCTGTTTTAGTTTGTATTTGACCTTTAAATCCCAAAAGTGCTTTAATTATTTTTTATGGCGTATTTCTCTCGGAATACGTTTCCCTTGTGAATCGAAGTAACGATTCGGCCAAATCTCACTCGCTGGTATGCCTAAAGCGTCCGCAATAAGTTGTTCACCCTTCGGCCAGGGTCGAATTAGTGCATTTGACAGCGTCGATGAACTGAGACCAGCCTTACGTGATACAGCAGCTAACGTTGTCTTCCGTTTGCGTAAGGCTGCAATGATATCGGCAGGATGCCAGTCCTCTTGTTGTACTCGTTGTTCACTGTTCATATTCCCTCCTGTTAGATTAAACCTTTGCTTTTCTAGGTAAACTATATCTTTATTTTAGAGCAAAAAAAGATCAAAAATAAAGGCAAAATTTATTAAATAAAGAAATAATTTAAGAAGGGGCTGTTTGGAGAGGCGATAATTAGTACATGTTAATCAGCACAGTGGGTAACATCGTGATTGGTAAGCGATTAAGACTAGCCCGAGTGAACAAGGGATTGAAGCAGGCTGAACTCGGTTGCCTCGCTGGTCTGGATGAGGAAACAGCAAGCTCTCGTGTGAGCCAATATGAAAGAGAAATCAGTGCGCCAGATTTTGGGTTGGTTTCTCGGTTTGCTACAGTGTTGGATGTTCCTGAAGCGTATTTCTATGCTGTTGATGACGATCTCGCCACCTTGATCTTACAGTATCACCGTTTCAAGAAAGCCAACCCGAACTCCACGCTGCTCATCACACCTCAGTAAGGTTGGTGTCCTAATGCGTCTGGTGTTCAATTCCTGTGCACTTACCCTTCTAGATTTAATTATTCCTACTCTCAATGAATTAAATCTTCATTTTTGAGTTTAAAATAACCAAAAATAAATTTTAAATTTACTAGGTGAAGAACCACTTCAAGAGAGGCCTAGCGGGAACGGCGATAATCGGCTTATGTTAATCTGCGAAGCAGGTAATGCCGTGATTGGGAAACGATTAAGATTGGCCCGAGTGAATGCAGGATTAAAACAGGTCGAGCTCGGTTGTCTCGCTGGACTGGATGAAGAGACGTCGAGTTCTCGCGTAAGCCAATATGAAAGGGAAGTCAGTTCACCGGATTTTGGTTTGGTTCGCCGCTTTGCGGCGGTGCTGGATGTGCCGGAAGCGTATTTTTATGCTGTCGATGAGGATCTCGCAATGCTAATCTTGCAGTACCATCGTTATAAGAAAAGTAACCCTAATTCTACGTTATTGATTACCCCTCAATAGACCTTCGTTCCTCTATCCGGTCTGAGTAATTTCCTGACAATTCACGATTTTTTGCAAGGTTGAGGCAAGATTTTCTCGCAGTCTGAAAAGCAGATCCAGTTATCAGGATCTGCTCTTAGGTGCATTATCGATCAGGCCGCTCCAGCCGTCTTATGTTGTTGAGCATAAATGTATGGTGCAACATGTCCTTCTCGGTTGGTATCCAGATAATCCGACCACCATTGCATCATCGCTTTTCTAGCATCGAGATATTCAGCTTTATGGATGTAAGCTGCTCGAACGCCGTTACGTTCCTGATGACTCATTTGACGTTCAACGACATCCTGCGACCACAGCCCAGATTCCATCAGCGCGCTACAGGCTATTGCGCGAAATCCGTGGCCGCAGATTTCATTTTTTGTGTCATAACCCATCAGCCTTAGAGCCTTGTTGATCGTGTTTTCGCACATCGGTTTATAAGGATTATGATCGCCGGGAAATACCAGCTCTTGATACCCGGATATTTCCCGTATCTGTTTCAGAATAGTGATGGACTGACTGGAGAGAGGAACGATATGCGGTGTTCGCATTTTCGCGCCACGCCCTGAGTAGCGGACACCGGGGATAGCTTCGCGTGTGGCTGGGATGGTCCAGATTTTGTTTCTGAAATCGACCTCAGACCAACGGGAAAAACGCAACTCGCTGGAACGGATGAACAGGTGCAGAGTAAGTGATACTGCCAAACGGGTTAATTCTCGCCCTTGCTTGTAGTCCTCAATGCGAGTCAACAGTTCCGGTAGTTTCTCCAGCGGAAGAGCAGGGTAGTGGCGTTTGACGGGCGGGGCGATGATACCGTCAAGATTAGCGGCCGGATTATGCTCTATCAACTCCTGATGCACGGCATGGCGCATGATGTTGCACATATGCTGTCGGGTTCGTGCTGCCACTTCCAGCAGACCTTTTTTTTCAATTCCTTTCAGCAGGTCGATGAAATGGCGGGTTTTTAGTTCTGTGACTGGCAGGTGTCCAATTATCGGGAAGATATGATTGTTCATGCTGGCAAGCAGACGAATGGCATGGTTCTCTGACCAGGCTCTGTTGTTTTTATGCCAGCTTAGTGCCACTGATTTGAAGGTTTTCTCTGGCGAGGCAGTGGCTCTTTCAGCATAACGTTGTTGTGCTGGGTTGATATTCTGTGCCAGCATTTTACGGATGCCGTCGCGCTGCTGACGAGCGTCGGCCAGAGAGACATCAGGGTAGGCACCTAAGCCGAGACGGGATTCTTTTCTATTAACACGATATTTGAGATACCAGAGACGTGAGCCGCCTGGATTAACCAACAGATACAGACCATGAGAATCGGAAACTTTGAAGGGTTTAGCGGATGGTTTTAAGTTGCGGATTTTTGAGTCGTTAAGAGACATTTGGGGGTCACTCCGTCATCGAACCAACTTGACCCCAAATCTGACCACCAAATTCTCCCGATGCGGAGGTAAAACTGAAAATGCACCGGGAGGACTTTTCAAGCTAACTCATTGAATCAAAATCACATAAGAATTCGCAGAGCGGCATGAAAACAAGAATTTGGCTCCTCTGACTGGACTCGAACCAGTGACATACGGATTAACAGTCCGCCGTTCTACCGACTGAACTACAGAGGAATCGTGTGAACGGGGCGCATGATAACGAGGGGCAGGGGGCATGTCAAAGGCGGAAACCCGAAATCAGGTTTGTTTGCTGTCAGAATGCGCAAAGTGATGTTTTTTTAGAAATCCCAGACTGGAAAATAGGCATTAGATGAAAAAAACAGCGGCCATATGGCCGCTGTTTCTGGTGGTTGACGAGATAGTTAGGCGTGCTGTTGCTCTATTTGCGTTGCCGGAGGAGTAGAAGTCGCGGTTTCATCCCCCTCTTCATCAACGTCGTGGACATTTTTTTCCAGACTGGAGACCACCGCGGTGGAAATGCTGTTACCGATGACGTTGGTGGCGGTACGGCCCATATCCAGGAATTGGTCGATGCCCAGAATCAGCAAAATACCGGCTTCCGGCAGGCTAAACATAGGCAGCGTAGCGGCGACGACCACAACGGAAGCGCGGGCGACGCCGGCCATGCCTTTACTGGTGATCATCAGCGTCAGCAGGATCAGAACCTGCTGGGTCAGGCTTAGGTCAATGTTGTAGGCCTGCGCAATAAACAGGATGGCGAAGGACTGATACATCATGGAACCGTCGAGGTTGAAGGAGTAACCCAGCGGCAGTACAAAGCTAGAGATTTTCTTCGGCACGCCGAATTTGGTCAGCGCTTCCATGGTTTTCGGATAGGCGGACTCGCTGCTGGCGGTAGCGAAGGCCAGTACGGTCGGTTCGCGAATCAATTGACCCAATACGACGATGCGTTTGCCCAGGAAGGCATAGCCCACCAGGAACAGTGCGCCCCACAGCAGCGCCAGACCGATGTAAAACTCGCCGATAAGTTTGC
Source organism: Lonsdalea quercina (assembly GCF_900107885.1). Classification (NCBI taxonomy): domain Bacteria; kingdom Pseudomonadati; phylum Pseudomonadota; class Gammaproteobacteria; order Enterobacterales; family Pectobacteriaceae; genus Lonsdalea; species Lonsdalea quercina. Next base: position 73,266 of record NZ_FNQS01000003.1, on the reverse strand, counting down.
CGAAGTCATACAGCAGGCCCAGGCCTTGTGTCGTGATGGCGGAGGCGATAGCGGCGAAGACGGCAATTGGCGCGAGTCCCATGACGTAATCTGTTACACGGAACATCACTTTGGCCAGTTCATCAATCAAGGACTGAATCGTGGTGGCATGCTTGTTATGTTGTTTCACATAAGCCAACGCGGAGCCGAAGAACAGTGAAAAGACCAAAATCTGCAGAATTTCATTGTTCGCCATCGCTTCGACAATGCTTTTGGGGAAGATGTGGCTGATGAAGCTTTTCAACGTGAATCCATCGGTGCTCAACCCGGTCGACACATGCGTGGTTGTCGCGACCAGATTCATGTCCGCGCCCGGCTGGAAGAGGTTGGCCAGCGCCATACCGATAATCAACGACAGAATGGAGGCGGTGACGAACCAGATCATGGCTTTCAGACCCACGCGTCCTACGGCAGAAGCGTCGCCCATGCTGGCAAGACCAGAGACCAGCGTGGCGAAGACCAGCGGTGCGATAATCATCTTGATAAGGCGCAGGAAAACATCGGTAATCAGATTAAAATAGGACGCGATTTCTTTGGCACGAGCACTATCCAGGTACTCATGACAGGCCCATCCGACGATGATCCCCACGACGATAGCGACCACTATCTGTAAAAGTAACTTCTGCCTTTGCATACGAACCTCATGTTGATGAATGTGTACAGACAACACCGTGTTATTGCAGCGTGGCGGTTCATGCGTATTTCCTCACACACTCAGCCGACACTCTGACTTGTTATTGGGCGTATTGTGTTTGCCTTATTAATAACAGTGAATCAAGGGTTTTACCGTTTTTTCCCGCCAGGGGAAATACAAAAGTCGCTAAAAAAAGCGAAAAGTGATTTTTTTTTGATATTTACTGTGGATGGAAATTACGTAGCTTGTGTGATTTTTGTTTTTATCTTATTGTTTTTGTTTGGTTTGATGTTCGTTGTTGTCGGGGGATTATCCACCTCGATTAGGTATTAGATTTACTTATGATGCAGGTTAAATTAGCAGCAATTTAAATTATTCGTGTAATTGATTAAATGAAATAAAGCGTAGAGATTTCGCCTGCAATGTTATTTGAATAACGCGTTTCGACTTCGCGATATGAGCGGAAAATATCTGTCAAATATTATTGATATCATTACTTCAATTGCAGTAAAAATTAAATCCGCCTCAGGCATGTAATTACCATGTTATTTGTTGGTATGTTCGTCGTTAAATATAACGCCACTATTTTTCATCCTTGTGATGCGCGTCTATTGACAAGTTCTTGAGGGGCAGAACGAGCGACTATTGCCTGTCAGGGCCATTAAGCCGTGCTTATTAAAAGAGAGTGTATCGGTTAATACGCGCCCATAAACAGGACGCGTGGGTGACGTAATGTTTTAGTGAGCCACTTCCGCCGTATCACGCAGATGGGCTTTCAACTTGCTGTACTCCCGCTGCACATACTCTTCCGCCCAGTTCTGATCCTCAATCGGTTCGAGTCGCACCGCACAGTGTTTGTATTCCGGCGTTTTCGCGATGGGGTCCACCTCGTCGAGCGTCAGTTCGTTGCAGGCGCCGATCCACCATTGATACGTCATATAGACAGCGCCTTTATTGATGCGCTCGCTGACCGCGGCTCGGCTGATGACTTTGCCGCGTCGCGACGCCACCCAGGTCAGTTGCTGATCCTGTAACCCCAGCTCGGCCGCGTCCACCGGATTGATTTGCACATAGCCCGGTTCATCCGCCAGCGTTTGCAGGGCGGTGCAATTACCGGTCATGGAACGACAGGAATAGTGGCCGACTTCGCGAACGGTGCAGAGGATCATCGGGTACTGGCTGTCGGTCTGCTCCATCGGCGGATGCCATTCGGTGGCGAACAGCAGCCCCTTGCCGTTGGGACGGTCGAATTTGCTGCCGGCATACAGCCACGGCGTTCCGGGGCTATCCGGCGTTTCGCAGGGCCACGGAATACAGGCCAAACCGGCCATTTTTTCGTAGGTGGCGCCGGTATAAAGCGGACACAGCTCGCGCATTTCGTCCCAGATCTCCTGCGTATTGCGGTAGTGCATCGGATATCCCATGGCGGTCGCCATCAAGCTGATGATTTCCCAGTCGGGTTTCACGTCTCCCTGAGGCTCGACCGCTTTATAGAAGCGCTGGAAGCTGCGATCGGCGGCGGAATAAACGCCTTCGTGCTCTCCCCATGAGGTGGCCGGAAAGATGACGTCGGCGACGGACGCCGTTTTCGTCATGAAAATATCCTGAACGATCAGCAATTCCAGCTCATCGAATGTCTGGCGCACCAGCGACAGGTCCGGTTCGGTTTGCAATGGATCTTCGCCCATCAGGTAGTTGGCTTTGATTTTTCCGGCCTTGATTTTGTGCGGCACGTCGGTCAGCGTGAAACCTTTGTGCGCGGGAAGCGAAGAAACGCCCCAGGCCTGGGCGAATTTGGCGCGAATCGCCGGATCGGTGACGTCCTGATAGCCGGGGAACAGATTGGGCAGCGCGCCCATATCGCAGGCACCTTGAACGTTGTTTTGTCCGCGCACCGGACCTACGCCGACGTTGGGGCGGCCCAAATTACCGGTCAGCAGCGCCAGTCCTGACAGACCTTTGACGACGTCCACCCCCTGCGTCCACTGCGTCACGCCCATGCCCCACAGGATGGTGGCGGAAGGGGAGGCGGCATACATGCGGATTGCCTCGCGGATCAGCGAGGGGGCCAGGCCGGTGATCTCGGCGACAGATTCGGGCGTGTATTTCTCGACGATGGCGCGATATTCCTCAAAGCCTTCGGTATGTTGTTCCACAAAGGTCTTATCGTAGAGGTCTTCATTTATCAGCACGTTGGCGAAAGCGTTGACCAGCGCCATATTGGAGCCGTTTTTCAACGGTAGCCATAAATCGGCGATGCGGGCGGTTTCGATGTGGCGGGGATCGCAGACGATGATCTTGGCGCCGCGTGCGCGCGCTTTAAGGATGCGGCGGGCAACGATAGGGTGTGAGTCGGCGGCGTTATAGCCAAAGACCAGAACGCACTCGGTATGTTCGATTTCGCAAATCGAGTTGCTCATCGCGCCATTGCCCAGCGTGACGTCGAGGCCGGAGACGGAAGGGCCGTGGCACACGCGCGCGCAGCAGTCGACGTTATTGGTGCCGGTGACCGCCCGGGCGAATTTCTGCATCACGTAATTGGTTTCGTTGCCGGGACCGCGGGACGACCCGGTATGCATGATGGCATCGGGGCCGTATTTTTCGCGAATGGCTAATAGTCGAGAGCTGGCGAACGCGATGGCTTCATCCCACGAGACCACCTCGAACGGAGCGCCTTTTTGGTGGCGGATCATGGGCGCTTTTAAACGTGGCGTCAGCAGCTTGGTATCGTTGAGAAAGTCCCAGCCATAATAGCCTTTCAGGCAAAGTTCGCCTTCGTTGGTCATGCCCTGAGCGCCTTCTGCGCCGACGACTTTATTGTTTTCAACCAGTAGGTTAATTTTGCAGCCTGACCCGCAGTAAGGGCAGACGGTGATCACTTTCTTCATGAGGGTATCTCCTTCGGCGCTCTTCGCGGGAGAGCGTTCCCAATGGCGTATCGGCAGCGTGGCCTGCCGTGTCCTGCGTTAAAGCCTAGTCTGCCTCTCGTTGATCTGGCCGAGGCGAAACGGTTTTTTTAAGCCGGGCTGGCTTTGCTGAGGGCACGACGCTGGGCAGTGACTGATACGGTGTCCTGGTGCCTGATGATGACCGATACGGAAGACAGGTTTACTGATCGTCGTCATAGCGGCGCTCGGTCAAGTGAAAACGGCGCGGCAACAGGCGTGGGGACGCGATTGACGCGAGGTGTGTCCTCAAGAGATGGCGAGCGCTCGAACTCGTCGATTATCGCCTATCGCCGGAGTAGGAAAAGGGGGGGCCGTTAGTGAATGACGTCGGCGCTGACGATGGGCTTCGGCTTGATGCGCATAGCGCTGATAACGCCGCAAACCAGACAGGCGATGCCCGCCAGTGTGATCCCAGGCGGCCAACTTTGGCGCAGCATAAACGTATAGACCAGCGCAAAGAGCGTTTCGAACACCAGCATCGGCCCCATCAACGCCGTGGGAAGCCGTTGGCTGGCGGCATTCCAGCAAATCGTCCCCAGCCAGGAACCCAGCAGACCGATCGCCAGCATGAGCCATACAAATCGTTCAGGTTGAGGCCCCAAGGGCAGGGAAAAAGATGGCGAAGTCAGCGCCAGATAGCCGCCGACCATGACGTACGCCACGAAAGCCAGCGGCAGCGTAGCGATGCCCTGCGCCGTCGCCCAGGTCATGGGATGATGCGAGGGGTGTTGCCGCAACCAACGGGAGTTACGCAGCGGATACCAGGTCCAGCAAACGACGGCCATCAGCGCGAGGAGGATACCGCTGAGATAGCGCGGCAGCGGAACGGATTCAGCCGCGCCCTGACGCTCGGCAATATTGACCAGCACCAGTCCGATGATAATCAGCAGTAGGGACGGCGCCAGCCGCCGCCAGGCCAGTTGACCGTCTTCCCGGCCGTATAACAGATTGGCGCTGACGGCGATGATGACCGGCAGCGTGCCGATAATCATGGAGGAAACTGGCGCGCCGGTACGCTGGATCGCGCTGGCGAGGAACAGATAATAGAGCAGGTTGCCGACGGCAGACAGGCGGAGCGCCTCGAACCAGTCGCTGCGGGACAATTTTTTCAGTCGGCTGCGGTCGAGCCATGCCAGCGGCAGGGCGATCAGTCCAAAAGCCAGATAGCGTCCGCTAGACTGCAGAGCCGCAGGATAGTCGGGGATGATCAACGGCCCGATAAAGATGAGTCCCCACATCAATCCGGCGGATAGCGCAAAAAAAATTCCCGATAACACAGTCTCGATCCTAATGAATGACGTTGCGGTGATGCGCGCAGCGGGCCGTCCGTTGCGGCCTGTCGGGCGGGCATACTCATTTCGCGCTGTTCTATATCTTTAAAAGTTATATATAGGAAATTTTGTTTATTTGTACGGCATAACATTACTTCGTATGAATAGTGCTAACAAGTAGCACAAAGGCGGAGCAAAGTGTGAACTTTCAACAACTGAGAATCATCCGGGAATCGGCACGGTGCAACTATAACCTGACCGAGGTGGCTAATACGCTCTACACGTCGCAGTCAGGGGTGAGCCGTCATATTCGTGAGCTGGAGGACGAGCTGGGCATCGAAATATTTATCCGGCGCGGCAAGCGTCTGTTGGGGATGACGGAGCCAGGGAAAGAGCTGCTGGTGATGGCTGAACGTATCCTGAACGACGCCAACCACATCCGCAGGCTGGCGAATGTGTTTAGCGACAACGACGCGGGCGAATTGGTGATTGCCACCACGCATACTCAGGCCCGGTATAGTCTGCCCTCGGTCATCCAGTCGTTCCGGGCGCAGTATCCACAGGTGCAGTTAGTGCTTCATCAGGGGACGCCGGAAGAAATTGTAGCGATGCTGTCTTCAGGTGAAGCGGATATTGGCATCGCGTCTGAGCAGCTGATGAATACGACATCGCTTGCGGCCTTTCCTTACTACCGCTGGCATCACTCCATTTTGGTGCCGACAGGACATCCGCTGGCGGACGGCAGCCCCATCACGTTGGATAAACTCAATACGGTGCCGCTGATCACCTATCGTCAGGGAATCACCGGGCGCTCGCGCATCGATCGGGCATTTCTCGCCGCAGGACTTTCTCCACATATCGCCATCAGCGCGCAGGACTCCGACGTCATCAAAACCTATGTCGAATTAGGCTTGGGCGTGGGGATTTTGGCGGACAAATCTTACGACCCCGTACGCGATGCCGGGTTAGTACGCATCGAAGCGGAGCACCTGTTCGAGGCCAATACCGTCTGGTTGGGACTCAAACGCGGTCAGCTGCAACGCAACTATACCTGGCAATTCATACAACTCTGCAACCCGGAACTGACGCTGGAAGAAATCAAGCAGCGAGTCTTTTCCGAAAGCGATAGTGAAAACGTCGTCGATTACCAGATCTGACGTCCGCCGGGCGGTGCTCTGGTGAACAAGGCCGTTTGTTCGCTAGCGCCGTTTTATTTACAACGTTATCGCCATCAACTTCCCATACAGGCGACGTCTCACCGGAAACGGCGGTGTCACCGAGCGCCTAACCCACTGAGTCGTAACTTTTCCGTTGTCGCGATGCAGGGAATAAAGCCGTTGATGCCTGTTTACACGCGTACCCCGCTTTTTTTTCTTTTTTTGTAGCGATGACGCGTACTTTTATATTCTGAATGGCGCTAAAAAATAGCACTGATATTCCTGAATTTTCTGTAGCCAAAGCAGGAAAAATCGTATTGCTTAACAGCATAATTATGAAAATGCTTATCTATGATTGGCTTGATCTCACCCACCTGTGATAGTAGCATCCCCGTTTTAACAATAACTTAGACAAGATGCGTTGTTGATAAAAACAGCGATTTTGTTTTTAAATACATATAGTTGTTCGGTTTAAGTGAATAACTATTTGCATGATAAATAGACAGCACGCCTCATTCGGCCGCTGCTATAATAAAAAACCACCTCATCTTTGTAACCTCCCCCTCGTCTGAACATATTCAGCATCCGCTGATGGAATGAGGCGCCGGTAGAACCGTTGCCTGCGAGGATCGGAGCACAGGAAATGGAAAGTGACATGAAAAAACAAAAAATTAGCTTGGCGTGGCAAATTCTCATCGCCCTGGTTATTGGTATTGCCCTTGGGGCCTTTTTGCATGAACATCCGAGCGAAAAACATTGGTTGATCGTCAATGTTCTCAGCCCGGCCGGTGATATCTTTATTCGGTTGATCAAAATGATTGTGGTCCCGATTGTGATCACCACGCTGGTCGTCGGTATTGCTGGTGTGGGAGACGCCAAGAAGCTGGGCCGTATTGGTCTGAAAACCATTCTCTACTTTGAAGTCGTGACGACGGTGGCGATCATTCTCGGCATTACGCTGGCGAATATTTTCCAGCCGGGACACGGCATCGATATGTCGACATTGACCAGCGTCGATATCTCACAATATGAGAAAACCACCGAACAGGTACAGAGCGGGGCGCATAGCCTGGTCGGGACAATTCTGTCGCTCATTCCGCCCAACATTTTCGACTCTATGGCGAAAGGGGACATGCTGCCGCTGATCTTCTTCTCCGTGCTGTTTGGTCTGGGCTTGTCTTCTCTGCCGCGCGAACAGCGTGATCCACTGCTGAACGTCTTCCGCAGCGCATCGGAAACGATGTTTAAAGTGACCCATATGATCATGCGCTATGCGCCGGTTGGGGTCTTCGCGCTGATTGCCGTGACCGTCGCCAACTTCGGTTTCGCTTCGCTGTGGCCGCTGGCAAAGCTGGTAGTGATGGTTTACGGCGCGATCGTCTTTTTCGCGTTGGTGGTGTTGGGACTGGTGGCGCGCGTCTGCGGACTGCGGGTCAGCATGCTTATCCGTATCCTTAAAGACGAGCTGATTCTGGCCTACTCGACGGCGAGTTCCGAAACGGTCCTGCCGCGCATTATCGAAAAGATGGAAGCTTACGGTGCGCCAAAAGCCATCACCAGCTTCGTGGTGCCGACGGGCTATTCCTTTAATCTGGATGGTTCCACGCTGTACCAAAGTATTGCGGCTATCTTTATCGCGCAGCTGTACGGAATCGACCTGACTATTAGTCAGGAAGTGGTGCTGGTATTGACGTTGATGTTGACCTCGAAAGGGATTGCCGGCGTCCCGGGCGTATCCTTTGTCGTTTTGCTGGCGACGCTGGGCAGTGTGGGTATCCCGCTGGAAGGTCTGGCCTTCATTGCGGGTGTTGACCGTATCCTGGATATGGCGCGTACTGCGTTGAACGTGGTGGGTAACGCCCTGGCCGTGCTGGTTATCGCTAAGTGGGAAGGACAGTTTGATGCGGAAAAAGCGCGTTCCTACGAGCGTGAAATTCGCGGCCTGAGTTCCAAAGCCGCCCACTGATATTCTCGCTTCCATCGCGGGACTACCCCGCCTAGGTGCACTACATCCGCCTAGGTGCGCTCCCCGTTTAAAACGCAGCGTGACCGAGTCACGCTGCGTTTTTTTATGCTTTGGCTGCTCCTTGCTCTGTTGCCGCACCGCCATCACACGCGTCCAGCCAAGAGAAAGACGTGTAACCGCGAATTTGCTTGGGGCCTCTCGTTTCTCCGAAATATGGCTCAACTGCCCGGCTGATCGTGAATTTCTTCGAAGAAGTAGTCTTTCCACGACGCGGCTTTATTCTTCAGGATACCCAGCTCATACAGCTTCTCGGCGTAGACATAGGTTCGCTGTGGCGTCACGGTGAAGTCGATTTCAGGGTCTTCGACAATTCGCTTCACCAGCTCTAGAGGCAGGCGCGATTTCTCAACGCGGAGGTAGGTTTCCGCCGCGGCCGCTTTGTCCGCTTTGATAATGTCTGCGGCCTCTTTCAGTGCAGCGTAAAACGCCCGATAAGTCTTGGGATTTTCATCGTGAAACTTCTGGGTGGTGTACAACAAATTGAAGGAGCCAGGACCGCCAAGCACGTCATAAGAGCTTAGAATCTTGTGCACTTTCGGGTTTTCCAGCGCTTGATACTGAAACGGCGGGCTGGAAAAGTGGGCCGTTATCTCAGAACCTCCTGCGGTCAGCGCGGCGCTGGCATCCGGATGGGGCAAGCTGACGGTGATAGTGTCGAAACGCTTGAAATCGTCATCCCCGAATAGCTTGGCGGTCTCAATTTGCAAGGTGCGTGACTGGAAGCCGACGCCCGCGGCGGGGGTGGCGATGCGGTCTTTTTCACTCAGGTCTCGCACTGTTTTTACCGCAGGATTGTTGCTGAGGAGGAAATTGGGCATGGAGCCGAGCGAAGCAATGGCTTTCACGTTCTGCCGGCCGCGAGTTCGGTCCCACAGGGTCAGCGCGGGGGGGACGCCGGCGGAAGCCACGTCGAGCGAACCGGAAAGCAACGCTTCATTAATAATGGTGGCGCCGGAAAGCGTGCGCCATTCCACGTTGATATCCACGCCTTGTTGCTTGCCATGTTTTTCAATGAGCTGCCGGTCTCGTACCACGTCGAGGATCAGATAGCCGATGCCGAACTGCTGAGCGATGCGGAGGTTGCCTTCCGCCTTCGCGGACAAGGGGACGACGCTCAGGCCCAGTCCTGCCAATAAGGTCAACGCAGCCAGTCGTCCGGTCAATCCCCTCTTTTTCTGCTTGCCTGATGAATTCATATTTTTCTCACTTATATTAAATAAAAAAATAAACAAATACGAAACGGCGTCCGCCGGACGAAAAGAAAGTTTGCGTATGCTATGAGCAGGAGAGTGAATTTTATAAATGTTATTTTGGAATAATTTATCGGTATTTTATTTGTATCAATCTCGGTAAAAGAAAGCCTGAATATTGCTTAGCGAATTTGCTTCTATTCAAAGCACTAATTTTGACTTATCGAATAAAAAATACGGTGCATGATATTTATCTCTGTCAATTAACCTGGAATGAAATGTCATGCCCGTTTTTTCTCATCACTATTTACGCGGTTATCTGCGCGAGTGTTTGCTGGCGGTTGAGGTGACGGAAGAAGTCGCCGGTCTGGTTGCGGATAACCTCGTGGAGTCGAGTTTAAAAGGGCATGATTCGCACGGCGTCAGCATGCTGCCGCGCTACATCGCCGCCATTCGCGATGGCGGGCTGCGTCCTCACGCCGTAGCTGAGAAAACGCTGGATGCGGGGCCGCTGATCTCTTTTGCCGGACAGCATGGCTTCGGTCAGGTGGTCGCCCGGCAAGTTATCGCAGAGGGCATTGAGCGCGCGCAAGAACACGGCGTCGCCGTGGTCGGGCTGGCGGATGCGCATCATCTTGGACGCATTGGCGCCTGGGCGGAGCAGGCGGCGAACGCCGGACTGGTGTCCCTGCATTTCGCCAACGTTTATAACCGCCCGGTGGTGATGCCGTGGCAGGGCGTCCAGCCGCGGTTGGGTACGAATCCGTTCTGCGCGGGTATCCCCGTTGCCGGTAAAGCGCCGGTGATCCTGGACTTTGCCACCAGCGTGATTGCCGGCAACAAGGCTCGCATCGCGTGGAATGAGGGCAAACTGCTGCCGCCTGGCTGCATCGTGGACAATCAGGGCCAACCCGCTGTGGACCCTCGCTGGCTGATGGAACAGCCCACTGGCGCGCTGCTGGCGTTCGGGCAGCATAAAGGCTCCGGCCTGGCCATTATCTGCTCGCTGCTGGGCGCGGTATTAACCGGCGGCAGCAATGAGCGTACGGCGACAGGGAAAGGCAACCAGATCATCAACAGCATGCTCTCCATTTTGATCGACCCCGATCGTCTGGGGGGCAACGCGCACTATCAACAGGAAATTCCTGTATTGCTGGAGTGGATCCGGCAGTCCCGCGAAGATGGCGAACTACTGCTGCCGGGCGAACCGGAACAAATCGCTTACCGGCAGCGGGTGGAAGAGGGGATTTATGTGGATGACGTCAGCTGGGGCCAATTGAGCCAGCTGCAAACACAGGTCGCCTGATGATGAATGACGGCGGAGCGCTGCGCGGTTTAAGTTAGAAACTATTGCATTGATGTCAGATGATTCCTGACAAGCGATGAGGACCGGAATTTGCACGCCATAGCAGGCGCATCCCGTTATTTTCTGATTAAGCGACGCCATTAAAGTTTATTACATTTATTCAAAAAGTTGCCTGGCGCCATAACGCAGACGACACACCGCTTTCAAATAGAACGTGATACCGATTTTCTTAAGGAGAATAAGATGCACCTTGCTCGTTTCCCACGTTTGTCACTGGGGCATTTCCCCACCCCGCTCGAACCCCTGCCGGCGTTGACGGCCTATCTCAACGGCCCAACAATTTATATCAAGCGCGATGATGCGACCGGCCTGGCGACGGGCGGCAACAAAACACGCAAACTGGAGTTCCTGATGGCGGAGGCGTTGCAGCAGGAAGCCGATATTATCCTGACGCAGGGCGCCACGCAGTCGAACCATGTGCGCCAGACAATCGCCGCGGCGGCGAAGCTGGGGCTGAAAACCAAAGTGCTGTTGGAAAAACGGGTTGAAGACTACGGCGAGCCTTATCAGCGGTCGGGCAACATCTTGCTGGATAATTTGTTAGGTGGGGAGATCGTCGACCATCTGCCCGCGGGCACGGACATGCAGCAGGCGCTGGAGTCGCTGGCGGACGAGCTGCGTCGAGAAGGCCACCGCCCTTATGTCATTCCCGGTGGCGGCTCCAACGTGACGGGCGCCTTGGGCTATGTCGCGTGCGCGGAAGAGCTGCTGTTTCAGTCCAGCCAGCAGCGTTTGCGTGTCGATCATATTGTTCATGCCTCGGGCAGCAGTGGTACGCAGGCGGGTCTGGTCGCCGGACTGACGGCGGTTCGCAGTGGCATACCGGTGCTGGGTATCAGCGTACGCGCGCCGAAAGAGAAGCAGGAAGAGAACGTCTACCGTCTGGCGAAGCAGATCTGGCAGCGCCTGGGGATTGACGAGACGCTGCCGCGCGCTGCCGTACAGGCTAACAGCGACTATGTCGGCAAAGGGTATGGCATCCCTAACGAGGGGACGCGGGAGGCGCTCCAACTGCTGGCGCGTCTGGAAGGGATCCTGCTCGACCCGGTTTATTCCGGAAAAGGGATGGCAGGACTGATCGACCTCGTCAGAAAAGGCCATTTCAAGAAAGGCGAGCAGGTCGTTTTTATTCATACGGGCGGTTCGGCTGGACTGTTTGGCTACCGCGAGTTCTTTGAACAGCAGGAGCGCTGATCGTGACCGACTGTCTCATTGGCGTGTTGGGCGGTATGGGTCCGCTGGCGACGGCCGATTTGGTGCAGAAAATCATTGTGTCGACGCCAGCCGACCGCGATCAGGATCATGTCCCGCTGGTCGTGTGGAATGTGCCGCAGATCCCGGATCGCCAAAAAGCGCTGGCGGGGACGGGTCCATCGCCGCTGCCGGTGCTGTTGGAAGCCATTCGGGCGCTGAATAAGCTGCCGCTCAGTCATATCGTGATCCCCTGCAACACGGCGCACCACTGGTTCGACGCACTCACGGCGGCGAGCCGCGCGCCCCTGTTGCATATCGCGGACGCCACGCTGGCAGCGATGCATAAGCACGTCACCGTGCCGCCGCAGGTGACGGGACTGATTGCCACGCACGGTACGCTGCGCGCGGGGTGGTATCAGCAACGTCTGGCTGCCGGGGGCAACGAGGTGCTGGAACCGACGCCGCAAGAGATGGAAGAGCTGTTTGTGCCGGGATGTTACGCGGTCAAGCGCGGTGAACTCATTGAAGGCGGTGTCTTGCTGGAACAGCTGGCCGATAGGCTAGCAAAGCGAGGCGCAACAAGGCTGATTCTGGCCTGTACGGAGGTGGCTCCCGGGCTGGCCGCCGTCAATTCACGCTGGCTGGCGCGCAGTATTGATACGACGCAGGCATTAGCGCAGGCATGCGTTGAACTCTGGCAGCAGTCCCGCGCGTCGTATTGATAACGCGTATTGTGGCAATAGAAAACCGCCCGGTCAGGATGACGCCGGGCGGTTTTTTTACGCTGAAATAGAGGGCGGCCCGCCGACGTCAGAGTGCGTCGGCGTGGCGGTGCGACTCAATAGTAACCATACATGGCGGCGAAAACCCATCCAAACGCACAGGAGGTGAATACGCCAATCAGGCCGGGAAGAATGAAGCTGTGGTTAATCACAAAACGACCGATATGCGTCGTTCCTGAACGGTCAAACTGAATGGCCGCCAGGTCGCTCGGATAGGTCGGAAGAATATAATAGCCGTAGCAGGCAGGCGCGGAAGCCACGATATAGGCGGGATTAACGCCAATGGCTAATGCGACGGGCACAATGGCGGCGAGTGCGGCGGCCTGCGAATTGACGAACTTGGACACCAACAACAGGATCAGGGCATAGGCCCAGGGATACTCCACCACCAGCGTGCCGAGAGTGGTTTTAATCTGCTCCAAATGCGCGCCGAACATCGTTTCGGCCATCCAGGCAATACCGTACACGGCGACGATGGCGATCATGCCCGAGCGGAAGACCTCGTTTTTGGAAATAGAGGCCGGATTGGTTTTGGTGATGATGATGATCAGGGCGCCGGACACTAGCATAAACATCTGAATGACCAGCACCATCGACAGCGCTTTGCCGTCGAAGGCCGGGCGAAGTTCTTCTACCGCCCCCAGCAGCGCGACAGCGGCAATGGTGGTCAAGAAAATCCACATCGCGACCCAGTTGCTGCGCGGCAGTTTTCTGTCCAGTAACGTCGCTGTATCTCCGTAGACGTACTCCCGATTTTCCGGTACGGAAATGAATTTCTGAAATTCCGGATCTTGATCCAGATCTTTCCCACGAAACCAGCTGAAGATCCCGATAGCCAGGATGCCGAGCAGGGTTGAGGGGATGGTGATGGCGAGCAGGTCGAGAAATTCCAGATGCTTGCCGTGGAAAGTAAAGTTGGCCAGCATCGCGACCAGCGAGACAACGGCGACGGAAACCGGGCTGGCGATAATGCCCATCTGAGCGCCGATGGAGCTGGCGGCCATCGGTCGTTCCGGACGAATGTTATTTTTGATCGCAACGTCGTAGATAATCGGCAAAATGGTGTAAACCACGTGACCGGTGCCGCAGAGAATCGTCAGAATACACGTGACGAAAGGTGCGATGATAGAGACATATTTGGGATTGCGCCGCAGCATTTTTTCGGCCATTTGCAGCATGACGTCAAGCCCGCCTGAGGCCTGTAGCGTAGCGGATGCGGCGACAACGGAGATAATGACCAGCATAACATCGACGGGAGGTTTCCCTGGTTCGAGTTTAAAAAAGAAGACCAGTATGACCAGCCCGATACCGCCTAGTAATCCTAGCGCGATCCCACCTTTCCTTGCGCCGTAAAATAGACAGATCAGGACAATGACCAGTTGAATGATAAAGTCCATATAATCCTCATTACTCACTGAAACGAGTGCGTTAATTAAAATTGACTTACTTTTGTCGTGGGTACTATAGATATCGCATCCCGTCTTATTTTTTGACCTATCTCTCCAATTTCGAATTTTCTCAATCTTTGCGTTAAATAGGGGACGTGGCTCTCAATAACAAACGCCATGGGTTAATTTAATTATTTAAATAAAGAAACTGATTTTTAGTGGCGTGGTTTAGACGTCGGGATTTGGCATGTTTCATTCTTTTGCTATTCAAAGGTATTAGTGAGTTTTCTTGTTTTTATTTTGTTTAAAGGATGTTTTTGTTTTGTATCGAATGAGGGGGCTATTCATAAGCTGTATTCATAGAAGTGGGGGGAAATATCATCAGTATTTTATATGTATCTGTTTTTATTCGTAATTTTTATTTTTATGGAAAGTCAATCCCTGTGTGTATTCGACATGAATGCTTCGCGTTATAAAAAGGATGAGGAGGGTCATCCACGGGGGAAGGAATAAGATGCTCATGCCTGGTGTTGTTGAAGGCCTGCGTGGCTTAAGTTGGTTTAGTTATAGATTGAATGCGACTTTAATTTTTCAGGTTATGAAGTAGATGAGATAGCCCTATCAATTATGATGCAGGACAGCATTTAAACAATAGCTCGCGGGAGTGATCTGTTTAACATTATTATCCTCAATAATTACTGCGGGAAACGTCAGAACAAAAGAGGCCGTTTCTTCTATCCTGTGATTTGCATAGTGTCGGGCTATCTCCTGCCCCAGGGCTTTGATGAGTAAGAGGGCGTATTACTTTATAAGCGGCCGAATACACGATCCTCCTTATTGTGACGTCTTCGGAGGAGGGCATCATTTCACTTCGCCTTTTCATCGCGCCTCATTGGGGTGTCATGACTCTCTCATTCTCCCCGAAACGAGCGCCGGCGTTTCCGTGCGCAAAATGGAGCGGCGTGATGGGAAAAGAGTGTGAAGATGGGGAGTACCAAGTGGTACTGGCATTTGCCCTGGATTTTCCTCTGTGCTTTCATGCGGCGCCCCTCGTTTTCATCGCTAAACCGCTGAAAATCAGTCCCTTGAAGGGAATCATTGTGTGTTGCGGGAGCACATCGCTCGCTCCCTCTGGGCTGCCTGTGGTCATCGAAAACATAACATGACGTTTAAGGTGTTATTTTTTTTTAGATTTTATCGTAATGAATTTTATGATGTTGTCAGGAGAAATATGCTGATATAGCAAGATATTCATTATTATTCCGCGTGCTCATCATTATTTATCCTGTAAATATATTTCTTGAAATCAAATGAGTGACGGGTCATTAAATAACAGTATCGAGATCTCATTTTGCCCTTTATTAGGGCGAGATAAATTATTTTGCACTCAAAGCGTGCAATTAAACTCATTGTGTTTTACCTAAATGTAATGCTATGTATTTTAAGGAAATTTTATTTTATGAATTAAGGATGGTCTTGAGTTGGTTATCGAAAAATACCTTTTATCCGGCGGAAAGTTCAGAAAATAAAGGGGTGGCTAGTTGGCTTGTTTTGTGCATTACTAATAATGGTATCACGTGATACCCGTTTAATAAGGAGCGCATTTTGTCCAGACCCTTTTCTCAACTTAACCCGCTAGAGTGTTCTCAGCAGGCATTAGAATGGATCATGAGCGATACCCTTAGTCAGGAAGATATGGAGACGCTAAATAAAGAAACTCTCGATTCTTTCCGCGATTACGTTAACCCGGGTTTTCTTGAGTATAGAAAATCAGTCACCTCAGACGGAGGTTACGGTGTTGTCGAATGGCGCTCCAACAGCGCCAACACTTTGCTCGACACGCAGGGGAACGAATATCTGGATTGTCTGGGTGGCTACGGTATTTTCAACGTCGGGCACCGTAACCCCACCGTACTGTCCGCAGTAGAAAAACAGCTATCAAAACAGCCGTTGCATAGTCAGGAATTGTTAGATCCGCTGCGCGGCATGCTGGCGAAAACGCTGGCCGCCATTACGCCCGGAAAATTGAAATACAGTTTTTTCAGCAATAGTGGTACGGAGTCTGTGGAGGCCGCCCTGAAGCTGGCAAAAGCCTATCAGGCTCCTCACGGTAAATTCAGCTTTATCGCTGCGAACGGGGCGTTCCACGGAAAATCGCTGGGATCGCTTTCGGCGACGGCAAAGCCGGTGTTCCGCAAACCGTTCATGCCGCTGGTGCCTGGTTTCCACCATGTTCCGTTCGGCGATATCGAAGCGATGAAACAGCAGGTCCAACAATGCCAGCAGGACGGCGAAGGCATTGCCGCGGTTATACTGGAACCTATCCAGGGCGAAGGCGGGGTGATTGTGCCGCCGGAAGAGTATCTACCGGCTGTCAGGGCGCTTTGTGATGAAATCGGGGCGTTATTGATATTGGATGAAGTGCAAACCGGGATGGGGCGTACAGGTAAAATGTTCGCTTGTCAGCACTATGGCGTACAGCCGGATATCCTGTGTTTGGCTAAGGCGCTCGGCGGCGGCGTGATGCCGATCGGCGCGACGGTCGCCACGGAAGACGTGTTCTCCGTCTTGTTTGAGAACCCGTTCCTGCACACTACGACGTTTGGCGGCAACCCGTTGGCCTGTTCGGCGGCGTTGGCGACCATCAATGTGCTGCTGCGAGACGATCTGCCGGGTCAGGCCGCCAAAGAGGGCAAGTTCCTGCTGGACGGGCTGCAAAAACTCGCGGTTAAATATCCAGACCTGATTCTGGCGGCGCGAGGAAAGGGGCTGCTGCTGGCCTTCGAGTTCCAGGAAAACGAAATTGGTTACGCCTTCGCCAGCGAATTGTTCCAGCGTCGCGTACTGGTCGCGGGGACGTTAAACAATGCGAAGTCGGTGCGCATTGAGCCGCCGTTGACGATCACGCATCAGCAATGCTGTCAGATTTTGGCGGAAGCGGAAAGCGCGCTGGAGAACGTGCGGGCGTCATGCGAAAAGGACGCTGAAACGAATTCCGCGAATAGGGAATTTGCCGTGTAATTTTCCATGTAGCACGGGTCGGCCTAGGGCTGTACCGTGACCCAAGCCAGCCTGGAAACAGGCTGGCTTTTTATATGGCAGGCCGCACTAATTTCATTGGCTTATCTATTTTACGCGTATCTTAATCAATTTTTTTAAACATGATTTTGAGACAGCCGCCACAAAAAATGGTTCTTTACACTTCTTACGCGCATTTCTTACCTCACACTTTTTTCATAAAAGTCACTTCATCATCAACATATTGATGGTTAAAGTTCGCCATTTGTAAGGATTTATTCATTTTTACATCAAGAAAATAACACTTGTGTCTTCTAATTGTTAATGATAATCGTTGTCATCCAAAATAATCACAGGAGGTGGTGACGGATGGCACAGCAGCACTTGGCGATTGACCGGCATGTTAATCAAAAAAATTCAGATTTCCTGACGCGCCAGTCGTGGATGGAATCCAACGTGCGCAGTTACCCCAGAAAGTTGCCGCTGGCCATCGCCAAAGCGCATGGCGCATGGGTGACGGACGTTGAGGGCAAAGACTACCTGGATTGTCTGGCCGGCGCGGGAACATTGGCGTTGGGCCACAATCATCCCGAGGTAGTCGCCAGTATTCAAAATTTCCTGCTCTCCGGTTTACCCATGCATACGCTTGATCTCACCACACCGCTCAAAGACGAATTCAGCCAAACGCTGTTGGCGCTGCTGCCCGGCGGCGCGGACAGCTATTGTCTGCAATTTTGCGGTCCCTCCGGGGCAGATGCCGTGGAAGCCGCGCTCAAACTGGCCAAAACCTTCACCGGACGCGGCGGCGTCATCAGCTTCTCGGGTGGCTATCACGGAATGACGCACGGCGCGCTGGCGGTCACGGGCAATACCGGCCCGAAAGATCCGCTACAGAACCTGATGCCCGGCGTGCAGTTCCTGCCTTTTCCCCACCTTTACCGCTGTCCCTTGGGGATCGGCGGGGAAGCGGGCGTCAAGGCTTTGAATCACTATCTCACTGATTTTATTGCCGACGTGGAGCGCGGAATGCCGTTGCCAGCCGCCGTAATTGTGGAAGCGGTACAGGGCGAAGGCGGCGTCAATCCTGCGCCGGACAGCTGGCTACGGACGCTCCGAGACGTGACTCGGCAGTACGGTATCGTCCTGATCGTGGATGAAGTCCAGGCTGGATTCGGGCGCACCGGCACCTTGTTCGCCTTTGAGCAGGCAGGTATCGAGCCAGACATCATCGTCATGTCCAAGGCCGTCGGCGGCGGTCTGCCCCTCGCGGTACTGGGGATCCGCCGAGCGTTCGACGCCTGGATGCCGGGCGCGCACAGCGGCACATTCCGCGGAAATCAGATGGCGATGGCGACCGGGAAAACCACGCTGGAGATCCTGATCCGCGAACGGCTTCCCGAGCAGGCCGCCGCGCGCGGTGTATGGCTGACGCAGGCGCTGACTTTTCTGAAGCAACGCTTCCCCTGCCTGGGGCAGGTCCGTGGCCGCGGTCTGATGTTAGGGATTGAAATCGTGGACGAACGCCTGCCGCCGTCCTCCGACGGCAGTTATCCCATCGATGCGCCGCTGGCGGCGGCGATCCAACATGGCTGCTTCCAACAAGGGCTGCTGCTGGAGCGGGGCGGCCGCCACGGCAATGTGGTACGGCTGCTGCCGCCTCTGACGATTTCACCGGCGGAGTGTGAAATCGCCGTTGCGCGCTTTGAGCGGGCGCTTGGCGAGGCGCTGGCGATCGCCCGCCCATAACGTTTTATACGCGGGCGGCGATGCAGGCCGACGCGACATTTCCGGCACCGTCCCCAGGTCGGGCCGTATTTCTGGGAAAACATCACGAGGTCAATTGAATGAAGGCTCGGGCATTTTATGCGTTAACGCCGTTATTGCTGTGGTCGCAGGCCAATGCGGCGGACAGCGTCGGCAACAATGACAACGAACTGGTGGTGACGGCCACGAGAACGGATACGGAAAAAAAGAACTCGCCGCAGGTCGTCACGATTATTTCGAAAGAACAGATTGAACAGCAGCGTCAGTTGACCTCCGACTCGTCGCAGATCATGAGTAATTTGTTGCCGACGATGGCGCCAAGTCGCCAGAAAATGAGCGGCAGCGGAGAAACCTTTCGCGGTCGTGCACCGCTGATTCTGGTAGATGGCATCCCCCAGTCCAACCCGTTGCGTCCCACGGGGCGTGAAATGCACACCATCGATTTTTCGATGGTCGACCGTATCGAAGTCATCCACGGCGCCAGCGCCAGCAACGGCATCGGCGCGACCGGCGGGGTCATCAATATTATCACCCGGCGCCCCGCGCCGGACTCCTTCAGCCAGCATTTCAGCGTGGAAGCCACGACGCCGACGTCGCAGCTGGAAGGCGACACCATGAACTACAAAACCACCTATGGTTTCAGTGGTCGTCAGGAGTATCTGGATTACCTGTTCTCGCTGAGCTACGAAGATCAGGGCCTGTTTCTGGACGGCGACGATCGGGCGGTGGGGGTCGACAACACGCAGGGCGACCTGATGGACTCTCGCGCCTACGACATTCTCGCCAAGGTCGGCTACTGGTTGGATAACGACCAGCGCGTGCAGCTCAGCTTCAACCGGTATCAGATCAAAGGCAAAATGAACTATCTGAGCGTGACCGGCGATCGCGACAGCGGCATAGCGACCACCTCGGAAAAAGGTCGTCCGGTCGGCGATGCGCCGCAGAACAGCGTCTGGACCACCTCCGCGACCTATGATAACTACAATCTGAGCGGCATGAAATTCAATGCGCTGGTCTATTACCAGAACTATGAATCCCTGTTTGGCGCGGACCGGTCAGCTTCCTTTCAGGATCCTGCGCTGGCTCCGCGCGGCCAGCTCTACGATCAGTCGCGCGTCGTCTCCAGCCGCTATGGCAGCAAACTGGCGCTGACCAAAGACGATCTCTGGGACGACTACCTCAAGGCCACGCTGGGCTTCGACACCCTGTTCGATCGGGGAAAACAAGACCTCTGGCTGACCCAACGCACCTATGCGCCGGAAATGCAGTACACCGATCTGTCGCCGTTCTTCCAGCTGGATATCCAGCCGATTGACTCGCTCAAGCTCACTGCCGGGGTGCGTTACGAATACGCCAAGTTGGATATCGACAGTTTCCGCACCGTCGCGGCCAACAACGGCGTCGATGTTGAAGGCGGCAAGCTGGACTTCGACAAAACGCTTTATAACGTCGGCGCCGTCTGGACCACGCCTTACACGCCGCTGAGCCTGTTCGCCAACTATTCACAAGGATTCGGTATCCCGGACGTCGGGCGTACGCTGCGCGGTATTCGCGCCGCTGGGCAGTCGGTGTCTCAGCTGCCGCTGGAGCCTATCGTCACCGACAACATCGAAGCCGGGTTTCGCGTCCAGCAAGATCCGTTCGACCTTGAGGTCAGCTACTACGAATCCTCCTCCAAACTGGGCGAACGCGTGGTGGACGTGAACGGCACCTACCAGAGCGAACGTCAGAAAACCCGCATTGACGGCATCGAAGCGACGCTGGGCTACAAGGTCAACGACGATCATCGCCTGAAAGTGGGCTATTCCCACATTCGCGGCCGTTACGACAGCGACGGCAACGGCAGTCTTGACGGAAAACTCGACGGTTTGAATGTGCCGCCGGATCGTCTGACCGCGAGCTGGGCCGCCACCTGGTCGCCGAAATGGACGTCCTTTATTCAGGCCAACTATGCGTTCGACCGCACGATGGACGACGCGGAGAAAGACTTCAACGGCTACCTGCTGGTCGATGCCGCGGTGGGCTATGCGCTGCCGCGCGGCAAGCTCAAGCTGGCCGTGGCCAACCTGTTTAACAAAGAGTACATCACCTACTACTCGCAAAGCGCGATTGTGAATTCCGATCGTTACTTTTCCGGGCGCGGGAGGACCCTCACTCTGGGGTACAGCGTCGATTTCTAACTCGCTTTTCAGGATGAAAAAACGCTCGCCACGGTAGCGGCACCCGGACGAACGCACCACTTATGGAGCAGAGATGAATAACCTCGATCACGCCGTCTTATCCAGAATGACGGGCGAAAAAGCGGCCGTACACGGACTGCTGAACTGCCTGATCAAAGAGTTCGCCATTCCGCAGGGCCACGTGCGCTATACCTGGCCCGATGATATGCGCGGCATCCCGCCCGGCGCCTACTTCGACGGCGCTGACTGGCGAGGGGTTCCCCTGACGATCCGGCTGCCGGAGGAACGGGAACTGTTCGTTATGGTTGACCGCCGGGATAGCCTCGGCAGTCAGTATTATCTCTCGGACGTTTACCTGAAAGTGCCGGGCGAATGTTGGTATTGCCCGGCGTTCGACCGCTTTGTCGCGGACTTGCTCACCGCCTGCGAAGCCTGGGCCGGCCACCGCAATCCCGAGCTTCAGGCCCAAATCGGGCAGAGCCAACGGCTGGTGCAAGCGATTGTGGCGCACAACGGTCGTCGCCCGGCGGCTTCGCCTCTCAGCCACTATCTGCTCAGTGAACAGGGCCTGTGGTTCGGCCATCCCAGCCACCCAGCGCCCAAGGCGCGCCTGTGGCCGAGCGCGTTGGGGCAAACGCCGTGGGCGCCCGAGTTTCAGGCCCGTGCGGCGCTGCACCAGTTCGAGGTGCCGAAGGACGGGTTGCACATCGGCGCTAACGGCCTTACGCCTGAGCAGGTGCTGGACGGATTCGCCGACCAGCGCCACGCGCGCGCCGACCGGGCCATCATTTGTATGCATCCGGTGCAGGCAAGGCTGTTTATGCAGGACCAACGGGTGCAGCAGCGGCTGCGCGACGGCGAAATCCGCGATCTGGGCGCCAGCAGCCGGGTCGCCAGTCCCACCGCCTCGATCCGCACCTGGTACCTTGACGATCACGACTATTTCATCAAAGGATCGCTGAACGTTCGCATCACCAATTGTGTCCGCAAAAATGCCTGGTATGAGCTGGAAAGCACGGTGCTGATTGACCGCCTGTTCGCCGATCTGCTGACGCGACAGCCAGACTCGCTGGGCGGTCTGGTGGCGGCCAGAGAGCCGGGCGTGCTGAGCTGGAGTCCCGCGACGGCCAGCGAAAGCGACCGGCACTGGTTCAGGGAGCAGACCGGCGCCATTCTGCGAGAAAATTTCTGCCGCCATACCGGCGCGAAAAACAGCCTGATGGCCGCTACGTTGTTCGCCCGTGGGACGGATCTGCGCCCGCTGCTCCCTCCCTTCCTGCACGCGCACTATGGACATCCGCTCGACGATCACAGCCTGCTGCGCTGGTTCGACGACTACCAGTCGCTGCTGTTGCGACCGGTGCTGGCGCTGTTCTTCAACCACGGCGTGGTGATGGAGCCGCACTTGCAAAATAGCGTCTTGGTGCACTGGCAGGGACGACCGCATCAGGTGTTGTTGCGGGACTTCGAGGGCGTGAAGTTAACCGACGAGTACGGCATGCGGGTGATTGGCGACGAGGTGCATCCCCGCGTTCGGGCCTCGCTGCGCTATTCGCGCCAGCAGGGCTGGAACCGTCTTCAGTACTGCCTGCTGGTGAATCATCTGTCGGAAGCGGTACTGGCGTTGAGCCACGAACGTCCTGCGCTGGCGCCGCAGATGTGGCGGCGGGTGCGTGAACAGCTGAAGGCGATCCTGAGCGAGCTTCAGGCGCCTGCGCCCGAGTTGGAAGCCTTGATTAAGGGCCATCCAATCGCTTGTAAAACCAATCTCAAGGTGCGGCTTTCTGCCGAGGCCGACCGGGCCGCGGGCTACGTGAACCTGCCCGCGCCGTGGCATGAGGAGGGGCGTCGTGACTGAGCTGCCGACCCACGTCGTCGCGGCGATCCGCCGCCTGCAACAACAGGAATCCGACCCGCTGGCGGCCTTCGTCTATGACCTGACCGCGCTATGTCGACACGTGAAGACCGTCACGGCCGCGCTGCCGCCCGGCGTCGAGCTTTATTACGCCATTAAGGCCAACAGTGAGAAGCCGATTCTGGACACCGTCGCGCCGTGGGTCGATGGGTTTGAGATCTCCTCGGGCGGCGAAATCGAGCGTGTAGCGGGTTGCACGACGCCGCGACCCTTCGTCTTTTCCGGTCCGGGCAAGCTCGATGCCGACTTCGATGCGGCGTTGCAGCGCCAGGTGGCGGCGGTGCACGTGGAGAGCCAGCACGAAATCCGCCGCCTGCAACGCTGCGCGCAGCGGCATGGGCGGACGCAACCGGTGTTCATCCGCATCAACCCCCAGCTGTCCGACGGGCTGACCACCAAGCTGGCAATGGCGGGGAAGCCGACGCCGTTCGGCATCGACGAGTCTGAACTGGCGGCGGCGGTCACGGCGGTTGACGATGCCAGCCATCTGCGGCTGCAAGGGTTCCACGTCCATGCCATGTCGCACCAGCTCCAGGCGGAGCGACACCACCAACTGCTGGACTTCTATCTCAGCCGCTGGCCGCGCTGGAAAGCGCTGTCGCGGCAGCCGGAGACGGTGACGCATCTGAACGTCGGCGGCGGTATCGGCGTGGACTACCTCAACGCGGAACAGTTTGACTGGCCGTCGCTGTGCCGTTTTCTGGCGCAGCGGTTGGCCGCGCTGGAGGATGCGCCGGTGGTGCGCTTCGAACCGGGGCGGTTCATCAGCGCCTACTGCGGCTACTACGTCGTCGAGGTGCTGGATGCGAAAGTCAGCCACGGCAAGGGATTCTTGGTCTGCCGCGGCGGCACGCACCAGTTTCGTCTGCCGGTCGCTCAGGGGCACGATCATCCGGTGATTCATCTAACGGAAGAGGAAAGGGCGCCGACGCGCTGGCAGACGTGGACGGTGGTTGGACAGCTGTGTACGCCCAAAGACGTTCTGAGCCGAGACCGTCGACTGGCCGATGTCCGCATCGGCGATCTTCTGGTGCTGCCGATGGCGGGGGCCTACGGCTACAACATCTCTCACGCCGACTTCCTGTGCCATCCGCGTCCGCCGCAGTGGTTTGTGTCCGCCCCCGAAGAGGGCGAGGAGCGTCATGAGCGCTAGCGCCCGCTCTCGTGCGCTGGTGGTGACCAACGTCTTGTTCGGCACGATCACGGTCAGCCTGAGCAACAGCGCGCTCAACCCGGCGTTGCCCGCTTTCATGAACGTGTTCGACGTCGGGCCGCTGCTGGCGACGTGGATCATCGCCGGGTTCATGGTCAGCATGACGATGACCATGCCGCTGACCGGCTATCTTGGTGCGCGCTGGGGACATAAAAGGCTCTATCTCATTGGCGTGACGCTGTTTATGGCGGGGTCGCTCGCCGGCGCGATGGCGACGTCAATGGTCGGGGTGATCGGCGCGCGCGTGACTCAGGGTATCGCCAGCGGCCTGATGATCCCGCTATCGCTGACGCTGATTTTTGCGGTGTTTCCGCGGGAGCAGCGAGGGAGCATCACGGGGATATGGAGCGCCGTGGTGATGCTGGCGCCAGCGGTGGGGCCGCTTTGCGGCGGACTGCTGCTGGAGGCGTTTAGCTGGCGCGCGTTGTTTGCCGTCAATCTGCCGTTCGGACTGTTGGCGCTGCTGATGGGGAGGCGTGTTTTACCCATGACACCTCTGAATACTAAGGCAGCGTTCGATGCCAAGGGCTACGCGCTGATCGCCGCCGGTATCGGTCTGTTGCTGCTGGCGACCAGCCGCCTGCATCCGATCTCCGCGCTGTCTGAACCGCTGAATATCACGCTGCTTACGCTGGCGGCGCTCAGCCTGACGCTGTTCACGCGCCGCGCCTGGGGGAAGGCCGAGCCGCTGCTGAATCTGCGCATGTTCCGGCTACGCGGCTATCGCCTGAGCGTGGCGATCACCGTGATTCAGTCCGTCGGCATGTTTGAGTGTTTAGTGCTGTTGCCGCTGCTGGTGCAGCTGGTGCTGGGCTACAGCGCGATCGACACCGGTCTGGCGCTGCTGTGCACCGCGCTGAGCGCCAGCCTGTTCGGGCGGATCGGCGGCGGTCTGCTGGATCGCCACGGGCCGTCGCGCGTGGTCGCGGCGGGTCTGTTGCTGACCGGTCTCGCGACCTGTGGGCTGGGCCTGCTGGGGCCGCAGAGTTCGCTCTGGGGGGTCTTCGTCCTGATGGTGCTGCGCGGCGCGGGGCTGGGCCTGTCTTATATGCCGGTGACTACCGCCGGATTGAACGTGCTGCCGGATGCGCTGGTAACGCAGGGCGCGGCGATGAACAACATCGCGCGCAGGCTGGCGGCCTCGCTGGCGATGGTGGTGGCCGCGCTCTACCTCGAATGGCGGATGACCGGCACCGGAGCGGCATTGGCGTCCTTGCGATCGTCGGCCATCGGCGAAACGTTTATGGCCACCGGCCTGTTGATTTTTCTGGCGCTGCCGTGCGCTCTGCGCTTCCCCCGCGCGGAGGCGTCGGCGGACGAGGCGGCGGCCTTGCTGGCCCCGCACAGGGCGCCGCGCTGAAGCGAAGGATTTTATTAACCGTCAACGGATAAAGGCAATACTCATGGAGACATCGTTACCCACCGGACAGCATGCGTACGCCGCCGACTGTCAATGGCTGTTGCAGATGGATAAGACGCGTTACCAGCAGGTGGTACAGCGCGTGGTCGGGCAACTGCTGCAAACGCTGTTGTATGAAGAGGTGCTGGCCTTTCGGCGGACGCCGCATGATGGCGGACAATCGCTGTTCGTGATTCAGGGCCGCGACGCGGAAAACCGGCCGGTGGAATATCGTTGCACCGGCCTGTTCAGCGACAGCTTCGACCTGATTCGACTGGACTACGCCAGCCTTCGCCGGTTCGACGGTGACGGTGGGGTCGCGATCCCGTCGCTGCATCAGCTGCTGTCCGAACTGCTGAGCGAGAGCGAAGATCCGGCCTGTCTGGCCCGCTTCGTCCAGGAGCTGGAACAGACGCAACTGAAAGATTTGCAGTCCCGCGCGCAGTCCTGCCCGCCCGTTGCGGAGCCGCATCGGCTGGATTTCGACGCGCTGGAGCGCCACTTCATGGACGCCCACAGCTACCACCCCTGCTACAAATCGCGCATCGGCTTCACGCTGAATGACAACGCGCAGTGGGGACCGGAATTCGCAGAACCGATTGCGCTGGTCTGGCTGGCGGTGGCAAAGGGGCTGGCGTCCGTCAATCATTCGTCGCGTCTGGATTTGGCTAGCTTTCTAAACGAAGAAGTTGGCGAGGCCTGCCGGCGAGTCTGGGCCGAGCGGCTGGAACAGCAGGGAAAACGGCTGGCGGATTACTGGCTGATTCCGGCGCATCCCTGGCAGTGGCGCAACGTGATCCTGCCAGCCTGTCATAGCGAGCTGGTCAGCGGCGAGTTAATTTGTCTGGGGACGACTCCAGACCGCTGGCAGGCACAGCAATCTATCCGCACGCTGGCGAATCGGTCGGTTAGCACTCGGCCTTACGTCAAGCTGTCGCTGAGTATCACCAACACCTCCAGCACCCGAATTCTGGCCCGCCACACGGTCATGAACGGGCCGATCATCACCGACTGGTTGCAGCAGCTGATCGAAAGCGATCAGACCGCGCGTGACTTGAAATTCGTCATCCTCGGAGAAATCGCCGGGGTAAGTCTGGATACCCGTCAGCACCCCGCCAGCCGCAGCGCGCAGACCTATGGCGTGCTCGGCGCGCTGTGGCGCGAAAGCATTCACTCTTATTTGCTGCCGGGGGAGCAGGCGATCCCATTCAATGGCTTAAGCCACGTCGAAAATCGCTATAGCGAAGGGGAGCCGGTTCCGTTTATCGACCCCTGGATACGGCAGTACGGGCTGGAGAACTGGACGCGGCAGATGCTGAACGTCACGGTTTTGCCGATCGTGCATATGCTGTTCGCCGAGGGGATCGGTATGGAGTCGCACGGTCAGAACATTGTGCTGATCGCCCGCGACGGCTGGCCGCAGCGCATCGCGCTCAAAGATTTTCACGACGGCGTACGCTACTCGCCGCAGCATCTGGCGCGGCCGGATCGCTGTCCGGAACTGGCGCCCTTGCCCCCCAGCCATGCCAAAATCAACCGCAATTCGTTCATTCTGACGGACGATGTCGACGCGGTGCGCGACTTCACCTGCGACGCCTTTTTCTTTATTTGTCTGGCGGAAATGGCGATCTTCCTGCGTCAGCACTATGGCCTGGAAGAGTCGCGCTTCTGGCGAATGGCCGCCGACGTCATTCTTGACTATCAGGCCGCGCATCCGCAGCACCGCTCGCGCTATGCCCTATTTGACGTGTTCGCGCCCACCTACGAGGTGGAAGCGCTCACCCAGCGCCGTCTGTTCGGCGACGGCGAGCGCCGCTTCAAAGCGGTGCCGAATCCGCTCTATCCCTTTAGGCCGTCCTCATGCTGAGAGTCAACGCGTTGAAACGCAAGCTGGCGGCGGGAACGCCAGCCTACGGGCTGTTTGCCTCTATTCCCTCGCCCGCGTCGATAGAGCTGATCGCGGAGGCAGGCTTCAACTTTGTGATTATCGACACCGAACATGTGCTGATAAACCCGCAAACGGTGGAGAACATGATCCGCACCGCGGAATCTTATGACCTGACGCCGCTGGTACGGGTCGCCGACGGCAACCCGAAAACCATTCTGCGCCTGCTGGATGGCGGCGCGCAGGGGATCGTGCTGCCGATGGTGGAGCAGGCGAGGCAGGTGCGGGAGGCCGTGGCCGCCTGCTTCTATCACCCCAGAGGCGTTCGGAGTTTGAACGCAGGCCGTCCCGGCGCGTTCGGCAAGACGAGTCTGGCGGAGTACGTTCGCCGGGCCAACCATGAGATCCTGCTGGTCGCGATGATTGAAAGCGGGCCGGGCGTGGCGCAGGCGGCGGCTATCGCCGCCGTCGAGGGGCTGGACATGATTCTGGAGGGCGCGGCGGATCTTTCTCAGTCGCTCGGGATGCCGTGGCGCATCGACGAATCGGCGGTACAGGACGCGCTGACGACGGTATGGCGGGCGGCGCAACAACAGGGCGTGCCCTATTGCGCTATTCCACGCCAGCCGGGCGACCTCGAACGCTGGCGCGCGCGCGGCGTCGGCACATTTGTTCTGGGGGATGAACGTGGCATCGCCTTCCGCGCTCTACAGGCCAGACTGGCCGCCACAATGTCTTCGGATAAAGGAGTCTAAGGAATGGAAACATCACTGTCCTTTCACCGTCTGCGCGCCGAGCAGATCGTCATGCAGGATCTGATCGACTGCCTGCTGGCGGAGCAGTTTTTCGGCGCGGAGGCGCTCACGCTATTGTCGGAAACCGCCTGGCGACAGCAATACGGTCACCCCAGTCCATTGAGCGCCTGCCTGTCTTCGTCAGAGCAGGCGCGCCTGTGGCTGTGGCGCGGCCAACCGCCGGAGGCGATGACGCTGCTGGTGGCGCTCAGGCCGGGCATCACGCAGGCATGGGAGAAAGCGCCGCTATCGGCGGTCTATGTCGGTGATCCTGAAACGGCGGAGTGGCAGGCGCTGTCGCCGGAAGACTTCATGCGCTGGGTCTTCGCCGCTCAGGGCGCATCGGAGCACAACGCGCAGGGACAGCGGCTGTTTCTTGAAGCGCTGGAAACCAGCGTGCAGCAAACGGCGCTGTCGCAGTCACACCGTATCAAGACCGATGAATTGCTGACGCGCGATAATGCGGACTTCTTTCATATCATGGAGCAGTGGGCCTCGCTGCGCGACCGGCCGTATCACCCGACCGCCAAGGCGAAGCAGGGGCTGAATTCACAGGACTATCAGCACTATGTGGCGGAGTTCGCCCGGCCAGTGACGTTGTGTTGGGTGGCCGTCGCCCGCGACTGCCTGCTGTGCGGCGAAGGGATTGAAGATCTCCCGCGACAAACCCCGGCGGACTATCTGTTGACGGCGGACGATCGCCTCCGGCTGGCCCACGAATTGGTGGATCGCGGACTGGACGAAAGTCACGTGGCGCTGCCGGTACACCCCTGGCAGGACGCGCACGTGTTGGATCAGCTCTTGGGCGATGCGTTGCACGATGGGCGCTGCCGTCGGCTGGCGTTTCGATCCGACGGAGCATTGCCGACCTCGTCGTTGCGCTCCATGACGCCCGGTTTCGCCAGCGCGGATTACCTGAAGCTGCCGATGGCGATCTATTCGCTGGGCGCGTCGCGCTATCTACCCGCCGTCAAAATGATCAATGGCAATTTGAGCGAGGCGCTGTTGCATGAGGCGCTGGCGCGTGATGAGGAGCTAAAAGCGCGGTTGTTCCTCTGCGATGAACGACGCTGGTGGGCATTCATGCCGCCGCAGGCGACGCTGTTCGACGAGGCGCCGCGCCACCTGTCCGCGATGGTGCGTCGCTATCCGCCTCAGCTGTTGCAGGATGCGGAGTGCCGACTGCTGCCGATGGCGGCGTTGGGCACGTTATTGCCCGACAGCCGTCGCCACTTCTTCGACGACTGGTTGGCATACCGCGCGCTGCCCGTCGCCGAAGAAAACGTATTGATGCTGTTCGCCGAGTTGTGCCGCTGCTTCTTCACGCTGAATTTCCGCCTGTTTCGGCTGGGGATGCTGGGGGAGATTCACGGCCAAAACGCGGTGCTGGTCTGGAAGGCGGGGCGGGCGCACGGCCTGCTGTTGCGCGACCATGACTCGTTGCGTATCCACGTCCCGACGCTAAATAAGCATGGCATGCAGGACCCGGTCTACCGTCTCAAGCCCGGCAACACCGCCAACACGCTTTATCACCAACGATTGCCGGACCTGCTGTTCTGGCTGCAAACGCTGGGAATACAGGTCAACCTGCGCGCCATCATCGACACGTTGGCCGCCGTCTACGCCATCGCTCCCGCCACGTTATGGCGCACCTTGCGCGCCGAAATCGAGCAGGCTATCGCGGAGGTGATCGTGGAAGCGGATATGCGGGAGATGCTGCACGATTCGCTGTTCGAGCGCGAAACCTGGCCGCAGAAACTGCTGATCACCCCGACCCTCGCCCGCGCCGGCGGACCGGGCAGCATGCCGTTTGGCAAAGGCGAGGTGGTGAACCCGTTTATTCAGCTAGAAAGAGGTCTCCGCTAACGTGCATCGCCGACATCTTTCTCGCCGCAGCGTACTGCGGCTGTCGTTGGGTTTGCTGCCGCTGGGGCTGAACCGGCCGCGTCTGGCGTGGGCCGACACGGCTGAACCTCGGGTAGTCACTCTGTTTCAGGGGGCGACGGACACCGCCGTGGCGCTGGGCATTACGCCCGTCGGCGTGGTGGAGTCCTGGAGTGAGAAGCCGACCTACCGCTATTTGCGTCCGGCGTTGTCGGGGGTGCCAATCGTCGGTCTGGAGACGCAGCCTAGCCTGGAAGACATCGTGATGCTGCGCCCGCAGGCGATTGTCGCATCCCGATTTCGGCACCAGCGGATCTCCGGGCTGCTGTCGCGTATCGCGCCGGTGACGATGCTGGATGAGATCTATCAGTTCAGGCAAACCGTACTGGCGATGGGGCAGGCGCTGCAACGGCAGGCGGCCGCACAGGCATTGCTGGCGGACTGGCAACGTCGGGTGGCGCAGTTGCGAGGACGACTGCAACCACAGTTTGGCCGTCGGTGGCCGCCGACCGTCGCGGTGCTGGATATTCGCGAAGATCACATCCGCAGTTATCTGCCCGCCAGCTTCCCGGGATCGGTGCTCACCGAGCTGGGGTTTGGCTGGAGCGAAGCCAGCCGCGCGCAGCCGGGCGTCTCGCTCAAACTGACCAATCTGGAAAGTCTCCCGGTCGTGGACGCCGATATCTTCTTTGTGTTTCTGCGCACGGAACGCGCTTCCGCCATGCGACATTACCAACGGGTTATCGCACACCCGCTATGGCGGCAGATGCGCGCTCCGCAGCGGGGGCAAGTGTGGCGGGTGGATGGCGTCACCTGGAGTTTGTCCGGCGGTATTCTCGGCGCGCAACGCATACTGACGGATGTTGAACGGGTCACGCAAGGCGGCGCATCATGAGGCGGGGCCACGCTCGGGAGCGTTATCGTGTTATCGCACTGGCGGGCTGTGTTCTGCTGGTCTTTCTACTGGCCCTGGTGAGTTTGACCGTGGGGCCGGTGTTTATCCCGCCTGCGCAGGTAGCGGCAGCACTGTTTCATTCCGACGCCATGAATGTGAGTCACAGCATTGTGACCTCGACGCGACTGACGCGGACGGTGGTTGCCGCGGTGGTCGGCGGCAGTCTGGCCGTCGCGGGGGCGCTGATGCAGGCCTTGACTCGAAATCCGCTGGCGTCGCCGGGACTGTTCGGCGTCAATGCCGGGGCGATGTTTTTTCTGATTGTCTGCGCGGCGCTGCTGCCGTCGGTGTCGCCGCAGTTTGGGCAGGGGGCGGCCTTTGCGGGAGCCGCGTTGGCGGGAGGGCTGGTGTGGTTAACCGGTACGCTGGGGCAGGGACGCCTCAATCCGTTGCGCATGGTGCTGGCGGGGGCGGCGATTTCGGCCATGTTCGCGGCCTTCAGTCAGGCCATTTTGGTGGTCAGTCAGGAGGGACTGGATACCATTCTGTTTTGGTTAGCCGGGTCGGTGGCGGATCGGGATCTGACGATGATTCGCCCGCTGCTGGCGGGCTGTCTGATTGCGCTGGCGGCCTCACTGCTGCTGGCGGGGCAGGTGAACGTCCTGGGCGCGGGCGAGGCGATCGCCCGTGGATTAGGGCAGCGTACCGGTCGGATTCGGCTGATGATGTGCGTACTGGTGGTGGTGCTGGCGGGCAGCGCGGTGGCGATGGCGGGCAATATTGGCTTTATTGGACTGGTCGTCCCGCATATCGCCAAGCGCCTATTTCCGATGGACCAGCGCTGGCGGCTGCCGGGATGTGCGCTGTTAGGGGCCGCGCTGCTGCTGCTGGCGGATATTCTGGCCCGTATCGTCATCCTGCCGCAAGAGGTGCCGGTCGGCGTAATGACCGCGCTGCTTGGCGCGCCTTGCTTCCTGTCTCTGCTGCGTCGCGGAGGTCGACATGGATAAGATCGTGTGCCTGCGTAGTCGAGGCTTTTCCCGACAGATCAATCTTTCAACGGTGATTCGTCTGCTGATCGCCAGTGGGGTGTTGCTGGGACTGCTGCTGCTGTCGCTGTGTCTGGGTAAGATCCCGCTGTCGCCCTGGACGGCATTACAGTCGTTGGCGGATGGGCGACAGGCGGGGATCGCTTTTATCGTGACGGAACTGAGACTGCCGCGCAGCCTGCTGGCGATGCTGGTGGGCGGGGCGCTGGCGCTTTCCGGCCTGTTATTGCAGGCGATGATCCGCAACCCGCTGGCCTCGCCCGATATTCTGGGCATCACCAGCGGGGCCAGCGCCGCCATGGTCTGCTCTCTCTCTTTCCCAACGATGGCGTTGGGGGCGGGCTATTTGCCGTTCGCCGCCATGTTGGGCGCCGCCGTCGCCGCGCTGGCGGTCTATCTGCTGGCCTGGCGGGCGGGCGTCTCGCCGCAACGACTGGTGCTCACCGGCGTGGGGATTTCGGCGCTGCTGACGGCCGTTACGACCTTCCTGTTGGTTTTCAGTCCGTTGACGACCACGCTATCGGCTTATGTCTGGTTGACCGGTAGCGTCTACGCCGCCAACTGGCAGGAAACCCGCACGCTCGCCGGTTGGCTGTTGGCGATCGTTCCGCTGTGGATGGGCGTTGCGCGGCATGTGACGGCGCAGCAGCTCGACGACGATTTGGCGCAGGGGATTGGCGTCCGTGTGCAGTGGAGCCGGCTCGGGCTGCTGGCCGTCAGCGTGGCGCTGGCCGGAGCGGCGATCGCCTGGGGCGGGGCGATGGCGTTCGTTGGACTCATCGCACCTCACATCGCCAAGCGGCTGGTGGGTCCCGCCTTCGCCGGACAGGCCGCGATGACGGCCATTTGCGGCGCGGGTCTGGTGCTGTTGGCGGACCTGTGCGGGCGTACGCTGTTCCTGCCGCTGGACTTACCGGCGGGCATTTTTGTTTCGGCGTTAGGCACGCCGTTTTTCCTGTATCTGTTGTTGAAACAACGCCATTGAGGTAACGAAGCATGACCGCTATCACCAGCCGCGATCTGACGCTCGGCTATCCGCCGCAGATCATCATCGACCGGCTCAATATCCGGCTGCCGCGCGGCAAAATATCGGTGCTCATCGGCAGCAACGGCTGCGGAAAAAGTACGCTATTGAAGTCGTTCGCCCGGCTGCTGGCGCCACAGGCCGGTGCCGTGCTGCTCAACGGCGAGGACATCCATCGCCAGTCCACGCTGGCGGTGGCCAGGCAACTGGCGATCCTGCCGCAGCGACCGGATGCGCCGGAGGGGATCACCGTCCGGCAACTGGTGAGTTTGGGGCGCTATCCCTACCAGAACTGGTTTCAGCAGTGGTCGCAAGAGGATGAGGCGCGCGTCATTCAGGCGTTGCAGCAGACCGGGATCACGGATCTGGCCGAACGGCCGGTGGACGCGCTGTCCGGCGGCCAGCGGCAGCGGGTGTGGATTGCGATGACGCTGGCGCAGGATACGGAGGTGCTGTTGCTGGATGAGCCGACGACCTATCTCGATCTGGCGCATCAGATTGAGGTGCTGGATCTGCTGCGCGATCTGAACCGTCAGGCCGGTAAAACGATTGTGATGGTGCTGCACGACCTGAATCTGGCCTGTCGCTACGCCGATCACATGGTGGCGGTGCATAACCGCACGGCGTTTGCGCAGGGACGACCCGCCGACATTCTAACGGAGACAATGGTGAAAACGGTGTTCAATCTGGACTGCCGTATTATCCCCGATCCCTTTTTCCAGACGCCGCTGTGTATTCCTTTTGGCCGCGAGCGACCCGTGTCAGAGAAGGCGAGCCGATGACTTATGACATACTGCCGCGTCAGCAGAAGGTGAGCGACGATCTACTGGCCCAGTGGCGGCAAATAGAGACCTCCACGCTGGGCCATCTGACGGATGAGGGCTATCTGCGTGGCGTGCGCCCGTTGTTTCCGGGCGTTAGTCTGGCGGGCAACGTGGTGACCGTCAGACTGCGGATGCCGGACGGCGGCGCGCTGCGCGAGGCGCTGTTGCTGAGTCAGCCGGGCGATGTGCTGGTCATCGACGCGATGGAAGACGCCGAGCGTGCCTGCTGGGGCGAACTGCGAACGTTGGCGGCGCAGGTCAAAGGCGTGGCGGGCGTGATCGTGTCAGGGGCGGTAACGGATACGCGGGCGTTGCGGGCGTTGGGATGGCCGGTGTTTTGCCGTGGTATCAGCGCTATCACCACGTGGGCACAGGGAACCGGCGGCGTGGTCAACCATCCCATCGTCGTCAGCGGGGTGACGGTTCGTCCCGGCGATATGGCTCTGGCAGATGATGACGGCGTGTTTATTTTGAGCGCGGAGCGCGCGGCTCACTGGCTTCGGGCGGTGAGTGAGAAGTCGCGCGCCGACGCCGAACGTCGGGACGATATGATGCGGCGTCGCGGCTAAAAAAGAGTCGGGCGGCCCTGCGCGGTTCGGGAACCGCGACAGGTCAGGAGGAGAACACCAGTTCGCGCTTGGTGATTCGGAACCAGATAATCCAGCCTAGCCCAATCGCCGACCAGACCAGACCCAGAATCATCGAATCCTTGTCCAGATGCGCCCACATCACGCCAATGGTGCCGATGCCCAGCAGCGGAAGGACCAGGTTGAATAACCACTCTTTGGCCGAAGATAGCCGTTTGTCTCGAATGACGTGAAGAGCGATGACCGATGCGTTGACCGCGGTGAACGCCACCAGCGCGCCGAAACTAATCAAAGACACGGCGGTATCCAGCCCGAAGAACATGGCGCTCATCGACAGTCCGCCAATAAACAGCACGCAGAACAGCGGGCTGCCAAGACGCGGGTGGACATAGCTGAACAACGAACCGGGGAAAATGCCGTCGCGCCCCATGATGTGTAGCAGGCGCGCGGCGCTGGCGTGAGAAGCCAGCGCGGAGGCGAAAGTATTGATAAGTATCGCAACCAGAAACAGCGACTGAAATAACGTACCGCCCACGTAAAGAACGATTTCCGGCATCGCCTCTGAGGGATTTTTGAACTGGGCGTTGGTCGGATAATACAGCTGAATAAACCAGGATGCGGTGAAGAAGATGGCGCCCCCGATCAGAGCGGTCAGGAAGACGGCGCGAGGGATGGTGCGCTTCGGCGAGCGTGTCTCATTGGACAAGGTCGTCACGGCATCGAATCCCAAAAAAGAGAAGCACAGCACCGCCGCGCCGCCGATGAGCGGGATCACGCTGGTGTCGCCGTTCAACAGGGGACGCAGCGTCCAGACGGCATCGGGACCGCCCTGATGGCTGACGCCCTGTATCACCAGATAGATAAACACGCCCATCAGCAATACGGGCGCCCCGACAAAGAGAAAGTTCAGGTTGGCCAGTAATTTGATATTGCGGCTGTTAATCCAGGTGACCAGCAACGTAAAGGCGACAATCCAAATCCACGGCGGTAGCTGAGGAAATAGCGATCTCAGGTAAATTCCCGCGAGCAGCGCGTTGATCATCGGCAGCAGCATGTAGTCCAGCAGTGAGGCCCAGCCGACCATAAATCCGGCCTGATTGCCGCAGGTCTTACGGGTATAGGTGTAGGCCGAGCCTGCTTCCGGAAAGGCCTTCACCATGCGGCCATAGCTGAGCGCCGTGAGCAGAACGGCCACCAGCGCCAGCAAATAAGCGAGCGGAACTCGGCCCTCGGTGAGGCCAGAGACAATCCCGAAGGTGTCGAAAACGGTCATGGGCGTCATGTATGCGACGCCCATAATCACTACCTGCCATAACCCCAGTTTTCTTTGGTTATCTGCGCTCTCTTTCGCCATAACATTATCCCGTTTCATCCAAGAATTTATGATTGCTATGCGCTAACGGCAGCAAATAATGTGCCATCGCCAGTGTGTTAAACGGAATAATCCGGCCGGGATGATACACGTTCCCGCTGTTATCGCCTATGCCGCGAGGGAAAAGACACTCTGCCGCGTGCGAAGCGGGATGAACAGGCGCAGTTCATGGTGAAGTCGTTGCACTCTTTCTCAGCACGCCACGCTATTTAGGCACCACGATGGAACAACGGTTTCATGGCTTATTATTGAAGTGGATTTTCGTCTGCGAAAAAGAGGGTAATAGGGCGATAGAATAAGTTCATAACATTAAAAATAAAACGCTAAATTGTTTTTTTATTGAAATGCGGTGATAGATTTTGGTTGTTATTAATTATTTAATTGATTCGCATTAAGATTTCATCTTATGGTTTTTCTTCGCTGGCTATAACTTAATTTCATTTATAACTGAAAATTGTTTTTTTTGTTTATATATTTTCGGTAATGATTAAAACTGACAATTTTTTAAAATTGACCTTGATCAATTTTAAATTAAGGATATAGATATAGTTTATCTAGGCATTTTACTATTTCTAATTAAGGATAAAGAAGCAATGTATTCACTTCACGGAAATGCCTTTACTAAACAGGACGTTTATTTCGCACTAAGAGATCGTCAGTTGCTAACGCTCACCATTATGTTGGAAAACATTTGTAACTTTAAATGTCCCTTCTGCTATACCCAGACCCAAAAGTTCGACAATGAACTGTCTACAGAAGAAATAAAAAAAATGGTGGACGATGGACTTGCGTTAGGCATTAAAACGGTGCTGGTTGCGGGCGCTGGGGAGCCGCTGCTAGCGCGTAACTTCTGGGAGGTGATCGACTATATTGGCGATAAGGGTTTACACTGTATCGTTTTCTCTAATATGACGGCGATTAATAGTGATACCGCACGGAAACTTTATGCTCGCGATGTTTCCATTATAGGAAAAATCAATAGTTTCAAAGACGATGTTCAGAATAAAATTGTCGGTGATATTCATAATGCTGCTTCTAAAATGCGCCGTGGGCTGAAAAATCTTATGGACGCTGGTTTTAACCGACTGGAAAAAGGGAATACTCGACTGGCGATTGAAACGTCAGTTTTGCCTGAGAATATCGATGAAATTTACGATATTTGGAATTACTGCCGCAGCCATACTATTTTTCCGCTGGTTGATACCGTGCTGTATGAAGGCAGTGCTAAACAACATCGTTATGAAGATTTTCTGGTGCCCTATACGCGTTTGGTTGAAGAGGTGGGTCGTATCCGGCAGTATGATCGGGATATGGGCTTCGAATGGCCGATTAAAATTATCAAGCGTGAAAATGATCGCGGGATCATCGTCGGTGAATTGGCTGGAGATTGCCATCGCATCGGCACGAATCTGAATGTGAATTCTGTCGGAGATGTTTACGACTGTTTCAATATGAGCCAGCCTTCATACGGCAATATTCGTGAGCGTTCGTTGATCGAAATATGGAATGCCGACCGTCCCGATGATAAAGCGTTACGTGTTCACGGCTTGTGTCATTGTCGTCATTTGGATGACAGGGATTCGATAAAGGGAGAGATGTCGTGTCTGAGCAGTGCGGTAAGTTAAGCCTACATCAGGGTGTCGGTTTTCTGGTTTCTACGTTATTGGGTTCAGGCGTATTCATCGTTCCGGCGATGGTGGCCGGACTGGTCGGAGCGTGGGCGTGGTTGGCATGGCTAGGTATGACATTGCTGGTGCTGCCTGTAGTATTCACCTTTGCGCTATTGGGGCGTCAATTCCCTCACAGTGCCGGTACCGCGCATTTTGTTGAACTGGCCTACGGACACCGCCTGCGGCAAAGCATCTCCTGGCTGTACCTGTCTGTCATCCCCATCGGGCCGCCGGTGGTGGTGATCACCGGCGCTAATTATCTGGTGTACTGCCTGGGCCTTCCTCCGGTTTACTGCGGTTATTTCGCGCTGCTCATGCTGTCGCTGATTCTCATCGTCAATACCTTCAACGTGACGCTGTCGGGCAATGTGCAATTCGGGATTACCGTGCTGACGGCGCTGGTGCTCATCAGCGTCATCGTGGTGGGATTCATAGCGGTACCGAGCGCCGCGCCTAAGATCATACCGACGGGGGGTGAGAGTCTATTACCGTTCTTCAAGGCGATGGGCATTATTTTCTGGTGCTTTGTGGGGATTGAAGCCGTCGCTCATCTCGCTCCGGAATTTGCTTCTCCCGAAAGAGATTTTCCCCGCACGATGGTTATCTCTTTGACGATTGCGCTCAGCCTGTACTGTTTGCTGAGCTACACCGTGCTGCGGTTTTCCGCCTTTGGCAACGAAGTCGACAATATCTCCTCGTTGCCCCGGCTGATCGGGCAGGCATTTGGGCGAACGGGAGCGATAGTGACGGGGCTGATGGGGTTTTTGACCTGCCTTGCCGCAGTCAATCTCTATATCATCAGTTTCACCCGATTGATTGTTTCGATGAAGGGAAAGGGCGCGCTAAGCCGTTGTCTGGCATACCGTAACCGTTTCCATGCGCCGGTCGTGGCGACATTGTTCGCGATACTGCCCGTCGCCATCACGGTTGCCCTCAAGTACGGATGGTCTATTGGTCTGGATAGCCTGATTGCCTGCGCCAACGGTGTCTTTGTGATGATCTATCTGGCGGCTTCTCTGTCGGCGTGTCGCCTGCTGCGCGGACATCAACGAGTCATGGCGTTGTTGGCGAGCCTGTTTTGTCTTGGCGTCGCCTGTGTTATCGGCGACAACATGCTGTATGCCGTTGTGATCACACTGCTGGCCTTTGCCTTGAGTTCATGGCGTCTGCGTCAGGGGATTGCGTATTCCGGCGAGTCTGAGGCCTAAAACAACAGAAAGAACGCGCCTGATACCGGGCGCGTTCTCCCTGATGGAACGGTCGATCTTCTATTTAACGAGCGCCGCGCGATGCGCCCGACAGTCAACCGGCTGGCGCATCGCGAGGCGTTTGTCCTCTTCTCGCTACTCCGGCATGACCTCCCAGGCAATTTCACATGTCATCCAACTGCCGATAGCCAACATCAGCATTGCCGGGACCTTGGAAAGGAAAAAGTCGATGTCGTTGACGGACAACCTCTTAAGCCAGGGAGACAAGTAGCAATACGCCAGATTGAAAGCGGAAGTCCCCAGGCAAAACAGCGTTCCCATTAGAATAAACATATCGCCAGAGCTGTTCGGGGTCATGAACTGGGAAAAGAAGGAGAGAGAAAAGAGGCCCGCCTGGAGGTTCTGGAGGCTGCGGGTTGTCCCCTGTAGAAAAAAGGATGACGGATGTGCCGTCGTCATCTTCGTATATTTAGACAAATAACGCGACGCCGGGGGCATGCGGTAAATGCGACTACCTTCCCAGATTAGAAACAAGGCGCCCAACAGCTTGAGGACGGTCAGCACGACGGGGGAAGCCGCCAGCGTGAAGCTGACGATCAGCCAGGATAAAATGACATAGCAAGAGTACCCCAGCGCCAGACCGACGATTCCGCTCAGCGCGGCTTTCTTGCCAAACCGATCAAAGTTACCGGTAATGCACCGCACATCTTTTCCGGGAATGGCGCAAAAGGTAAATGAGGCGATGAGAAACAGGGTCCAGTTAACGTCAGTCATGGGATCCCTCGACTGGTCTGAGAGCCAGCGTGCTCGGCAGCAGGTTGAGGTGGCTTTGAGTCCACTTTTTGAGTGCATCCGTGATCCCCCTCTCACCCTGTGGAGTCACCCCGTTGGCGGCCTGCTGCTGACGTCGACTGTACAGCAAATAGAATTCCCCGTTGGCGAAATATTTCCAGCGCCGTGACCGCATAATCAGCGGCCCACGGTGACCCGTCTTTTCCTCCCGGCGCATCGCATCTTCGTGACGAGTCCATATCTTCTTTGTCTTGAATTTTGTACGCGGTTTAATCATCGCTCGACAAAGAGGGTGAGGCGATAGTGTGAAATAAGGCTTAATCGTATCGTGTATAAAATAATTGATTTTCATAGAACTCACATCGTTAAAGTGAAAATAAAGGGGGGGAACCGGTGGTGACTTTTGCCCGAAAATAATGCCTAAGCAGAGCCTGAGGGTAAAGAGAATAAAACACTATTAATGGTAATAAAATAAACGAGAAGTAAATTGTGGAATCGTTTACAGAGAAAACGCGTTCGAAAGTATTGGCGATGAGGTAAGGGTGTTTGGTAGGCTGCTTTTGACAGTAAACTGATTCTTTGCTTTTCGGCCTTGCTGAACGCGTCTGATATCTTCGGCCTTTATCGGGTTTCCTCTGCCGCAATGGAGTTCCCTGCGCGAGAAAAAGATCACCGATTGGGATTATTTTCAAGGTTTTGTATATCATCTCAAAATAATGGGTGGATGCTACCGTTCGTTGGACCATAATATTACACTCCTTGTAGCATTAGGCTTAGATATAATCCGGTTTTGATTAGTGGTTATGTTATTAGAGACTTAATTTTTCGGCGATTCAATTCTCATAATAATATCCTTTTTTATTAGAGAGGGAAAGTTATGTCCGGTGAGATAAAATAAGGCCATAAAGATAAATCAGTTGT
Organism: Lonsdalea quercina; assembly: GCF_900107885.1. Lineage (NCBI taxonomy): Bacteria > Pseudomonadati > Pseudomonadota > Gammaproteobacteria > Enterobacterales > Pectobacteriaceae > Lonsdalea > Lonsdalea quercina. The sequence continues at coordinate 32,877 of NZ_FNQS01000003.1, read as the reverse complement.
GAACGATGATAATAAGCAAATTATTGCTTAGTTTTTGTTGAGCTGATGGCGGGTATGCAGCGCACCTCAACATTCACCGTGCAAATTACGTTTATCCGGTAAGTATGCCGTTTTCGGCCATGACATTCCCTATTGTTGAGACATAAACGCGGTCGCAGAGCTCGGCCTTCTCGGAGGGGCGATGCAAAAATCGCCTTATGCCAGTTCAGCTATTCTTGGCAAGGCGCGAGCGGTATCTATCAACGCGCTGACCGCGGACATCGCGGCATTGCGTTTGGACGAGGCTTCGGATAGGTTCGCAAAGTGATTCATCGACGGGCGGATGCCTGGGGCAGCGTTCTCTAATCGGTTTTGACTTGGAGCGTTGTCCGAGAAACGACACCAACGCAACGTCAGCCTAATGAGAGGATAAGGGGAATGGACATTATGTTGCGGCCGATGATGCAAGCCGACGCTTCGGCCGGTTATCGGCTTACCCAGCAGCTTCACTGGCCGCATCGGGTGGAGGACTGGCAGGAAGCGTTGCGGCTCGGCGAGGGGATGGTCGCCGAGTGTGACGGGCAGGTGGTAGGCACGGCGCTGAGCTGGCGTTGGGGCGCGGAATGGGCCACCCTCGGTTTGATTGTGGTCGAGGATAAATTTCAGGGGCGGGGCATTGGCCGACTCCTGCTGGAACAGAAAATGGCAGCACTGGGCGACCGACAGCTCAGGCTGCATGCCACTGTCGCCGGACTCCCCCTGTATCAGTCGTTGGGCTTTAGGGCGATCGGTAAAACCCAGCAGTTTCAGACGCCTTGTCTACAGGCGGCCCCGCGCGTGCATAGCTCGGCCGGACAGCGTCTTCGCCTCGCCCGCGAGGAGGATCTCCCCGTATTAATTGAACAGGATAGGCAGGCCAACGGTCTGATGCGGTCGACGCTTGTATCCTATCTGTTCCATCATGCCGAACTCTGGATTTTGGAAGAGGACGATCGCATTGTCGGGTGGGGCGCCAGCCGTCGTTTCGGACGCGGCTGGACAGTCGGTCCGGTCATCGCCAGGCGCTTGCCGGATGCGCTGCGGATCGTCGCACAGCTCATGCAGGACAGAGTGCGCGATTTTGTGCGTATCGATACGGATGCGGCTCAGGGGCTGGGCGGAGAGTTATCTTGCTACGGACTGACGCAGGTGGATACGCCGGTGGTGATGGTGCGCGGCGAACCGTGGAAGAACGATGCCAAGGGGCCTCGGGCGTTCGCGCTCATGTCGCAGGCGATGGCCTGAAAAAAATACGGGACCCGGTAACGGATCCCGTCATCGATTAATGTGCCAGCGAGCACTGGGTGTCGATCAGCTCAGAGGTCGAGCCGCGGTTAAAGGCGAAGCGTGCGCCCCGGTTAGCCAGCAGCAGTTTCTCTCCATCGGGCGTGACGGTCAGCGCCAGTCCGTAGTTGTCTAGGCTATCTCCCTGACGCTGTACATAGGCGTAAAGCTCTTTGAACGGATCGTCTCGCGTCAAATCCTGCGTGGTCAGCTTCTTCGCCAGATAGCGATGTCCACGCAGTTCTTCGCCCAGTGGCTGCCAGTCGGTCGACAGGGTATTACCCTGCTCGCGCAGCGTCTGGTAGGCTTCGGGCCGCAGGCAGGAAATATGGATGTGTAGCTGTTCCTGCGTGCGCGCATAGCGTGAGTTGACGGCCAGCACGAGAATATCATCCGGCAGCGATTTGCCCGCTTCGGTGGAAAGATGCTTACGGGCCTCCCAGGCGGCAGCGAAAAAGGGGGGAGTGCTATGCGCTTGCAACGCCGGGCTTTCGATCCCGGAGATTTTCTCCGTCGGGATCAGTAGGTCGTGGTGAGGACCATTTTTGTCTTTTAGTAGCGCGGATTGAGTATGGCTATTGACCGCAAGACAAGGCGCGGGACGGCCCTGCTGCTGATTGGGAACGCACTGCTCGGTAACCGTTTTCCATAACGCATCGCTGCTGTCTCTGAACAGGAGGACCCCGATCAGCGCCAGCAACACGATGACGGCAGCTATCGTGTACCCTATCTTCTTTTTCCTCTGCATGTATTACGCCTCCTGCATAATTGAACGATGGGTTCCAGATAAAAACCAGGTTGTATCCTCTCCTCGCCGCCACGGGTGATAACGGTTACATAGTGGATAGAACTTGATTCTGCATCGAAGTTTTACACGTTGTCGGGTCCGGAACCACAGATAATATAGCGGAGATACAGAGCGAAAACATGAGGTATCCAGTGTCAGCGGAAGGATAAATCGTTTCAATCGCTCAGTGATGAACATCGTTTACAGCGTGTGCGCCTGACGAAACGCCCGACGCAGGGCGATTTGGAACGGTCAATGATGCGGCCAGCGCGCAGACAATCTCCGTCGATAAGGGTGAGAGGGCGTTGGTGGGACCTGACGGGCTTAACAATGCGGGCAGCGGAGTCGTGGGCAAAGGCCGACGCCTTAGCAAGTTTGACGTTGTTTACGGGATTTTGACGCACACGTCTTCGGTTGGTTTCGGTGTCTGTCGTCATAGGGCGGTGGCGGAGTGGCGCTCTGCCGCCACCGCCGAGGTCCAGAAGCAGGGGGCGATTTACGTTAAGCGGTGACGGCCGTCAGGTGCTCGGTCTTCCACAGCGCTTTCAGTATCGCATCGCTATCCACGGCGAAAGGCAGGAGCGTGGCGGAACGAATGCGCACATGGCGCGCAATACTTTGTACTTGCTCCGGTTTTTCCGCCAGCCCCAACTGGGTTAACGTCAACGGACTGCCGAAGCGGGACAGCAGTGCCAGCAGCGGCTGCCTCTCCTCTTCCCGCTCGGTATTGAGCAGCGCCTGAACCACCAGCCCGAAACCCACTTTCTCGCCGTGCAGCCAGTGATGCAGCTCGGGCAGGCGGGTCATGCTGTTATGAATGGCGTGTGCGACGCCGACGCGGGCCACATCGTCCTTCATGCTATTCGCTAGTCCCGCCAGCGCAATATTGGCGTCGATGACCTGCCGCAGCGCGCTCGTGACGCGCTGCGCTTCAATATCCTTCAGCGCCTGGTCGCCGTGACGGTTAAAGGTTTCCAGCGCCAGACCCGCGGCCTGCGCCTTCAACATCAGCGCCAGCGATGTGGTATCCGCCTGCAAATAAGGTTGGAACTCGTACCACTTCGCGAGCGCATCCACGATGCCGGCTTTGAGATAGCGTGCGGGACTGCGTGCTATCACCTCACTGTCCACCAGGACCCACACCGGCAGTCGTTTCAACGGCAAGGGGGCGACATGCGCGCCTCTGCCGTCATAGATCACGCTGATCGGCGACCAGGCGGCACAGGTGGCGGCAATGGTCGGGACGGCGACCACCGGCAGTTGACCGAGGAGGTCGCCGACGGCCTTCGCGCAGTCCAGCGCCCGGCCGCCGCCGACGCCCAGAATCAGCTCGGCGTTCCACGTTCTGGCCGCCGTCGCCAGTTGGTCGATAGCCTGATGAGTACACGGACCTTGCTGGAAGGCCACTTCGTACAGGATGTTGTGTTGGCGCAGGCTGGACTCTATAGCCTGAGACGTCGCCTGCCAGGCTTGAGTGCCGGTGATGATGAGAATGCGTGAGGCTAGCGGCTCGATAAAGTCGCCCAATTCGCTGATCAACCCGTCACGGTTGAGGTAGGTTTGCGGTGCCTGGATAGCCATCATGTGCAGAGTCTCGCTGGCGGTGATAGAGATAGCCCACTTATAACAACGCCGGCTCGCGAATCAAAAGCACGAATCTGGCAATGCATTACGTCAAAAAGATATAAATCGCAGGCCAGTGATTTATGGCGCTAAACGCCGTTGCGAGGACAATCAACGTGTCGATCGTCGCGGACTAAGGCGTTCTCGTATTCGGTGGTGCGTTTTTATCCGCTACGAGGACAGAGTATTAACGGCGGCTGTATTTCGTGGCGGTGGTACGCAGCGCGTCGAATCAAGGCTCGATGACGAAAGAGGGAAACGTGGCGCGTTCATAAAATGACGGTGCTTTCGATAAAACGAATGGCGTGATATCTATTGACCATTGACTCATTATAAAGAGGCGCTTGGCGAGTATGTTAACGCTACGTCAAATTCGGCACTTTATCGCGGTTGCCGAGACCGGCTCCATTTCGGCCGCCGCCCAAACGGCCTTTGTTTCACAGTCGTCCCTCACGCTGGCCATTCAGCAATTGGAAACAGAAACCGGGGTGCGGTTGTTCGAACGTCATGCCAAGGGCATGACGCTGACGCATCAGGGGCATCAGTTTTTACGTCAGTCCTACCTGATTCTGGCGACGGTGGAAAACGCCACCCGTAGCCTGAGAACCGGTACTGAAAGCGTCACCGGCTCCCTGACCGTGGGCGTGACAAGCCTGGTGGCGGGCTATTTTCTGGTCGACCTGCTCAAGCATTTCAAAGACGCCTATCCCAATGTGGTGGTGCAGGTGGTGGAGGATGAGCGCCGCTACATCGAACATCTGCTGGTGAGCGGCGAGATCGACATCGGCGTGCTCATCCTCTCCAATCTCGAAGATCGCGATGCTTTGCAGACCGAAGTGCTTTGTCATTCGCCGTACCGCCTGTGGCTGCCGCCGCTGCATCCACTGTTAGAGCGCGAGAGTATCAGCCTGGCCGATGTAGTGACGGAGCCGCTGATTCAACTCAATGTGGATGAAATGGATATCCACGCCCGGCGGATATGGCGTAAAGCCAGTCTGAAACCGGAAATCGCCATGAAGACCACTTCGACTGAAGCCGTGCGAAGCCTCGTCGCGGCCGGGATGGGGCTTTCCATCCTTCCGGACATGACTTATCGCGCCTGGTCGCTGGAAGGAAATATGATAGAAGCGTGCAAATTGACCGATCCTATCGAGCCATTAGAAATCGGTATGGCCTGGCGTCGTGGTAGTACACGGCCGAAACTGGTTTCCCCCTTTCTCAGCGTGGCCCGCGAAAACAGCGGGTTGCGCAAAAGTTCGTAATCCTTTCTGCATGAAAATCAAACAGCATTCGATTTATTCGAATGCTGCATTCAATAATTAATAGTGGTTGGCGCCCGCCGAGTTTCCTTATTGTGTTTCAAACGTCATATCTCACGCTACGATGGCGTCGGTTTTATGCGCAATTCCCTTCCGGGGCGCGGAATTAGAGACAGGGAAACGCGATGTCGGATGAGGAAATTATTGCCCGCTTTTCCAGCAGGCAACTGATTGATGGGCAGTTGATTGAGGGCGAAGGAACGATGCAGGACATCGTTAATCCCGCTAATGGGGAGATCGTCGCCAGACTGGGAGAAACGTCCGCCGCCCAGATCGATGAGGCGGTGGAGGCGGCTCAGCGAGCGTTCCCCGCATGGGCCAGGACCACACCCGCGCAGCGCGCCATTGCGCTGTTGCGAATTGCGGAAGCGATAGAGCAACAGGCCGCGTCGCTGGCGCAGCTGGAGGCCATTAACTGCGGCAAACCGTTATATCAGGCGCTCAACGATGATCTTCCCGCCGCCGTCGATGTCTTTCGCTTTTTTGCTGGCGCGGTGCGTTGCCAGCAGGGACAGTTGGCGGGAGAGTATCTGGACGGGCATACGTCCATGATTCGCCGGGATCCCGTTGGCGTCGTGGCCTCCATCGCGCCGTGGAATTATCCGCTGATGATGGCGGCCTGGAAAATCGCGCCGGCGCTGGCGGCGGGCAACACCGTCGTATTCAAGCCTTCCGAACACACGCCGCTGAGCATACTGGCGCTGGCGCCTACTTTGAATACGTTACTGCCGCCGGGGGTGCTGAATATCATCAGCGGCAGCGGCGAAAGCGCCGGCAGCGCGCTGGTCAATCATCAGAAAGTTCGGATGGTGTCCGTGACCGGTGATATTGTGACCGGTCAGCGAATTTTGAACGCCGCCGTCAGCAACGTGAAGCGCACTCACCTGGAGCTGGGGGGTAAAGCGCCGGTTATCGTCTGTGACGACGCGGATATTGATGATGCCGTCAATGCGATCGCCACCTGGGGTTATTATAACGCGGGACAGGACTGTACCTCCGCCTGTCGGGTGTACGCACAGGCGGGCATCTATAGGCAGCTGGTTGACGCGCTCGGAGCCGCGGTGTCCCGTCTGCGTCTGGCGCAGCCGCGAGATGAAGACAACCATTTGGGACCGCTGATCAGCGCCCGCCAGCGCGACCGGGTTTCCAGTTTCGTCGAACGCGCGCTGAGTCAACCGCACATAGAACGCATCACGGGCAGAGACGCGGTGGATGGCCCTGGCTTTTACTACCCGCCGACGCTGTTAGCGGGTTGCCTGCAAAGCGACGAGATTGTGCAGAGGGAGGTCTTCGGCCCGGTGGTCAGCGTCACCCGGTTTACGTCGCTCGAAGAAGCGCTGCTGTGGTCGAACGAATCGGAGTATGGGCTGGCGTCATCGGTCTGGACGCAGAATATCGATACCGCCATGCAGGTAGCCGCCAGTTTGCAATACGGGACGACATGGATTAATAGCCATTTTTCGCTTGTTAGCGAAATGCCGCACGGAGGATTAAAGCGTTCTGGATATGGCAATGATCTTTCGAGTTATTCATTACAAAGTTACACCGTGGTTCGGCATATTATGGCCAAATTTAAACGACAATTTTAATGGCGCATTCTGGCGATAGTATTTTCTTATTATAAAACGCAGGCGCAGATAATAAAAAATGGGTGGGGTTGCTGTGCCACAAATAAGCCAATCTTGACGGGGGAACAGTATGGAAAAATATTACACCGGGACGTCATTGTCCGCTATTTGTCTGAGCGTTTTATGTGCGTTGAATATAGCCCACGCGAGCGCGCCGGAATTATCCGCCCAAGGGGAAGGACGTCTCGATATTGTTGCCTGGCCTGGTTATATCGAACGGGGGCAAAGCGATAAAAACTATGATTGGGTCACGCAGTTCGAACAGGAAACCCGCTGCGAGGTCAATGTCAAAACCGCGGCGACGTCGGATGAAATGGTCAGCCTGATGGCGAAAGGGGGATACGATCTGGTGACGGCCTCCGGCGACGCCTCGCTGCGACTGATCTATGGCAAGCGTGTCCAGCCGATTGAGCCTGCCGCTATCCCCAACTGGAAAAGCCTCGACCCGCGGTTGATCAATGCGCCGTGGTACACGGTCGACGGCAAAATCTATGGCACCCCGTATCAGTGGGGGCCTAACCTGCTGATGTATAACACCAAGGTTTTCCCATCGCCGCCAGAAAGCTGGTCGGTGGTGTTTACTGCGCAGACGCTGCCCGACGGTAAAGCGAATCAGGGACGGGTGCAGGCTTACGATGGCCCTATCTATATTGCCGATGCCGCGTTGTACCTGAAACACACGCAGCCTGAGCTGGGTATTTCCGACCCTTATCAACTGACCGAGCCTCAGTATCAGGCGGCGCTGACGCTGCTACGCAGCCAACACGCGCTGATTCATCGCTATTGGCACGACACCTCCGTTCAGATGAGCGATTTCAAAAATGAGGGTGTGGCGGCATCGAGCGCCTGGCCGTATCAGGCGAATGCGCTCAAGAGCGAAGGGCAGCCGATTGGAACCGTATTGCCGAAAGAGGGCGTGACCGGGTGGGCGGACACCACCATGCTGGCGTCGGACGCCAAACATCCGGTATGCGCTTACAAATGGATGAACTGGTCGCTACAGCCTAAAGTGCAGGGCGATGTCGCCGCCTGGTTCGGCTCCGTACCGGCTGTACCGGCCGCCTGTAAAGGCAATGCGCTGCTGGGAGCCGAAGGGTGTGAAAATAACGGCGCAACGCAGTTCGATAAAATCGCATTCTGGAAAACGCCGCAGTCAGAAGGTGGAAAATACGTCCCTTACAGCCGCTGGACCCAAGATTATATTGCCATTATGGGCGGCCGTTAGATTTAACGCATGGAGAAAATAACAGGAGACTTTCGGCCGATGTAATCAAATTCATTATTTCACGGCTGAGGGGTTAATCGTTCAATTTCTTTAATTCAAATCACTTTCGTTATTGGTTTGCCGTTTTAGTTTTATTTTTGATTGGATTTTCATTCCTGCAATGAATAGCCCAATCAGCCAGGAGTTTATTATGCCCAACGCTGTGGAATTAATTAACGTATCCCGATTCTTTGGGGATGTCCGGGCCGTGGATCATGTTTCCATCGACATCAAAGAGGGCGAATTCTTTTCCATGCTCGGCCCGTCCGGTTCTGGAAAAACCACCTCTTTGAGACTGATCGCCGGCTTCGAACAGATTTCCTCAGGTTCCATCCGCATTCACGGACGTGAAGCCACCGGGCTGGCGCCCTATCAGCGTGATGTAAATACCGTATTTCAGGATTACGCGCTGTTTCCACATATGACCGTGCTGGATAACGTAGCCTACGGGCTGCGTGTGAAGGGCGTAGGTAAAAGCGAACGTCGCGCCCGATCGCAGGAGGCGCTGGAACGGGTGGCGCTCGGGTTTGTCGCGGAGCGAAAACCGGCTCAGCTGTCCGGCGGCCAGCGTCAGCGCGTGGCGCTGGCGCGCGCGTTGGTCAATCAGCCCAGCGTGCTGCTGCTCGATGAGCCGCTCGGCGCGCTGGACCTCAAACTGCGCGAGCAGATGCAGGGCGAACTCAAGACGCTCCAGCGCCAGCTCGGCATCACCTTTATTTTCGTGACGCACGATCAGAGCGAAGCCTTGTCGATGTCCGATCGGGTTGCAGTGTTTAATAACGGCCGCATCGAGCAGGTGGATACGCCGCGCGAGCTGTACATGAACCCCAGGACGCCGTTTGTGGCGGAGTTTGTCGGCACGTCCAACGTGCTGTCGGCAGAGCAGGCGCTGCGGCTGACCGGCGCGGCGGCGCGTGTCGCCGTTCGCCCGGAACACATTCGCCTGCTGGAATCCGCGCCGGACGCGGAGGATATTTGCGTCTCGGCGCAGATTAAGGATATTCACTATCAGGGGGCCGCGACCCGCTACGAGCTGATGCTGGAAACCGGCGAGCGTCTGCTGGTAAGCGAAACCAACCATCAGCGTATCTCCACTCTTCCCGCCTGGACGATCGGCCAACCGCTCATCGCCTGTTGGGCGCGTAGCGCTATGGTCGCGCTGCAGGAGGTGGGCTGAGATGACGACCGCAGACATCTTGGTTCCCGCCGTTCGTCGAGGCGCGTTGCATCGACTATTCGACTTTTTCTATCGGCGTCCGGGTTTTTATCTGGCGCTGCTGCTGGCGCCGCCGCTGCTGTGGTTCGGCGCCGTCTATCTGGGTTCGCTTCTGACGCTGCTGTGGCAGGGGTTTTATACCTTTGACGATTTCACGATGACGGTGTCGCCGACGCTGACGCTGGCGAACATCGCGGCGCTGTTCAGCCCGACGAATTACGACATTATCGCGCGCACGGTGGTAATGGCTGTGTGCGTCACGCTGTTCAGCGCCGTGATAGCGTTCCCCATTGCCTATTATATGGCGCGCTATACGCGGGGTAAGCAGAAAGCCTTTTTCTATGTCGCGGTGATGATGCCGATGTGGGCCAGTTATATCGTTAAGGCCTATGCCTGGACGCTGCTGTTGTCGCGGGATGGCGTCATTCAGTGGTTTTTGCGTCACCTCGGGCTGGAAGGGGGCTTGAATAGCCTGCTGCTACTGCCGGGCATCGGCGGTAACACGCTCTCGACCTCCGGACTGGGGCGTTTTCTGGTGTTCGTCTATATCTGGCTGCCATTTATGATCCTGCCGATCCAGGCGGCGCTGGAACGCCTGCCGGTGTCACTCATTCAGGCCTCGGAGGATTTAGGCGCTCAGCCGCAGCAGACCTTCCGCTATGTCATCCTGCCGCTGGCAGTGCCGGGCATCGCCGCCGGTTCTATCTTCACGTTTTCACTCACACTGGGTGACTTTATCGTGCCGCAGCTGGTCGGGCCACCGGGCTATTTCATCGGCAACATGGTGTATTCCCAGCAGGGCGCCATCGGCAACCTGCCTATGGCGGCCGCATTCACGCTGGTGCCGATTGTCTTAATTGCCCTTTATCTCTCTCTGGTAAAACGATTGGGGGCCTTCGATGCACTCTAAACGCGCGCCGTTACTGCTCCGGCTGGCGGCCTGGGGCGGACTGCTGTTTCTGCACGTTCCGCTGCTGATCATCGCCGTTTACGCGTTCAATACCGAAGAGGCGGCGTTCAGCTTCCCGCCTAAAGGCTTCACGCTCCGTTGGTTCCAACTCGCGGCGGAGCGGCGGGATATTGTCGAGTCCGTCAGTCTGTCGTTGCAGATCGCCGGTCTTTCCACGCTGATTGCGCTGGTGCTTGGCACGCTGGCCGCCGCCGCGCTGTATCGTCGGGATTTTTTCGGAAAGAACAGCATTACGCTGATGTTGATGCTGCCGCTGGCGTTGCCGGGCATTATCACCGGTCTGGCACTGCTGGCCGCTTTCCACGCGGCGGACATCGAGCCAGGCATGATGACGATCGTCATCGGCCACGCCACGTTTTGCATTGTGATTGTGTTCAACAATGCCATTGCCCGGTTCCGGCGCATTTCCCACTCTCTGATCGAGGCGTCGATGGATCTGGGCGCCGACGGCTGGCAGACCTTCCGATACGTCATGCTTCCCAATCTGGCGACGGCGCTGCTGGCAGGCGGGATGCTGGCCTTCGCGCTGTCCTTTGATGAAATTATCGTCACGACGTTTACCGCAGGTCATGAGCGTACCTTGCCGATTTGGCTGTTGAATCAACTTGGGCGGCCGCGCGACGTGCCGGTGACCAACGTTGTGGCGCTGTGCCTGATGGTCTTGACCATGATCCCGATTTTGGGGGCCTGGTATCTCACAAAAGAAACCACAGAGGTGTCCGGCGACGGCAAATAGCCCGCAGGCCGCTGAAAATGAACGTCACAGCGTGCGTGCTGTGACGCGAAACCATGACTGAGGACAAAATGATGCAGACAAAAATGGTGATCAACGGACGTTTAGTCGCCGGCGAAGGCAGTACGCTGCCGGTCTATAATCCGGCCACCGGAGAGGAAATCGCGCACATTGCCCAGGCTTCATCGGCGCAGGTTGCGCTGGCAGTGGAAAGCGCCGATCGGGCTTTCGCCTCCTGGGGACAGACCACGCCGAAAACGCGTGCGGACTACCTGCTGCAAATAGCGGACTGTATCGAAGAAAACGCAGAGACCTTCTCGCGTCTGGAGTCGCTCAACTGCGGCAAGCCGTATCATGCCGTACTGAACGATGAAATCCCGGCGGTCGCGGATGTCTTCCGCTTCTTCGCGGGCGCCTGTCGCTGTATGAACGGGATGGCCAGCGGGGAGTACTTGGAGGAACACACGTCGATGATCCGTCGCGATCCGCTGGGCGTCGTCGCCTCCATAGCGCCCTGGAACTATCCGCTGATGATGGCCGCCTGGAAGTTGGGGCCGGCGCTGGCGGCAGGCAACTGCGCCGTCATAAAACCTTCAGAGCAAACACCGCTGACGACGCTGAAACTGGCCGAACTGGCGGTCGGTATTCTGCCTGATGGCGTGCTGAACGTCGTGTTTGGGGACGGACCTACCGTCGGTGATGTCCTGACCGCTCATGACAAGGTGCGCATGGTATCGTTGACCGGCTCTATTCCGACCGGGCAGCACATCATTCGCCATACGTCGGCTTCGGTAAAACGCACGCATATGGAACTGGGCGGCAAAGCGCCGGTCATCGTCTTTGACGACGCGGATATCCCGGCGGCTGTCGAGGCGATCCGCAACTTCGGCTTCTACAATGCCGGACAGGACTGTACCGCCGCCTGTCGCGTCTATGCCCAGAAGGGGATTTACGATCGGCTGGTGGCGGCGTTGGGCGAGGCGATTGCATCACTCAAAGTGGGGTCTCCGGAGGATGAAACCACGGAGCTGGGGCCGTTGATCACCGCCGCGCATCGCGACCGTGTTGCCGGATTCGTCGAACGGGCGAAGGCGCTGCCGCATATTTCGGTGGTGACCGGCGGGGAAAAAGTCGCGGGCGCGGGGTATTACTTCCAGCCGACGCTGCTGGCCGGGGCGTTGCAGGAGGATGAGATCGTCCAGAAGGAGGTGTTCGGGCCGGTGGTCAGCGTGACGGCGTTCAACGATGAGTCTGAAGTGTTGGCGTGGGCCAATAACTCGACGTACGGGCTGGCTTCCTCCGTCTGGACACGGGATTTAGGCCGGGCGCATCGTCTGAGCGCGCGACTGCAATACGGCTGCACCTGGGTAAATACGCACTTCATGCTGGTCAACGAAATGCCGCACGGGGGCCAGAAACAGTCCGGTTACGGCAAAGATATGTCGATGTATGGGTTGGAGGATTATACGGTCGTACGACACATCATGATTAAACACTGACAGAAGGGCGGGCGCCCACCAGGACGCCCGCTGATGTTTGTCAGACATTATCCAGATTAATGCCGCGCGTTTTCGGCCCCCAGACGCCCACCGACAGCATCACCATCAGCATACTGAATACGATGAAGATAACGACGCTGACGCTGCCCACATGCTGCAATAACAGCCCAATCAGGATGCTGGTGAAGGCGGTCGACAGCCGGCTAAATGAGTAACAAAAGCCGACGGCCCGCGCGCGAATGCGCGTCGGGAAAATCTCGGCCTGATAGGCGTGGTAGCTAATTGTCAGCCAGGCGTTGGAGTAGGTGATGAGGAAGCCGCAGGCGATGAGCAGCAGCGGATGCGTCTGCTGGGTGAACAGCAAGCCGAACACGACGGTCATTAGACACGAACCGACAATCTGCCATTTATGCTCGAAGCGTCCTATGTACAGGCTGCACAACAGGCAGCCGATGGGATAGGCCAGCGTGATGAAAAAGGCGAAAAACAGGCTCTGGGTAACCCCCGCGCCTTGTCCGGACAACAGCGAGGGCAGCCAGTTGCCGAAGCCAAAGAACCCAATGGACTGGAAGAAATTCATGGCGACCAGCATCAGCGTGCGCTGGCGATATTCGGGCGCCCAGATATCGCGGAATTTGCCGCGCGGAGCCGGTTCCTGCGCTGTATTCTCAGCGTGTACATAATGGCCCTGCGGCGTCATGCCGCAACGTTGCTCCATATCGCATAACACCTGATGGGCTTCGTCATGTCGCCCTTGCTGCGCCAGCCAACGGGCCGACTCGGGCAGGTTTTTGCGCAGCACCCAGATCACGACCGAACAGGCGGCGCCCGCGATAACCACCCAGCGCCAGCCGCTGATCTCGAAAAAGGCGTGAGGAACCAGCCACCAGGACATCAGCGCCACCGTCGGCACCGAAAGAAATTGAATAAAGAACGCAAAGGCGAATGCCTTGCTGCGCAGAGAGGTTGGCATCCATTCGCTGAGATAGGCGTCGATGGTGACCAGTTCAATCCCTAGCCCTATGCCGACCAGAAAGCGGCACAGGATGACGCCTTCTGCGCTGCTTTGCATCGCCATCAGGAAAGATAGCGCACCGTACCAGGCCAGCGCATACATGAAGGTCATCTTGCGGCCCAGCCTGTCGGCCCACGGCGCCAGCAGGCTGGCGCCGACGAACAGCCCCAGAAACGTGGCCGATGCAAAGCTGGCCTGATCGGTAATGTGGAATAGACCCTCTTTGCCCATGTGAAAAATGTGCTCGGCCACCAGTCCGCTGCTGATGTACGCGGTTTGAAAGAGGTCATACAGTTCGAAAAATCCCCCGAGCGAAAGCAGGGCGATAAAACGCCAAAGCCCTGCGGAAGAGCGCAGTCGATTAATACGCGAGGCGAGATCGAAACCGGGTTGCGCGCCGGCGGCAGCGTCCAATGGGGTGCTGGGGGAGTGCATGTTGTGTCTTCCTTATCACGATAAATGCGTTATACGAATTGCTCCAGACGGCGACAGGTATCACCTTGAGCGTCCAACACGGCTTCGTCCGAGTGAGCGAGGCGGGAACACGTCTTGGGCAAACTGCCGGCCATCATAAGATGCCGCACCGGCGCTCGCCAGTCTGGCGTGAATATCGAGGGGGCATCCCGCGTATATTAATCAGCTTTATGCTATTTATTCGTGTCCGCAGAAAAAATTCTTGATAAGAAAACCTCTTTTTGACGTTTAGCCGGATGGCCCACAGGTGTCGACGAGCGCGAGCGGGTTCGCTGCTGTTGGCGTTGTACTCCCTGATGCTGACGCCGCGCGCCGTATCGCAAAGGGGGGCGGTACGTTGTTCAACGCGCTGGGGGGGCTGGAAGGTTTAGCTTTATCCCTGTTCAAAACGCCGCGTATGGTGGTTTTCTTCATTTTCGCCATGCTGTTGGGCGTGGCGTTGCCGGTGTCTAATACCTTCAGCAACCCATTTCTGCATGACTTGGCGCGTAATCTGCGCTATCAGTCGGGTCTATGAGCTATCCGTCGGTGCTGTTGTCGCTTTCGCAGGTATTGGAGGTGGACTCCTGTTTCAGAGCCAGCGCAGGGCCTGTTCTTGAGCAGGGTGAATGGACTCGTCGTGTATCTTGGGGCCGCGGGGATGGTGGTGTATCTGTTGACGACGGCTGGCGTGGCTTTCCGGTATCGCCACCAGTCGCCAGCCCGTTCGAGAGGCTCAGGACTGGTCGTGAGGCGACGCTGATGCTGCACGTGCCGATTGAGTTGTAAACAGGGATCGGTCCTGTCCATCCCTCGTCAATGAGGAAGGGGGGAGCAATGGCGCGACCGGGGCGTTTGCGAGAGGCGCGGATACCCCACCATCGCAGAGCGACAAGCGCAGGGTAAAATCAACCGGACGTGTGAGGAACAAAGAAATGCCGATGTAACCAAGATCGTACTGTTCCTTGGCGAACTTGTCAGAAGTGAGTAAGGAGCAGATCGATAGCCTGAACACATGAGCTTAAGTAGCAGGCGGTTAATCTCGGGGCCTAATGGTCAAGCCTGGCGCTTTAATCGCGCGTCAAAAAAAGAAACGCGCCGGCCGTTTTCGCCGGCGCGTTTTATAATGGCGACAAAATGTCGCCTTCCCTGGTATTGGCCTTTCTTCTTATGTTATCTAATCTTCTTCTGCAGAAAACTACCGACGGTTTTCATGCATTCTTCGCGCTCTTCGACATGCGGCATATGGCTTGAGTGTTCAAAAATAACCCACTCAACATCAGTGATGCCGTCTGCAAAAGGTTGGATGGTTTCTGGCGATGCTTCGTCGTAACGCCCCGAGATCAGAAGGGCGGGGACGTTGATTGCTTTAACACGATCGATGATGCTCCAGTCTTTCAAGCTGCCAATAACATGGAACTCTGTCGGCCCATTCATAGCGTGATAAACCGTAGGGTCCTCATCGATAGCATTAAAGGTGTGTGTGACCTCAGCCGGCCACGGATTTAAGCGGCAGACATGACGTTGATAAAACACCTGTGATGCTTCGCGATAGGCTTCGCTATCCACCGTTCCCGCCGTTTCATGTTCCAGCAGTGTGGCCTGGACCGCTTCTGGCAATTCGTTGCGCAGTTTCGCGGCGGCCTGCAGCCATAACGGGATAGACGCCGGCGAGTTGGCGATAACGATAGCTTTCAAACCGGTTGGACATCTTACGGCGTGTTCTGAAATCAAGATGCCGCCCCAGGACTGACCCAGCAGGGCATAGTCGTCCTGAATGTTAAGATGTTTTAACAGGTTATCCAGCTCATCAAGGAACAAAGCGATCTGCCAGAAATCGGCTGGTTTTTCCCGTAAGTGCGTTGAACGGCCATTACCTAACTGATCGTAATGAACGACAGGACGCCCTGTGTTGGCGATATCTTTAAATGAATCAACGTAGTCGTGGGTGCAGCCGGGACCGCCGTGGACAACGACCAACGGTGTCATACCATTATGTAAATCACCAGTGATTCGGTACCAGGTTTGATACTGGAGAAAAGGGGCGAAGCCTTCGCTGACAGTGTTCATAAATGACGGTCACTCTTATGTCTGTTAAGTCTGGCTTAAGAGTAAGGCGCGTCAGCGAAGGCGGAAAGCTAGTAAAATAGATAGTTTTAGCTATCGAGGAGGTGATAGTACATGGCGCGAACGACGGCCTGCACCCGATTATTCGCCCCTAGTTTCTTGGTGGCGTTGTTCAGATGCAGCGTGACGGTCGCGACCGAACGGTTCAGTTTGCGGGCGATCTCTTTCGCCGTCAGGCCTTCCGCCGACCACGCCAAGCATTCGCGTTCTCGCTTGGTCAGATGGACGTACTGACAGGTCATCAGATCTTCGCTGAACAGGGGAAATGCCGATTCCTGGAAACGGTGAGCAATAAAGGTCAGATCGGATAAGGTGCTGCTGATGTCCTGTTCTTCGTGAGAGCTGTTCAGAATGGCGGTCACGGTGGCGAAGCCTCCGCGAGGCAGGTGTAACGGTACGGTCGCGCCGCATGGCATGCCGTTTTCACGCATATAATGCGTGACGCACTGATGCTCTTCGCCGATACGAGAGCGAAGCGGCGTCCGTTCAGGACGTTGATATGACCACACAAATGGCGCACAGGTTTCCAGAGCGTGATGCTGTACGACATCCATCTGAAAGAAACCATTTTCGAACCACTGCAAGGGCATGTCTTCCGGCACGTTATTAACGCGCAGCAGGGAAGGATTGATCAATGTCCCGTCCATTGTCCGGGGAACCGGAGCGTAGTCATAAATCACTCGGTCAAATCCGAGGTGTAACGTTTGCGCGAACATGTGATCAAAAGCGTCGTCCAGTGAAGTAGCTGAACGTTTCAACGAGGTAAGCTGAGTAGTCTTATCCATGATTACCCTCCGCAAAATGTAGCCCGTTAAAAAGAGGACGATGGTCGGTACAGGTGCCAGAGCGCATGTTCGGCCTCAACCCGGTCAATAACCAAGCGTAACCTAGCATTTTTGCTAAGGCAAAACTAGCATTTTTGCTAACTATTCACTGCCGGTATGATTGGGTAGATTCCCGTCTGTCAGGGGGTTTTGTGATATTTTGTGTTTTTCTTTCATTAGAAACCCTTATGTTGAATGAAATGGGAAGACAAAAAAGGCATACTATTGAAGTGAATGGTCATTTTTGAGTATGGGTACACGTCTATTTGAAAAATGATGCTTTTCACCGACCAGACCTTCATTCTGGTAAGTCGTTATTGAATAAAAACGACCTGGTAGGCTCCCTGACAAATCGCGCTTAATGCGGCCGGTTTTTTTATTGCCGGTCACGCCGCGCGTTGCTTGATTTCTGGCTCAACCCGTTTGTGCCAAGCCGTTCTTAGCGGTGTCATTAATAGATACGCCAGCATAAACACAGGGAATTAGTATGCATCGTTATCGGTTTATATTATTTAGGCCACTGCAACTGCTGCCGGTGCTTTTCGGCATCAGCGTCATCACCTTCGCCTTGGTGCGCGCGATCCCCGGCGACCCGGCCCGAATTCTTCTCGGCGTGCGGGCCACGCCAGGCGCGCTGGCCCGGGTGCGCGAACAGTACGGGCTAGACCAGCCGGTGTGGTTACAGTACTTCTATTTTCTTCGTAATCTGTTTCACGGCGAGCTGGGCAAATCCATCGTTTATAAAGTCGATACGCTGAAAGTCATCAGTTCGCGTATTGAACCGACGATTTGGCTGATTGCGGGTAGCGTAGTTTTAGCGCTGCTGCTCACCATTCCGCTGGCGTCCTGGGCGGCGCGGCGGCGCGGCAAATTGGCCGATCAGGTGATTCGACTTTTCTCCACCGCCGGTCTGGGATTCCCCGCTTTTTGGCTCGGCATCATGATGATCCTGTTGTTCAGCATCGAACTGGGCTGGTTCCCTGTTTCCGGTTATGGCCGCGATCTGCTGGATCGCCTGCATCACATGGTGTTGCCATGTCTGACGGTTGCGTTGGCGCTGTCTGCGGTGTTAACCCGCAACTTGCGCGCCAGCCTGCTGATGGAAATGAAAAGCGACTATGTGACGGCCGCGCGCGCGCGCGGGCAACCGGAGTCGCGTATTTTCTGGCGGCATATTTTGCCGAATTCGCTGGTGCCGACCATCAATCTGCTGGCGGTTAATATCGGCTGGCTGATAGGCAGCACCGTGGTGATTGAAAGCGTATTCGCTATTCCCGGCATGGGACAGCTGTTAATCAAGGCAATTTTCAGCCGGGACTACATGGTGGTGCAGGGCGTCGTGCTGGTGTTTGCGCTGGGAACCGTCACGGTTAACCTGGTCGCCGATTTGCTCACGGTCGCGCTGGACCCGAGGATCAAACTATGAGTCAGACACCTGTGATGCGGCGGATGTCGTGGCTAGCGTTCCCCCGCCGTCTGGCATTGCGCGGCGGTCTGACGATCGTCGGGCTTTGGACGCTGTTAGCCGTGTTCGCGCCGTGGGTCGCGCCGTTCGACCCGATTGCGCAGGACCCTACCGCCAGCTTGCTGTCACCGGGCCTTAGCCATCTGTTCGGCACCGATAACTTCGGCCGCGATATTTTCTCTCGCGTGATATGGGGGGCGCGCGTGGACCTGCAGATCTGTCTGCTGGGCGTGATATTTCCGTTTTTGATCGGTACCTCGATTGGCGCGCTCTCCGGCTACGTCGGCGGCGTGGTGGATACGCTACTGATGCGGTGTATCGATATCATACTGGCGTTTCCGTTTTTGGTGCTGATGCTGTCGATTATTGCGGTCTTGGGGCCAGGATTAGCCAGCTTCTATATTGCGATGGCGATGGTGGGCTGGGTGACTTACGCCAGACTGGTGCGAGCTCAGGTGCTGTCGTTAAAGCACCGCGATTTTATGCTGGCGGTGCGCAGTCTGGGATTTAGCCATCCGCGTATTCTCTTCGTCCATCTGTTGCCCAACGCGCTAACTGGCTCTGTCGTCTTCGCCATGTCCGACTGCGTGCTGGTGCTGCTCAACGGCGCGGCGATCAGCTACCTGGGACTGGGCGTACAGCCGCCTACGGCGGAATGGGGCGTAATGGTGGCCGAAGGGCAAAGTTTTATTACCACCGCCTGGTGGATCACCACGTTTCCCGGGCTGGCGATTGTGCTGTTGGCGATGGGCTTCAGCCTGCTGGCGGACGGTCTGGGCGATCTATTGGGAGAACGGCCATGACATTACTGGCGTTATCACATCTGACAGTCGTCAACCGTCAGGGCATTGCGCTGGTGGATGATGTTTCACTCCAGCTGCGCGAGGGCGAGATCCTCGGGCTGGTGGGAGAGAGCGGCTCCGGCAAGACAGTAACCTGCCGCGCGATGATGCGGCTGCTCCCTGGAGAGGCGCTGCGCGTGGTCTCCGGCGAAATTAATCTCAACGGGCGCGATATACTCTCGTTGCCGGATCGAGAGCTGTCTACCGTGCGTGGTCGAGAGATTGGCATGATTTTTCAGAATCCGACCAGCCACCTGAATCCGGTCATGACCGTTGGCGCGCAAATTGCCGAAAGCCGGCGTCTGCACTTCGGCGCCAGCCGCCGCGAGGCGAAGGCGCATGCCGTAGCGCTGTTGCGGCAAGTGGGGATCCCCGACCCCGAACGGCGGATACACAACTATCCCCATGAATTTTCCGGTGGGATGCGTCAGCGGGCGATGATCGCCGTGGCGCTCGCATCCGAGCCAAAAATCCTGATTGCCGATGAGCCGACGACGGCGTTGGACGTGACGGTGCAGATGCAAATACTGCGGTTGCTGAGCGATTTGCGCGACCGGCTCGGCGTAGCGATTATTCTAATTACGCACGACCTCGGCGTCGTGGCGCAGACCTGCGACCGTATCGCCGTGATGTATGCCGGGCGGCTGTGTGAGCTGGGCGGCAAACGCGAGGTGCTGGGCGATGCCCTACATCCCTACACGCAGGGACTGATCGACTGCCAGCCGGCCAGCGCCGGCGGAAGCGGACAGATGGCAACCATCAAAGGACAACCGCCGGTCGCGGAACATTTTCCCGGCGGTTGTCGATTCCATCCTCGTTGTCGTTACGCCACCGAGATTTGCAAAGCGGTACGACCCGATATGTACAGTGAAATGCAAAATCACGCGCACGGCGCCGCCTGCCACCACCCGTTCGCCACGCTGAACCACGAGGAGAGTCTATAGTGAGTCCGGTTGAATCCACGGCGCCGCTGCTGGCAGCGGACGATCTGAAGGTCAGTTTCCCGGTCGGCGGCTTTCTCTTTAATAAACGGAGTCTGCACGCGGTCAACGGCGTCAGCTTACACATTCAGGCCGGGGAAGTACTCGGTCTGGTCGGCGAGTCCGGCAGCGGCAAAAGCACCTTGGGGCGAGCCCTGCTCCAGCTGGAGCCGACCGTCGGCGGCCGCGTGTACTTCGACGGAGAGCCGATTACGCAGGGCAGCAAACAGGAGATCGCCCGGTTGCGGCAGCAAACGGCGATGATCTTTCAAGACCCGTTCTCCTCCTTGAATCCGCGTCAGACCATCGGCGACAGCATCGCCGAGGTGCTGCGCGTGCATCATAAGGTGCCGAAATCCGCGATCCAGGAACGCGTGAGAGAACTGCTGATTTTGGTGGGACTGAACCCAGAGCATGGCCTGCGTCGGCCCGACGCCCTAAGCGGCGGACAGTGTCAGCGCGCCGGCATTGCCCGGGCGCTGGCATTGGAGCCGCGGCTGATCGTCGCCGATGAGTGCGTGGCGGCGCTGGATGTCTCCATTCAAGGGCAGATCATCAACCTGCTGATGGATCTGCGGGACAAAATGGGCCTCGCCATCCTGTTTATCGCCCACGATTTGGCGATAGTGCGACGCCTATGCGACCGCGTCGCCGTTATGTATTTGGGCCGTATCGTGGAGTCGGGTCCGGTCGAGGCGGTGTTTACTCATCCGCGCCATCCTTACACCGCGGCGTTGATTACGGCTATTCCGGAAATCGATCCCGACCGGCCGCTGCCCGCCCATCCTCTTTCGGGCGAACCGCCCAGCCCGCTGGCTTTGCCGGAAGGCTGCGCGTTTCACCCGCGCTGTCCTTATGCGTTGTCGCGCTGCCAACATGGCGCGCCGCCAGAGACCCGACACATTGTCGGTCATACCTTCGCCTGCGTGTTGGACGACAAAGGCGAACAAGCCATTAATCCGTTAAATGAGGGAATGTTTGATGAAGCGTAAATACTTAAAGGTTGCGGCCGCCGGGCTTTTGCTGGCGGCTTGTGTGGCAAGTGAAATGGCGCAAGCGGCAGGCGTGCTGACGATTGGACGACGCGAGGACAGCACCAGTTTTGACCCGATTAGAACCACGCAGAATGAGGACAACTGGGTGTTTTCCAACGTGCTTGACCGCCTGATCTGGGTAGACAAGACCGGCACCAAACTGGAGCCTGCGCTGGCTGAAAGCTGGACGATTTCTCCGGACGGCAAAGTCTACACGCTGAAAATCCGCGACACGGTATTCTCTGACGGTACGCCAGTGACGGCCAGCGACGCCGCATTTAGCCTGCTGCGCCTGCGCGACAATGAAAACTCGCTGTGGCGCGACCCGTTCATGGTGATGGATAAAGTGGAAGCGCCGGACCCGCGTACGCTGGTGATCACCTTGAAAGCACCGTCCGTTCCTTTCCTGTCTCAGCTGGCTTTGCCGAATGCGTCCATCATCTCTGAAAAAGCGATGAAGGCGATGGGCGAAGAAGCGTTTGCGGAAAAACCAGTCGGCTCCGGCGCATTCAGTATCAAAGAGTGGTTGCGTGGCGACCGCGTGGTGCTGGTCAAAAACCCGCATTACTGGCGTGCGGACACTGTTTCTCTGGATGGCGTTGAGTGGCAGACCATCCCGGATGACAACACGCGTATGCTGAAAGTGCAGGCGGGCGAACTGGATGCGGCGATCAACGTTCCGTTTTCGCGCATCGTCTCCCTGCAAAAAGATCCGAACCTGGCCATCCATCTGGACCCGTCAACGCGTGAAGATCATCTGCTGATCAACCACGAACACGGCCTGCTGTCGAAAGTGGAAGTGCGTCAGGCGCTGGACTACGCCATCGACAAAGATGCCATCGTGAAAACAGTGACCTTCGGCTACGGCCAGGTGGCGAATTCCTACATTCCGGCCGGCGCGGTTTACCACTATGCCAACAACCTGAAGCGTCCTTATGACGTGGAAAAAGCCAAGAAAATGCTGGCAGAGGCGGGCGCGTCCAATCTGAAGCTCAACTACGTGGTGAACGCGGGCGATGAAGTGGACGAACAAATCGCTATCCTGCTGCAGCAACAGCTGGCTAAAGCCGGTGTGACCGTCACGTTGCAGAAAGTGGACCCGAGCCAGAGCTGGGGCATGCTGGTATCCGGCGACTATGATATTTCCGTCATGTACTGGACCAACGATGTGCTCGACCCGGATCAGAAAACCACTTTCGTGCTGGGTCACGACGCGAACATGAACTACATGACGCGTTACCACAACGAGAAAGTGAAAGCGCTGGTCGCGGCGGCACGTCTGGAAGTCGATCCTAAAAAACGTGAGCAGATGTACATCGATCTACAGAAAATCGCAAAAGCCGACGTAAACTGGATCGATCTGTATTACAGCCCGTACCGCAACGTCAGCCGTAAAAACATCAAGGGCTTCTATCAGAACCCGCTGGGCCGCTTCTTCCTCGAAGATACGGTGAAAGAGTAATTTTCCCCCTGACGGCCGGTATCCTGCCGGCCGTCATCTCCAGAGCCGCACGGTGTTTCCACGCCCGCAGTAGCGGGTCGATTTTCTTCGCTCGGTTCCCGCGCAATATCCCGCTGACTATTCTGCCCGGTGATCGGCTGCCACATCCTTTTTCCCCAGAAATGATGCCCTGCACTGAACGCGGAGCGGTCAATGTGTCGAGCGATTGACGTCGTTAAGCGCAAGGTTGTCGAGAACGCCAACATCCTTGTCGTTGCGCTGTCGTGCTCGCCGGGATTCGTGCTGCCGCGTATGACGCAAGCAGCCATAGAATGTGCTTAAAACCTCAGCGGAACCGTCAATATCGTGAGGGATGACCTATCTTTAGTGAAGTGGGGAATGGGGATGCTGGATGGGGTATCTCTCCCCATCGCCAGCGCATCATGCGGCCGCCAGCCAGTCGATGACAACCCTAACCGCGCTTGCCAAACCCAGGATGGGGTGTGTCGGACGTTCATTTGTTGTGCGGTCTCCGTTCAGCTTGGGAAACTCGCTTATTTAACTGGGCAATCTTTTACAGGGGCAACACAATGCAAAAAAGCGCGGGGACTGCTCGTGTCCTACTTCTCCTGACGGTGCTATTCGCCGTAGTGAGCGGTTTTTATCTGTTGTTCGGCGGTATCTGGCTGGTTCGCCTTAATGGCTCCTGGTACTACCTCATCGCGGGGGCGGTGATGCTGGCGACGGCGTGGCTGTTGTACCGACGTCGGGCGGCGGCGGTCCTGTTGCATGGGCTGTTTTTACTGGGGACAACGCTATGGGCGGTATGGGAAGTCGGCACGGATTTTTGGGCGCTGACGCCGCGTCTGGACGTCGTCTTTTTCTTCGGGCTATGGCTGGTATTGCCGTTTATCTATAACCAGCTAACCTTTCGCACCAAGCTGCCGTGGGTGGCGCAGATCCTGTCACTGGCGGTTGCCGTCGGGGTGTTAGGCTACGCTATTTTCAACGATCCACAAGAAATCAACGGGACGCTGCGCGCTGCGGGAACACCCGCTGCGCCGCGGCCTGCGAGCGCGGTACCGGACGCTGACTGGCCCGCCTATGGCCGAACTCAGGCAGGGACGCGTTACTCCCCCCTCAACCAAATTACCGATCAAAACGTCGGCAGCCTAAAGGAAGTCTGGCGCTTTCGCACCGGGGATTTGAAAGGGCCGAACGATCCGGTGGAAGTCACCAACGAAGTCACGCCGATCAAAATCCGCGATACGCTCTACCTCTGTACCCCGCATCAGCAGCTGTTCGCACTGGATGCGGTGACAGGCAAGGAGAAGTGGCGGTTCGATCCGCATCTTAAAACGAACCCCACGTTTCAGCATGTCACCTGCCGAGGGGTGTCATACCATGAAACGTCGATCGAGGCACAGTCCGCAACCCAGAGCACTCCGCCAGGCTTATGCGCGCGCCGCATATTGCTCCCGGTGAACGACGGTTCGCTGTACGCGTTGGATGCCGATAGCGGTCAGCTGTGCCCGAATTTCGCCGATCGCGGCAAGCTGAATCTGCAAAGCAATATGCCGTATTCGCTGGCGGGGGCGTATGAGCCGACGTCGCCGCCTGTCGTCACCGACAAGACCATCGTGATGGCCGGCGCGGTGACTGATAACGCCTCGACGCGGGAACCGTCAGGGGTGATCCGGGGTTTCGACGTCAACACCGGCAAACTGCTGTGGGCATTCGATACCGGCAGCAAAGACCCGAACAAGATACCCGAGGGCAAGCAGTTCTATACCCCGAACTCGCCTAACTCCTGGGCGCCTGCCGCTTATGATGCAAAGCTGGACATCGTGTATCTGCCGACCGGCGTCGCCACGCCGGATATTTGGGGCGGCCATCGCACGCCGGAGATGGAACGGTTCGCCAGTGGCTTGCTGGCGCTGAACGCGACCACCGGCAAGCGGGTCTGGTTCTATCAGACGGTGCATCACGACCTCTGGGACATGGATGTGCCTGCCCAGCCGACGCTGGCGGACATCACTAATCAGGATGGCAAAACGGTGCCGGTAGTTTACGTGCCGGCGAAAACCGGCAATATCTTCGTGCTGGATCGTCGCGACGGAAAAACCGTCGTGCCTGCGCCGGAAACGCCGGTGCCGCAAGGCGCGGCGAAGGGCGATCGCGTTTCGCTGACGCAGCCTTTTTCGCAGCTGAGCTTCCGCCCGCGTGAGAATCTGGCCGGCAAGGATATGTGGGGCGCGACGATGTACGACCAGCTGGTCTGCCGCGTTATGTTTCATCAGCTCCGCTATGAAGGCCCGTTTACGCCCCCGTCCGAGCAGGGCACGCTGGTCTTCCCCGGCAATCTCGGCATGTTTGAGTGGGGGGGCATTTCCGTCGATACGGATCGTCAAATTGCGATTGCCAATCCGATGGCGCTGCCGTTCGTCTCAAGGCTGATCCCACGCGGTCCTCACAATCCGATGGAGCCGAACCCGGCGGCTAAAGAGGGATCCGGAACGGAATCCGGCGTACAGCCGCAGTACGGGGTTCCTTACGGCGTGACGCTGAATGCGTTTTTATCGCCGCTGGGTATTCCGTGCAAGCAGCCGTCGTGGGGCTTTGTCTCCGCCGTTGATCTGAAAACCAACGTCATTGTCTGGAAAAAACGTATTGGGACCGTGCGTGATAGCTCGCCGTTACCGCTGCCGTTTAAAGTCGGTATGCCGATGTTGGGCGCGCCGATCTCCACCGCGGGGAATGTGCTGTTTATCGCCGCGACGGCGGACAACTATCTGCGGGCGTTCAACATCAGCAACGGCGAGCTGCTGTGGGAAGCGCGTCTGCCTGCCGGCGGACAAGCGACACCGATGACCTATGCCGTCAACGGCAAGCAGTATGTGGTGATTGCCGCCGGTGGGCATGGCTCATTCGGCACCAAACTGGGCGATTACATTATTGCGTATGCGCTGCCGGAGGTTGACTGAACATATTCCGAGGATGACGTTGCCGCCCCGGATATCCAGGGCGGAAAAACGGAAGATTAGCGGTCGGAGTTGCTGGTACGAACGGCTTTTTCGGGCTGGGTGACGACGCCTAACCGATGTGCCAGATGTGTCAAATTGGCCGAGTCGATACCTAGCTCCCGGGCTGCCGACGAAATATCGCCATGATGGTTATAGAGAGTGCGTTCGATGAGCTGTTTTTGAAACTCGTTGACCGCCGCGCGCAGATCCTGCTGAGGGGCGTCGAGCGTGGAGAACCGCTGCGGTTCATTGGCCGCAACGTCATGCTGTAGCTTCTCGTGCATATCCAACCCAAGATCTTTGTCGCTGATAGTGACTGAGATCGCGCGTTTAGCCGGATACGACGTGAGTCGTCCGGTCGCCCGCAGCGTGGCGCGGCTGATGGTTTGTTCTAACTCGCGCACGTTGCCCGGCCACTCGTAGCGTGACAGCGCCGTTTGCGCCGTGGGTGCCAGGCGTAGCCCTTTCAGTCCCATGCGGTTGCGGTTTTGTGCGACAAATGTGTTCGCTAACAGCTGAATGTCCTGCTGACGTTCTCGCAGCGCCGGAACATGAATGGGGAACGCGCACAGTCGATGATACAGATCGGCGCGAAATTCGCCGGACTGAACTTCCGCGAACAGGTTGCGATTAGTGGCGGCGATGAGTCGGATATTTACGTTATGTGGGTTGGAGGAGCCAATGCGCTGCGATTTTCCGTCCTGCAATACGCTAAGCAGTTTGGCCTGTGTTTCCTGCGAAAGCTCGCCGATTTCGTCGAGAAACAGTGTGCCGCCGTTGGCGAGTTGAAACTTGCCGCGGCGGTCTGACGAGTCTCCCGAAAACGCGCCGCGCACGTGGCCGAAAAGGATGCTCTCCAGCAGAGGGGCGGGCAGGGCGGCGCAGTTGATGACGATGAACGGCGCATTGGCGCGACGAGATCGCGCATGCAGTCGACGAGCGACCAAATCTTTACCCACCCCGGTTTCGCCGGTGATGAGCACCGTCATATCGCTGGAGGCGACCAATTCAATATCATCCATCAGCAGCTCAAAGGGTTCGCTGTTGCCGATGAGTTCGTCGTGTCCATTTACCGCCGTCAGGCGAAAGGCTTCGGCGCGCAAGTTTTCGCTTTGCAGCGTAGATTTGAGCCGATCGACCTGGGTACTGGCCGACAAGGTCGCAGAGGCAATCTCACCGAATATCTCCAGGGTTTTAAGCGCCTCGGCGGGGAATTCATGGCCGTTAAACGTATGCAGCGTCAGCAATCCCCAGATGTGCTGATCCAGACGCAAAACACAGCTGAGAACGTCGGTCTTGCCCGCGTCAGTCCGTTCGGTTTCGAACAGGCCGACGAAGGGATCGGGCACCCCGGTATCCGGCGGAAAGTGCATCACGTTGGCGGTGGCGAGCATGGCGGCGAAGCACGGGTGTTCGTCTAAAATGAAGCGACGTTTTAATGCGTCCTGATTCAGACCGTGGATCGCCACCGGGGATAACTCTTCGCCTTCCAATTGCAACAGCACCGTCGCGTCCGACGGGATTAGGATGTTTAGCGAATCGAGTAAGCGTTGATAACGCACTTCGCTCGGCATCTCCCGCGAGAGATCCGCGACCTGCGGCACCAATGCATTCAACAATTTCAAAGTTTGAGTCAAAAGTTCTCTCTTCGATAAAAATGGTGTCTTTTCAACATTTAAGTTTAGACACGATTCAGCCGTGTGCCATTGAGATCACTGCTTTCTGCGCTTCGTATTCGAATGATCACCAGCAGGTGTTGATGTTGAACGCGGCAAGGCCGTCTGAATGCGCACTCGCTCTCCGCTAATGGAAGCAGAAAATGGTGTGCGTGGAGGAGGAATACGACCTAACTAATCTATTTAAACTGACGCCGTGCGGATGATGAGTTTTCGGTGGAGTTATTTTTATCTCGAATTTTTTTCCCTTTGTTACCACGTCTTGCTCCCTGGCTGGTTATTAAAAGGTGCTTCAATGAATGCTAAACGGAATGCTTGTTTCGTATTTATCTGCTTTATTATTCGTCAATATCAGCCCCCAGTAATAATGAATGTGTTAGATAAAATACATTATTGGATAACTAGCAAGTTTCGGTTAAAACTTATATTTCATATATTAGCGGGCTAAATTTATAAATGCATCAATGTAAACATGGGGGGTGTTTTTAACCACCTGATAATTGGTGTTTTTCATGTTGTTCACCCCGAATATTTGGCGTCATTAGAATTAGATTATGTAAAGATTTATGCAGGAATTGAAAATTTTCCTATCACTTTTCTTTTTATTTATTTTATGATGTTCCCGACGTACTTAATTGCACTGGTATAGGTTATTTTATTAATCGCCAATTAACTCCGTGAGCAATAATAGAAACGCGAAATGAGTCATGAACATCCTCACGGCCCTGGAATCCTGAGGGCCATGGTCTCTTATTCGTTGTTTTTATCAAGTAGCAATAATAATACCATTTTTTTGAATGGTTACCTCGAAAAATGGTTATCCAAAATATGGTTTGATTTGTGAGGATTAATCCTTTCCTGTGTCAGGGAGGATTATCTCATCGGTGATGCCGGTTGCGGCAGTGCTATGTCGTAGATCATCACACGAACCGTCGGTTGTCGGCCGCCGGCAGCGTTTTTTTTGTCGGCGTTTTTTTATTCTTTGAACGCGTGTAGCTGTCCGGCTGCGCGCGTTTTTTTTGCCCGATGCGAGCGGTGCCTTGGTCACTTCCTGTAAGAATGACGCGCCTTCACCCTATACTGTCGCTGGACATCAGCGTGACATGCAGATGAGGAATCTTTGCTGCCGCGCCCAGTCGTCGGGCGGTGAACCGCCGAGGCAATCGATGACTGTCGCATGTTATCCTCTATACCATGAAGCCGCAGACGGTATCATGTTCGCCCCTTGCGCTATCCTGTCACTTGCCTGATCACGTCACCCCTTCGCCATAAGGGTGGGCGCGAAACTCCGTTCTCAGCTCGTTTATTTCAACGTGGTTATCTTTGACTGTCGCTATCTACAAACATCCCTATCCTTGAACCGACAAACGTGCCAGCTCTTGTCTTCCTCCTGCTTTATGCTGCGTTAATCATAAAGTCACTATGCTGGAGGACAATGAGGGTCCGAAATAGAGTGACCAGAGGAAATATTGCGATGAGTAAAGAAAGACAAACTACGGGTAAAATTTCCCTTGCCCTGTTAATGCGAACATCGAATTTATGACCTCGTCGGAGATTTCGTCGTATTACTCTCTTGGCGTCATGCTGTGAATATGAAGGAGTGGGGGGGGGGGGGGCATCATTATTTTTCCGACAGGAATGATCGAAATCTGGTATTAAGCTGGGTCAAATAAGGCGATTTTTGGGTAAGAAAATACGATGAGGATGAATCGGTGAGTTGATTTTTATCAATAGAGAAAATAACAAGCGTATGTCCGGGAGACATAGATGATGTCAATCACACTGTTATTAGATATACGATGATGTGGCTTCAGTTAGCCAAGGTATCTATTTTATTTGCTGGGTTGGTCTTGCTGTTTTTTTGTGATGGAATAATGCCAGATAGCAATAAAGATAAAGAACTCATCGAGTATTGATGGAATCCCCTTGAGGTTATTTCTCACATGACGGTTTTCGGTTTCGATAGCTATTTATTCTCTGCGGGTGTTTTTTGCACTAATGCCTCCCTAAGCTTCATTCCTGAACAAAAATCCGGATAGGATGATGCCTTGTAGTGTTGATACGTATATAATACCAGGCCGGTCGTATTATCATAGAGGATAGGTGTTGCCGTATTGTTGTTTTCGTATTTAGCAACAAAATATATAAATGAGAATGCTTTGAAAGCGATAACAATGAAGGGCCAGCCCATTATACTCATAAGGCTTAATATTTTATTTTTAATATTATCGTATAACTTCATTTATATTTTTACGCATAATGGGGCGGTTCTCCCGCGAATGATTCTCTCTGTTTGGCTGTAAATCAAACAGTTAACATAGTGAATGCGCTACTACAAAGAGAATGAACAATAATTTAACACCGAGTTTCATTTGAATATCAGAATATTGGTTTTTCCTCTTTCGAGCTTATTATGGTCGCTATTTTATAACTAGACTGTCTGGTTGTTGACGTTATCTGTGTATATTTTTTCACGCTATTATGATTTTTTATGTTTACTGGAGGAATGCGAGCTTTGGGAGGGGGTGAACATTGTTAATTTTATTGTTTTTGGTTTGAACCTTAGGGAGGGCGATTAAAAGCATTTAAAACCACACGTTTTACGTGGTCAGCCATAAAGATAATAGAGCAAAGTCAGTCTCTGAGGGGGATATTCTGATGCTCAGGCATATTAAGAAAATACGTAATTTCCTGGTCGTTTTTTCTCCTGTTATCAAAAGTTAAATATCATGCCGTCGAATACCGTGTTCGGCTGCAGTGGTATTTTTGTTTTATTTTTAAAGGTTATTTGAATGATTAGTCTGCTGCAATCTATATCTCGTTTGACAAAAATACTTTCACCCCATCGGAAACTTGCCCAACCGACCGAGGTCGTTAAAGGGAAAAGGAGATATCATTTCCATGTTGCAGAGACTCGACTGATTTATTTTATCGAAGAAGGTGAATTTCTTATGAAAAGCGCCAAAGACAACCGGGTGCTCTGTGTGCTTTTAGCCCCCTGTATTATTGGTTGGTCTACGGCGATTTATGGCGCCAACGAAGTTTATATTGAAAGAATCGATTATGGAAAAATTTACTGCGTGTCATTCGATACCGCATTACGCGTGGTGACGGCATATCAACGATTCGATGATGTCTTAAATATTGTTAATTACCATTTTACTTCGCTGCTTAATTATTGCGTCGATAGCGGCGGTGACTCCGTTTCCATCGTCACAAAAATGTTGGCATCGCTAAAACGCCTGCCACCAGAAGTGAGAAAACGTTTCACCGTGCTTTCTTTTATTAGTCAGCGTACATCCCTGTCCAAGAGTACGATCCTGCGCGTGCTCAAGAAGCTACAAGAAGACGGCTCACTGACCATGTCGCATGGAAGGCTGAATACCTTTTCCTTGCCGGAACCGTTGCGATGCCCCTTGCCCAGCGCAACGGTTGCCCGTGACAACGCTACTGATAATTCAGAGTAAAGGTGGCGTCGGCATCCGCTTCACTGGTGGCGACGCTAGCCAGCTTAGATTTATAGCGCGCGTTGAAGTACAGCGTGTTGGTGCCGCTCAGCAGCGTTTGCGCGGTTGAGAAAGTGCGGCAGTACCACGCCTTTGCTACTGGAGACTTCAATACCTACGCCAGAGGCTACGCCTGCACAGCCGCCGCTGATGTTGCTGACGGAAAGCAGCGTGTTGTCATTGGCGTCTGCGTTGCCAGTAAACGCAACGGCGGCGGTCGTGGAGACGGAGGCATCGCCGTCTTCAAGGCTGATGGTGTAAGACACTTTTCCTGATGAGGTGCCGACCGAAGCGAAGTTCGCATTACGGTACTGACCCAAATTCACCGTTTGATTAGTGGAGCTTGTACTTACTGCGTAGGCGGCGTTGATGATCTACCCTACGAAGTGAACGGTCCTGCCCGAAACAGAAACCGTCGTGGTTGCTGTGAATGCCGAGAAGCCGGTAGACAGCAGAGAGGCCCCAATGAGGGCGCCGAGTCATGTTTTACGCCTAAGTTACGATTGCTTATTATTTATAGGCCACGCTAATTGGTCATTAACGAAATCGGTATTACCGCTACAAATATTTCTCTTCTGCCAGTTCTCTGCGGATTGGCAATAAAACCGTAACAGCTTTATTGCCTAAATCAGGTCAGAGTGACGGAGAAAGAATGGCTGAGACAGCACTTCCTTCTGCGCCACTTCAGTATTTTCAAGAATGACTTTTGCGGGGGGTGAATGCAGCCTAAAGGCAAAAAACAGGATAAACAACTGTCTGAGATGGGATCTTACGCCATAAATAAAAGTTAAATATAATACGATGCACTTATATTAATATATTGTTTTGCTGTAATAATAAACAATGTGAAAATTGAACGGGTAAAGGATAAATAAATGAAGGCATTTGTAAGGTGTGTTTTTAATATGTTAAATAATGATAAATGACACTGATTTCAATTAAGTGAAGAGAATTAATTAGGCGATTTGGCTTATTTTTATCGTGATATCACTTCAGCATAAATATCTGATTCGATACCTATCATTTGGGGAATTAATAATTGCATGATGTATGGACGCCAGATAATCTGATCGCAAACAGCGTAAAATCAGGCCGGTGAGCCGCGGGCAATGAGGTCTGCAACGACGGCGGAACGTCTCACAAAGCCCCCCTGTGGATGGAAATTGCGGACGATGCCAAATCCGTCACGAGAATCAATATAAGCGATGGCATCGGCTGTGGATGAATGTGAAAGTTAAAGCGTGTTAAGGAAAAAATATGGCTGTGTTTAAGTTGGTGCTATTGCGGCATGGTGAAAGCGAATGGAATGATCAGAATCGATTCACCGGGTGGGTCGATGTGCCGCTGACCGACAAGGGACGAGAAGAAGCGCGGCTGGCGGCGCAATCGCTCAGACAGGCAGGGTTTACGTTTGACGCCGCCTGTACTTCGGTACTGAAGCGCACCGTGCATTCGCTGCAAATTGCGCTTGATGAGCTGGGTTTGCAGTGGCTGCCGGTGGAAAAAAACTGGCGTTTAAACGAGCGCCACTACGGCGCGCTGCAAGGTCTGAACAAGGCAGAAACGGCCGAACGGCTCGGCAAAGCGCGGGTGCATCAGTGGCGAAAAAGTTATGACGTTCCGCCGCCGCCGCTCACCTCGATTCACGATCGCTTTTCCGGCTACGATCGCCGCTATGCGCATCTGGCGCCGGGAGAGTTTCCGTTAGGGGAGAGCCTGCGCATGACCGGTGATCGGGTGATGCACTACTGGCAGACTTCGCTGGTTCCCCGAGTCCTTGCGGGCGAACGCCTGCTAGTGATCGCTCATCGCAATTCAATACGGGCGCTGGTCAAGCAACTGAACCACCTCTCAGACGAGGAGATCATCCGTGCGCAAATCCCCACTGGCATCCCCTTGGTTTATGAATTTGATGAAAATATGCGGGTGCAGCGCGCCTACTTTCTCGGCACCAACATCCCCCTGATCGAGCGGTAAATGCGCTCTGCAAGACATCACGGCGACCGCAGTCATCGCGCGCCGCCGTTGTGATGGGCGACAAGCGTTCGATATTCTGCCCGAAGCCCGAAGCCCGAAGCCCGAAGCCCGAAGCCCGAAGCCCGAAGCCCGAAGCCCGAAGCCCGAAGCCCGAAGCCCGAAGCCCGAAGCCC
>NZ_FNQS01000011.1:0-141562 GCF_900107885.1 Lonsdalea quercina | reverse complement strand
AGGGCGTTGTACATCAGCGGAACGGCTTTGTTCAGCGCCACGGTGAATTTGAACGGCTTGTGCACACGCTGGCCGGACGGCTGACCGGACTGCGGGTCGGTCGGGACGGTCACGATGTGTTTGAATTCCTGCACCAGCATTTCATCTTCGTGGCCCTGCACGTAGATGTTGCCGACGGAGTCGGACGTGAAGGCACCGGCGGTGATGTTGCCCTGAGTTTTCCCTTCAATGCTGATATAACATGGGGTTGGCATAGTCTTGCTCCTTGTTGTTGAACGGTTTTTACTTTCGCCCGCTTGACAATGCAATGGCTATGCCAACTTTTATCCTATTGTTTTATAATGGAATTTAAAATATACATTTCAGCCTATTCAAAATCTGCGCAAAAAGTTGCGCAGAATGCGCAGATCGTTTGCAAACATTGCGCAAAAAGTGATTTGTGCTGGAAAGTGCGCAAGAAGTTGCGCAGATTTGGCAATTGTTCTGATAATTTGACTTAGCGATCGCCAGAGTCCGTCATGTTGATAGGTAAGGGCGATTGATCCGTCTTCAAATCAAGACATTTCAGCGCTAAACACTCATCTCGCACGATCGGTTCATTACTCTGGATCCGGAGAGTCAATAACGCCTTATTACCGGAAATTCCATAGTCTTGAGTTTTATTGATGAACGGATTGATATCATCGGTGACGTTTTGATGGATGAGCCGAGGCGAATTCCAAACATCACGTTAACGGATGCATTATGTTGTTGCGGCGAGCGGCACGATTTTGTCATACATCCTGCCAAAGAACGTTTCACAAATAACTTCCTTATCTTCTCTTCACCACATACCAACAATGTGCTCGAACTTGTCGTCCGTCTTGCTATGTTATCTCGTTGTTTGACTTTTGCGCCATTATCGTTTTTGTTTTTATACCAGCTGGTTATCAGTCTCAAAAAATTATTTATCCCAAATTGCAAATAGATTATATGGCACATCTAATTTCCTGTTCCTTAATGGTATTAAAATAACTGGGGTTTGTAAGATGGGAGTTAGAACCACCTTAAGTCATATTGTCAGGACATAATCGGTTTTCAGTGAGTGGTCGATTCTTTGTTATTCGCTTGAAATGAGTGATAGAGATGTTAATTGTGTTGCCAGGAATGTCATGTTTAATAGGATCGTTAAGCTTGGGAACACAACTGCTATTATTAGATAACGGGCATGATGACGACGGTACACCGTATTTGCTGAGTCCAATGGTTTTATCTGATTTCTTATTCAGAAGTTATTTTGTTAACAATCGATACAGCACATGTAAAGTGAATAACGATGCCTCAAACCCCGCGACAACCTGACAAAAACTACTTTTTACAGTTCAATGTGTGCATTTATCTGTGATAAACCGGCGTGCTATCGACACGATGGTTACAGTAACTATGGTGACTATTTGGTCATTAATCAAAATTTAAGCGCCATTATTGTGCCGTTTTTTTATGTTTGAAAAACTTGGTTTTTTGTTGATTTATTCTCTTTTTTGATTTTGGATTTCTTTTTATATCTATGATTCTATAGATATTTTTGTTTTAGCAATACAGAATGATATTATTATTGACCACTTATAACAGGTGTGTGTATCATCGCCTCGTCAGTATTTAGCGTTATATCGCTCAATTAGCTCGAAGTTAACTGCTTTTTTACTATTTGGTAATGGATATACCAAGAGGAAGTAATATTGGTTATATCCAGTTGCTTAGGTAATATCAACGGTCGATAAACGAAAAGTAATTTATTTTTCTTATCCGAACAGTGTTGTTCTAATTAACCTCGGACGTACCCTGGAAGGAATCGACCATGTGTTTTCTGGCCAGTCAGGGCCTAAACCTGGTATGCGAATATGGGAAAAGGAATTGACGGTGCATCCGTTGCACCAAAGGAACGTATTAATATCAAATATGTACCCGCGACTGGGGGACAGCAAAGCGAAGTTGAATTGCCGCTGACTCTGATGGTCGTTGGTAATATGAAAGGTCGTACGGAAGAAACGCCGATTGAGGAACGTTCTACTGTATCGATCGATAAAAACAATTTTTCTTCCGTTATGAAAGAATCCAAACTGGAACTCAATTTCAGCGTGCCTAATCGCCTGGAAGAAGAGAGCCAGGATGACCTGCCTGTAAAACTCAATATCGAATCTTTAGCTGATTTCTCCCCCGACCGTATTGCTGAACAAGTACCTGAATTGCAAAAGCTTCTGGAGCTCCGTGAAGCGCTGGTTGCGCTGAAGGGCCCGCTTGGCAACATCCCTGCATTCCGTAATCGTCTGCAGGATTTGCTGGCAAGCGAAGATGCGCGGGAACAGCTGCTGAAAGAGCTGGATCTGGTGAAACCAGCTGAGTAATACGTTGGATTGACGAGAAGGGAAACAAACATGTCAGTAGTAGAAGAGAAAGTACAGGCGGGCGCAGAAAGTGCCGCTCCTTCCTTGCTTGATGAGATCATGGCCCAAGCCCGGCTTACGCCTGTCGATGAAGGCTATAGCGTCGCCAAGCAGGGGATCGCCGCACTGATCTCAAATATTCTGGACAGTGGCGATACGAGCGAGCCGGTCAACAAGGCGCTGGTAGATAGCATGATTGTTGAGCTGGATAAAAAGCTCAGCAAGCAGGTCGATGTCATTTTGCACGCCGAGGAAGTTCAGGAACTGGAATCTTCCTGGCGTTCGCTGAAGCTGATGGTCGATCGCACTGATTTCCGTGAAAACATCAAGATTCTATTGCTCCATGCCACCAAGCAGGAGCTGTTGGATGACTTTGAGTTCGCGCCCGAAATCACCCAGTCCGGTTTTTACAAACACGTCTACTCCAGCGGTTACGGCCAGTTCGGCGGACAGCCGATCGGCGCGGTCATCGGTGACTATGCTTTCACGCAAAGTTCTCCGGATATCAAGCTGCTGCAATACACGAGCGCGGTGGGCGCGATGGCCCATTCACCTTTCATTTCCTCGGTTGACCCGACGTTTTTTGGCGTTGACAGCTTCACCGAATTGCCGACCATCAAAGACCTCAAATCCGTCTTCGAAGGCCCGGCTTATACCAAATGGCGCTCTCTGCGCGAATCTGAAGATTCCCGCTATCTGGGCCTGACGGCACCGCGTTTCCTGGCGCGTCTGCCGTACGATCCGGTCGAAAACCCGATCAAAGGGT
The DNA here is from genome assembly GCF_900107885.1 of Lonsdalea quercina. Classification (NCBI taxonomy): domain Bacteria; kingdom Pseudomonadati; phylum Pseudomonadota; class Gammaproteobacteria; order Enterobacterales; family Pectobacteriaceae; genus Lonsdalea; species Lonsdalea quercina. Next base: position 138,373 of record NZ_FNQS01000011.1, on the reverse strand, counting down.
TCAACTACAAAGAAGATATCAGCGTCGACCACGATCACTACCTGTGGGGTAACACGGCCTATCTGATGGGAACGGCGCTGACAGACAGCTTTGCGAAATATCGCTGGTGTCCGAACATCATCGGTCCGCAGAGCGGTGGCGCGATTACCGACCTGCCGGTACACGTTTATGAAGCGATGGGTCAATTGCAGGCCAAGATCCCGACGGAAGTTCTGATCACCGATCGTCGCGAATACGAAATGGCAGAGGAAGGCTTCATTACTCTGACCATGCGTAAAGACAGTGATAATGCTGCATTTTTCTCTGCCAATTCGGTGCAAAAACCGAAGGTGTTCCCGAACACCAAAGAAGGGAAAGAAGCGGAAACCAATTACAAATTGGGCACACAGCTCCCATACATGTTCATTATCAACCGTCTTGCTCACTACATCAAAGTGCTGCAGCGCGAACAGATTGGTTCCTGGAAAGAGCGTCAGGATCTGGAACGTGAACTGAACGGCTGGATCAAACAGTACGTTGCCGATCAGGAAAACCCGCCGGCAGACGTTCGTAGCCGTCGCCCGTTGCGTGCCGCTCAGATCAAGGTTCTGGATGTTGAAGGTGAACCGGGTTGGTATCAGGTCGCAATGTCCGTACGTCCTCATTTCAAGTATATGGGGGCGAATTTTGAACTGTCGTTGGTGGGACGTTTGGACAAGGAATAATCTCTGATGGCCTCTCTCTCTTCGTGGGATAGAGGGAGTGCCGCCAGTTTGTTCGATCGTATCCGGGGCGAAGAACGTCGCAGTTCTTCGCCTCAGGACGAGCTGGAGTGTCTGATTGAGTCGGTAAAACGCAAACTCGACCAGGTGCTCAATACGCGTCCGGGAAGTTGTCGCAGTGCGCCTGATCTCGGCGTCATTGATTTTAATGACGCGACGCAGGGCGGAGCAGATATACGTGGTCGGATACGTGAGGCGATACGGCAATGCATTTGTCAGTATGAGCCGCGCATCGTTCATGTCGAAGTCAGTTCCAACGACTATCCATCTAGCCCGCTCGAAATGGCGTTTCAGGTGACAGCTCACGTACGGTTGGAACAGCTGGAGCAGGTCACTTCCTTCAATATCCATATGGACAGTCACCGACACTATAGAATGACGTAACTATGCTTCTGGAACACTACTTCAGGGATGAAATAGCTTACCTGCGTTTGCAAGGACGCCAGTTTGCCGATGCCCACCCTGAACTGACCCGTTTTCTATCAGAACAAACCACCGATCCGGACGTCGAGAGGCTGCTGGAAGGGTTTGCTTTTCTGACGGGAAGTTTGCGGGCAAAAATTGAGGATGAATTTCCTGAATTGACCCACGGGCTGCTGGGCATGCTGTGGCCGAACTATTTACGTCCGGTTCCCAGCATGACGATTATGCAGTTCTCAGTGATCCCTGGAGCCATTGCACGGCCTGCTTTAATTAGCCGCGGCTGTATGCTGGATAGCCAGCCAGTCGACGACGTCGTATGCCATTTCCAGACCTGTCATGACGCCTGGGTGTATCCTGCGGATATCCGCGACATCAGCGTACAAAGCGGTAACGACCTCTCCAAAATTAGTCTGGACTTCAACCTGCACGGACCGATGCTGCTCAACGAGTTGCAGTTGGACAAGCTGCGGTTTTATTTGGGAGGCGACAGCTACACCGCCTACGAACTCTATTTCTGGCTCTCCAGTAAGCTTTCCCACATCGAGCTTGAAATCGATGGGACACGATTCAGACAAGAAGCCAGTACGTTAAAAACGATCGGCTTCGAACGGGAAGATGCACTGCTGCCTTATCCGAGCAACGTCTATTCCGGCTACCGAATTTTGCAGGAATTTTTCTGCTTCCCGGAAGCCTTCCTGTTCTTTCAGCTTTCCGGTGCGGACTGGCCTAACCAGCCGTTGTCGGTCACTGATTTCAAAATCCACTTCTGTTTTGCCTGCCCGCTGCCTGCGGAACTCAAAATCCGTCCTGACTCTTTCATGTTGAACTGCGTACCGGCGATCAACCTGTTCCAGCATGACAGCGAGCCGATCAACCTCAACGGCCGCCAGACGGAGTATCCGCTCAAAGCCAGTTACCGACATGCGGATGCCTACGAAATTTTCTCGGTGGACAAAGTCGAGGGATGGATTGAAGGCCATATCGGGCGCGCTCGCGGCGAGCCGCGACAGTATCAGCCGTTTGAAAGCTTCCAGCACCAGATTGAGCGCGCCAAAGGCCGTCTGGCGTTGTACTACCGCAGCCGCGTGCGCGAGGCGGTCAGCGGCGACGGTTTCGACCATGCGCTATCGTTCGTGCGCGGTGATGAAACCGAAGCGGTTGATATGGACGAGTCCATTTCGGTATCGCTGACCTGCACGAACCGCTCCAAAGCGTCTCAGTTGCCAGTCGGCGCCGTCTGCATGCCGACCGGCAGCTCGCCGTCGTTCGCGAAGTTCAGAAATATTATCCGGCCGACGCGGCCGCTGCGTCCCGCACTGGACGGCAGCCTGCATTGGACGCTGATCTCCAACCTGTCGCTGAACTATGTTTCGTTGCTGCGTCGCGACGCGCTGGTGCAGATCCTGCGGACGTACGACTTCCCGGCGCTGCATGACAAACAGGCCGAGCAGGCGTCCCGCAAGCGTCTGGCCGGGATCGAATCAATAGAAACCACGCCGATAGACCGGCTGATTCGCGGGATGCCGGTACGTGGGCTGAAGTCGGTGCTGTCCGTGTATCAGTCCGCCTTCGCCAGCGAAGGCGAGCTGTATCTATTCGGCACCGTACTGGCGCATTTCTTCTCGCTTTACGCCAGCGTCAACGCCTTCCATTTATTGGAAATCATCAACCTTGATAACAAGGAGCGCTACAAATGGCCAGTCCAGATAGGTCAGCACTCCATGATGTGATGTTTCGGGATGATGCGCCGCGCTTTAATTTTTTCCAGCTGGTCGAGCTTGTCAACCGGTTGGAAGGCGTGGATCAGGAGCGGGGGCTGGACTACCGGCCTGAACAGGAACGCATACGGTTCAAATCCACCGCGTCCCTGGGTTTTCATAGCAGCGATATACAAGGCATTACGCAGGACGAAACGCAGGGCCATGTGCTGGAAGTCGCCTTCATGGGCCTGCACGGCAGTCAATCGCCTATGCCCGGCTACTACCTGGACGATCTGGCCTGGGAGTATGCGCAGGGCGAACAGAAACTGGGCGCGTTTCTGGATTTCTTCCACCACCGCCTGCTGACGTTGTTACACCGCCTCTGGCGCAAATACCGTTACCACGTCCGCTTTCAGGACGAAGGGGAAGATGGATTCTCGCGGCTGATGTTCGCGCTGGTGGGCCTGGGCAATGACGCCGTGCGCGAGAGCCTGCCGGTCAACCGGGCCAAGATGCTGTCCTACGCCGGAATGCTGGCGAGTCCGAGTCGCTCGCCGGAAGTGGTGGCCGGGCTGGTCGCGCACTGCTTTGACCTGGACATGGTCGATGTTATCGCGTGGCAGGCGCGCAAAGTGCCGATTCATACGGACCAGCAGAATCGGTTGGGAAGGGCCAACTCCATGATGGGCAACGACTTCGTTATCGGCGACAAGGTTAACGACTGCGCGGGAAAATTTTTGCTGAAAATCAATAACCTGAGCTTTGCGCAGTTTTTACAGTTTTTGCCCAACGGCGAACATTTCGAGCCACTGGTGCGCTTCGTTTCCTTCATCCTGCGCGACCAATGCGCGTGGGACCTGCGGCTGGGGTTCGGTTTGGGAGAAGCGAAAGGGCTTCGCCTGGGACATGAGCAGAGCGCTCGTTTGGGATGGAGCAGCTTTCTCGGCGAGCCGCCGAGCGAGCCTGATGTGACTATTTGCGTGCAGGAGTAATCGTGAACGAACTTAATCAACAACTTTCTTTGGTGGTGCTGAACAGTGAACAGCTGGAAGGCAACTCCCAGGTTCAATACCAGTTTCATCAAAGTGGCGGCACGCTGGGCTCCTCGGAGCAGGATAGTTGGAAGCTGAAAGATCGGCTAGGCGCGGTGCTGCCTGAACATGCGCGCATCGAACTGCATGATGGGCGCTTTTGCCTGTGTGATCTCAGCGGCCAAACCTTCATCAATGGTGCGACCTCGCCCATCGGGCGCTCAAGAAAAGTTTTTTTGGATCAGGGCGACGAACTGACGGTCGGACCGTTCAGGCTGCGAGTGTATATGGGCAAGGTCAGCGCGGAGCCGGAACTGGCGCAGATCATTGGCAACCGCTCGGAAAATGAGCTGGATGACTGGCTTGCGCAGGAAAAAGCCACGGAGAATAACGAACAAACGTCTACGCCATCCCCGGCCAGCGACCCGCTACTGGCGCTACAGCAAGAACAAACCGGCGCAAACGCATTCCTTACTCAGGAGACGCGGGCAACGCCCGAATTCTCCACTACGACTCGTGTTTCATCTACTTCTTCTTCAGCCGTTGAGGGCACCATGGACCAGGAATTTCTCGAGCTACCCGCTATACAGGACCGTTTTGATTCGCTGACAGCCGGCGACAACATCGAACAAAACGCGCTGGCCCCGCTGATGCGCGGCCTCGGTCAGACGCTGGACATCGGCAACAATCAGCATCTCAGCAATTTCCTTGAGGACATGGGAAAAACGCTGCGCGCCATGATTGAAGGGCTGTTGAAGCTGCAGGCCGACCAGGCGGCGCTGTCGGACAAGCATTTGCGTCCGATTGAAGACAATCCGCTGCGTCTGAGTCTGGACTACCACGACACGCTGTCGTTGCTGTTCGCTGAAGAGAAAAGCCCGGTGCACCTTTCCGCACCTGCCGCCGTCGATGAAGTCCTGCGCAACGTGCGTATCCACCACATTGCCAACGAGCAGGCCATCGCGACCGCGCTGGACAGCATTTTGCAGGCGTTCTCCCCCGACGTGTTGCTCAAGCGCTTCGAACATTATCGCCGTGCCGGCGAGCAGAATCCCATGGACGATGGCTGGGCCTGGTCCATGTACCAGCACTACTTCCGCGAGCTGACGTCCGAACGCCAGCAGGGATTCCAGAAGCTGTTCCAGCAGGTGTATTCCCAGGCCTACGACCGCGTCGTTCGTGAGCAACAGGAGTTAATCTGATGCTGCGGACATTCTTGCTTTCCGGGGTATTACTGCTGCTTTCAGGCTGTACCACTATGGGCAAGATGGCTGACGTTGCAATGAACCCGGATATTCAGGTGGGGAGCAACGATAGCCAACCCTCGACCGCCGGGTTCAGCCTGCTTGCCGAGCCGGACGTGAACCCCAACGAGAGTGGGGAAGCGGCGCCGATTGAGTTTCAGATCGTCATGCTGTCGGAAGACTCCAAGCTGCTGGCGACGGACTACGACCAGGTGACGGCCGATCTGGAGAAATCGCTGGGCAAGAATTACATCGACCACCAGGACTACACCTTGCTGCCGGGACAGTTCAAGTATCTGCCGCCGGTCAAGCTGGATGAGAAGATACGTTATATCGGCGTCGTTGCGCGCTATGCGGATCCCGACAGCGCCGAATGGCGCAAGGTCATCAAAGTGAAAAATACCGGACGGGCCTATCAGATTCTCGTGCATCTGCGTCTGGATGAAGTCGAACTCCAAAAAGAAGAAGAATAGCTATGTCGAGCCGAAATCGGATTATTTGGCGTGAAGGTTTATTCATCAAACCTCAGCATTTTCAACAGCAGCAAAGGCATACGGATTACACTCTGCACGCGCGTCTGAGCGCGATGGGCGATTTTTTCTACGGCCTTCAGTCGCTGACCATTAACGAAGAGTACCTGAACTTTGGGCGCATCGCGCTGGTGTCCGCTACCGGGATCATGCCGGACGGCACCGTCTTTAACATTCCGAGCGATGACATGTTGCCGCAGCCGCTGGAGATCACCGATGCGTCGGTCGTCAATCAGAAGGTCTATCTGGCGATCCCGCTGTCCGTCAGCGGCGTGAGCGAGGTCAATCACGGCGGTCAGCAGATTGCGACGCGACTGCATGCACACCGCCACGACGTGCGCGATCTGCACAGCGAAGGCGGCGATGTGGTGTCGCTGGAAGTGGGGCAGGTCAGCCTGCGTCTGATGCTGGAGCGCGACGATCGCAGCGCCTACGCCTCGCTGGCGATTGCCCAGATTCTGGATAAACGGCCGGATGGCGGTCTGGTGCTGGACCCGAACTTCATGCCGTGCAGCATCAGCATTTCCGCGATCCCAACGCTTAAGCGTTTCCTCGGCGAGTCCGCCGGACTGGTGGCCGAACGCGCCCGCAGTCTGGCGCAGCGCATCGCCGCGCCGGGACAGCAGGGGGTCGCCGACGTCGCCGAATTCATGATGTTGCAGTTGCTCAACCGCGCGCAGCCGCTGCTGTCGCATTTGGCGCGGATGGGGACGCTGCACCCCGAGCGTCTGCATGAAGCGCTGGTGCAGGTCTGCGGCGAACTGATGACGTTCACGGATGAATCCCGCCTGCCGCCGGAGTTTCCCGCCTATCGCCACGACGACCAGCAGAGCAGTTTTGAGCCGCTGATGATGGCGTTCCGTCAGGCGCTGAGCACCGTGCTGTCGCCGCGCGCCGTCTCGTTGCAGCTGCGTAAGCACCAGTACGGCGTGATGATTGCGATGGTCGGCGACAGCGAGCTGATGGCCAGCGCCGACTTCGTCCTGGCCGTACGCGCCAGAATGCCGCAGGAGCAGTTGCGCAAACAGCTGTTGCAGCAGACCAAAGTGGCGTCCAGCGACAAGATCCGCGAACTGATCAGCCTGCAGCTGCCGGGCGTTCCGCTGCTGCCGCTGCCGGTAGCGCCTCGTCAGCTGCCGTACCACGCGGGCTACAGCTATTTCCAGCTGGATCGACAGAGCGCCGCCTGGCAGATGCTGGTGGGCGACAACACGCTGGCGTTCCATATTGCCGGGGACTTCCCGGATCTGGATATGCAGCTTTGGGCTATTCGTAGCTAATTACCGGGGGAAGAGCTAGATGACGATCGATGTTATCCGCAATGAGCTGCTGGGCGACTTGTTGTACGACCACGCCCAACAGCTGGATATGGACTCAGACTATTGGTTTCGGCTACGCGGCCAAAGCATCAACCCCATGATTGACGCCGTGACGCCGCTGCTGGGCATGGTGGAGCGCGTGCGTCATCTGACGGCGTATGACCAGGTGCCCGATCTGTACCAAAAAGTGGTGTCGGAAATTCAGGCCATTGAGCAGGAGCTGATTACGCACGGCTATGAAAACGGCGTCATTTTGTCGTTTCGCTACATCCTCTGCACCTATATCGACGAGGCCGTCATGGGCCGCGAATGGGGCAGCCAGAGCGTGTGGTCGGAGCATTCGCTGCTGACCCGATTCCACAACGAAACCTGGGGTGGAGAGAAGGTGTTTGTCCTGCTGGGCAAATTGCAGACCGATCCGGTCCATTATCGGGACATTCTGGAGTTCATCTATCTCTGTCTGTGCCTGGGATTTGAGGGGCGCTACCGCGTGATGACGCAGGGCCGCGACGAATTCGAAGGTATTGTCCGCAAGCTTCACAACATTCTGCATCCGGAATCGGCGGAGACACCCTCCGTCTTCCATCTCGATCTGGGACAGCAGTCCTCCGGCTACCGGATGCGCCGGCAGATTTCGCTCTTCACGCTGTTTTTATGCGTCAGCGTGGTGTTAGCGGCGATCTTCGGTCTTTATCACTATCAGCTCAGCAATCAGACCCAGGACGTGCTTCGTCAACTGGGGGAATTATTACAATAAGATAGGAGATCACACGATGATTCGAATAGAACTGCCGGTGTTGGTTGAACGGCTTAATCCTATTTGTCGACACATGCTGGAAGAGGCTGCGGCCCTGTGTGTGAATTGCCAGGGCGCGGAAATCCGGGTCGAACACTTGCTGCTGAAAATGTTGGACACGCCGCTCAGCGACGTGCGTCAGATCCTCAAGCGCGCTGAGGTGGATGTGGATGAGCTGACGCAACTGCTCCAGCCATCCGGCGTGGATAAAGAGTACGATCAGGGCTACCCCTCGTTTTCGCCGTTGCTGATTGAGTGGTTGCAGGACAGCTGGCTGTTGGCGTCCGCGGAGATGCAGCACGCCACGTTGCGCAGCGGGGTGCTGCTGCTGGTCCTGCTGATGACCCCCAATCGCTACCTCGCCGGAGCGGTTACGCGCTCTCTGGCGAAAGTGAACCGTGAGCTGCTGCGTCAGCAGTTCGACGAGTGGGTGAAAGACTCTGCGGAAACGGACGTCTCGTCTACGGCCGCCGGCAACGCGGGCGGCGGCGCGGCGGCGTCTCAGGGCGATGCGTCGTTGTTGGCTCGCTTCACCGACAACATCACCGAGCAGGCCCGCGCGGGCAGGCTGGACCCGGTGCTGTGTCGCGATAAAGAGATCGATCTGATGATCGATATCCTGTCGCGCCGCCGTAAGAACAACCCGATTGTAGTGGGTGAAGCCGGCGTCGGTAAAAGCGCGCTGATCGAAGGTCTGGCGCTGCGCATCGTGGCGGATCTGGTGCCTGAGAAAATGCGCAACGTCGAGCTGCTATCGCTGGACTTAGGCGCGATGCAGGCTGGCGCCGCTGTCAAAGGCGAATTCGAAAAACGATTCAAAGGGGTGATGCAGGAGGTGAAAACCTCGCCTCAGCCCATCATTCTGTTCATTGATGAAGCCCACACGCTGATCGGCGCGGGCAATCAGGCCGGCGGGCTGGACGTTTCCAACCTGATTAAACCGGCGCTGGCGCGCGGCGAGCTGCGTACCATCGCCGCCACGACCTGGAGCGAATACAAGAAATACGTCGAGAAAGACGCCGCCCTGTCGCGCCGTTTCCAAATGGTCAAAGTGGGTGAGCCGGACGCGGAAGAGGCCACCGTCATCCTGCGCGGCCTGCGCAGCATTTACGAGAAGGCGCACGGCGTTCTGATCGACGAAGCGGCGCTGCATGCCGCGGCCCAACTGTCATCACGCTATATCTCGGGCCGACAGCTGCCGGATAAAGCCATCGACGTGCTCGATACCGCCTGCGCTCGCGTCGCCATCAATCTGACCACGCCGCCGCGCGCCATCAGCCATGTGCAAAATCAGCTGCACCAGCGCGAGCAGGAAATTCTTCAGCTTGAGCGTCAGACCCGGATCGGTCTGGGGGATAATGCGGAACGACTGGCGTTGCTGCGTGACGCTCAGCAGGCCGATGAAGCGGAGCTTACCGCTGTGAACGCGGATTGGCAGGCGCAGCAGGCGTTGGTCAGCGAGGTGATCGCACTGCGCGCGGCGCTGTTGGCCGATGAACTCACCGACGAGGTCACGCTGGGCGAGGAAACCCTGTCGCTGGCGGACGCCACGCAGCGTCTGGCCGAGCGCGAACAGGCGCTGGCCGCCTTGCAGGAAGACGCCATTCTGGTCTCCGCGCACGTGGATAAAGCGCAGATCGCTGCGGTGATCGCCGAGTGGACCGGCGTGCCGCTGAACCGCATTTCGCAGGGCGAGCTGGACGTTGTCACCCAGTTGCCGACGCACCTCGGCGACACGATCAAAGGGCAGGATCTGGCGATAGCCCAACTGCACAAACATCTGCTGACCGCCCGCGCCGATCTGCGTCGTCCGGGCCGTCCTCTAGGGGCGTTCCTGCTGGTCGGTCCGAGCGGCGTCGGCAAGACCGAAACCGTGCTACAGATCGCCGACCTCATGTTCGGCGGCCGCAACTACCTGACCACCATCAATATGTCGGAATATCAGGAGAAACACACGGTGTCTCGCCTGATCGGCTCTCCTCCGGGCTACGTCGGCTTCGGCGAGGGCGGCATCCTGACGGAAGCCATCCGCCAGAAGCCGTACTCGGTGGTGCTGCTGGACGAAGTCGAAAAAGCGCATCCCGACGTACTGAACCTGTTCTACCAGGCTTTTGATAAAGGGGAGCTGGCGGATGGCGAAGGTCGTCTAATCGACTGTAAGAACGTCGTCTTCTTCCTGACGTCCAACCTGGGCTTCCAGACCATCGTGGATTACGCCGACCGGCAGGACGATCTGCTGGATGCGCTCTATCCCGAACTGGCGGGCTTTTTCAAACCGGCGCTGCTGGCGCGTATGGAAGTCATTCCTTACCTGCCGTTGGCTCAGGATACGCTGGTCGATATCGTCCACGGCAAGCTCTCTCGTCTGGTCAATCTGCTGAAGGCCCGCTTCGACGCTGAAGTGGTTATCGACGACGACGTGCCGGTAGAGATCTTGCGGTTGGCTAACCGCAGCGAAAACGGCGCGCGCATGCTGGAGTCCGTGATCGACGGTCATCTGTTGCCGCCGGTGTCGTTGCAGCTGCTGCAACGGATCTCCGCAGGCGATGCCATTGCGCGCATTCGCTTCAGCGTGAACGACGGCCAGTTTGTTTCAGAGGTGGAGGGCTGAGGATGCAGCAAGCCCTTGAATTCACGCTTTCGCTGACCCGGCCTCATGACGAGGCCGAACTCTGCGACTGGTTGCTGGATACCCTGCGGGACCACTGGCGGCCGAGCGGTGCAGTTCTGGGCTTGGTGGATATCAGCGGGCGGCAATTTACCTGTGAGGGATGGATTCACGGCAAACCGGTGTTATTGACGCTGGACGTCGATGACTTCAGCCATCCCCTGGCTTACGTATTGCACAAAAATCAGGTGAGAACCTGGGACTCTCTGTACGGCGGCGCGCGCATAGAACACGCCGCGTTTCGCGGACTGCTGGCGGAAGCCGGGGCGCAGTGCGGTCTGCATGCCTTGCCGGTCAACGGTGAGAACGGCAAGTCGGTCGGCGTTCTGGCGCTGTTCGACAGCGGCGTCCGGCTGCGGATGTGGCATGAGCAAGATGAGCTGCCGCTGCTGGCGCGCATTTTCACGCATCAGCTTGCCCTGTTGCGGGATTTGGGCCGCAGCCGCCGTGAGCAGACCGTGCTGCGAGACTCGCTGCGTCAGATCAAGGGTAAGGACGCGCGGCTGCGCCAGCAAGAGAAACTGTTGGAGACCTCGCTCGTCGGGCAGTCGGCGGCGATCCGCCGACTGCATCAGCAAATCGGTCAGGCGGCTCAACATCATCTGGCGGTGCTGATCCAGGGCGAAACTGGTGCGGGCAAAGACGTGGTGGCGCGTCTGCTGCATCAGTGTTCGGTCCGCGCCGACAAGCCGTTTATCGCCATCAATTGCGCGGCCATCCCCGAAAATCTGATTGAAAGCGAGCTGTTTGGCTATCAAAAAGGGGCTTTTTCCGGCGCGCAGTGCAACAAAGACGGACTGGTGGCGCAGGCCAACGGGGGGACGCTGTTCCTGGATGAGGTCGGCGATATGCCGATGATTATGCAGGCCAAGCTGCTGCGCGTGCTGGAAACGCATGCCTTCCGTCCGTTGGGCGGCGATAAGGAGTGCCACTCCGACTTTCGCATCATCGCGGCGACGCATCAGCCGCTGGAGCAGTACGTCAGCGAAGGACGCTTCCGGCAGGATCTGTACCACCGGCTCTGCCAGTGCGCGATCCAGGTCTCTCCGTTGCGGGAACGGCCGGATGACATCGCGTTGCTGTGCGAACATTTCATCGCGCTGTTCGAACGTCAGGAAGGCAAAACGTTCGGGGCATTGCCGCGCGCCGTTCTCAAGCATTTGATCGATTACGACTTCCCCGGCAACGTCCGTGAACTCAAGAACCTGCTGGAAGTGGCCTGCGCCAATACCCCAGCGGGACAGGAAATCAGTCTGGACGCGTTGCCTCCGGAGCTGAAAAATCGCCTCGACGACCAGTCTATCGTGCTGGAAGACGGCTACAACCATATCCGGGATTTGCGTCTGGCGACGCAGCAGTACGAAGCGGCGGTGATCGCCGAGCGTATGCGCTATTTCCAGGGAAATCGCTTACTGGTGGCGGAAAGTCTCAACATCCCCAAACGGACGTTGGACCACAAGTGCCAGAAGCTGGAGGTGAAATGATGAGTATTTTATCCCTGTTGCCATTGCTGGTTTCGGCGTCGACGGCGCCTGCCCCCCACTGGGAGCGGCTATTGCAGCAGTGCGGCCAGGAAACCGTGCCGCAGGTGCGGTTAGCCTGCTACGACGCCATCGGCAGAGCGTCGGCCCCGACTGCCGGCACGTCTGCGCGTCCGGCGGACTGGCACGATCTCGTGGCGAATCATTCCGCTCGCGGCCGCGACGGGTTCGTCCTCAATCGCGATGATGCCTCGGACAGCCAGACACTGACGCGCCGCGCCGTCGAGGGGGGCACGTTGACCATCTCCTGCTCCAGCGCCATTACGCATTTGCGCTTACAGCTGGATAACGCGTGGCCAGGTGAGCAGATTCAGGCTCGCATCGATGGCGAACCGACCGCAGACAACTGGTTCGTCCGCAACCGGGGGATGCTGTTGGAATTCGGGCGCGGTCTGCCCGCCATCGAAGAGCTTAAACGCTGGATCGGCCATCGTGAGCTGCTGCTGTCGGACGATCGCGGCAGGACGGTGCAGGTCGACCTCACTGGTCTGGGGGACGCCCTGAAGCCGCTGCGTCAGCAATGTCGTTGGTAGGAGAACAGTCGATGGCAATCCACTCTCATCCTTGGTGTCAGCGGCTGCTGACGCCCCTGCCGGTAGACCGGGTCAGCGGCGCGGTTCCGTCGGACGATCCGCTCTGGGAAGACATCGAAACCGAGATGGTGAAGCTGGGATCGCTCGCCCACAGCCAGGTGGATATCAACGCGGTGGCGGAGCAGTGCATGACGCTGCTGGAAAGCCGTACCAAAGACATGCGCGTCGTCGTCCAACTGCTGCGCTGCTTGCAGCATCCGGCGAAGGCGACGCCATTCGCGACTGCAATGATGCTGCTGGACGACTGGGTGAACGTCTACTGGACCACGGCATGGCCGCAGAACTCGTTGCAGAAAACCCGGTTGATGACGCAGGCCGCCAAGCGTTTCGACAGCGTGTTGCCGCGCGTCGCCGAGAGTGCCTCGGTGGCCGAACTGGGTCAGTTGTTGACATTGTCGGAGCAGTTCGCCCAGCGTTGGTCCGCCATCGCGCCCGACAACACGCTGTTTGACGATTTGACGGTCAGCCTGCGTCGCGCGCAGAGTCGGCGCGCAGAGCAGAACAAGGCAAATGAACCGCCTCCGCGCGCGCAGGCGAGCGCCAGCGTCGCATCGGCTTCGTCCGGTCAGGCGGAACCGAAACCGTCCGTCGACATCAATCATTCGGATGACCGCGCCTGGCGGCAAACGCAGCTCAAAGTGGCGGAACTGCTGGTGGAACAGCAGGTGGATACCCCGGTGGGATACCGTCTGCGTCGGCACGCTATCTGGTCCGGCATCACCACGCCGCCGTTGACCGCAAAAGGCAACGCCACGCAACTGGCTCCCATGTCGGTGGATAGGGTGGACGAGTACAAGGCGGCGATGGGGCAGGCGGACAAGGCCCTGTGGGCGCGGGTGGAGCAGAGTCTGGTATTGGCGCCGTACTGGTTTGAAGGGCACATGTTATCGGCGCAGATCGCCACATCGCTGGACTGTAAAGCGACGGCTTCGGCCATCGCTGATGAGCTGCACGCCTTCCTGACGCGTCTGCCGACCCTGCGGGAACTTACGTTCAACGATGGGACGCCGTTCCTGACCGACGCCTGCCGAGAGTGGGTGGATGCCGGACAGGCGAACAGCGCGTCGTCGTCCGGGCAATCCGACGATCTGGCGGGCGAGGCGGCGAAATGTCGGGCGGAGAAGGGCCTGAACGCCGCCATGACGCTGCTGGATGAGAAGATGGCCAAGATGAAAGAGCCCAGAGGCCGTTTCTACGCCCAGCTGATCTTAGCGGATCTGCTGGCGGAGGAAGGAATGAAGACGTTAGCAACACAGCATTACCACGCTTTGTGGCAAGAAACCCAGCGATTGGGACTGTCGCAGTGGGAGCCGGGACTGGTTAGCCGCCTTGAGCGCTTTGCAACCTCGTGGTCAAAATAAGACATTCGGAGTGAATGGTCACTTATGTTTAAAACAATCATTACCTTTTTGCGGCAACAGTTGCCGAAGCTAAAGCTCTCCTGGGTCATGCTGGGGATCGTGCTCTGGATTGTCGTGTTGCCGCTGGCCTGGTGGCTCGGCCCGCGACTGACCGTGTTCGACACGCGGCCGCTGGATACGATTTGGTCGCGCATCGTCTTTACGTTGCTGTGGCTCTGGCTGGGTTTCAGCATCAGCGCCTGGCGACTATGGCGTCGCGTACGTCATATCCGGGCGGAGCAGCAGAAGCAGAAGATCGCCGAGCATGATCCTCAACAGATCTTCGTCGACAAGCAGCAGGCGTTTCTGGATCGTTGGCTGCTGGCGTTGCGCGAAAATCTGGGAACGAACATCCTCTACAAGATGCCGTGGTACCTGACGATCGGTTTGCCGGGCAGCGGTAAAAGCAGCCTGATCCACCGCGCCAACGAGGCCAACAAGCTCAATCCGCATCTGGATGCCGAACTGCGAGACTTCGCGGCGGGTCAGGAAGTGGACTGCTGGGTGGGCGAAAGCGCCATTATCTTCGATCCCGACGGTCAGATGATGGCACCGTCGAATCCCGATCACGCTCCGGATGAACGCAAACATGAACGTCTGTGGACGCATTTGTTGCAGTGGCTGAGCCAAAACCGTAAGCGTCAGCCGCTGAACGGTCTGGTGCTGACGTTGGATCTGGCCTGGTTATCTCATGCCAGCGTGCCGGAACGTCAAGCCTATGCGCAGCTGATCCGCGGCCGGATTCAGGAAATCGCCACTACGCTGAACACCCGCCTGCCTATCTATGTCGCGCTCACCAAGCTGGATATGCTGCGCGGCTTCGATATCGCCTACCGTCAGCTGGACAAGGAGACCCGTCAGTCCATTCTGGGGGTGACCTTTGACCTGAAGGCCAGCGCCGGGAAAGGCTGGCAGGAAGAGCTGGATGCCTTTTGGGATAAATGGGTTTCCGTGCTCAACGACAATCTGCCTGGCAAGATGCTCTCCAATCTCACTAGCGAGCAGCGCAGCGCTCTGTTCAGCTTTACGCGCCAGCTAGCCGGTTTGAAGGACTATGTTGAGGAGATCCTCGCCGCCGCCATTACGCCGGAAGAGTACAAACCACTGCTGGTACGCGGCGTTTACGCGTGCTCTGTCTATCAGCAGGGCGTGCCGTTCGACGCCTTCGCGCAGGCGGCCACCTTCCGTTATCAACTGCCGGAGCCGGTCAATTCGGCCCTGAAGGGCGAGTCCAACACCTTCTTCGTGAAACGCCTGTTTTCCGGCGTCATCTTCCCCGAAGCGCATCTGGCCGGGGAGAACCGTTTGCACAGTCTTTACCGCCGCCGCCGGATCGGCATCGGTATGGGCTGCATGGGCGTGCTCGCCGCGCTGTTGGTGATCGGCTGGCATCACTACTACCGGCTGAACGAAGAGGCCGGGCGCAACGTACTTAACAAGGCGCAGGCGTTTACGGACACCACCGAACTGGCAGGGCAGCAGAATCAGGGCTTTGGCTATGGACAGCTGCCGCGTCTTAACCTGATCCGCGAGGCCACGCTGTCGTTCGGCGACTATCGCGAAAAAACGCCGGTGCTGTCGGAAATGGGGCTATATCAGGGCGATAAGATCGGTCCTTTCGTGGAAGGCACTTATCTTCAGCTGCTGAGTCAGCGTTTCCTGCCGGCGGTGATGCAGGGGTTGCAGGACGATCTGAATCAGGCCCCCAAAGGCAGCGAGCAGAAGCTGGCGATCCTGCGCATCATGCGGATGATCGACGATGCGTCCGGCCGCAACAAGTCGGTGGTCGAGCAGTATATGGGACAGCGTTGGCAGCGGGCGTTCCCCGGTCAGGGCAAGGTGCAGGAACATCTGATGCAGCATCTGGACTATGCGCTGGAGCACACCGACTGGCACCAGGCCCGTCAGCAGAAGGACGCGCAGGCGATCGCCGCCTTCGAACCGTTCCGGATGCCGATCGCCGACGCGCAGCGTGAGCTGAGTAAACTGCCGATGTTCCAACGTATCTACCAGAGTCTGGTGACCAAGTCGCTGGACGTGCTGCCGCCGGATATGATGATGCGCGATGAAGTCGGGCCGGTGTTCGATACCGTCTTCGCGCTGCGCAACGACAAAGCGGGCACGGTGCCTCGGCTGCTGACCAATGCGGGCTTCAGTGAATATTTCGTTAAACAGGATAAGACGCTGTTCGATCTGGCCGCGCTTGACGCGTGGGTGCTGGGCCAGCGTGAGAAAGTCTATCTGAGCGAGGAAGACCGAAGGGAGATCCAGCGTCAGGTCAACGATCGCTATATCACCGACTACGTCAACCAGTGGCAGAAAGTGCTCGCCGGTCTGGACGTGCAGCCGCTGGAAACGCCGGAGCAGGCGCTGGACGTGCTGACGGCCATCACCGGTAACGATCAGCCTTTCCAGCGTGTGATCGCCGCCCTTAACGATAATACTCGCGCCCGTAAGCTGTCGGATAACGACAACGACCCGGCGCAGCTCATGAATGCGCGCATCAGCCGCACGTTTATGACCACCAACTCGACGCTGAGTGGTCGTGGCGATCAGGTCGCGCTGATCCAGGAAGTGAACCAAAAGCTGACGGAGTTCTACCACAGTCTGGAACAGATCGTGAATGCGGGCGATCCGGGGCAGGCGGCGCTCAAAGCGATGCAGCTGCGCCAGACCAACCGCTTCGCCGATCCGGCGTTCGCACTGCAACAGTACGCGCGCAGCCTGCCGACGCCGCTGGACCGCTGGGTCGGGCAGATCGCCGAGCAGAGTTCGCATTTGGTGATGGATCTGGCGATGTCTTCGCTGAATCAGGAATGGCAGGACAAAGTGGTGACGCCGTTCAACGATCAGCTGGCGGATCGCTACCCGTTCAATCCTGAGTCGGACAGGGACGTGGCGCTGTCGGAGATGGAGCGCTTCTTCGCTCCCGGCGGCACGCTGGACAGCTTCTATCAGGCCAACCTGAAGTCCATCCTGAACGATAGTCAGGGGAGCGGCGATGTGAGCTCGACGTTGCAGACGGAGCTGGTCAAGCAGCTGGATCGCGCCGATCGCATCCGTAAAACCCTGTTCAATGCGCAGGGCGGACTGGAGGTGCACTTCGTGCTGGAGCCTATCGAGCTAACCGCGAATAAGCGCCGCAGCGTACTCAATCTCGACGGACAGCTGCTGGAGTACTCTCACGGCCGCCGTCAGAAAACGCCGCTGGTGTGGCCGAACAACATGCGGGACGGCGCGGAAAGCAAAATCACGCTGGTACCGGACAACCGCGAGCGTTCGCCGCGTAGTCTGGGCTACATCGGACCGTGGGCGATGTTCCGCCTGATCAATACGGGCGAGTTGAGGCAGGTCAACGAGAACACATTCGACGTGCAATTCGCCGTCGACCAGGGATCGATGTCCTATCGCGTTTACACCGACGCCAGCCACAACCCGTTCGCCGGTGGTCTGTTCAGCCAGTTCCAACTGCCTGAATCACTGTATTAATGTAAAGGGGGCGCTGATGGCGCCCCCATTGAATGGATTTCATCACTATGCAAGACGCACAGCAGGCTCTGACAGTCGGTCGCGATCCGCGAATGCTGCCCGAATATGAAACCTTACGCATCGAAATCAACAAGCTGAGCCATGCCTCACGGCCGGAAGTGGACTGGGCCTTGATCCATAAAATGGCGGGCATCATTTTTGAAAAGCACGGGGTGGATTTGCAGACCGCCGTGTATTTCGTCCTTGCCCGGTCACGGCTACAGGGGCTGAACGGTTTTACCGAAGGCTGCGAATTTCTCGCCAACCTGATCGTGACCCAGTGGGACAACTTCTGGCCGCCGGTGCACCAGGATCGCGCTCGCATCGAAATGATCGACTGGTTTATCGCCCGCGTCAGCGAGGTGATCCGCGGCTATGCCATCAGTCAGGACGATCGCCGGTTGATCTACCGCTGTGAACGCTCGCTGCAGCTGATTAGCGAAAAGCTACACAACGTCGGCCTGAGCCGCGTGCCGCGCATCGAGAATCTGGTTCACTTTATCGAAGGGTATACCCACCTGTTCGACGAGACGGAAATCGTGATCGTCTCTGACGACCAAGAGATTAAAAAGCAGGACATGCAGATCCCGCCGATGGTGTACTTCAAGTCGGACGGGGATGCTTCGACGAGCGCGCCCGATCAGCCTGCGTTGCCGACCGGCAGCATTCTGGTCGGGCGAGAAAAGGGCGAGGTCAAACCCACCGTGCTGAAAATCGAGGCGCGTCGTAAGCATAAACCGGCGTGGTTTTGGTTTGCCTGTGGTTTGCTGTCCTGCGCGCTGCCTGTCGCGACGGTCTTCGGCTGGCAGACGATGCAGGCGCGTGAAAACGCCGCGGTCGAGCTGCTGATGCAGCCTGCTCAGGCGCTGCCGGACACGCTGGATTACAACGATATCCGCCAGGTCCGCATCTCGCTGGGCGAACAGACGTTGCAGGGAATGGAAGGCCGGGTCATCGCGCGCTATCAGGCGCAGCTGGATCAGGTCAAACACGCTTCGCCGCTCGCGGTTTACCAGTATGGCGAGGATCTCAAGAACTCGTTGCAGATGCTCTATCCCGACTCGCTGGCCGTCAAAGAGATGGGACGACAGTGGCAGGAGTCGCTGTCGTTGCGTCAGGATGTACCGACGTCTTCACCTGCGTATCTGGAGGCGCAGGCTCGCGTGGACGGGATGCTCAGGCAGTTGCAGGAACTGGAGCAGCAGAGAAAAACGGTCAGCATCTCCTATCTGAAATCCCAGTTTTACGAGATCCAGAAAAGCCTGCTTTCCGGCACGCCGTTCACCCAGAGGTTAAAGCAGCTGGAAACGCAGAAGGCGGAGCGAGGTTCGGTCAACCCCGGCGAACTGGAGCGGATGGAGAACGAGCTGGATGCGCTGAGTATTCGGTTATTCAAACTCAAGCAGAAAAATACGGGCAGCTGACGGCCCACAGGTATCGAGGCCGCGTCGCCTGCGAACCGCGTGGCGGATGCAAGAGACGCGGCGATCTATTGACGGTAAAGATGAAATGATGATGCGTAAAACAGCGGTTCTACTCCTGACAGCCGGGTGTCTTACGGCGTGCGGCACCCCTGTGTCGTCGCTGTCCGAGCAAGACCTGACGCGCGTCGCCTCCGAGGGCAACGGGACGGCGCAATATCAGCTGGCGAGACGACTGGCCGCCAAACCGGACTATCCGGCCGCGATGCGCTGGATGCAGAAGGCGGCGGAGCAAGGGGGGAGACTGAGCGCGAGCAGCGACCTGCGCGGCACCGCGGCGCTACAGGTCGCCGACTGGTATCAGGAAGGGCTGGGCGAACCGAAAAATGTCCCGTTAGCTGAACGCTGGTGGCATAAATCGGCGTATTTCGGCAATAGCGAGGCCAATTACCGCCTGGGGATGCAGTGCAAATTACGTCATCAAAACACGTTGGCGCCGGAGTGCATGGACGCGTTCGAAGCGGCCGCCGGGAAGCGTCATGCGGGCGCTCAGCTTGCAATGGCGGAGTGGTACGCGGCGCATGCGGACTCCGCCAAAGAGGCGATCCGTTGGTTTGAACGCTCGGCCGAACAGGGCAACCGGGATGCGCAGTATCAGCTGGCGCTGCGTTATGAGAAAGGGCTGGGCGTCACGCAGCGTAGCGACATGGCCGAGCGCGGGTACTATAAAGCGGCGTTGGCAGGCCAGCCGCAGGCGCAGTATTGGATGGCGCAACACACGCAAGCTCCGGAGTCTATCGAATGGTATCGCAAGGCGTCGGAGGGCGGCGAACCACAGGCGCAGCTGTGGCTGGGAATGGCGTATTTGACCGGCGACAAACTACCGCTTGATAAACCTCAGGGCGAGACGCTGCTGAAAAAGGCGGCGGCGGGCGGTTCGGCGGAAGCCAACTACCAGCTCGGTCTTTTGTCACAGACCGCAGACGAGAAGGTGGCGTACTTGCAGACCGCCTCGGCGAAAAGTTTTCTCAAAGCGCAGTACGAGCTGGGTCTTTATTATCAGCAAACGGGCGATCTGGTTCACGCTCGGATCGAGTTCGGTAAAGCGGCCGCGCAAGGCGATGTTCTGGCGCAGCTCGCCTATGGCGAGATGCTGCGTTTGGGGCTGGGCGGCAAGGAGGACTACGCTGAGGCCGTTAAACAGTATCGTCAGGCATCTTCCGCCAATAACCGCATGGCCCAGTATCGTATGGGCACGATGCGTCAGGAAGGGCTGGGCGTGCCGCGCAACCGCATTCATGCTTACGCCTGGTTCTCGCTGGCGGCCACCGAAGGTATGGTGAACGCCATCAATGCCCGTAACGCGCTTGAAGAGGGCATGCAGCCGGATGAGGTGAAGGCGGCGCAGAAGCTGGCGATGCACTGGTCCTCCGGCAAAGGTATGGCCAGCGAGCGGGACAGCCAGTAACCTTCCCCGCCAACACTTGACGTCGCGTCAGGCCCCGGCAAGCAGAGGGCTGGGGCATTTTCCATCAGCCTGAGCGTAGGTGAAGGCAGTCGAAGGCGGACGGCGATGTCGCTTCTCGATAGCTGACTGAGTTTTCGCGCGGATCTCCCCGATCGCGCCCATCGCCGGGTTGGATGACCCCATGGCGATGGGCGCGATGCCGTCTCTTGGCTCCGGCTACGTTCACTGTTTCTGTTTCCCGACTCATTTCACCCGACGAAGACACTGCCGGCGTCGCTCATCCACCCGTTTGGCGAACCACGCCGTGGTCAGCTTGCGGGTGATTTTGGGGCTTTCCAGCGAAATGCCCGGCAGCATCTCGCGTGGCGATTTTCCGCCCGCCGAGCGGTCCGCCAGCGCATAGACCTTCTGGTACAGGTCGGTTTTTTCGAAAGCCGCCGTATCGCCTTTCTCCAGATCCCGACGGATCGCGCTGTCGCTTAGTTTGAGCCGTTTGCCGAGGGAGCGTACCGCGAGTTCGGTTGCGCCCGCCTGGTTTGAACCGTAGTTGATCAGATCGCCGTCCCGCGCCAGAGCAATGCCGCTCAGGCGACTGACGGCCTGTTGAAATGCCGCGTTACGGCTGGCGTACCAGCCCGCGTTAAAGTCGGCGAAACGGTAAATCGACTGGGTATAGCTGGCCGGATAGCCCAGCAGATGCATGATGCCGAAGTACATGCCGCCGCGACGGCTGAAGACTTCCCGACGCACGGTGCCGTCGATGGGATAGGGGTAGCCTTTGGCGTGGGCTTCGGCGAACGCGATGCTGACCTGCATCGGGCCGCCGGTGCGCACTGGGTTCAGGCGGCCGAACAGTTGCTGTCCCATCGGCACCATCTCGATGAAGTCGTCAAAGATCGCGCTCA
Source organism: Lonsdalea quercina (assembly GCF_900107885.1). Classification (NCBI taxonomy): domain Bacteria; kingdom Pseudomonadati; phylum Pseudomonadota; class Gammaproteobacteria; order Enterobacterales; family Pectobacteriaceae; genus Lonsdalea; species Lonsdalea quercina. Next base: position 117,045 of record NZ_FNQS01000011.1, on the reverse strand, counting down.
ACTCTTTCTCGCTGCGTACCTTATCTAAGCGTTCGCTATAGGTTTTGCCGTTGGGCGAGGTGATCGACAACGCCGTACGTACCAGAAACAAAGGAATGTGCAGCGGTTCGGCGCGGCGATTAATCTCCTGCCAGGCGATTTTTGATAAACCGGGCACCTGCGGGTCGGCTTTGAATGTTGACTCCTGCTCGGTGACGGCGAGGACGGAACAGAGATTTTCCGGGCTGGGGTCGAGCTGCTGTGCGGTAAAGGCGGCGGCGATATCTTCCGCCCAGCCTTGTCGATCGCTAACGTTGGCAGGCAGCAGCGTCAGCAGTTGCGCGCGGACATCCGCCGGGCGCGGCGCAGGCGTTTGGGCGACTTTATCGGCGCAGCCGGCCAGCGCCAGTACGGCGAGCAGGCCCAGCGCGTGCAGCGGGGAGCGAAATGAAAAACGGTGCAGATTCGGCATGTTATCTCGGGTCGACAGGTAAAGGGCTGACATGACGTTAGCGCAGCGCACGATGATGATCCAGCGCGGCGACGCATGCTTTTTCTCGTTTGACCTGGCATAGTTGGCGTTACGCGTAACTTGATACTTTCACGACCTGACGGAACGCCGATGGCTGCTGCCCAACCCTGGACCCGAGACCAACTGCTGGTCGCCTTCACACTGTATAGTCAATTGCCGTTCGGCAAGCTGCATTCGCGCAATCCTGACATCATCCACTATGCCACACTGCTGAATCGCACCCCTTCGGCGTTGGCGATGAAGCTGGTCAATCTGGCGAGTCTCGATCCGTTTATTATCGCCTCCGGGCGTATCGGCCTGCGCGGCGCGTCCAATGCTGACCGGGCGATGTGGCAGGAAATGAACGCCGATCCGGCGCGCTTCGAACAGCAGTGTGAGCAGGCGATGGCACGCATTGCATTGCCGGCGATTACGCCACAGGCGCAGGAAGCGGCGGAGGATTTCCGGGGCGGGGAACGTTGGACGCCGGTGAAAACGCGTATCGGCCAACAGCTGTTTCGCAAGCGTGTGCTGGGCGCCTACGGCGAACGCTGTTGCGTCACCGGTCTGGACGAACCGATGCTGCTGGTCGCCAGCCATATTCGGCCGTGGAAAACGGCGGAGGAGCACCGGCTGAATCCTAGCAACGGCCTGTGCCTGTCCAATCTGCACGACAAAGCCTTCGATACCGGGCTGATCACCTTTAACGAGGCATTAGAGTTGCAGCTTTCCCCCAGAATCAAAAAGCTGAAAAGCCCGGTCAGCGAGATCTACTTCGCGCAGTATGAGGGGCGCCCGCTCCGCCTCCCCAGCGAGTTTCCGCCGGACATGGCGCAAATGGCCTACCATCGACAGCATATCTTTCAGGCCAGGGGATAGGCACGAGGGCGGGTGACGGCGCGAAGGCCGGACTCGCATTTTTAATCAATCCACTTTAAATAAAAGGATTAATTCTAGAATCTCATTAATATGGCCCTTCTTGATTTTTATCGCTTATAGGAAAAGCAGCAGATTTTGCAGGTAAATTTAATTCAGGCCATATTATTTTTATTGCCCGGATCGGTTCCATTTCGGACAGTTAAAATCAAATAAAAATTGAACAAGCGTCATCAATAATAAAAAACAATGATGGCAAAAAAAATAACTGAATATGCATTCAGGGATATTTTTTTGCTTAATAGTGAAAAAAAGTTAAGTTTGATGGCTGGAAACCAGAGCAGTGTTTATTTTTGGAAACCAAAGGACATTATGATCAATTTTTCAACAAAGAAAATAGACCTTTTGCATGGTTTAGCGGTCAAAATGAAATAGAAGAACAGGCTAAGCGGCAACAAAATGTTATTGATATTTGTATGAGAATCCCTAAGTGCCATTGGCATTTTATGGAGCCAGTAAGCGCTGGCCATTTCCAAAAAAGATTTTTAATTTATTTTGATCTGACAATAAATTATACCCCCTGAAGGAGGAAATAACGTGGAAGAACTAAAGCTGACTATATATAAAAAAGAAGATACGATCGCTATCGAAAATCTCCTTGAACGGTTTCTGTATTTATCAAACATAACCAGTTATTTGCGAGGAGGGGCAGTTGAGTGGTTTTTGACGGGTAAAAGTAAAGCGGAGGCGCTGAAGAAAAAAATTTTTCATGAAAATAAGATGGCAGATGAAGCTTTATCGCTTCTGGATAAGAAGATAAAGTCTTTACCTAGTATCACGGAGACTATTTGGAATAATTTCGATGATATTATCACTGCATCTAACTACATTTGCGAAAGCTACAACAATATTTCATACCAAATAACAGTACGCTCACCAAATATAGAACCGAATTTTGAGTTAGTGGTGAAATATCTAAGTGCATTAATTAGAGATCTTACTCCCCATATCGTTACTATCGAAACTAATGATTATGGTTTCAATCAATCCCAAACATTTCCCGACCGCCTTCCGGTTGGTTGGATGTTTTATATCGATGAAATATTTGATAAAAATACATTAAATTTGGATGAGCATATGGTGGCGGTTAATAACGATGGTATGCCAATAGGATCGCTGTTCATTAGCAAACGAGGCCTCTTTGATGGTGAAAATAAAGAAGATATTAAAATAGCTAATGCGCTGGAAATAGCACTTGTCGAGCATGAAATTCTTCCCACGTATCGTACTATTTTTAAAGGATAGAGACGATGCCTAAACCTGTCATATTGCTTAACGATACCACTACGCATGGTGGGACGGTGATTGCGGGACCATCTCCATTGACAATTTCCGGGACGGCTGTCGCTTGCGTTAATGATAAGGTCAGTTGTCCGCTATGCTTAGGAATTTACCCCATATTGCCATCTTCGGGGACCGTCAAATATCAAGGAAAAGACCTTGCCACCGAAGGGATGAAAACGGCCTGCGGTGCCGAACTGATAGCCTCGCAAAGCACTATTAACGTATAGCCGTTCATATATTGGGATGGGATATTTAGGGTATGACATAGGAGCCTCTTGAAATAGAGTGCTGTTATCATCTTCTCAGCCTCTAAGTGGATTGAATTGATCGCTTTTCAAGACAAAGGCAAAAGGATGAGCTGGCGCTGTACCCACTACACTACGACTACGATATCGCCAACGGGCTGACCCGCGAGATGAGTTGTCAGACGCACTGTTCTCGGGGGTAAGATCAGTGCCGAAGTCGGGGACTGTGGCCTGCGCCGGGCATTATGTATAATCCCCGCCTTACCGTTCATTCCCCGGAGCCTGATATGACTTACCGTGTAGTCTTCATTGATGACCACTACATCGTGCGTTCAGGATTTGTGCAGCTGTTGGCGCTGGAAGAGGATATCGACGTCGTGGGCGAGTTCAGCTCGGCCGCCGAAGCGCGCAAAGGATTGCCGGGGCTACAAGCACACATCTGTATTTGCGATATCTCCATGCCCGACGAAAACGGGCTGGATCTGTTGGCCGACCTGCCCTACGGGCTGGCGGTGATTATGCTGTCGATGCACGACAACCCGGCCATGGTAGAACTGGCGCTGGAGCGTGGTGCGCGCGGATTCCTGTCCAAGCGTTGTCATCCGGAAGATCTGGTGACGGCGGTGCGCACGGTGGGGCAGGGCGGTGTCTATCTGATGCCGGAGATCGCCCGTCAGTTGACGCGTTCGCAGGTCGATCCGCTGACGCGGCGCGAAGGCGAAGTCGCCATGCTGCTGGCGCAGGGACACGACGTGCGCGAGGTCGCGTTGCAGCTGGGACTCTCCCCGAAAACCGTACATGTCCATCGCGCCAATCTGTTCGCCAAACTGGGCGTGAGCAATAACGTCGAGCTGGCGCACCGCATGCTGGGGTACTGATGCAGCGGGTCGTGTTTGCCCTATCTATTTTCTTCCTGTATGCCGCCGCCTGGTTTTGCCTGTGGGGGATCGGCACCGCGCTGGTCGCTAATCCGCTCGAGGCCGTGATGTTGTTTCCGTTCGGGCTGCGGGTCGGCGTGCTGTTGCAAACGCCGCGCTGGTGCTGGAACGGGATCTTGTGCGCGGAAGCCGTCATGCTGTGGATGCTGTATCAGCAGTTTGGCACCAGCGCCGAACTCGGGGCGCTATTGTGTGCTCTGCCGTCGTGTCTGGTGCTATTGCATCTGACGGCCGGGTGGCTGCAGCGATCCTTGCAAAGCGAAGCCGAGTGGCAGTGGCCTTTGCAGCAGGGGGCCGTCGTCGTACTGGCGGCGTCGTTGCAGGCGGCGATCTGGTCGCTGGTCACGGGCGTCGCCCCCGTACAACCGCTGCTGCTGGGGCTGAGCGGCGGACTGACGGTCGCGCCGACCTGCCTGTTGATCTGGCAATATTTGTCCCGGCAGCGTTGGGCGCCGCTGGAGCCGGGGTTGATTCACCAGCCGCTAAATATGCGGTTGCACCATCTGGGCGGATATCTGGTGCTGTTCGCCTTTAGCGTCTGGCTGCAACGCCAGGCGGACGACGTCGAACTGCGGCGCTTTGCGCCATTTTGTTTGGCGATCCCCATTGTTTTCATGTCTTACCGCTATGGCTGGCAGGGCGCGCTGCTGGCGACGCTGCTTAACGGCGTGGTGCTGATTGCGTCCGAACCTCACGGCATGGGACCCCACCGCGACCTGCTGTTGTCGCTGCTGGCGCAAAGCCTGACCGGGATGCTGCTGGGCGCGGGTATCGAACGTCAGCGCCATCTGAATCATCAGCTGGCGCTCCGGCTGGAGGAGAACCGACAGCTGGCTCGTTCGCTGGTGACGGCGGAAGAGGACACCCGCCGCAAGATTGCCCGCGAGCTGCATGACGAAGTTGGGCAGACAATCACCGTGATCCGGACCCACTCGGGCATCATCAGCAAATTGACGCAGGAGCCTCGGGTGCTCTCCAGCGCATCGGCGATCGAGTCCTACGCCCTGCGGGTGTACGACGGCATTCACGATCTGCTGGCACAGTTGTGGCCCGCGGCGCTAAGTGCGCTTCCCCTGTCGGGGGCGCTGGCGGCGTTGCTGCGCGATCTGGTGCCGCCCGATCAGGGGATAACGACGTCGCTGGACTGGCAAATTCCGGATGCGCATCTGGACGATACGCTGAAGATCATTCTCTACCGGCTGTGTCAGGAAGGTGTGACCAACGCATGCCGTCATGCGGATGCGTCGCACATTAGCGTCTGCGGCCAGCGCAATGCGGCCGGGCAGTACTGCGTCAGTATTCAGGACAACGGGCGGGGCGTGGATGTGGAGAGCGTCAAACCGGGCTATGGGCTACGCGGGATTCAGGATCGTGTGCGCGCCATCGGCGGCGAATGCGCCCTGCGTAATGAAGGTGGAACGCGTCTGGTTGTGATCCTCCCCGCAATTTTCGGAAAAAACACTCAAAACTAGGAAAAAGTCTTAGTTTTAATGCGCCATTGGCTTGGTCGGATTGGGCGCGCGCGAGGCACCATAAGCGCCACTAACGCTACAGCAGTATAACGAGGTTTTCATGTGGTTCATTTTAAAAAGCCGTCCTGACGCCCCTCAGGTGCAGGACAGCGCCCAGATCGATGCGGCCTACAAATATTGGCGCATCCAATTGATGTGGGTTATGTACGTCGGCTACGCCGCTTTCTATTTCACACGCAAGAGCTTCACCTTCATCATGCCAGCCATGGTGGCGGATCTCGGCCTGAGCATGTCGGACATCGGTATCCTGGGCACGCTGTTTTATATCACTTACGGCTGTTCCAAATTCATCTCCGGTATGATGAGCGATCGTTCCAATCCGCGCTATTTCATGGGGATTGGCCTGATTATGACCGGGATTATCAACATCGTATTCGGACTCAGCTCCTCGCTGCTGGTGTTCGGTGCGCTATGGATGGTCAATGCCTTCTTCCAGGGCTGGGGATGGCCGCCGTGCTCCAAAATCCTGACCAGTTGGTACTCCCGCTCTGAGCGTGGAAGCTGGTGGGCTATCTGGAACACCTCTCACAATTTCGGTGGCGCGTTGATCCCCCTGTTGGTGGGCTTTATTTCCCTGCATTTCAGCTGGCGTTACGGCATGATCATCCCCGGTATCATCGGGATTGTGCTGGGTCTGCTTGTGTGCTGGCGGTTGCGTGACAAACCGAACACGATGGGCCTGCCCAGCGTCGGGAAATGGCGTAATGACGAGATGGAGCTGGTGCAGGAGTCCGAAGGACAGGGTCTCACCAACCGTCAGATCGTCAAACGCTACGTGCTCACCAACAAGTACATCTGGTTGTTGGCCGTGTCCTACGTGCTGGTGTATATCGTCCGTACGGCCTTGAATGACTGGGGTAACCTTTACCTGACTCAGGAGAAAGGCTACTCCCTGTTGACGGCTAACTCGGCGCTGTCGCTGTTTGAAGTGGGCGGATTTATCGGTTCACTGGTTGCGGGCTGGGGTTCCGACAGACTGTTCCGCGGCAACCGGGGGCCGATGAACCTGATCTTCGCCATCGGCATCTTCCTGTCCGTGGCCGCGCTGTGGCTGATGCCGGGCATCAGCTATGTGCTGCAGGCGGGCTGCTTCTTCTCCATCGGCTTCTTCATCTTTGGTCCGCAGATGCTGATCGGTATGGCGGCGGCTGAGTGCTCTCATAAAGATGCTGCCGGTGCGGCGACCGGTTTTGTCGGCCTGTTCGCCTATTTGGGCGCGGCGTTGTCCGGTTATCCGGTTGCGCAGGTAATGGAAAAATGGCACTGGTCGGGTTTCTTCGTCGTGATCTCCATCGCGGCTTGCCTGTCCGCACTGTTCCTGCTGCCGTTCCTGCGTGCGCAGAATCAGGATAACGTGAAAAAAGCGGTCTGATCCGAGCGACTGCCGAAGCCTGCCGGGCGGCCTCTGATCGAGGTCGACGTCGTCCCGGCGGGCGGCGATGATCGGACGTCCTCGTTTGATCTTGCCGAGGTTATAGAACGTCGCCGACGGCATAGCGTCAGCGCGTGATGCAGCGCCCCCGTAGAGAAATGGCAAAGCGGTTTCCCGCCCCATTTTCTTCTGCGGGGGCGCTGTTTTGTTGTCTGGGGGAATATCAGCGGGCGGTCCCGCTGGTTTCGCGTTCTGGGCGTGTGATCGCTACGCGACAGAGTGACGAAGAGAGGGGAAATAGCGCGCCGATGTGTTGCCACGCGCCTGACCGTCAGTGATGCAGGTGGATTTGCTGTAGGGTGGTGTAGAGGCGTTTTTTATCGCCGACGCTCAGTTTTTTATCCGTGAGGGACTGCGCGAACTGGGCATAGGACAACCGATGCAGATTACCTTCCCGCTGCAAAATGACGGCAATTTGTTGCAGCAACTGCATGTTGATGTCGGTTAAACGCGCGCGTACCGTTTCCAGTGGAAGAGGTTGGTAGTTCAGCTCGGGAGAGGAGAGCCAGTCCGCGCGATAGCGGTACTGCACCGCTTTGGCCGCGTCCATCTGCGCCTGTACGAAAGGGGCGGTAGAGGCGCAGTCCAGGCCAGATTTTTCCGCCTGACGCAGGCTGATTTCAAGGACGCTGTGCTCTTGGTTCGACTCTTCAATCGGTCGCTGATGCGCCATCTTATCGGCAGCGACGTCCTTCATGTAACTGAGGCGTTGATTGATGAGGTTGGCGACCGGCGATGTCTCCGCAGCGATGGCGTTGCAACAAATGACGAGGGTGAGAAGCATCGTTTTCCGTAACATGGCGGCTCCTTGCTAGGTTTATCTGGTGAGGTCCATACCCTCGTCACGAGAACTCGGTGGCGCTATTCGGTCTATGATGACGAGAGGTGTGCATGTTGCTGTATTTTACGCATTCCCAGCACGATCCCCAACCCCGAAAACAGAGAGATTGCCACGGCGATATACATAAAACGCTGAAGCGGCAGGTGATAATGTTCGGCGATAAACAGAAACAGCCACATGAACGGCAGGATAGACTGGTTTAGCATCACGATCAGCGAAGAGGCGCCAGCCAGTTGTCGGGATGGGAGCAGAGTGATACGCAGCGTTCGCATGACGTTATCGGTGAAAACTTTTCCTGCAATGCACAGGGAATAAAAGATCAGGAACGGTATCAACCTGTCCATTGCATGGGAAAGCGCAAGCGACGACAGCATGATAATAAGAATACCGAACGCCAGCTGCGCCTCTTTCCCGAAACGTTGCCTCCCTGCGCTATAAATGAACGTTGTGAACATGCCGGCGGCCCCGGCAAAAATCTGAATCAGCCCGAAATATTCGATGGGCAACGCCATATTGGTTTCGATAATAGCCGGACCGCTTGAGGCAATTAATCCAGCAAAGAAATTATTTCCCGCCGCCAGAAGTATCATAAAAATAATAAGCGGGCTTTTTAATAGGCCCCATGAGGAAATTAAACCGGGCGGAGTAAAACTGGCGGATTTTGTGTCGAGAGTGAGATGCTGAGTCGTCAGAAAATAATAGGCATTGATTAAATAACCGGTGGCCGCAATGAATAAAATCGTCATGTAGCCCGAGTCGTAAAATAGGATGCCCATCAACGGACCCACAATAAAGCCTGTTAAATCCGCACGGGTCAGCAGGTTGGCGTCTTTATTCACATCCTGGCTATAAGCGGCGATCAGTTTCTCAATAGCCAATGTTGTTTGCGTATTGCCCGCAGACACGACGGTGCCGAACAGGCCAGCGCAAAGGGACAGGACCAGAGGGTCTCGCGTAAAGTGAAGCACCAGACACAGCAGCAGGCAAGACAGCGCTTTGACTGAATCTGAGGCAATGGAAAGCGTTCGCACGCCCCAGCGGTCGATGCCTGTTCCCAGTAACGGGGTCAATATGATCCGGGGCAACCACCACAATGCGTAGGCCAGCCCCGAATAGGTCAGACTTTGGGTTTCCGCGTAGACCAGGATGGGGATCAAAAACACCATCAGACCGTCTGCAATAAAGGCTAAATTAACAAAAAAAAGTGGAATAGGATTCATTTATTACTTCATCCTGAATAATATTACGGACGTTTTTTAAATTAAAAAATTTTTATTAAAACACCCGTGGGGGAATCCGTGCCGAAGCGCAATGATAAATAAGCCTAAAGCCTATGTCGCACCAATATAATGATGTGGTCGACATAAAGTAAACCCTAATCTATTTTTCCCCTCTCGTTGTCAATTTGTTTGGGAATAATTTGCGGACTTATTGTTTTTGCTCTATTTAGCTCTGCTGTTGGGTTTAAAGCGGCGGTGAGTAGGCGGATACCGGGCCGTCACATTGGCCCGGGTTTTAGAATGTTAGGCGGGATAGACGTGGCACGGCATAAAACCGTATCGTATTACAGCGGCCACTGCGCCAGACGAATGCCGCGCTGCGTTGCCTCCTCTCGAAACTCTAGCAGCATGTTTTTGACATCCGCATCAATGTAGTCTGCATTGTCATGCTCGACGATGACCACGCTGTGAGCGGGGATCTTGTTGAGCAACGACTGTAGGTGCGGATTGTGCACGAACGTCAGGTTCTTCTGGAAGCGCAGCACGAAATGGTTGCCGTAGCGCGTGAGTTGCAGCGCATTGCGATGGCTTTTATAGCTGCTAATGGCGAGTTGAGACGCTATCCCCAACCCAATCCCCGCCAACATACCGAATACGATAATACCGGTGATGGTGATGATGAACGGGGCAAATTGCTGCCAGCCATTTTTCCACTGAGAAACAAATAGGGCGGGTGCCGCCAGCTTGTATCCGGTATACAGCAATACTGCCGCCAGGCTGGCCAGAGGAATGATGTTCAGCAGCTGACTCATATAACGCACGCTCAGCAACAGCAGGACGGCGTGCAGCAAAATGGAGATTTTACTGCGACCGCCGGCGTTCACGTTGACGGAGCTGCGTACGATCACGGCCGTAATGGGAAGGCCGCCGACAAATCCGCTCAGCAAGTTTCCGACGCCCTGAGCGCGCAGCTCTTTATCCGGCGATGGCGGCGGTGTCTGCGGCTTGATTTTCTTCAGAGCTTCCTGACTGAGCAGCGTTTCCAGACTGGCGACCAGTGCCAGCGTGACGGCGACGATATAAACGGCGGGATTGTTCCAGACCTGCCAGTCGGGGCGGATGACTTCAGCAGCCAACTGACCAAGGTTATCGAATTCCGGTAGCTGAATGCGCGGCAGCGTGTCGGCGAAATCGGGGATGATGCGATCTCCAAAAAGCGCGCACAGCCCGCCAAAGAGAACGGCAACCAGCGGTCCGGGGAACCAGCTCAAGATTTTATGCCGTTTGATGGCGGGATGGTCCCAGCACCAAAGCAGCAGCAGTCCCGAGATAGCGACAAAGGGCGCGCTGAAGGATGGCAGCGAACCGAGACCGCGCCATAGGGAACTGATCTGTTTCGAATCGGCTAACCCCAGCGCCAATGGGATCTGTTGCATGATCAACAGGAGTCCGATGGCGGCTAGCATGCCGCGGATCACGCTGCCGGGCACCACCGAAATGAAACGACCGACACGGGCCATGCCCATCAGGTATTGCAGTACGCCCGACAGCATGATGGCGAACAGCAGAGCGGCAAAAGACCCCAGCGATTCAATGGCTCCGGAGACAATCGTGACCAGTCCCGCGGCCGGGCCGCTAACGGCATAGCGCGACGGGCTTAGCAGCGTCACCACCAGACCGCCGATGACGCCGGTGACCAGGCCGACAAACGGAGACAACCCGCTGGCCTGCGCAATCCCCAGACAGAGCGGCAATGCGACGAGAAAGACGACAATCCCGGCGGGAATATCTTGGCGAAGCGTTGAGAGGTTCATGCGGCGCCCTCCCTGTTGCTTTGATGAATCAACTCCTTCAGATGACCGTTATGCAGGTCGTAGACGCAGCCGAACACGCTCAGTTCCATACCGTCCTCCCAGGCTTTGATAACCGGGGGAGCATGGACCAGCCGGGTGAACTGTTCACGAACGTTGGCTTCGACCAGCCGGTTTCTTTGTTCATCCGGCGTTTCCTCGCTGTCCTGACGCTGATGAAAGGACAGATGGGGGAGCAGCGTCGAGCGCAGCGACGTAATCCGTCGAGACAACGCTGAATTCTCCTGATCCAGCGCCATCGTCGGTAGTTCGATGGCGGCCTGCACGCCGCCGCAGCAGTAGTGGCCGCACAACACGATGCGCGAAACGCGAAGGTACTCCAGGGCATATTGCAGCACGCTCATGAAGTTGTCGTCTTCATGACTCACCATATTGGCAATGTTGCGATGAACAAACAGCTCTCCGGGACTGGAACCCGTCAGCACTTCGGCGGGAACGCGGCTGTCTGAGCAGCCGATCCACAGCGAGTGTGGCTTCTGGACAGAGACATGCTGCTTGAAGTAATGCGGGTGTCGTTGGCGGCGTTGCAGCGCCCAACTGCGATTTTTGGCGAGTAACGGTTTTAAAGTCGTCAAAATAGGTCTCTCCTGTGAAAAAAATTGAAGATCAGTTGAGCTTGTGGACACACTTTCACTTTCCCCGATAATAGCGATCCAAAAAAAATGGGTTAAATGACTGATTATGAATATCGTCTGAACTCAGGGGGCGGCACGGGTGAAAATAAATAACGTGTTGTGATTGTAAGAAAAAAAGAATTATTCACCAGTTGAAAAAACATAAATCAGATTAATTACCTTAACGGCTATAACGTAACGTAGCGTTGTGCCTCAGACAGTGGCTATTAATTTACTTAATTAAGGTGAATGATATTGTCATTATTCTATTGCTGTGTGCGGAAAAGGGCTGTATACGCCGATGTAGGGTGTGGAGACCGTTTTTATGGATTGATTTTATTTTAATTGATTGATTTTTATTGTTTTTATTATTACATCGAGATGTCAACTCCCTGTCGAGTCTGCGAATCCTGATATCTCAATTATTTTTTAAATTTGCTCCATTTTTTAATGGCTAGAGGACGAGTCCCGTTTTTCCCCATGACGGAAAAATGCATTCGGTATTAATATATCTATAGCAATGTCCCGCAGTTTTGCCAGTTTAATAAGACACGGAAAATACCCTGACAATAAGTTGGGTTTTGTGTAATAAAAATGAAATAAAAATATCATGAAAATCAAAATACATAATGACGGATATTCAGCGGCCGAACAGCGGAAATCGACAAAATGGAGCGCTTCTGACCGCGGTTTTTTCGACGATAGGGTAATTATTGGGGACCGTCATGCAGTCGGTGGCCCTTTTTATGTAAATTAGCGTCAATTTTTTTCAATAAGTTTGAGCGTTAGCGATATCGAACGTGCTGCTGTGGTCGCTTTGCGTGAGTCAAGCCGGCCAAGGCCAATGGTCATCGGCCATAGAATAGCGGCGGCTTTAACACAGCGTATGAAGGTCGAAAGGAAGACGTTGAAAGGGGCGAGGTAAAAAAATGCCGCTACCCAGTGCAGGCAGCGGCAGAATCGTGCGGGTTTTTAACGGCGAATTAGCGCGTTTCGCCGGCGTCTGGCAGGTGAGTCATACGGTTGCGCAGGTCGCGGCGGGCAAGCTCGGCCACCCAGAAGCAGAACATATGACCAAACAGTTCGGAGAAGTGTTCAGCGAACGGTTGATCCCACGGCGCAGGCACGGTACCGAACAGCGGCAGCAGCACGACGTGGAAAACCACCCACAGTACCAGGCCGTAAAATGCGCCCTGCCACAGTTTAATTTTGGTGCAGAATTCGGCAGCGATGCAGTACAGCACGGTGAAGGTGATGGAGAAACCGAAGTGCATAATGAAGCTCATGATCGGGCGCGGGTTGCCGTTGAACATGTAGCTAATATGAGAAAGCTGAAAAGACATGCCCAGTTGTTGCAGCAATTCTTGAGGCGGGTTAGTGAGATCGCGTGCGGGCGTTCGGGGCGGAAAAGGAATTTCCCAACCGAATTTTGTAATGGCACAAATAATGCCTGCAATAATACCGACCAATATAGCCAGTAATACTTTCTCTTTAATAGTGCGCGCTTGCAGCATGTTATTTTCTCCTTAATAACGACGCAAAAAACAGGGAACGGAAACGGCAGATCCCCCCGCTGGTAATATCCGGCAGAAACTGAAGATCTGTGATTATATGTGGTTGTAATCATATACCTACCTATGAAAGGTGTCGACATGATCTGCTTACCGTCACGCCTGAATAGTGTAGCGGAAATGCTAATAAAAGGGCGCAAGAGGGTTAGTGCAATGCAGCACTTGAGAAATAGAGCCACTATTATTTTATAGACGAATATTTTAAGTCATAAATATCATGTAAATAGCACTTTTATCTTATTTCGGTAATGAGAAATAAACGATATCACTTTTAACATGATGTCAGAAAAGTTCGTCGTTTTATTGTGCAGTATATTTATCCTGCGTTTATCTTCGAATGCTTCTCAGATAAATAATTTATTGGTTCTCAGTCGTTCAACGTGAGGTAGCAAGGACTCGCGACGAAAAGGTGTACTGAGGCGCTTAGCGTCGGCTGGAGGATAAATTGCGAGAGGGAAAGTTATCAGGAGCGCCGAGGACGCTCCCGTTGATGAGGCGGCGGGTTAGCGTTGCTCCTCCAGCCACTCGGGCATGTCATGGAAACCCATTGCCTGGCGCACCAGCGTGGGTTTGATGCCGGGCAGGGTATCCGCCAGCTTCAGCCCCACGTCGCGCAGCACTTTTTTAACCGGATGCGAACCGGCGAACAGATCGCGGAAGCCTTGCATACTGGCGAGCATCACCGCAGCGCTATGTTTGCGACGACGTTCGTAACGACGCAGATAAAGATAATGGCCGATGTCTTTACCCTGAGTCTGTAGGCGTTTCAGCTCGGCAATCAGCTCGGCGACGTCCATAAAGCCCAGATTCACGCCCTGACCCGCCAGCGGATGAATGGTGTGCGCCGCATCGCCCATCAACACCAGGCGGTGCGCGGCAAAGCTGCGTGCGTAGCGGGCTGTCAGAGGAAAACTCTGTCGCACGCTCTCCAGTTCGCACAATCCCAATCGCATATCAAACTCGGCGGCCAGCTGCGAATTGAACGTCGCCGCGGGGGCTTCTAACAGGCTCTGCGCGCGTTCCGGCGGCAGAGACCAGACAATGGAGCAGAGATGCGGATCGCTGAGCGGCAAGAACGCCAGCATGCCGTCGCCGTGAAACACCTGACGCGCCACGGACTCATGCGGGCGTTGGGTGCGGATATTGGCGACCAATGCATGATGGCCGTAATCCCAGAAGGTCAGCGGAATATCGGCATGCTGCCGCAGCCATGAGTGCGCGCCATCCGCGCCCACGACCAGCCTTGCCGTCAGCATGTTGCCGTCTTCGAGCGTGATAAAGGCTTCGTTTTCGCCCCACGCTACCTGTTTTAAGGCGGCGGGGGCGATGAGGGTGATGTCGCGCGCGCGTTCCGCATGTTGCCACAGCGACTGTTGGATAACGTCGTTCTCAATGATGTGGCCAAGATGGGAAAACCCGGTTTCTTCGCCGTTGAAGCTGATGCTTCCGAAGCTATCCCGATCCCACACCGACATCGCGTTATAGGGGCTGATGCGCTGGGCCGCGATGGTTTGCCACACGCCGATCCTTCGCAACAGCTGTTCGCTGGCGGCGTTGATCGCTGAAACGCGCGGCGCCAGTCCCCGCAGGGAAGAGGGCGCATTGACCGGCTGTTTTTCCAGCACGGCGATACTCAACCCGCTGCCCTGCAGCCCGCAGGCGAGCGCCAGACCGACCATGCCTCCGCCGGCAATGACCACGTCGAATGATTGCATAAAGCGTGAATTCCTGTTGTTGCCGTCGGCGACGGTTATCGTTCCACCCAGCCCAGCGTTCTGCGGGCCAGACTATCCCGTAGCACGGGTAAACTGTTCATGGCCATTAAGCCCAGATTGCGCGCCACTTCCATTGAGAGATACGCGTTGGCGAAGATCCGCACCAGTCCGTCGGTGATGGCGACGGTCGTTTGGCGATCCGGCTGACGCCGTTGCTCGTAGCGATCCAGCACCGGATAGCTGCCGGGATCCTCTCCGCGAGACACGGCGTCTACCAGCGTTTCCGCCAACGTCATCACATCGCGTAGCCCAAGGTTGAAACCCTGACCGGCGATAGGATGGAGCGTCTGTGCCGCGTTACCGACCAGCGCGAGTCGGTGGCTGATGTGGCGCTCTGCGGTGCGCAGCGCGAGTGGATAGCTGTGGCGTTCACCGACGTGCGTTATTGCGCCCAGTCGCCAACCGAAGGCGAGCTGAAGCTGACGCCGGAACGTGTCGTCGTTCCAACCATCCACCTCGGCCTGATGCGCCTGCGGGTGGCACCAGACCAGGGAGCTGCGCCCCTGACTCATTGGCAACAGCGCCAACGGGCCATGCGGCGTGAAGCGTTCGTAGGCGCGTCCGCAGTGAGGTTCCGAGGTGACGACGTTGGCAATGACCGCCACCTGATCGTAAGGATGTTCTTGCCAGCGTATCCCCGCCGCAAAGGCGAGCTGAGAGTGGGAGCCGTCGGCAGCGATCAGCAGCTGGCCGCGTAACGCGTCGCCGTTGTCCAGCGTCAGCGTGGCGCCGTCAGCGTCGCGTTCGACGTTGACCACCGTTGCCGGGCAGTGGAGCCGTACGCCCGGCGCGTGCTCCAGAAGTGAAAACAGGCGTTTGCCGGCTTCATGCAGCTCAACGACATGGCCTAAAGCATCAACGTGATAGTCCCGGGCGTGCAAATAGACGTAGCCCGCGTGCCCGCGATCGCTGACGTGGACAGTGGTGATCGGCGTGGCGGCATCCGCCAGAGCAGGCCAGATACCAATCGTCTCCAACTGCTGGCGGGTGCCTTCCGATAGGGCAATGGCGCGAGCGTCGAATCCGGGATGCTGGCGATCCTGCGGGTCGCGGGATTCGATCAGATCGACGGCGATCTTCCCCTGAGACAGGGTGGAGATCGCGAGCGCCAGCGTTGCGCCGGCCATGCCTCCGCCGACGATCAGGATACTCATGAAGCGTTGCTCGCCGCGGCGGCCATCAGCGCTTCGATATCGTCCGGATCTTTGACCACGCCTGCGGTCAGCACCTCGTTGCCGCTGGCGGTAATGACGATGTCGTCTTCAATACGTATGCCGATGCCGCGGTATTCCGGCGGAACGTCGGCGTCCGGGGCGATATAAAGGCCCGGTTCGACCGTCAGCACCATGCCCGGCGCAAGGATGCGATCGCGATCGCCCGACCCGTAGTCGCCGACGTCATGGACGTCCAGCCCCAGCCAGTGGCTCAGTCCGTGCATATAGAAGTCGCGATGCGCTTCTGCGGCGTAAAGTTCGTCAATATCGCCTTGCAAAATACCGAGGTCCAGCAGCCCTTGCAGCATGATGAGGACTACTTCTTCATTCACTTCGCGGATGCTGCGCCCAGGACCGTACAGCTCGATGGCACGTTCTTCGGCGGCAAGTACGATGTTGTAAATCTCGCGCTGGGGCGCCGTGAATTTTCCGTTGACCGGGAAGGTTCGAGTGATATCGCCGGCATATCCTTGATACTCGCAGCCAGCGTCGATCAGCACCAAATCGCCATCCTGCATCTGGCTCTCGTTCTCGGTGTAATGAAGTATGCAGCCGTTTTCACCGCTGCCCACAATCGTGTTGTAAGACGGGTAGCGAGCGCCGTGGCGGGTGAACTCGTAGTGAATTTCCCCTTCCAACTGGTACTCATACAGGCCGGGACGGCAGGTTTGCATTGCCCGGGTATGAGCCAGCGCGGTAATTTCTCCGGCGCGTCGCATCAGGTCGATTTCGACCGGTGACTTGGTCAGGCGCATTTCGTGCACCCATGGGCGCCAGTCCGTGAGCGTCGACGGAGCGGAATAGCCTCTACGGGCGCCCTCGCGCAGTGTTTCCAGCGCGCTGAATACCAGCTTGTCGGCGTAACGGTACTGGCCCTGCGCGTGGTAAACCACGTCCAGACCGTTCAGCAACAGATGCAGCTGTTCGCCCATTTCGTCAAACGGCAACGCGCGATCCACGCCCAGTCTGGCGGGTGCGGCATCTTGTCCCAGACGGCGTCCGAACCAGATCTCGGCGTTGATATCGCGTACCCGGTTGAACAGGACGCTGTGATGATGATTTTCGTCGCTCTTGATCAGCAACAGCGCGGCTTCTGGTTCATTGAAGCCGGTGAAGTACCAGAAATCGCTGCTTTGCCGATAGGGGTAGTCGCTGTCGGCATTACGTTGCGCTTCGGGGGCCGCAAAAATAATCGCGGCGCTGGCAGGCGCCATTTTTTCCAGCAGAGCCTGCCGTCGACGGAGATATTCTTGTTGATTCATCACCTGCTCCTGAATTGTCAGCGCCGGGCGCTGACCTGTAAGGCGGATAGCCGAACGTTAGTGCAGCGTCGGCTTTTGTTCGGGGGCGGTTACCACCGGATGCGTGAACTCGTTATGACACATTATGGCAGCAACCCGCACATATTCGACGACTTCTTCCAGCGACTGGGCCAACTGGTCCTGATCTTCGTCTTCGTCATAGCCCAGTTGAGCGATATTGCGCAGATCGTCAATCGCTTCTTTCAATTCGCCCTGCGTTTTATCCAAACGCGGCTGCACCACGCCCAATCCGAGTAGGAAGTGGTTGACCCAGCCTGCCAGACCGTCGGCGCGTTCGAACACGGTCACGTTATCTTGCGTATCGTCCGGCAGGAACAACTGGAACATGAAGCCTTCATCTTCCAGCGTATCGCGGGTGATCTGATAAATTTCCAGCAGCGGCTGCGCCAGCGCCTGGGGGAAAGACAGACCGTCGTTGGTCAGTTCCGACACCAGCGTTTTCCAGCTGTCGTCATGATTGCCGCCGCACAACATACCGCTGATTAGGCCGTGCATTTCCGCCGTCGTCAGGGCGACCTGGTGCTGTTGCAGTAGTTGTTCAGTGGCCTCATAGCCAGGGAGTTTGTTCTCTATAGACATGCGCATTCATCGTCGTTGCGGGGAGTTCGTGTTATGCTACCACCAAGCTCCGTTGCTATACCAGAAAGGGCTTGTATCTTCTATTTGGGGTATATATAGTAGCGCCCGCTTTTTTACCTGGACGGGCTGCCAGGCAGCGCTAGGTAAAACCTGCGCGGGCGCGAAACGACACAAGGGCAGGAAGGTGGCATGTCTGCACAACCGGTAGATATTCAAATTTTTGGCCGTTCGTTAAGAGTCAATTGTCCGCCAGAACAACAGGATGCGTTGAATCAGGCTGCGGAAGATCTTAACCAGCGGTTGCAAGATCTCAAAGTTCGCACTAGAGTCACAAACACAGAGCAACTGGTCTTTATCGCCGCGCTCAATGTGTGCCATGAGCTGGCGCAGGAACGGACAAAAACCCGTGACTATGCCTCCAATATGGAACAACGAATTCGCATGCTGCAGCAGACCATCGAACAGGCGCTGTTGGAGCAAGGCCGTATCACCGACCATCAGGATGCCCAGTTTGAATGAGCGCGCATTTTGGTAAAAAAGGTCGTGGATTTCGGGTAACAAAACGCTGTTAGACATGTTAGGGTAACAGCGAGTAACGAATAAAATTTCTCTGAGATGTTTGCCAGCGGGCCAGTCCCCTGAGCCGATATTTACAACCAACAGAATGTTATGCTTGTGGTTGGTGCGCATGCTCGGTCCGTCCGAGAAGCCTAAAAACTGCGACGTGACGTTCACCTTGAACCAAGGGTTCAAGGGTTACAGCCTGCGGCGGCATCTCGGAGATTCCTTCCTCTTTATATCCTTTTCCTACAGGCTGATAACCGATATGCAGACGACCGATTCTTCTGCCGATCTCTCCGCCGATCTTGACCGTCAAACTCTCCGCCAGCGTATACGCCAACGGCGCCGGGCGCTCAGTGCCGAACAGCAGGCGAGCTTTTCTCAACAGGCGGCGCAACGCATTATCGCTCACCCTCGCATTCAGCAGGCCCGACATGTGGCGGCGTATCTCTCATTTGACGGCGAGCTGGATACCGCTCCGTTAATTGTCGCGCTCTGGCGGCTGGGCAAACAGGTCTACCTGCCGGTTCTGCATCCGTTCAGCGCCGGTCAGCTGCTGTTTCTGCGCTATGAACGTGACACGGAGCTGACGCTCAACCGGCTGAATATCTTGCAGCCCCGATTAGACGTGCGTCAGGTGCTGCCGACTGACCAGCTCGATATCCTGTTTACGCCGCTGGTGGCGTTTGACGACCGGGGACAACGACTGGGGATGGGGGGCGGATTTTACGATCGTACGCTGGAACATTGGCAGGAGCGCGGGCCTTATCCGATGGGTCTGGCTCATGATTGCCAGCAGGTTGAGCGGGTGCCGGCCGCCCACTGGGACGTACCGCTGCCGGAAATCCTCACGCCGTCCCGTGAATGGCGGTGGCCGGCGTGAAGCGTGCTTGGTTTAGTTTATGCTGCGACCGTCATGTCCCAGCATGTTCTGAACCAGCTCCACGCAGCGCAGAAAGCGACTGTCGTAGTCTGATTCGGTGACATAGACATAGTCGACGTTATTTTGCGCCAGCATCTCTTTCAGGAGGTTTTGGAATTCCGAGCGGTCCGCTGTGCTGCCCAGGCTTCTCAGACCGTCCGCCACCCATGGCGTGTTGTTTTCCAGCAAAATCACCAGATCGAAGCGGTACTCCTCAATCAGCGCCTGCACGAACGGGTGCTCGCGCCCTTCATATTTTTTACAAAAGGCCTGCGTGGTGATGAAATCGGTATCGATAAACGCCACTTTATTGGCATATTTCACTGAAAAATCAATGTACTTAGCCTGTCCAAGCGCGATTTTGTCGTAATCGGAATATTGCAATGCCATTTCGTCGCCGCCCAGATGTGAAAACACGTAGTCACGACCGTATTCCCAGGCGCTGGTGGTGTTGAAGATATTGGACAACTTATTGACCAGCGTCGATTTTCCGCTGGACTCGCCCCCCAGAATCGCGACGGTGCGCACGAAGAAGGGTTTCACTTCCGTAGGAATATATTCCCAGTAACGGAACGGGTTCTGGCGGATCTGCGAGCCGCTGATATTCATAAACGAGCGCTTTGGGTCGACCAACACGGCGTCAATCCCCAGATGTGGTGCGTACTGTGGCGCATCCTGCTCTTCGCTGGTGTAGACGAAGTTGGGTTCGATGCCTTTTTCCGCCATGAAATTTTTAATGCCCTGGCTCCAAACGTCCCAGCCGTGCGGGTAGGGTTCCATGCCTTCTTCGTTAAAGGCGTGAATATGAATATTTTTCTGATACTTAAAGGTTTGCAGTAGCCAGCGCAAGCGGTCGCTGACGGTCGGCTGCTGCGACATGGAGCTGTGCTCGAAGAGGGTGCGGTCCCTTTCCTCGTCAAATCCCATGATGACATGCAGTTCATCCACCTGGCTGCAGGCGCGCTGGATGAGATAGATGTGGCCGGTATGCAGTGGGTAAAATTTACCGAACACGACCCCAATGCTTTTCTGGTGGTAGGGGAACTCCAGCCCCAGGAATCGATGCAGCGCTTCCAGCTTCTGCGCGCTGGGGCTTTTGATTTTGGCGTTCAGCAGTTGGCTAAGGTAGCCTTTCGTCATCCCGGTGGCGTCGGCAACCTGCTGTAAGGTACAGCCCTGTTGCCTGATAGCCGATTTGAGGTAATCGAATGGTGACATGATCCGGCGCTCCTTGTTTAGC
The DNA here is from genome assembly GCF_900107885.1 of Lonsdalea quercina. Lineage (NCBI taxonomy): Bacteria > Pseudomonadati > Pseudomonadota > Gammaproteobacteria > Enterobacterales > Pectobacteriaceae > Lonsdalea > Lonsdalea quercina. Next base: position 96,458 of record NZ_FNQS01000011.1, on the reverse strand, counting down.
TTACTAAACAAAATACCACAGTGGCCGGGTCAGAATCCAAAGCTATCTGCCGTTACAGATCGTCCAGAATGGCCAGCGCGTCCGCCAGCTTCTTGACGCCGAACACCTGCATGTTGGCCGGCGGCTTCTTGGGCATGTTGGCAAAGGGTACGATCGCGCGCTTAAAGCCATGCTTGGCCGCTTCGGTGATCCGCTCCTGTCCGCTTGGCACCGGTCGGATCTCGCCGGCCAATCCGACTTCGCCGAAGACCACCAGATCCTGCGGCAGCGGGCGATCGCGCAGGCTGGAGACCAACGATAGCAGCAGCGCCAGATCGGCGCTGGTTTCCGTCACTTTCACACCGCCTACGACGTTGACGAACACGTCTTGATCCGACATTTGCAGGCCGCCGTGGCGATGCAGAACCGCCAGCAGGATCGCCAGACGATTTTGCTCCAGTCCGACCGCGACCCGGCGGGGATTCGCCATCATCGAATGATCGACCAGCGCCTGAATCTCCACCAGCAGCGGCCGGGTGCCTTCCCATACCACCATCACCGAGCTGCCGGAGGTGATCTCATCGCCCCGGCTCAGGAAAATGGCGGACGGGTTGCTGATTTCACGCAGTCCCTGTTCCGTCATGGCGAAAACGCCCAGTTCATTGACGGCGCCGAAACGGTTTTTATGGCTGCGCAGCGTGCGGAAACGGGAGTCCGCGTCGCCGTCCAGCAGTACGGAACAGTCGATGCAGTGCTCCAGCACCTTGGGACCCGCCAGCGAACCGTCTTTGGTGACGTGGCCGACCATCACGATCGCCACTCCGCGGGTTTTCGCGAAACGGGTCAGGTAGGCAGCGGTTTCACGCACCTGAGACACGCTGCCCGGCGAGGACTGGATATCGGACAGATGCATCACCTGAATGGAGTCGATGACCATCAGCTTCGGCTGTTCCTGCTCGGCGATCAGGCAGATTTGCTCGATGCTGGTTTCCGACAGCATGTTGAGATTCTGTGCGGGAAGGCCGAGCCGGTGCGCGCGCATCGCGACCTGCTGCAACGACTCTTCGCCTGTGACGTACAGAGTTTTCATCTGTTCGGACAGTTTGCACAGCGTTTGCAACAGCAGGGTACTTTTACCCGCGCCGGGGTTGCCGCCGATCAAAATGGCGCTGCCGGGCACGACGCCGCCGCCCAGCACCCGGTCGAACTCCTGAAAGCCGGTAGAGAAGCGCGGCAGCGCTTCAAGACTGATTTCGGAGAGTTTCTGTACCCGGCTGACCCCGGCGCTGTCGCCCGCATAACTGGCGAAGCGGTCGCTGCGCGCTGACGACGAAGCGGCCGCCAGACGAACCTCCGTGATGGTATTCCAGGCCTGACAGGCGCTGCATTGTCCCTGCCAGCGCGGATAATCAGCGCCGCACTCGTTGCAGACGAAGGCGCGTTTAGCGGCTTTTGCCACGGTTTACCTCACTTCTTTATTTAACGTTGTTCATGTCGCAGGCTGCCGCTGAGAATACACAGCACGCCGGTCAAGTCCGCATAGCGGATGCTGGTTGACGTTTGGGCATAGACCTTGGGCTTCGCGTGATAGGCAATCCCAAGCCCCGCGGCTTTTATCATCAGAAGATCGTTGGCGCCGTCGCCGATGGCGATCGTCTGTTCCAAAGGTATCTCCAGTTTGTCGGCCAACTGCCGCAGGGTATCCGCCTTATATTGGGCGTCGACGATCGGGCCTTCCACTTCGCCCGTCAGTTTGCCGTCGCGCATGCCCAAGGAATTGGCGACGGCGGCGACCAGATCCAGTTTCGAGCGCAGATGATCGGCGAAAAAGGTAAAACCACCGGAGGCGATCGCCAGATGCCAACCGGCTTCCTGCAGCTGTTTCACCATCTGTTCCAGACCGGGCATCAGCGGGAGAGCGTCGCGTACCTGCAACAGGATATTCGCGTCCGCGCCTTTCAGCGTGCCCACGCGCTCGCGCAGGCTGGAAGAGAAATCCAGATCGCCTTGCATGGCGCGCTCGGTGATCGCCGCCACCTGATCGCCCACGCCCGCCAGACGCGCAATTTCATCAATACACTCGATCTGGATCGCGGTGGAGTCCATATCCATGACCAGCAAACCGGGCGATCTCAGCGTCGGATGATTGCCCATCGCTGCCACGTCCAGCCCCAGCGTGTGCGCCGACTCGGCGATATGCGGCGTCAGAATCCCCGCCAGTCGAACGACCTGATAGTCGCCCACACTCCAGGCGCTGACGATGACCATGGGTTCGTCCAGCAGACGCTGCATGCGAGACAACGCGTTTTTGTCGAGGGTGTCGCCGTAGAGCAACCAGCCGGTATTGCCCGCCCGATAGTCCAGAGGCATGACTTCGTCACCGCTGAGCGACAGCGGTAAATTGGGCCAGCAATTGATCTCGACGGGCAGATCGCGATAGGTCAAACGGTTCGACATGGGGTAAATCCTTTCCTGCGGGTGTTGTGTTGACGACGTAGAACGGTCATAAAGAGGACAATGATAAAACAACGGAACAAGCTATCCTATCGTCAACGCTTCTGGCAACATTAAACTCTCCAAATCGCGCAGGTGTTCCCATGGTTCGGGCTCGGTTGAAATTTCGCTTACATCGTACGGCTATTGTGCTGATCTGTCTGGCGCTTCTGGTGATCCTTATGCAGGGATCGTCGTACTTCAGCCTCAGTCATCAGATGGCTCGTTCTGAACAGGTTGAGGAGCTGACGCGGACGTTGACCCGTCAGGTCGCGTTCAGCCTGACCCCGTTGCTGGAAGATAATGACGACAACAGCCAGCGAATCCACGACGTGTTGTTAAATCTGACCGATCGTAGCCGGATTCTGGATGCCGGCATCTATGCGCTGGACGGCACGCTGATATCGCGGGCCGGCGAGCAGATCCCTTTGCGTGACCGGCTGGCGCTCGATGGCAATCGGGCCGGGAGTTACTTCAACCATCAACTGGTGGAGCAGATTAACGGCAAGGATGGGCCGATTGGCTTTCTCCGCGTGACGCTGGACACCCATGTTCTGGCGACCGAAGCCAAGCAGGTGGACAACACGACCAACATTCTTCGGCTGATGATTTTGCTGGCGCTGGCCATCGGCATCATTCTCGCGCGTACGTTGTTGCAGCACCGCCGCTCCCGATGGCAGCAGTCTCCCTATCTGCTGACCGCCAACACGCCGGTCGAAGATGACGAGCCAGACAGCGACGACGAAAACAGCGAGACTCCGCGAAAGCCCGACTCACGCCGCTGAACGCTCAGTGTTGCCTGGATCAAAAACGGGTTCCGCGGCGGACACGGCGCTGACGTGAGGATCGTTTGCCGATGTGGGGCGATAAACGGTGAAGAAAAGGCGCCTCTTTCAGTCACCGATTGTTTATGACCGGTAAATCAGAGAAAATGCCCGGCTTAACGATTGATTTCCGCTCTGCCTGACGTGACATCGCTGCGATCTGATGCCGACGCCGGGTGCTAACCTGAAGAAGCCTGAACAACATGTCTCCAAGTGAATTTGCCCGCGAAGTCTCGAAACGACGGACTTTTGCCATTATTTCCCACCCTGACGCCGGTAAAACCACCATCACGGAAAAGGTTTTGCTGTTCGGACAGGCGATCCAGACTGCCGGTACGGTAAAAGGCCGCGGCTCTAACCAGCACGCCAAATCCGACTGGATGGAAATGGAAAAACAGCGTGGTATCTCCATCACGACGTCCGTGATGCAGTTCCCATATAGGGATAGCCTGGTCAACTTGCTGGATACCCCGGGGCATGAGGACTTCTCAGAAGATACCTACCGTACGCTGACCGCCGTCGACTGTTGTCTGATGGTCATTGATGCCGCGAAAGGGGTGGAAGATCGCACTCGTAAACTGATGGACGTCACCCGCCTGCGCGATACCCCGATTCTCACCTTTATGAATAAGCTCGACCGCGACATCCGCGATCCGATGGAACTGCTGGACGAAGTGGAAAGTGAGCTGAACATTGCCTGTTCGCCCATCACCTGGCCTATCGGTTGCGGCAAGCTGTTCAAAGGGGTCTATCACCTCTATAAAGATGAAATCTACCTGTATCAGCGCGGAATGGGGCACACCATTCAGGAACTGCGCGTGATTAAAGGACTGAATAACCCTGAGCTGGATAGTGTAGTCGGCGAAGAGCTGGTGGCTCAGCTGCGCGAAGAACTGGAATTAGTGCAGGGTGCTTCCAACGAATTCGACGAAGACGCTTTCCTGAGCGGCGATCTGACGCCGGTCTTCTTCGGCACCGCGTTGGGTAACTTCGGCGTGGATCACATGCTGGATGGATTGGTCGACTGGGCGCCGACGCCGATGCCGCGTAACACCAACGTGCGCGAAGTGGTCGCGTCGGAAGAGAAATTCTCCGGTTTCGTCTTCAAGATCCAGGCCAATATGGACCCGAAACACCGTGACCGCGTGGCTTTCATGCGCGTCGTGTCGGGTAAATATGAAAAAGGGATGAAGCTGCGTCAGGTGCGGACCGGTAAAGATGTGACGATTGCGGATGCGCTGACTTTCATGGCGGGCGACCGTTCTCATGTAGAAGAGGCTTATCCCGGCGACATTATCGGTTTGCATAACCACGGCACCATTCAGATTGGCGATACGTTTACGCAGGGTGAAGACATGAAGTTCACCGGTATTCCGAACTTCGCCCCTGAACTGTTCCGCCGCATTCGCCTGCGCGATCCGCTGAGGCAGAAACAGCTGCTGAAAGGGTTGGTGCAATTGTCCGAAGAGGGCGCGGTGCAGGTATTCCGTCCGTTGATCAATAACGATCTGATCGTGGGCGCGGTGGGGGTGCTGCAGTTTGATGTGGTCGTTGCCCGCCTGAAGACGGAGTACAACGTGGAAGCGGTTTATGAGTCGGTCAACGTTTCGACGGCCCGCTGGGTCGAATGCGAGGACGTCAAAAAACTGGAAGAATTCAAGCGCAAGAACGAGCAGCATCTGGCGCTGGATGGCGGCGACAACCTCACCTATGTGGCCCCGACGATGGTGAACCTGAACCTGACGCAGGAACGCTACCCGGATGTGCAGTTCCATAAAACGCGGGAACATTAATCCTCTGCTTAATATTTGCGCAGATGAAGCAAGCCAGGCAAATGCCTGGTTTCTTTTTTTTTATCGATATATTTCATTTGATTAACGACATCCCCCTCACCATCAGGCGGCGTTTGACCGCACAGACAAATCTGAATCTCTCGAATCTGCGGCCTTTTTCCTCCGCTTACCTGGGTTTTTATCCACAGTGGACTATAGTTAACTAGGTGTACGACATTTCTAGTTTGTTTCACTGTTAATTTAACGAGAAGTAGTGGGTTGTATTGGAGTGAAAGTAATTCACGGCATGACAATCTATTTAGTTGCCGATGGCGGCTACGACGCGCTGGCCTCGTGATTGACTCTTTATGAGCACATTCCGTGCAGTGAAATAGTGGCAACAAAAAGGAAGATCTAGATGAAGAAGACCAAGATTGCACAATCAGTAATGGCCGTTGTTCTGGGTACTATGTTGCTGGGCGGTCAGGCGATGGCACAAGAAACGTTCAGCCAGAAGGTGAAGAACGTGGCCGACACCACCGGACAGAAAGTCGATAGCTCCATGACTTCTGCAGGAAACTATCTGGATGACAGCACAATTACCGCCAAGGTGAAAAGCGCGCTGCTGGAAGACAAAACCATCGACAGCGGCGATATCTCCGTCGCAACGTCCAAGGGCATCGTGACCCTGAGCGGTTTTGTCGCCAGCCAGGATCTCTCTGCACACGCGGTCAGCATCGCGAGTAAGACCGAGGGTGTGAAGTCCGTGAGCGATAAGCTACAGGTTAAAGATGAGAAAGGTTCCCAGACCGTCGGCGCTTATGCCGGAGACACGGTAACCACCAGCAAAGTTAAAGCGAAACTCCTGGCAGACAGCGTCGTTCCGTCTCGCCACATCAAAGTTGAAACGCATGACGGTATCGTGCAGCTAACCGGTCAGGTGTCGACGGCGGCACAATCCGCTCAGGCGGAAAGTTTGGCCAAGGCTGTTGAAGGGGTCAAAAGCGTCAAGAACGATCTGACGGTGAAATCCTAATTCAGCTTCGACTCCGGGTTATGCCGTTCAACGGGTAACCCGCGATCACACCAGCGCGGCGGTCATTTCTCCACCGCGCCTGTCAGGACGACTCACCGACGGTATCATTGCTCAGGGCGGTTTTGGCGCCATCCGACAAATGAGCGCGGTTTCGGGCTTGTGACGCTGTCCCGTCGGACAGCCGCGGTGCGTCTTATAACGCAGGCTGCAACAACATCACTTTAATCATCCGATATTGAAGGAGAGCGTATGTTTCGTTGGGGTATTATATTTTTGATTGTTGCGCTGATCGCTGCGGCGCTGGGCTTTGGCGGACTGGCGGGCGTAGCGGCGAGTGCCGCTAAAATTGTCTTTGTGATCGGCATCATTCTGTTCCTGATCAGTCTCTTTATGGGACGTAAGCGACCCTAGGGATCGCGGCTAGAGTTCGCCGCAAAGGATGTGAGTTTCGGTCTGTTCTCCATCACGTCTGTTAACGCCGGCCCGGCATCCCTCAGGATGCGCGGGCCGGTTCTACGTCAGGCGGCCTGGGCTTTTTGTCATGCTCGATACTTCGATAGGGTGGCGTCCCTTTTGTCGGCCTTCGTCGGTGAATCGAGAGGGGAATGAATGGGCGCCGCTGCTGGTTAGCCATGCTGTAGAGGCATGACGCTTAAGCTCGGTAACTGCTATCCTCACATCCTCTTATTCAGCAAAGGGGTCGCACATTACTCATGCCGGATTGCGAACAAACCGCCAGCCGGACCGAGCGGCGCTCCAACGCGCCGGGTCCGCTGATAGATACCCACTGTCATTTTGACGTTCCACTGTTTCTGGACGATGAAGCGGACAGCGTGCGGCGCGCTCAGGACGCGGGCATTACCGACATCATCATCCCCGCGGTGAACTCCCCTCATTTCGATCTCATCTTGCAACTCGCCCGTCGATGGCCTGGTCTGCATGCGGCGCTGGGATTGCACCCGTTGTACATTGCCCATCATGGCGAAGAGGATTTGGCGTTGCTGGATGCACGGTTGCTGTCTCATCGCAACGACGTGGTCGCGGTGGGTGAGATAGGATTGGATCTCTACATGGACGATCCGCAGTTCGATCGTCAGTGCTATTTTCTCGGCGAACAGCTGGCGCTGGCGCGCCGTCACGATCTGCCGGTGATACTGCACTCTCGGCGTACACATGACCGTCTGGCGGCGATACTTCGGCGATGCTCGGTGCCGCGCACGGGCGTTGTACACGGTTTTTCAGGCAGTTATGAGCAGGCGATGGCGTTCATCCGGCTGGGTTTTTCTATCGGCGTTGGAGGGACGATCACTTACCCGCGCGCCAGTAAAACGCGCAAAGCCATCGCGCAATTGCCGCTGGAGTGTCTTTTGTTGGAGACGGACGCGCCGGATATGCCGGTATATGGGCATCAGGGTACGCCCAATCGGCCTGAGCGCATTCGCAACGTCTTATCAACATTATGTGAACTGCGGGACGAAAGCCCGACGCAAATTGTTGCGGCCTTATTGGCTAATACGCGGCGTGTGTTCGATCTTGCTGCTGAAGACTCGGTTCCTGCGGAAGTGAGTAAATCCTAATCATATGTTATCAATGCTGGAAAATTTAACATCTGGTTCGACAATGCCGGAATAGTTCCTTTTTTCTTTCCGCCTAACTCGTCCATTTCTCCCTTCTGTATCACTTTATCTTCCGTCTTCCGATAGTTTTTTTGTTTTATGACAATAGGTAACGTGATGAATAGTGAGTAGAAAGATGAGGAATAATGCACTTTTGTCCCAAAATATACAATATTTAAGAATATTTGACGTTTTTATTCATTTAATGTTGTATGCATCGTTGGTTGCTGCCGATATGTCTTTTGTCGCTCGGCTTCTCAGTTTGTTAAGTTTTTTAAAGAGAAGGGATGCGCCCTGGCGGTAGCTCTTAGTTTCTAATTCATTACTTTCTCTACTAAAGGGATTTTTCATGGAAATGTTGATGAGTCTGGTGGGAATGGCTGTACTGATCCTGGTCGGAATCATGCTGTCTCATAACCGTAGCGCAATAAACGTTCGTACGGTCATCGGCGCTTTTTTGATCCAAGTCTGTATTGGTGTATTGGCCCTATATGTGCCCTTAGGGCGTCAGGTCCTTGCCAGTATCACTTCCGGTGTAGGTAACGTCATCGCCTACGGCAATGACGGGATTGCTTTTATGTTCGGCGGTCTGGCCTCGGACAAAATGTTCGACCTCTTCGGCGGCGGCGGCTTTGTCTTTGCGCTGCGGGTATTGCCGATGATTGTTTTCTTTTCCTCGCTGATCGCAGTGCTGTACTACCTCGGCATCATGCAATGGGTGGTACGCCTGCTGGGCGGCAGTTTACAGCTGCTGTTGCGGACCTCCCGCACCGAATCTCTCTCCGCCACCGCGAATATCTTCGTCGGCATGACGGAGGCGCCGCTGGTGGTGCGCCCTTACATCGCAGGCATGACGCAGTCTGAACTGTTCGCCGTCATGTGCGGCGGGCTGGCTTCCATCTCCGTCTCCGTTCTGGCGGGCTATGCGCAGATGGGCGTGCCGCTGGAGTATCTGATTGCTGCTTCCTTTATGGCCGCGCCTGGGAGTCTGCTCTTTGCCAAACTGATTATGCCGGAAACGGAACAGACGCATGACCGTGATACCGTTCGAAATTTCGACGGCGAAGAACAAAGACCAGGCAACGTTATTGATGCGGCGGCAAGCGGAGCGGCATCGGGTTTGCAACTGGCGTTAAATGTTGGCGCAATGTTACTGGCTTTTATCGCTCTGATTGCTTTACTTAACGGTATCCTCAGCGGCGTTGGAGGCTGGTTCGATTATCCTCAGCTGTCCCTGGAGCTGGTTCTGGGCTGGATTTTTGCACCTGTGGCATTCCTGATCGGCGTGCCGTGGAGTGAAGCGACCGTGGCCGGTTCGTTCATTGGACAGAAACTGGTTGTTAATGAATTTGTGGCCTATTTGAATTTGAGCTCCTACCTCAAGCCTGACGATGTTGTGGCTGCCTCCGGTTTACAGGTGCTGTCTACACACACGAAAGCGATTGTCTCGTTTGCTCTATGCGGCTTCGCCAATTTGTCCTCTATCGCCATTCTCATTGGCGGTCTGGGCAGCATGGCCCCGAACAGACGTCAGGACATTGCCCGCTTCGGAATGAAAGCCATTGCGGCAGGAACGTTATCGAATCTGATGAGCGCCAGTATCGCCGGTTTCTTTCTGGCTTTGTGAGTCGTGTTTTACAGGGAGGTAGCGCTGCTGCATCTCTGTACTGTGAACTAGTGGCATGTGCACTAGGTTCCGCTTGAAGAGTTAACGAATATGCTTTCTGTTTTTATAGAAGATATAGAGTGGGTTACGTTCCACCAGGCTGACAGCGAAGCTATTTACCCTGGGGTAGGGGCTCGCTGTCATTTTTCTCTGCGGACTTATCGTGATGATTTGTTCTTTCGAGCAGGGATTCCTTTCACAGCAGAAATTGCCCGCTCAGTGCCTAAGCGTCGGGCTGAGTATCTGGCTGGACGTTATCTCGCCCGCAGGGTGCTTGAGCGCCTGGGGGTTGAACGATACACGCTGAAAAACGGCGAGGATCGTTCGCCGCAGTGGCCGGACTTTATCGTCGGATCACTGAGCCACAACGCAGACTCCGCGCTCTGCGCGGCGCACATGCGTCAGGATACGGCCTCCTACGTCGGATTGGATGTAGAAACGGTCATGAGCGAAGAGCGGGCGAATAGCCTATGGCCGGGCATCATCAACGATGAAGAGTTCGACTGGATGCATGAGGTTTTCCCCGGTCGCTTTTCCACGTTGTTGACGCTGACGTTTTCCGCCAAGGAAAGTTTGTATAAAGCACTGTATCCGCAGGTAAAACACTATTTTGATTTTCTGGATGTCAAGATATTGGAGCTGGATCGCGCGAGTCACTCTTTCACGTTGGAACTGCTGTGCGACCTGTCGCCGGACTTCCTGCGAGGACGCCGCTTCAGCGGGACATATCAACTGCGTGATAACGACGTGACAACATTCATCTACCACCAGTGATGAATCGGGGGGCGGAGAACTCATCATGCAGATGACGGGAAACACGTTGCTCATTACCGGCGGCGGCTCGGGAATCGGTCGCGGACTGGCGGAAGCCTTTCATCGCGCGGGGAACCAGATCGTCATTGCTGGACGCGACGTTGCCCGTCTGCGCGAAATGGCCTCTGCCCATCCGGGCATGGCTTATCTCGCGCTCGATCTTTGTTCTCCGGACGGCGTAGCGGCTTTCGTCCAGCAGCTGACGGCGCGTTTTCCAACGTTGAATGGCGTGATCAACAACGCAGGAATTCAGCGGCAGGAAGACGTGACTGAATGTGACTGGCAGACGGTGCAGGAGACGGTTGCCACCAATCTGTTGGGGCCGATTTATCTGACCACCGCGTTGTTGCCGCATTTGCTTCAGCAACCCCGTGCGGCGATCCTCAACGTGACATCCGAACTGGCGTTTCTGCCTCAGGCGGCCACGCCGACCTACTGCGCCAGCAAAGCCGCGCTGCACTCTTATACGCAATCGCTGCGTTTTCAGCTGCGCAATAGCGCGGTGCAAGTCATCGAGATCATCCCGCCCTGGGTGCAGACGGATTTGCAGGGCGAGCAGGGTCACGATCCGCGGGCGATGCCGCTCAACGCGTTTATCCGTGAAACGATGGCATTGCTGCGGGATCGGCCGGAGGCGGAGGAGATCGTGGTCGCCCGCGCTCAACGCCTGCGCGATGCGCCCCGACGCGACGATTACCACGCGCTGTTTCGTGCGTTCAACGCGCCGGAGCCGGAGTCGCCCGACGACGCGGGTTGACGTGCCCTGGCACCGTTTACACGTGCCGGGCACCGTCTTCTCAGGCAGGTCCGTTAGCCTTTTTCGGCCAGCACCGTGGGGAACAGACCGGCGTGGTCGTTAATGACGCGTATATTCCTGAACCCTGCCTGGGTCAGTTGCTGCACCGTGTTCTTTTCAGTGCGCATCGCGTTCCATTGTGTTCCGATGACCTGCATGAAAAGACACTTTTGCAGGCGCAGCAACGCCGGGTCCAGTCGTTCCATTTTCCAGCTGGAGTCATTCGCCATCGAGGGTGGGGGCGTCATGAAGCTGGTGACCAGGGTGCCACCTTTCTTCAGCGCGCGATAAAAAAGGCGGTAAAGCTCCGTCACTCTGTCATCGCTGGATTCATAAATCGTTAATCCATTGCTGGTCAGCACGTCGAACTCCTCCGAGAATGTCATCTGCCAGGCATCGCCTTCAATCAGCGTCGTGTTCGCCAGAACGCCTTTTTGCTCCGCCAGGGCGCGGGCCTGCGACAGCGCGGCTTCGTCCAAATCAATCCCGACCAGACGGATGTCCGGCGTGCCGGCGAGATGAAGCAAATCCGTCATCAGGCCGCAGGGTACGGAGGCCATCGCGCCGCCGGACATCGTCCGCTTTTTCAGTTCCCGGCAAAAGATGCCGTAACGCTCCCGGGTCGCCAGCGTGGCGGGCAGCTGCTCAAAGATAATGCGTTCCAGCGGATGCATCACGCGTGGATTCTCCGGCGTCCACGTCACCAGTTCGTTCGTCCAGAAAGCATCTAACCCTTTGTTGAGGATTAAAAATCTGCCCAGGGGGAATTCACACAGCTGGTCAAACAGGCACAGGAGTTCGCTGACCGGCGCATCGTCAAGATCACCACGGTCGGCTATGCGCTGGCGCTCAGCCATGAGGGCTGCACCGGGATCCACGTCAGAATAGCCGGTATGAGAAAGCATCGATTTTTTCATTAAATCTTCCTGATTAGGGTGATGAGAACGATCCCTCTTCCCTGATGAAGGAAAAGCCGAACTCAACATCAATGATGGATAGCCTGTTTCGAGAGGACTCTAGAGTCAGGCGTGCGTCTTAGGGGCTTTCCTGTGCCCGCCACCCGAACGCAACTGAAACGTCTGCGGAGCGGCAAATGCTTTTTCTCCCGCCATCCCCGGCTGACGTTGTCTACCGCCAGCAACGCCCCTTGCGCGACTATATCGCGACCAGATGGCGCACGCCCTCTTTCTCCATGTCTGGCCCCAGACCGCGTTGGACGATTTCGCCCCGGGACATGACCAGATAACGGTCGGCCAGCGCCGCCGCGAAGTCGTAGAATTGCTCGACCAACAAAATACCCATATCTCCCCGCAGGGACAACTGTCGGATCACGGCGCCGATCTCTTTGATCACGGAAGGTTGGATACCCTCGGTGGGTTCATCGAGGATCAGCAACTGCGGCCGGCAGGCGAGGGCGCGGCCGATCGCCAACTGCTGCTGCTGGCCACCGGATAGGTCGCCGCCGCGCCGCGCTTTCATTTCCTTCAGGACGGGAAACAGCCGATAGATCTCTTCCGGCGCCGATCTGGCCTGCGCGCCGGAAAAACGCGCCAAACCCATCAGCAGATTTTCTTCCACCGTCAGGCGTGGAAATATCTCCCGGCCCTGCGGCACATAGGCAATACCGGCCTGGACTCGCTGATGCGGTTTTCGGTGATTGATGACGCGATCCTGCCAGCGGATCTCGCCGGATTTAGCCGGAATCAGGCCCATCAGGCATTTGAGCAGCGTCGTTTTCCCTACCCCGTTGCGTCCCAACAGACAGGTGATTTCGCCGGGCCGGGCCTCGAATGACAGGCCGCGCAGGATGTGGCTGCCGCCGTAATATTGATTCAGTTCCGATACCTGTAACATGTCAGCGCCCCAGATAAACGTCGATAACCCGATCGTCCGCCTGCACTTCGCGCAACGACCCCTCGGCCAGTACCTGGCCCTGATGCAGCACGGTGACGCGGTCGGCAATGGTTTCGACGAAGCCCATATCGTGCTCCACCACCATCAGTGAATGCTTGCCGGCCAGACCGCGGAACAGTTCAGCGGTGTACTCGGTTTCGGCATCCGTCATGCCGGCCGCCGGTTCGTCGAGCAGCAGCAGATGCGGCTCCTGCACCAGCAGCATGCCAATTTCGAGAAACTGTTTTTGTCCGTGCGACAGCAACCCGGCTTTGTGACCGCGCGCCGCGTCGAGCCGCAACAGCGTCAGCGTCTCGTCAATGCGGTCCCGCTGTTCGCCGTCCAGCCGCGCGCACAGGCTGGCCCAAACGGACTTATCGTTTTTCAGCGCGATTTCGAGGTTTTCAAACACCGTCAACGCTTCAAACACCGTGGGTTTCTGAAATTTGCGGCCAATGCCTAAACGCGCGATCTCCACCGGCGACAGACGGGTCAGATCGGTGTGCTGATCGAAGATCGCCTGACCGGCGTCCGGCCGCGTTTTGCCGGTGATCACATCCATCAACGTGGTTTTTCCCGCGCCATTGGGACCGATAACGCAGCGCAGTTCACCTACGCCAATCTGCAATGACAGATCCGTCAGCGCGCGGAAGCCGTCGAACGAGACGTTGATCTTCTCCAGCAGCAGGACCGGATCGTGTTGATGGCGGTAGCGATCCGCCGGAAGCGATTGGGTCAACAGGGATTCAGTCATCACGCCTCCCGCGCAACAGGCCAATGACGCCACGCGGCAGAAACAGCGTGACCAGGATGAACATCAGGCCCAGGAAGAACAGCCAGTATTCGGGAAACGCCATGGTGAACCAGCTCTTGGCGCCGTTAACGATACCGGCGCCGAGCAGCGGGCCGATCAGCGTGCCGCGTCCGCCGAGCGCCACCCAGATGGCGGCCTCGATAGAGTTGGTCGGCGACATCTCGCTGGGGTTGATGATGCCGACCTGCGGCACATACAGCGCGCCCGCCAGCCCGCACAGTACCGCTGAGAGCGTCCAGACCAACAGCTTGAAGCCACAGGGATCGTACCCGACGAACATCAGCCGGTTTTCCGCGTCGCGCACCGCCGTCAGCACGCGGCCGAATTTGCTGCGCGCCAGCGCGAAGCCGATGCCGAGGCTGGTCAGCAGCAACAGCACGGTGGCGATGAACAGGCCGATGCGCGTGCCGGTGGCGCTGACGTTAAAGCCGAGCAAGGTGGTGAAGCCGGTAAACCCGTTGTTGCCGCCGAAGCCGGTTTCGTTGCGGAAAAACAGCAGCATCCCGGCGTAGGTCAGCGCCTGCGTCATGATCGAGAAGTAGACGCCTTTAATTTTCGAACGGAAGGCGAAGAAGCCGAACACCAGCGCCAGCAGACCGGGCGTCAGCATAATCAGGCACAGCGCCCAGGCGAAATGTTGTGTGCCGGCCCAGAACCACGGCAGCTCGTTCCACGACAGAAACGACATAAACGCCGGCAGATCGTCTCCCGCAGCCTGACGCATCAGGTACATGCCCATGGCGTAACCGCCCAGCGCAAAGAACAGCCCGTGGCCGAGTGACAGCAATCCGGCGTAGCCCCATACCAGGTCGAGCGCCACGGCAACGACGGCATAGCACAGGATTTTGCCGATCAGCGTCAGGGTATAGGTGGAGATCGCCAGCGGATGGTCGGCGGGCAGCAGCGCACAGAACGGCAGGGTCAGCAGCGCCAGCGTTGCCAGGATGCCAAGGCTGAAGGTCAGGCGCGGCGCTTTGCGCGCCAGGGTTAAAGTCAGCGGCAGGTTCATCAGTCAATCACTCTCCCTTTCACGGCGAACAGACCCTGCGGACGTTTCTGGATAAACAGAACGATCAGCGCCAGGATCAGAATCTTGCCGAGCACCGCGCCGATCTGCGGTTCCAGCACTTTGTTGAGGATGCCGAGACCGAAGGCGGCCGCCACGGTGCCCGCCAACTGGCCGATGCCGCCCAGCACCACCACCAGGAAGGAGTCGATGATATAACCCTGCCCCAGTTCCGGGCCGACGTTACCCAGCTGCGACAGCGCCACGCCGCCGAGTCCGGCGATGCCGGAGCCGAGGCCGAACGCCAACATGTCGACACGGCCGGTGGGAACCCCGCAGCAGTCCGCCATGGCGCGATTCTGCGTCACGGCGCGTACGTTCAGCCCGAGACGAGTTTTGTTCAGCAGCAGCCAGATGAGGCTCAGCACCGCAAATGCGAACAGGATCACCGCGATGCGGTTGAACGGCAGCACCAGATTGGGCAGTACCTGTAGACCCCCCGAGAGCCAGGCGGGGTTGGCGACTTCCAGATTCTGTGCGCCGAACAGCGCGCGCACCAGTTGGATCAGCATCAGGCTGATGCCCCAGGTGGCGAGCAGGGTTTCCAGTGGTCGGCCGTACAAATGGCGGATGACGACGCGTTCCAGCGCCATGCCTATCGCCGCCGTGATCGAAAAGGCCGCGGGCAGCGCCAGCAGCGGATACCAGGCCAGCCACTCGGGCGCGAACTGCTGGAACAGCGACTGCACCAGCCAGGCGGCGTAAGCCCCCAGCATCAGCATCTCGCCGTGCGCCATATTAATCACTCCGAGCAGGCCGTAGGTGATCGCGAGGCCGAGAGCGGCAAGCAGCAGGATTGAACCAAGCGACAGCCCGGTAAACGCCTGACCGAGCAGTTCGCCCCACATCAGGCGCTGTTCGATTTGCCGCAGGCTCTCTGCGGCGGCGTCCCGGACGGCGGGTTCAGGCTCGTCGGCGGCCTGCGTCAGGCGCTGTAGCCGCGCCTGCGTGGCGGGATGGCTCGACTCGCCCAGCTGTTTTACCGCCTGCAACCGTACTGCGGCATCGGGGCTGGCGAGCTGGAGATTGGCGGCCGCCAACGCCAGCGAGGCCCGCACTGGGTCGTCGGTTTCGCCGGCGAGCTGCCGTTCGATCACCGGGAGCAGAGCGGCCGCGTCCGTGCTTTGCAGCTGCTGCGCGGCGTGCAGGCGGGTCGCCGGGTCATCGCTGACCAGTTGGTGTGCGGCGAGCGCGCTGGCGATCATTACGCGAAGACGGTTGTTCATAAACAACTTTTTGGTATCGCCGCTCGGCTGCCGCGCGCTGTCGAGAGGCGTGAAGACGTCGTCCTGCCTGCTGAAAGGCTGTTTGTTCTGGTCGATGACCACGGATTCGCGACGCAGCGCCTCCAGCAACGGCAGGCGGGCGGCCTGCGGCGCGGCGGCCCACTGTTCAAGCAGCGCGGCCTGCTGGGCGCGGCCGGCGGCGGCGAACTCCGCGCCGTCTCCCGCCAGCGCCAGCCAGGGCAGCAGTAACAGCAGAGCGCAGAAAGAGCGGTGAATTTTCATGATGGTGTTCCCGTTTTGTGGCGCGGGAGAACGGCCTTGGCTCCGACAGCGGGAGAAAGGCCGTGCCGCTTACTTCGTTGATTTCACCGGATGGTCGGGTTTCTGGTCGTTGCCCGCGATATAGGGGCTCCACGGCTGGGCGCGGACCGGTTTATCGGTCTGCCATACCACGTCGAACTGGCCGTTCTCTGTCACTTCGCCAATCATCACCGGTTTATGCAGATGATGATTGTTCGCATCCATGGTCAGGGTGAAGCCGCTGGGTGCAGAGAAGGTCTGTCCCGCCATCGCCGCCCGGACTTTGTCCACATCGGTGGTGCCGGCTTTCTCGACGGCCTGCGCCCACATATGGATGCCGACGTAGGTGGCTTCCATCGGGTCATTGGTCACCACACTGTCGGCGTTCGGCAGGCGACGGGCTGTGGCGTAGGCGCGATAGTCCGCCACGAACTTGGCGTTGGTCGGGTTATCGACGGACTGGAAATAGTTCCAGGCGGCCAACTGACCGACCAGCGGTGTGGTGTCGATGCCGCGCAGCTCCTCTTCGCCGACCGAGAATGCCACGACGGGAATATCGGTCGCCTTAATGCCTTGATTGGCCAGTTCTTTATAGAACGGGACGTTGGAGTCGCCGTTAATGGTGGAGACCACCGCCGTCTTGCCCCCGGCCGCGAATTTCTTGATGTCGGACACGATGGTCTGGTAGTCGCTATAGCCGAACGGGGTATAGACTTCCTGGATATCTTTGTCCTGAATGCCTTTTGCCTGCAGGAAAGCGCGCAGGATCTTGTTGGTGGTGCGTGGGTAGACATAGTCCGTGCCCAGCAGGAAGAAGCGCCTGGCGCCGCCGCCGTCTTCGCTCATCAGGTATTCCACGGCTGGAATCGCCTGCTGGTTCGGCGCGGCGCCGGTATAGAACACGTTCGGCGACATCTCCTCGCCCTCATACTGTACCGGGTAGAACAGCAGGCCGTTCAGCTCCTCGAATACCGGCAGCACCGACTTGCGCGACACCGAGGTCCAGCAGCCGAAGACCACCGCCGCCTTATCCTGCGTCAGCAGCTGGCGGGCTTTCTCGGCGAACAGCGGCCAGTTCGAGGCCGGGTCGACCACTACCGGCTCCAGCTTCTTGCCCAGCACGCCGCCTTTGGCGTTGATTTCATCAATGGTCATCAGCGCCACGTCCTTCAGCGGCGTCTCCGAGATCGCCATGGTGCCGGAAAGCGAATGCATGATCCCCACCTTGATGGTGTCGGCGGCCTGAACTCCCCAGGACAGGCCCATGCCGATCACGGTGGCGGAGAGTGCGAAACCCTTAAGCAGCGAACGTCTTTTCATCGTCTAACCCTCTCAATAGGTGTTCGTTTATTCAACGGGGTGGAGCCTGGCTTGCTGTAGCCGGTGCAAGGTGATCTTTCTGACCTCCGCCTTGCTCTCGGCGATGTGGGTGGTCAGCGTGTGCTGCGCCTCCTCGGTCTGTTGCCGGAAAATCGCCTGTAAGATCTGGGCGTGCTCGCGGTAGGTGGCATCGATGCGGTCTTCGCGCGTGAAGTCGAGACGGCGGATGATGCGGATTTTTTCGGTCAGCTCGGTGTGAATGCGTGTCATCTCCCGGTTGCCGGTGGCGCTGACCAGCGTGATGTGGAAGCGTTCGTCCTGTAGCGAAACCGCCTTGCCGTCCTCCTCACGCGCCTCGTCGATCCAGAAGGCTTTCAGCGCGGCGAGCGTCGTCGCGCATTGCGCTGGCGGTAGCGCGCACAAGCGGCGCACCGCCTCGCGCTCCAGCAAGATGCGCAGGTCGTACAGTTCCTCGAAATACTCGAAATCGAAGGGCTTAACCTGCCAGCCGCTGCGGAACCACACCTCGACATAACCTTCGCGCTCCAGCCGGAACAGGGCCTGACGCACCGGGGTGCGGCTCACCGCCATGCGTTCGGCGATTTCGTTCTCGCTGAAACGGTCGCCGGGCATCAGGCGGAACTCGAAAATGTCCTGCTTCAGCGCCTGATAGACCTTTTCAGCCAGTGGTTCCGGGCGGCCTTTGCCGCGTTGTGTGGGAAGAGTCATCGTCGCTCCTTATTCCAGCCACAGCAGAACGTCGCCCGGATTCACCGGACGGCCCGCCTGGCAGGCTATGCGTTTAACCGTGCCGCTGCGGGGAGCGGCGATCGCTAATTCCATCTTCATCGCCTCGACGATGATGAGCGTCTGTCCGGCTTCGACCTTGTCGCCCGGCTGTACCTGTATTTTCCAGATATTGCCGCTGACGTCGGCGCAGACCGAGAACGCGCTCTCATCCTCCTCGGCTATTTCCTCGAAAGCCGGACCGGCGGCGTTATCTGCTTCTTCCTCTTGCCAAAGCGCCACCTCGCGCGTGAAAGCCTCGGCCTGTCGTTTCCGGAACGCCGCGATGGATGCGGCGTTGTCGGCGAGAAAATGCTGATGCGCCGCGAAGTCGAACACGGTCTCTTCAATACGGATGCGCGCGCGGCCTTCGCGGAAATCGTCGCGCAGCTGCGTTAACGCGTCTTCGGTCACCGGATAAAAACGCACCTGATCGAAGAAACGCAGCAGCCACGGCGCGTCGGCGGCGAACTGATCGTTTTTCAGAAATTTGTTCCAAATGGGCAGGGTGCGGCCGACCAACTGATAGCCGCCGGGTGAATCCATGCCGTAGATGCACATGTACATGCCGCCGATGCCGACGGTGCCCTCATGGGTGAAGGTGCGGGCCGGACTGTATTTAGAACTCAGCAGGCGATGACGGGGATCGATCGGCACCGCGCAGGGCGCGCCGAGATAAACGTCGCCGAGGCCGAGGATCAGGTAGCTGGCGTCGAACAGTACGTCGCGGACGGCGTCGCGATGATCCAACCCGTTGATGCGTTGAATAAAGTCGACGTTGTTCGGCAGCCAGGGCGCGCTGGCGCGCACAGTTTCTCGGTAGCGGTCCACCGCACCGAGCGTGGCGCTGTCTTCAAAGGCCATCGGCAGCCAGACGATGCGCGATGGCACCTTCAACTGCGAGACGTCGCCGAGTCCGGCCTCCAGCTCAAGCAGCAGGGCGATCGCCCGTTGCTGGCTGAGGAGCCTGCCGTCGTAACGCACCTGCAACGAGCGCACGCCGGGTGACAGCTCTTCGATGCCGGGCGTCGCGCGTTCGCGCAGCTGGTTCATCAGCAAATGCACGCGCAGGCGCAGCGCCAGATCCAGCACGTTGTCTCCGTACTCCACCAGCACATAGCCGTCGCCCGCCTGACGATAGGCGACCGCCGGCGTGGTTCGCGTGGCGGGCAGCGCCGCCAGCAGGGTGGCGGAACCCGCCTCGCTCGCCGCCAGCGAGGGCGGCGCAAATGTCGGGACAGGGCAGGCGCGCAGCGTGCTGATGCTTTGCGCCTGCGCCTGCTCCAACGCGACGGCTTCCTCAATGCCGATGGGATGGAAGCGGATGCGATCGCCCGGTTTCACCTGACCGACTTTCCATAGCTCCGCTTTGGCGATGGTCACCGGACAGACGAAACCACCGAGGCTCGGTCCGTCCCGGGTCAGGATCACCGGGAAGTCGCCGGTGAAGTTGACGGCACCGACGGCGTATTCGCAGTCATGCACGTTGGACGGATGCAAGCCCGCCTCGCCGCCGTCGGCGCGCGTCCAGGTGGGCTTGGGACCGACCAAACGTACGCCGAGGCGGTTGGAGTTGTAGTGGACCTGCCACTCGCTGGCGAAGAACTCGTCAATCGCGTCCTGGGTGAAAAAGTCGGGCGCGCCGTGCGGGCCATACAGCACGCCGATGCGCCATTTAGTGCCGTATTGCGGCACCAGCGCGTGATCCAGCGGTTGCGGTTTGCTGACCGGCGCTGGCGTGGCGCAGGCGGCCAGCTGCGGCTGCGAGATCGGCAGCATGTCGGCAATGCGCAGGGGGCGGCCCGCGTGTCCGCCGAACTGGCCAAGGGCGAAGGTGGAACGGCTGCCGAGATACTCCGGCACGTCGATACCGTTGCGGACGGCGAGATAGGTGCGGCAGCCCGACTGCGCGCGGCCGAGGGTTAGGGTCTGTCCCGCGCTGACGTCGATCGGCCGCCAGTAGGCTACCGGCGCGCCGTCCAGTTCCGCCGGGCAATCCGCGCCGGTTAGTGCGATCACGGCGTCGCAGTGAAAGCGCATCGACGGACCCTGCAGGGTGAATTCAAGCCCTGCGGCGGCCTCATGGTTGCCGACGATGCGGTTGGCGAGGCGGAAGGCGAAATCGTCCATCGGGCCGGACGGCGGCACGCCGATATCCCAATAACCGAGACGGCCGGGATAATCCTGCACGGTGCTGAAGGTGCCGGGTTGCAGCACTTCGATCATGGAGGCGGTCGGGGTAAAGCCGTCGAGGAAGCGGGTCCACACTTCGCCGCGGCGGAAAGCGGAGGTCGCGACGATTTGGCGAAGATAGTCAAGGTTGCTGGCAATGCCGTGCAACTGCGTGGCCGCGAGCGCCTGCTGCATTTTCTCCAGCGCCGCGTCGCGCGTGTCGGCGTGGACGATCAGCTTGGCGATCATCGGGTCGTAATGGGCGGAGACCTCGGTCCCGGCATCGATCGCGCTATCGATGCGCACGCCGTCGGGAAAATGAACGTGGGTCAGCACGCCTGGACTCGGCTGGAAGTTTCTCAGCGGGTCCTCCGCGTAGAGGCGCACCTCGATCGCGGTCCCGTGCGGCGCCTGCCGCATCCGCGCCCAGTCGAGCGGGTCGCCCGCCGCGACCCGCAACATGCACTCCACCAGATCGAGGCCGGTCACGCATTCGGTCACCGGATGCTCCACCTGCAAACGGGTGTTCACTTCAAGGAAGTAGAACGCGTCATGTTCGGCGTCGTAGATGTACTCTACCGTCCCGGCGCTGCGGTAATTCACCCGTTCGCCGAGCCGTACTGCGGAATTCAGCAGCGCGTCGCGCGTGGCCTGTGGCAAATGGGGCGCGGGGGTCTCTTCCACCACCTTCTGATTGCGGCGCTGCAACGAACAGTCCCGCTCACCGAGGGCGACGACCTGACCGTGGCCGTCGCCGAAGATCTGGACTTCGACATGGCGCGCGCGGTCGATGCAGCGCTCCAGAAATACGCCCGCATCGCTGAAGAACTGCTCGCCGAGGCGACGCACGCTTTCCCAGGCCTGACGCAACGCCTCCGCGTCGGCGCAGCGCGTCAGGCCGAT
This sequence comes from Lonsdalea quercina, assembly GCF_900107885.1. NCBI lineage: Bacteria > Pseudomonadati > Pseudomonadota > Gammaproteobacteria > Enterobacterales > Pectobacteriaceae > Lonsdalea > Lonsdalea quercina. Next base: position 74,983 of record NZ_FNQS01000011.1, on the reverse strand, counting down.
GCCGCCGCCGCCCGCGGTGCTTTTCAGCATCACCGGATAACCGATACTGTCCGCGGCGCTCAGCGCGTCTTCCTGCGAGTTCAGCAGCGGCGTGCCGGGCGTCATTGGTACGCCGGCGCTCGCCGCCAGCTCACGCGCGCGGTGTTTCAGCCCGAACTCGCCGATTTGTTGAGCGGTCGGGCCGACGAAGACGATGCCCGCTTCTTCGCAGGCGGCGGCGAACGGCAGGCTCTCGGAGAGAAAGCCGTAGCCCGGCCAGATGGCTTCTGCGCTGGTCTCGCGCGCGGCCGCGAGGATTTTGTCGATGCGCAGGTAGCTTTCGGCGGGTTTGTCGCCGCCGAGGGCGATCGCCACATCGGCCTCTTTGACATGTCTGGCGTTGCGATCGGCGTCGGAGTAAACGGCCACGCTGGTGACGCCCAGACGCTTCAGCGTCTTTATGGCGCGGCAGGCGATTTCGCCGCGGTTGGCTATGAGTACCGTGCTGAACATGATTATTCGCTCCTCTGCGTCGCCAGCCAGCTGCGCCAGCCGCCGAATTCGGTAATCTCCAGCGCGTGCTCCAGCGCGGCCGGTTCACAAATAAAACCTTTCACCACGCGGCCGTCGGCCAGCGTGAGCGAGCCGATGCCGAGCGGCGGGGGGATTTCCGCCACGAACTCGCCGAAGCGCGCCAGCGGGATATCCCACAGTTCGACGGCGATGGCGCCGCCGTTGGCGTCGCGCAGCAGCCCCGGCTTCTTGACCGGCCCGTCAAGCAGGGCGAACAGGCGGTACTCGGCGGCGGTTTGCGTCTCTTCGATCAGGACCGCCTGACGCGTGGTGAGCTGATGGTTGAGCGGCATGCCGGTGAGGTGAGCGCCCACTACCGCCACGCGAACGTGTTCGACCGACGGCGGCAGCGCGGCGCGCTCTTCGGGAGAAGCCTTGCCGGTGGCGCCGAGCGGCAGCCCGAGTTGTTGCTGCCAGCGCAGGCCGAACCCGGCCAGCGCGCGATCGTGCCAGGCGGGGGCGATCAGCGTGATGCCCGCGGGCAACCCGTCGTCACGAAATGGGCCGGGCAGCGCCAGCGCGGCGAGATCGGCCAGGTTGGTGAAGTTGGTGTAAGTGCCGAATTGCGAGTTGTAGCGCACCGGCTCCTGCGTGATGTCTTGCAGCGTGCGGATGGTCGGAGAGGTGGGCACCACGAGGGCGTCGAATGGGGCCAGCGCCCGTTGAATACGGCGGGCGAGATCAGCGCGTAAATACTCGGCCTGATAGGCTTCCACCGCGCTGTATTGCCGTCCGCTGTGGATAATGCCGTACACCACCGGATCCATCGCTTCCGGATGGGCCAGCATCTCTCCGACCGCCGCGGTGCGTTCGGCCACCCACGGCCCGGAATAAAGCTGTTCCGCCAACTGATGGAACGGCGTGAAGTCGATCGGATGCAGCGTGGCGCCGCTTTGCGTCAGAAGTTCCAGCGCGTGGTGCCATGCCGCTTCGGCCAGGCGGTCGCCGAAAAAGGTCGGGACGGCGGGAATGGCAAAATCGGGCTGCGCTTTCATCCCCGCCGGCGCGAAGCACGGCGCGCGGCGTGAATAGGCGTCGTCGGCATCGTAACCGCCCGCGATCGTCGCGACGGTAAAAGCGTCTTCGACGGTGAGCGCGAACACGGACACGGTGTCATTGAGGCGGCAGGCCGGTACGACGCCGCGGGCGGAGAGCCAGCCCTTGGTCGGTTTCAGACCCACGATATTGTTGAAGCCGGCGGGTACACGTCCGGACCCGGCGGTATCGGTGCCGAGCGCGAAGCCGACCAGCCCGCGAGCCACCACTGACGCCGAACCGGAGCTGGAGCCGCCGCTGACGTAGTCGGGATTAAAGGGGTTATGCACCGCGCCGAACGGTGAACGCGTGCCGACCAGTCCGGTGGCGTACTGATCGAGATTGGTCTTGCCGATCGCCACCGCGCCTGCGGCTTTCAAGCGTGCGACGACCACGGCGTCGTTTTCGGCGGTGTACGTGAAGGCCGGACAGGCGGCGGTCGTCGGCCAGCCCGCGACGTCGATGTTGTCCTTCACCGCAAAGGGAACGCCGAACAGCGGCAGCGATGCGGGATCGCGCCGGTAGCGCGGCAGCAGCGGTTCGATTTGCTGCCGCAACTGTTGCGGAGTGGCGAGATACAGCCAGGCGTTATCTTGTTTATCGAGCGCTGCGAGGTGTGCTGCCAGCAGCGTTTCGATCCGTTGGGGATCGTGTTGGTAGCAGCGTCGCCATGCCTGAAGCGTCAAACCCAGTGTCGATGTCATGATGAATTCCAACTTGTATACAACATGGAATCCATAAAGCAACTTGCATGCCAATCATCAACATAATGATTTGGCTAATAAAAAATAGTGACACGATTTCCCGGCTCACCCTGTTGATGTTTCATAGTGCAGCCGAAGCACCATGATGGTGGCGGGTATAAGAAAAAGGAATGATGACAACGCGGTCGTGGAGTGGGTGAACCGCGTCTGACGGCAAGCGTCGCCGCGCCGCGGTTGGAACACGTGGCGCGGCGCCTCGACGCTTCATTATCGGGGCCTGTAGGCGCGGTTGCGTATACGTACAGGCGCGATTGATGGCGTGGCTTGCGCGTGGGTTTAAGCCGCGCGTCCGCCGAGATACAGCTCACGCATGCGCGGATCGTTCAAAAGTTCATTCGCCTGGCCGGTGAGCGCGACTTTACCCAGCGCCAGCACATAGGCTCGGTCTGAGATGTGCAGGGCTTCCATCGCATTCTGTTCCACCATCAATATCGCCACGTTCTCTTCCCGGCGAATTGACTGTATGGCGTCGAAGACATCCGCCAGCATCTTGGGCGATAGTCCGGCGGAAGGCTCGTCCAACAGCAGGGTTGCGGGCCGGGGCATCAGGGCGCGCGTCAACGCCAGTATCTGGCGCTCTCCGCCGGAAAGTGCCGACGCCGTCGCGCGCCATTTTTTGCGCAGCAACGGATAGCGTTCGCACAGCGCTTCCATACGTTGTCGGCGCTGTCTGTCCGGCAGAAACTGACCGCCGGTTTGCAAATTTTCCTTGATAGTCAGGTTATTGAATACGTTGTCCGTCTGGGGCACAAAGCCAAGTGAGCACTCACGAACTTTTCTGTGGATCGGGATTCGGCCCACGTCGCGTTCGTCCAGCAGGATCTGTCCGCTGCGGGGCGTCAGATAGCCCGCAATGCATTTCAACAAGGTCGACTTGCCGCAGCCATTGGGGCCGAGCAGCGTGACGATCTCCGCGTTATTCACGTGCAGGGAGATGCCCTGAAGGATGTCGATGCCGGGGGTGTAACCCGCCACGACGTCGTGCAACGTAATCATACGGCCTCCTGCTGTGTTTGGGCGCTGCGGCCCAGATAGGCGTCCAGCACCTGCTGATTATTCGCCAGCTCGTCCGGATGGCAACTGGCGACGATGTGCCCGCGGTCCAGCACGATGCAGCGCTGGCATAGCTCGCGGATAAAGTGCATGTCGTGTTCGATAATCACCAGCGATAGCCCTTCGCGATTCAGACGCAATAGCGTCTCCACAATGTCCCGTCGCAGGTTGGGGTGAACGCCGGCCATCGGCTCGTCCAGCATCAGAATTTGCGGATCGCCCATCAGCGCACAGGCGATGCCCAGCAATTTCTTTTGGCCGCCGGACAGCGCGGCGGCGGGCAGGTCACGAACGGGGTTGAGCAGCAGCGCGTCAATCAGCGCCTGCGCCTTGGCGCTATCTTCCCGTTCGACGCGGCGAGTCGCCGGGAGCGACAGCAGACTGCTCCAGAAACCGTGGTGGCGGGTTCCCGCCGCCATCACCACTTCCATTACCGTCATCTTTTGCGGCATCGCCGGGAGCTGGAACGTCCGTGCGACGCCGGACTGAATGATGCGATGCGTCGGCAGCTTATCAATCCGTTTCCCCGCCACGCGAATGGCGCCGCCGTCTACGGGGGTGAATCCCGAGATCGCATTCAGCAGCGTACTTTTTCCTGACCCGTTCGGCCCGAGTAAACCGAGGATCTCCCCTTGATTTAGAGTGACGCTCACGTCCTCCAGCACGCGGTTGCCGCCGAAGGCCTTGCTGACATTTTCGATCTGCATCAGTGGCGTCATGACGGCATTCTCCTCAATTTTTCGGGCAGCAGTCCGCCGGAACGCCAGAGCAGGCAGGCCAGCAGGATCACGCCGACGGTGCCCAGACGCAGTGCGCCGGTGATATCGGAACCGATTTGGAACAGGTCTTTGGCGAAAGGAATGAAGGTGTACAGGCATTCAACGACCAGAACGCCCAACAGCACGCCCGCGACATTGCCGATGCCGCCGATCATCACCATGCTCCAGATCAGGAAGGTTTCGGAGGGCAGAAGGTAATCGGGGCTGACATAGCTGGTGTAATAGGCCATCAGAATGCCCGCGGCGGTAGCGATTGCCGCGCTGCACATCAGCGTGCGGCATTTCAGCCATTGCAGGTGATAGCCCATGCACGTCGCCAGCTGAGGCTGCTCGCGCATCAGGCGCAGCGCCCGGCCGAAGCGGCTTTGACCCAACCGATGGGTGATCAGCGCGACTAGCGCCACAGCCAACAAGATCACAACGGCGAAAACCATGCCGTCCCCTCGCGTTGAACCGGTCGACCACAACGGGACGATATTGCCCAGCCCTTGCGCGCCGCCGGTTAGATGGTCTTCGTTGATCGCAATCGTGCGAATGATCTCGGCGACGGCCAGCGTGGCGATCCCCCAGTAATCCGCCGCCAGCTGACGGCCCAGCACTGACATGCCTGCGCCAATCAGCATGGAAAGCGCCAGGCCGAATGCGCTGGCTTCGACAAAGGAAAGTCCCAGCCGAGCGCCAATTCCGGCGGAATAAGCGCCGATACCGACAAAGGCGATATGGCCGAAGTTCAGCAGTCCGGCATAGCCGGCCTGAATATTCAGCGCGAGCGCGATCAGGGCATAGATGCCGGTGATGCTAATCAGATGGAGCAGAAACTCAGACACGGCGCACCTCCCGGTTAAACAGTCCGTAAGGACGCAGCAGTAGCGCCAGCAGCAGAATGACGAACGACGCTGCATTGATATAGGTGACGGGAATAAACACCAGTTCGCTGCCGAATAGCCAGCCGAAGTCCAGATTGGTGACCAGCGTTTCGGTGACCGCAATCAGCAGCGCGCCGAAAATAGCCCCCAGCGGATTCCCCAATCCGCCGAGGATGGCGGCGGCCAGAATCGGCAACAGCAGATCGCTGCCCTGATTGACGTAGGCGCTGGAGTTGAGCGCCAGCATGGAGCCGCCGAGGCCTGCCAGCGTACCGGCGATGAAGTTGACGGTATGTACCAGCGCATCGGCGTTCAGGCCCGACGCGGCAGCCAGATCGCGGTTGCTGGCCAGCGCCCGAATGGAACGCCCGAGCGAGGTATAGAACAGCAGCGCGCCGAAGGCGACCAGCAGTGCCAGCGTGACGCCGAGCGTCCACAGCTGGTGACGAGAGACGAAGCTATCGGCCAGCGAAAGCGTTGGACTGAGCGGCAGGTTGTAGCTAACGGGCGACGATCCGGCGATCCCCAGAATCAGGGCGATCAGGATCATCGAGACGGCCAGCGATCCGATCATGGCGCTCGCCGGCCCGGACTGCGCCAGGCGGCGAAAGATCCCATGATGCAGCAGCGTCGCCATCGCGCCGGTCAGCACGCTGGCCAGCAAAATAGCCAGCAGGAACGGACTGCCAATCCCTAGCAGCGCGGCCGTCATGAAGGAACCCACCATGGCATATTGCACGTGCGCCACGTTGGCGAACCGCACCAGCCCGTAGACCAGACTGAGGCCGAGCGCGATGGGCGCCAGGTCCGCGGTGCGAAGCAGAGTATCGAGAATGAACTGAAGCATAGACTCTTCCTGAAAGGGAAACGGGGCGCGAACGCCCACGACCGCTTAGCGCAGTTCCTGAATTCCGTTAACGATTTTGACCTTCTTATAAGGCTGGGTCTGGCGCTGATTGTCGGCGCCCAGATTGAGCGGGCCGGTCACGCCGTCGAAGTGCGGCGCCACGTTCAGCATAGCCACTTGCAATGCTGCCGGGTCGGCGCTGCCTGCCTTGTTGATCGCGGCGGCGGCCAGCGTAATGCTGTCGTAGGCATAGCTGCTGTAGGCGGACTGCGGGGCGGTGCCATAGCGCTGTTTGAACCGGTCGATGTACCCTTGTCCTTGATCGCCAGTACCGGCGACTTCCATCCCTACACGACCTTCGATGTATTCTGCCGGCGTGTTGGCGGTGCTCATGGTCAGATACATGCCGTACCACGGCGTTTTGTTCAGACCTAGCTCATAGGATTCGCGGTTGAGTACCACCGCATCCTGACCGTAGGTGGTGTAGACGTAGGCGTCAGGCTTGACGCGGGAAAGCTGGCTTAGCTCGCGGCGGTAGGAGGATTGGCCGCCAGTGTAGAGCATTTTGGCGGCGACTTTGCCGCCCAGCGCCTGAAAATCTTTACTGAACTGATCCAGCATGCTTTGGCCGTAAGCGCCGTTGGGGGCGACGAATGCCACTTTGCGATAGCCCATCTCATAAACGTCTTTGGCGGAGAATCGCGTCGCCAGATCGGCAAGGCCGATCACGCTGTAGGAGTATTTACCGACGTTGCGCATATCGGTGCTGGAAGAGGTGATGTTGATGTGAACTCGCTGATTTTTTACCAGATATTGTCCGACGGGGATGGTCACGCTGGAGGAAAATTCCCCGGCGACCAGCGGTACGTTGTTGACCTGCGTCAGTTTGCGTACGGCATCAAGCGCGGTGACCGGGCTACCCGCGGAGTCTTCAATCATCACGGCCAGCTTCTGACCGTTGACGCCGCCGTGCGCGTTGACCTCATCCACGGCTAATTCGATTCCCCGGCGCATGTCTTCGCCGATGGTGGCGCTGACGCCAGTCAGTGGCAGAATGGCGCCGACGGTCACATCCGCCTGTGCGGGCAGGGTCGCGCCAAAGAGTGCGCCGCCAAGCAGCGCTGAAGCTAAAAGAGCCTGACGAAAATGCACGGTCATACCTGTTTCTCCTGGTCGGAATCATCAAAAAAGCGGAGCCGTAGCGGGCTTCATCCCTGGCGTTGTTATTAATCGTTGAGAATGCCACCGTCAGGGCGGAAAACCCCGCAATCCGGGGCTTCACCAACTGAATGACAGAGTGAATGATGAAGTGAATACACTTTGCCAGAAACGTTGGAGCAATTGCTATGCCACCCTGGTCAAAAAACGCACTTTAATGGAAACGGCGCGCGTTAATATTTCTCTCGATTGACGACTATTCACAGTAATAACAAGCAATAACGTGATACAGGCGAAGTTGGAAAACGCGACTTTGATTATTTATACGGAATACGAATAGATAATAAATAGATGGAATATAACCGCTGTTTTGTACGAAATTGCTTCAGATTGGTGCATTTGGATTCACCGTTGTGCAAGGTTTTCATTGTTTTATCATTATCGCCTTATTTTCTGATTCTCGTTATAAACAAGGTTGGGATTGTATTTTCATTCTCGGTTTAATGTGTGGATAGAGGTGTATGCACATCGTCGTTGTGTTATGAATTCAGGCGTGTTATCAATTTAATTAAGCTCATTTACGCCGTACTTATATAGGGCGCTCATCCCCCAGAATACGGTAATCATCATTTTAAATCCCGCGCCAACCCCGTGTCGGCTTTCGAGAGGAAATAACGTGCCGGTGAGTTCGAAAACAGTGCGCAGCGCAGACAGTGTGGAAAAAGTCTATGAAGCGGTGAAGGCGCTGGCGATTGATTATCACTTCAAGCCGGGCGAAAGAATTAACGAAGTTGAGCTGGCTGCGCGTCTGGGCGTGTCCCGCACGCCGGTTCGCGAGGCGCTGAATCGTCTGGCGCAGGACGGCTTCATGAGCTTCGTACCTAACCGCGGTTTCTACTCTCGAGACATCACGCCAGAAGGCGTACACGACCTCTATGAGATGCGCGCCATTGTTGAACAGGCCGCATTTCGTCTGGCCTGTCAGCGGGCCAGCGACGAAGAGATTGAACAAACGGCGGCAATTTGGGAGGAGAGTTGCCGGGCGCTTCCAGACCCGGAAACCATTTCGGATTGGACGAAAGTGGCGGAGGACGACGAGGCTTTTCATCTGGCCATCGCCCGCATAACGCGGAATAGTCGACTGTACGAAACGCTGGAGAGTCTGAACTCCCTGATTCGTTTTTTCCGCCGAATCGATCTGGAAACACCCAGCCGTCGTAATAATGCGTACGATGAACATATCGATATTATCGATGCAATGCGTCAGCGTGATATCGAACGCGGTGCGGCGTTAATGGAAAAACATGTTTCGCTCAGCGCCGATCATGCTATTGCCGTGACAAAAGAAGGGCTGGCGCGTATTTATTTCGGCAAACGAGACCGTCTTAAATAACCCATCTGGGGGCATTCTGAATAACGCTTCCTGGATGCTCATAGGTGGAAAAAATAAATCGTTGCGCTCTTTTTCTTTATTCCATCGCATCACTGAAATAGCGATTGAGAGTAAAGCAAAGGTTTTTTTTGCGTTATTGACGGCCAGTGTCTCTGACGCTCGGATCTCTCTGTCGATAATGCGGCGTGCCGCAGGTAGGGAGATCGCGTCAAGAAAACGCCGCTGGCTAAACCATCAAATGACCGCACGAAGACGCCACGTTATCGGCCGTTAGACGACGATGATGAAATTTTGTGTTTATTTTCGCGTGCAATGTCTGCGGTCGGATGAGGAGATTGGGCGCCGCCGTAGGTCATGCTCCCAGTCATCAAATAGAATTAGTTACGTCATTTCAGGGGAATATCATGAGTCAAATTCACTTTATCGGGGCAGGGCAAATGGCGGAGGCCATTATTCGGGCGGCGTTGAACAGCGGTAAGCTGGCGCACGATGCCGTGACGCTGGAAGATATCGACGCCTCACGAATTTCGACACTCACGGAGCGTTATCAGCTGACGTCGGCTCTGAGCGAGGATGCCGCGCTGAAAAACGCCGACTACATTGTGATGGGCGTTCGACCGCAGGATGACATCGCGGCGGTGTCTGCCCGCATCCGTCAGCATGCGGCCCCCGAGGCGACGGTGGTCTCCATCATCGCGGGCGTCACGCTAGCGACGCTGACCGAACAGCTGGGCGAAACGCGTCCCATCGCGCGCGTCATCCCGAACACGTTAACCGATACCGGATATGGCTACAGCGGCGCGGTGCTGAATGATCGGGTAGAAGAGGCGCCGTTGCGGGCGTTTTTGGAAAGTTTCGGCAAGGTCATGGTACTGGAGGAGCGGCTGCTGGATATTTTTACCGGCTTTGGTGTCGCTGGCCCCAACTACGTCTACTATTTCATCGAGTCGCTGGTGGATGCTGGCGTTTTGGCCGGGCTACCGCGGCAACAGGCGACGCAGGTCGCCTATGAGAATCTGGTCGGCGCGGTCGCGATGCTCAATATCAGCGGCAAACATCCGCGACAGCTGCTGGACATCAATAATTCGCCAGCGGGCGTCGGTATGCATGGCCTGTATGAGTTGAACAATAGTGACTTCGCCGCCGGACTGCAACGCAGCGTGCTGGCGGCGGTCAAACGCACCACCGAACTGGCGAAATCCTAAGCCGCGCGCATCTCGTCGCGGCGAGATGCGCGAACCAATGCCTGCATACCGCGCCGAAGAAGCTCTGCGCCGCGGTATCCCGTCCCGCCCATCGCCACCTATCGTTATTATGCAAGGTATCGCTTATTGATTCGATAATGACAACGCATTAGCCCGCCGCCGCGCATTTCTGTACTTTAACCCCATACCAACACGCATGAGGATAAAGTGATGTCAGTAATTAACACCAAAGTTAAACCATTCAAAAACACGGCTTTCAAGAACGGTGAATTCATCGAAGTTACCGAAAAAGACATTGAAGGTAAGTGGAGTGTGTTCTTCTTTTACCCGGCTGACTTTACGTTTGTCTGCCCGACCGAATTGGGCGACGTGGCTGACTACTACGATGAATTCCAGGAGCGTGGCGTAGAAATCTACTCTGTGTCTACCGATACCCACTTTACGCACAAAGCATGGCACGGCAGCTCAGATACCATCGGCAAGATCAAATACACCATGATCGGCGACCCGACAGGCCAGCTGAGCCGTAACTTCGAAAACCTGCGTGAAGCCGAAGGCCTGGCAGACCGTGGTACCTTCATCGTTGACCCGCAGGGCATTATCCAGGCGGTTGAGATCACCGCTGAAGGCATCGGCCGTGACGCTTCCGACCTGCTGCGCAAAGTGAAAGCCGCTCAGTACGTTGCCGCTCACCCAGGTGAAGTTTGCCCGGCAAAATGGAAAGAAGGTGAAGCGACTCTGGCTCCATCTCTGGACCTGGTCGGCAAAATCTAAGCCTGCTTTCGCTAATCATCTATTGATACTTTTATCGGGTGCATAGCACCCGATTTTTTTCGCACTGAGGGATAATCAATGCTCGACAACACAATGAAAGTCCAGTTGAAAGCCTACCTGGAAAAATTAACCAAACCTGTTGAGTTAGTCGCGACGCTGGATGACTCAGCAAAATCTTCTGAAGTCAGAGAATTGCTGACTGAGATCGCAGGATTATCTGAACAGGTCAGTTTCACCGAAAACAATGACCTGCCAGTGCGTAAGCCCTCTTTCCTGATCACCAATCCGGGTTCTCAGAGCGGTCCGCGTTTCGCCGGTGTCCCGATGGGCCACGAATTTACTTCGTTGGTGCTGGCACTGTTGCAGGTCGGCGGACACCCGTCTAAAGAATCTCAGGAATTGCTCGACCAGATTCGTGGTCTGGACGGCGAGTTCCATTTTGAAACTTACTACTCGCTGTCGTGTCACAACTGCCCCGACGTCGTTCAGGCGCTGAATCTGATGTCAGTGCTGAACCCGAACATCACCCACAGCGCGATTGATGGCGGTGTGTTCCAGGACGAAATCGAAAGCCGAAACGTCATGGGCGTGCCAACCGTGTTCCTGAATGGCGAACACTTCAGCCAGGGTCGTATGACGCTGAGCGAAATCGTCAACAAGATCGATACCGGCGCCAGCGCCAAGCAGGTTGAACAGCTGAATCAGCGTTCGGTCTACGACGTCCTGATCATCGGCAGCGGTCCTGCCGGGGCGGCGTCTGCGGTTTACTCTGCGCGTAAAGGCATCCGTACCGGCCTGATGGGCGAACGTTTCGGCGGCCAGATTCTGGATACCGTCGACATTGAAAACTACATCTCCGTGCCGAAAACAGAGGGCGCCAAGCTGGCGACCGCGCTGAAGAGCCACGTAGACGATTACGATGTGGACGTGATCGACGCGCAGACCGCTACGGCGCTGATCCCAGCCGCTGAACCGGGCATGCCGCACCAGATTGAAACCGCCTCCGGCGCGGTATTGAAGTCCCGCACGGTCATCATTTCTACCGGCGCACGCTGGAGAAACATGAATGTGCCAGGTGAAGACCAGTACCGTACCCGAGGGGTCACCTATTGCCCGCACTGCGACGGCCCTCTGTTTAAAGGCAAGCACGTCGCAGTCATCGGCGGCGGTAACTCTGGCGTCGAAGCGGCCATCGACCTCGCTGGCGTGGTAAAACACGTCACGCTGCTGGAGTTTGCTCCAGAGCTGAAAGCCGACTCCGTGCTGCAAGATAAAGTCCGCAGCCTGCCGAACGTCGACATTATTGTTAATGCGCAGACGACGGAAGTGAAAGGCGACGGCCAGAAAGTGACCGGACTGTCTTATAAAGATCGCGTCAGCGAAACTGAGCACGAGCTGGCGTTGGAAGGGATCTTTGTGCAAATCGGTCTGCTGCCGAACACCCAATGGCTGGAAGGGACGGTGGCTAGAAACCGTATCGGCGAAATCGAGATCGACGCGAAATGCGAAACGAGCGTTAAAGGCATCTTCGCGGCTGGCGATTGCACCACGGTGCCGTACAAGCAGATCATCATTGCCACCGGCGAAGGGGCGAAAGCTTCGCTGAGCGCGTTTGATTATCTGATCAGAACGCAGTCGGCATAACTGCCGATACGGCGCTGGGGCGCCGTGAAAATATCTCTCTTGTTGTGTCTGTGTCTGGAAAACCGCTCGGCTTTTGCTGAGCGGTTGTTTTTCGTCTATCTCCCACGTGCGATGAAAGGGTCAACCGCGAACGTATTGTGGCTTCACGCGTCTGGATAGGGTAGGCGAATTCTTCGCCCAATATCTGTGTCATGGCTTTGATATTCATCCTGATCCTTGGCTCCACAAATCCGGTCTGTAAAAACGCCTACAGGCCTTTTCAGGCGTTTTGACCTGTAATAAATCTGCTCTCACGCCTTGAACGCATTTAGGCGAGTTTGAGGCGCGAGGAGGTATTGTTTCGACCTGAATAAGCCGTTATGCGATGAAAGGTCACCATCTTGTTATTCCTACACGGTGAAATGCAGAATGACGAGGGGATCGGGTAGGAAACGGGAAAAAATGTACGAGGATCGAGGCGGGCTTGAATTTGCCCGGCAGCAACGGCGCCTCGGCCTCCTGACAGGTGTCGGCGTGTTGATAAAGCCTCTTAACACGAGCGCTTTCACACGCCGTAGGGGGGAGCGCCCTCAACGAGTTTGTTCATCGAGCTTGAGGGGGATACTTTTCATTGCTCCTTTTTCTTCTATTGGCTCGCCTTTGTAATAACTAAGTCGCTATTTAAAAAATGACTCACCTCTACTGTTATTTTTTAAAAATCCAGCGGATAGAATAAATAATATTTTCAAGTACTATTTTTTATAGGTTTTTGGGATATGCATGGTTTTTTGGACATCAAATAATGTAATTTTTTACCAATTTAACCTATTAGTGTCAGCAGAGTGTAAATGTGATAATAATTCCACAAAATAACGATTTAAGGACTAAAGTTTTATAAGATAAAACCGTTAATATATATTCGCCAATACAACTAGGGAATTCACTATGAAACATAATTATTCTTTTTTGAAAATCGCATTACCCATTATCTTTACCATGATTCTTCCGAAAGCATTTGCCGCATCCGGCGTTATTCATTTTACCGGAGCGTTTGTTGAGTCTCCTTGTGATGTGACTCCAAATGCCCAGCACATCGCGGTTAGCTGCTTTCGTAACGGAAAAAGCCAGGCAATTCAGGTAAATAACCAATCACAGTCCAATATTTTGCCTCAGAATATTGGTTCTGTAAAAACGATAACGCTTCAGCCGGGCGTGAAGTCTATGGTCATTAATTACAACTGATTTGTTGAGTTAAAAAATCGGATGCCTACTGGCTATTTTAATAATAAAAATCTTACTCTAATAATAAAACTGTCAGGGACGACATTTATCCCCTATTAATCATCATGTTCCAATTTTAGTTATTAAAACCCCTCATCTAAATAACCTAAAACCTGCTATTTTATTCATTACATCGCACGCAAATTATTACCATTGATAATTAAACTTTGACCGCCGCAGCTCACGGTGAAACTGAGATGCGTGACGGTTTTTTTTTCATAAACTCATCACAGCGACGTTCTGCCGGTTAATTCATGCCGGCCTCCCTTCTTCTTATCCTCACTTCTCCTTCATCGGGACGTCCCCGGAGAGGCGTTGCGTTGCGATGGTACGGTGAGACCGGTCGAGACCTTGTCGTCTTGTCTCGTTAAGGCGCTCTCTCGCTAAGCGGTCATGGCTGACGACGACGGGGTGTTGAATCGTCGGTTGCCACAGCTTTTGGCATGGGAAAGACACAACGCTTTTCTATGACAGGTTATTCGACCCAGCGACAAGAAAAAGATAGTTAAAGTGAATCTATTTTCTCTCTGTCTCCTGCTTAAATAACATGCTTATTTTCACCTTATTCATTCTAATGAAAGATTGTTATTTTATGGGAATATATTACCTATAAACTCTGTTTATTAGCTTCCTTATTTTTTTATAAAATGATTTATTTTTGGTAATTTATTTTGATTGGTCTTATTTGGCGCGCCGGTATATTAAATTATTTCGTCACGACTAGCGCGAAATTAAAAATAGTATTGTATATTATTAAAATATAACCGTTACATTACGGATTAAAAACAATAATTTTATTGACATTTTTTCACACATAGCGAGGAGAGAACTATGGCAACTGAGAGTGAGGTTGTGATTTATAATGGCTATAAAATCCATGTCGACAAAAACATATACGACCCTGAACTAAAAACGGCCATCTTTATAAATGGGGCTTTAGCCACATCGTCTTCATTTCTTATTTGGGTAAAACACCTAAAAGGAAAGGTAAATACGATTCTTTTCGATTTCCCTTTTGCGGGTAAATCCAAGCCGTTGAATGACTCATTGGATATCATCACGAAAGAACAGGAAGTGGATATCATCAACTTCCTGATAAGACGTTATCGGCCTGAGATCATCATGTCCGTTTCCTGGGGCGGGTTGGGGGCGCTGATGGCTGCCTCGCAAAACAACGACATCCTGGAGATGGCGGTTATCGGGGCCTTCTCCATGACAATCAATGAAAAAATGGAACGCTATATTCTCAAAGCCCGTGACTATGTTTATCAGAAAGAGTTCGAAGCAGTCGCTAACCTGTTAAACAATGAGGTGGGAAAATACCTGCCGAGATTATTTAAGAGAACTAATTTTAATCACGTGGCTCATCTGGATGAGCATGAATATCGTCAGGCTTGTTTTCATCTTGAACAAATTTTGACGTTGAGGGATTATGATTATGAAAAATTTATTAGCAAGATATCCATTCCAGTCATATTTATTAATGGTGAAAAGGATGAATACACGACTTCTAAAGAGGTAAAAAATCTCGGTCGTTATCTTGATGATGCTCGATTCTATACGTTGAAGGATGCCGGTCATTTTCTTGACCTGGAGAGTAAAGCGGCTTCTTTGGGGGTGAAATCGATATTCGAAGAGATTTTTATTAACCAACAGGAGTGTGTATGAATTTGTTTTTGGCGACCCTTGGATCGTCCGGCGATGTATTTCCTTTTATTATAATTGGTGAGCACATGGCCAAACGTGGCCATAAGGTCTTTTTGTGTACTAACCCTTATTTTAAATGTTTGGCCGAGTCTCGCGGGCTGGAATTTATCAGCGTGGGTTCAGCGCAGGAATATATTGCTGGGGTACATTCAAGAGCGCTGTGGGACAGTGAAACGGCATTGGATACTCTGTGCCGCTATATGTTGAAACAGCAGGATGAGATGTACCAGCAGTTGGAGCGCGTTGTAGACGGCTCCTCGGTGCTGCTGACGTCGCTCTGGTCTTTTTCCGCCAAAACGTTGGGAGAGCGGAAAGGCTGCTGCACTCTTCCGGTACGTGTGGGGCCATCGACGTTTTTGTCGTGCTACAACCTGCCTCAGCATGGAAAACTGGCGCTGGCGAACACGCTTCCGATGACGCTGCGCAAAGGAATAGTGTCACTGTTTGAAAAACAGGTGCTCGATAAACGGTTCTGCGCCGAGGTCAACACGCTGAGATCGCGCGTGGGTCTGGCGCCCGTCAAACGGATCCTGTCGCAGTGGGTGCATACGTCTGCCGATGGTTTGATCTGCCTGTTTCCCGAGTGGTTCGCCCATCCGCAGCCAGACTGGCCGCGCAATGCCAACCTTGTGGGGCTGCCCTTGTTTGAAGCTGAGAATGCGCCCGTCGACGAAGAACTGGGCCGCTTCCTTGAACGTGAAACGGTGTTGTTCTCTCCCGGCTGGTCGCTGCAGTTCGATGAATATTTCTTTAATGCCATTGTCGCCGAAGTCACACGTCAGCGGCGGCAGTGTCTGGTCGTCGGGGTGAATCCGGAGGATGTCCCCGTACGGCCGGGCGTTTTAGTCAAAAAGGAGGTCGATCTGGCGGCCTGCCTGCGTCACTGCGTGGCTGCGGTACACCACGGCGGCATCGGCACTATCTCGCACTGCTTCTACCAAAGTGTGCCACAGTTGATTTTCCCTAGCGCGTTCGATCAATTTGATAATGCTTACCGGGTTGAACAGCTAGGTTGCGGCATTCAGGCCAAGAGCCGCCTGCCGGAGAAATTTTCAGACGCCCTCGATCGGGTGATGACCGATGAAAACATGCGTGAGCGATGCCGCCGTATTCAGGAGAAATACGGCGACAAAAATCACTGTTTGGAGAATGTCAGGCACGCGCTGGAGCAGGCGCACCAGCGCCATGCCTCCTGCCCCGGCAGCGTCGCTTACAGATGACCGGACAAACGCTGATGCATGTGGGTGCTGTGGGCATCCAGCCCGACGATCGACACGCGGGTGCTGTAGCGCCGATAGCGATTTTCGATGGCGTCCAAAGCGGCCACGCTGGACGCGTCCCAGATCTGGGCGAGAGTGAGATCGATGGTCACCTGCTGCGGATCTTCGGCATACTGAAAATGTTCGAACAGATCGTTGCTGCTGCCGAAAAACAGTGGGCCTTTCACGCGATAACACACTGACTTTCCGTCTGCGCTGAGTTCCCGCTCGGCATCGATGACGTGAGCGACGCGCCGGGCGAACAGCAGAATGGCGAAGATGACGCCGCCCGCGACGCCGATCGCCAGATTGCCGGTCCACACGGTGGCAATGACGGTGATGACCATAATCAGGGTTTCAGACAGGGGCATCCTCCTCAGCGTCGCGGGCTGCAAACTGTGCCAGTTAACCGTTTTCAACGCGACGATCATCATGATACCGGCCAGCGCTACCATCGGGATTTGCGCCATGATATGGCTTAGACTCGTCACAAGAATGAGCAAAACTAACCCTGCCGCCACGGTGGAAACCCGGCTACGGGCTTTACCCATTTCGACGTTGACGACCGTTTGACCGATCATCGCGCAGCCTGCAATGCCGCCGTAAAAGCCTGCAAAGATATTGCCGATGCCCAGCCCCCAGCATTCGCGCTGTTTGCTGGAGTGCGTATCGGTCATGTCGTCCACCATTTTGGCCGTTAGCAGCGACTCCATCAGCCCGACAAACGCCACGCTGAGCGCCGTCGGCCAGATAATGGACAGCGTTTCCAGATTGAGCGGCTGGGTCAGTTGGGTGAACCCTGGCAGTCCGGCCTGCATCGGCCCCGCATCGCCGACGGTCGGGACGTGCAGGCCGAGCATCAGCGCGGCGGCGGTGATGACCACAATCGCAATCAGCGGCGACGGCACGCTTTTGAGCAAATAAGGCAGCAGGATGACAATCGTGATTGTCGCCACAAACAGCAGCCAGACGGCAGGCGACTGGCCCAGGACGTGCGGCACCTGCGCGGCAAAAATCAGTATCCCCAGCGCGTTGACGAAGCCGAGCATCACCGAGCGCGGAATATAGCGCATCATGCGCGATAGGCCGACCAGGCCGAACACTATCTGAATGATGCCCGCCAGAATGACGGCGGGAAGGATATAACCCACGCCGTGAGCATGCACCATCGGGCCGATGACCAGCGCGACCGAACCGGCGGCGGCGGTCACCATCGCAGGGCGGCCGCCTAGCACGGAGAGAGTGAGGCACAGCACGACGGAGGCGATGAGACTCACTTTCGGGTCCACGCCGGCGATAACGGAAAACGAGATGACCTCGGGAATGAGCGCGAGTGCGGTGATGACTCCGGCCAGACATTCACGGATGAGTGCTGAGGGGGAACGAAATACCGCGGCCACGGAAGCGGGTCCGGCCGGGGTTTTTACTGCGGTATCGGAAGATGGCGTCATAGCGTTTTTTTTTGTGGTTAAGGGGAGCAACGAGTCAGCGGTAGTGAAAAGCATAATTTATCGCCGGGATAAATGATATCGCGTTGGGGAAGGAAAAAGACGGCGGGGGGAGCGCCCTGCCGTCTTTGAGTGCGGCGGTTAACGCAAATCCACCGTCAGTTCCGGCGTGCCGAAGCTAATGAGTTTGGCATTCGACGCCTCAAAATAATCTTGCCAGAAGGTTTTCAGCTGTCGCAACACTTTCCCCGAACGATAGCTGTTTTTCGCATTGATATCGATCAGGCCGGCACCCGCCACATACACGTTAGCGCCGCCAAAGTCCGCCAGCAGCCCTTGTCGCGTGACGCGCTGTAGCTCATTCTGCGGCGAGAGTTCACGGATAGCCTGCTGACGATAGAAGCTATCAAAATCGCTGTTTTCCAGCATATCCGAAATTAGCAAAATCGTGGTCTGCGAAGAGGGGCTGTGTTGCAGATCGCTGGCGATATGCTTCAGGCTATCGAGAATTTCGCTTTTGGCGATACGGGTTTGACTATCCGCGAAGCTTGCGGCCATGTGTCCGCCGAGGGTCTTAGCAAAGAACTGCTGTTGCTGAACCAGACAAGCATCCAGCGATTTGAGGCTGTCCATCCCGATGCCATTACGCGTCTTTTTGTCAATGAACGGCATTTCCAGCCGTCCGTCGAAGACGCGCTTCATGTAGTTATCCTGTAGCAGCGCCGAGAACTGGTACAGCATGACGTGGTCGCCCGGCTGCACGAAACGTAGTACCTGATTCCAGGTGGATTTTTTCAGGTCGAGCGGGACCGTGACCGTCTGGTCTACGATGATGACCAGCTCCCGGCCCGTTTCCGCCGGGCGATACTGCGCCATGTGCGCATAGTCATAGCAACTGGGGATATCGTTACGCGGCGCGGCGGCGACCGCCGTGCTGATCCCCCACAGCAGCAGGGCAAGGCAATATTTCATGACCGGTTCCTTTTTTTCTTCTCTCTTCTAGGCGCGCGCTTTGTTGAGGATCGCCTGCACACGTTGGCGGCTCGCCAGCGCATCCAGAGACAGTCCCAGCGCTTTCGCCACCTGCGCCAGCTCTTCTGCGCTCAGCGTGGTCAGATCGCCGAGGGATTCAATCCGTGCGGTGTCATCGCGATCGGCAGCGACGGGGGCCGCGGGCGACACGTCAGGCGTTGCCGATGCGACCGGGCTGACGGTTTCCGGAGCCGGAGAGGCGACGACCTGCGCAGCCTGCGGCGTTTTTGTCGGAGCCTGTTCATGGTTCTGGTGACGTTGGTTCTTTTCGCGATCCGACTGCTTGCCGAGCACGTAGTCGTCGAAGGTCGGCATCTGCGACAGCGGTTCGCTGCGGCCGTTTTGCCGCTGCATCATGAGCCGGTTTTGCAACGAGGCGAGCTTCTGCTGCGCATCGCGCTCTACGCGTTCGCGGCGGGCGGCATGGTAGGCGGCGAACTCATCCGACCCGCTGAAGTTACCGATATATTTGGCGGCCTTGGCGGAGTCAATGCCGGCGAAGGAACGGAAAATTCCGATAAGAATACCGATCAGCTGCACGCCCACAAAAATCACAGAGAGGATGATGAAGGTCAGCTTCGAGGCGAAAACGCGATTGCTGGCGACTTCGGCGACGGCCTGTTTGTCTGCGGCATGGTTGTCCTCGACCGCGGCGGCAGGCAGCTCGAACGGCGAACCGCCGCTTTCTGCGCCGCTCTGACTAAACGGGGAGGCGTTGACGGCCTGGGTCTCCATCGCATTAATCGTGGCGGCGCGAATAAAGTAGGCGCCAAAGGCGAACGTGGTGATCAGGACCAACGCGACGAAGGTGCACCAGTATTGCGGCTTGACCTGAACACCGTGATTGATGCGGTTCAGGATCTGGATGTAGTTCGGCTCGCCGTCGTCGTCGCGGCTATTTTCCAGCGTGATCCGGTGGCTGCTCATCAGCTCTTTGGCGCTTTTGTTGTGTCGCGCTTCGGAGTGCCAGTAGCGGATTTTTTTCAGCAGCGTGTTTTTGTGCAGCTCCGCCCCCATCAGATGGGTGGCCGGCACCAAAATGACCCCGATCAAGACCGAGATGACCAACGCGGAAAATTCAGCCTGATTGGCAGAGATGTTGTTGGCGATAAAGGGCGACAGTACCAGCGCAAAAATAAAGGCTTCCAGAATCACCAGCGCGATGCTGCACAGCCACAGAACGATGCCGGTGGGTTTGCGTCCGCGCTCCTCGACTTTATCGAGATAATCGACGCAGCGCCGATAAAAGCTCGCATCACGGCTGGTGGTCTGGTGATAGGCGTAATATTTGGCGCACAGGGCTTCTTCCGACGGATACCACTCTTTATTCCCGGTGCCAGGCCGACGGGGTTCGTGGCTGCGCGACAGGCGAGCGATATGGCCGATAAGCGGAAAGCTGGCGGCCAGATTGAGGAAAAAATAGCTGACGGTGTTCCACCAGCGGATCACCACCAGCGTGAGCACCATCAATCCGAATAGGGGCCAGAAAATGTAGCCGTAGGCCGCAATGGCCTCGGCGATAGTCTGAAATAACTCCATATCATTATCCTTAAATTAGCTGCGTGCTGGCGTGTAGGCCGCCATATATTTTTTGTTGTCGCCGTTGCCGAAGTAGAACAGTTGGCCCTGCTGACTTTTAGGCTGGTCTTTCGCGACCAGCAGGTCGATACAGGACAGGTTTTGCTGCTGTCCGTCCTGGATGTAAACGCGATAAAGAATGTTGTCTTCACCTTCCCACGCGTTAGCGACCGCCTTCAGCGGCGCATCGGATTTACGGTTGTTATCCTCATAGTTGCGCGTGACATAGACCCTGGGGTCTTCCGTCACGCTGGCGTTTTCCCGCAATACGCGTACCGGAGACAGTGTGACCAGATGGCCGTTCACCAGCCCGGCCCAGGCGCGGCCGTTCATTCCCGGCAGATATTCCCGCGTTTCATGGACGCCGACCGGTTGGCCGCTGGCCAGATTCCGCGCCTCGCCGCTGACGCGTACCGTGTCGGCGATGCAGCTTTTGGCGACCACGCTGGCATGGGCTTCGCCGATCAGGCTGAAGCCGCGATGCTGAGGGGTTAGATTGGCCGCCAGACTCGGCAGGCTGGCGTTGACCGCATCGCCGCCGAAATCGACGTAATGTTTGCTCTCGGTTGCTTTTGCTGGCCGAGGGGCGGCGGCTGAGCTGGACGGCGTTGCGGGAATGGATACGGCGGGTTCTGCCTTACGGGGAGCCGTCTTGGTACTGTCCGAGGGACGCTTCGCTACGACAGTCGCCGTGCCAGCGGTGCCGTGCTCCAGGTAACGGGGGTTGTTGCCTTCCTGCTGCAAACGTTGTTTCAGCAGGGCTTCGCTCGCGAGTCCGACCAGTTCAACCCGGCGGTTAGCGGCACGTCCTTTGTCCGTGTCGTTGTCAGCGATAGGCCGTGATGACCCCGCGCCCTGAAAATACAGGCGGCTGGCGCTGATGCCCGCCTGTTCCAGTATGTGGCCGACGTTGCGCGCCCGGCGTTCGGATAACCGCTGATTCAGGCTGGCGCTGCCGGTTGCGTCAGTATGGCCTACAACCAGCAACAGTCCGGCATCGTTGCCTTCCCCGGTCTTCATCGCGGCGGCCAGCTTTTTCACCTGACGCAGCCCGTCGGGCGTCAAATCCGCGCTCCCTGTTGGGAACATGGCGCTATCTTCCACCTGTGCGACGATCCCTACCGTCTCACCGCCGGATGAACGATCGGTTTTCAGCGTTTCCGTATAGATCGCGATGTTTTCATCGGCGGCGATCTGCGCCAGCGCTTTTTCTCTGTTTTGCCAGACATTGCCGACGGCACAGCCCGCGATCCCCCCGATGATGCCCCCCGCGACGGCTTTTTGCGCATTATGTGTGGCGAGGTAGGCTAAGCCGCCGCCCAATGCGGCGCCACCGATACAGCCAATCGCCGTACCGTAGGACTGACCCATATTGTGAAGGCTGGAACAGCTGGAAGTTAGGGAGACAATCATGGCGAGAACGGCGGCTTTCCGTAAGTGCTTCACTTTCAAACTCTGATCCCCAGACGTAGACCACCCATCCATAGTGTAAGTGGCATGTAATAGAAGGTAAAAAAAAGTCAGGATGGGTATGAAAACATGAATGCAGGCTTCGCGCTATCGTTTTGCGCCCGAACTTTTCGCCGGTGAGCACCGTGAAAATCGTTTTATTTATCGCACGCAACACGGGAGAATTTCGCATTTAAATCTATTTAAATCATATGGTTGAAAGTCATTAATAAAAAGAAATAGTCTGACGCGGGTAAAAATATTGAATGACCGACAAATAAAAAACGGCGCCAGCGAGAAACGGCCACGGAGCTTTTCTCTCCGGTCTGCGCGATCCAAGCGATGAACCGTCATGACCGTCGCTGCCGTTCAGGAAAGCGGACGTATAGACACCCCTGCATAACCCTCTCGGCCTCTCCCATCAACAAAGGGATTTGTCGGGAGAGCGTCCCACGTATCAGGATTCTTTCTCGTGATATTACGGGAGCAGGGGGCGACGATACGGAGAGCCGCCGCCCTGCTTGTGTCTGGGGTGACGCTTTCCCGGTTTGGACTTCACGGATTCTTCCATACCGGGTGGCCTGCGAATTTCACTGCCTTTATTTTCCGCGCATGGCGGGGGACTCACCCCAGGCTGGCTACCCACATCCACAGCGGCAATGTCGCCATCGACAGCAGCGTCGTGAGGCAAATGGCGGCGCTGCCGATCTGGGTATCCTCCTGCGTGCGGGCAAAGCCGAGCACGTTGACGCCGGAAGGATTCGCCGCCATCAGCACCAGCACGCCGCGCGGAATGCCGTCGATGTGGAGCAGTAAACAGGTTAGTAGCACCAGTAACGGCATGAACACCAGTTTAGCGGCGGCGATGCCGACGGCGTGGGCGCTGGGACGCAGCCGGTAGCCGGAGAGATTGGCCCCCAGCACGATGAGCGCGCAGGGCAGCGCCGCCTGCGCCAGCCAGGTCGCCAGTTTCAGGCTCCAGCCGGGCAGCGTCAGATTCGACATATTGACCGCCGTTCCCAACAGCAGGCCGATAATCATCGGGTTAGCGAGGCTGGCGATGAGAATGCCTGGCTTGAACGGTTCGTTGCCCGCGAGGCTGTCATAGAAACTCTGGGCGCTAAACAGCAGCAGGCTGTGTACGGCGAGGACGGTAAACAGCAGTACCAGTCCTTGGCTGCCATACAGCCCGGCCACCATCGCCAGGCCGATCAAGGCATTGTTGCCGAAGGAGGCGGTCAATCCGAAGGGCGTCGGGCGACCCAGGCTGCGGTGAGCGAAGACATTGACCGCCGCGAAGATCAGCAGTGCGGGAACGAAGTAGGCAGCCAGCAGCGTGGTGTTCAGGCCATCGTGCAGCGGCGCCGCGATCATGCCGGTAAACAGGACCATCGGCATGAACAGCTTGAAAGCCAGCACGCCCAACGCCTTGTTGGCATGAGGATCGAGCGTCCCACGGCGGGCCAGCGCGTAGCCGAGCAGGATCAAGAGGAAGATCGGCAGGATCGTTTGTGGAATCGCCACGGCGGAAACCTCCTGTGAAAAATGGCGGAAGGCTATTAATAGCGATTCTGACCTTAGATGTCAGCGTGACTTTCGGCCCGTTCGGGCCATTGGCATACAAATTGCTAACGTTATATAACCTATTGTTAAGCGTTTGATGGGACGACGACGCCAAAATGCCAACGGGGTCCCCCTATGCCGTCGCTCAACCTGCGTCAGATCGAAGTCTTTCGGGCGGTGATGATCACCGGTTCAATCAACGGTGCCGCTCAACTTTTATACGTCTCCCAACCCGCCGTCAGCCGCATGTTGTCTCATACCGAGGCCAGGATCGGCTTCCAGCTATTCGAACGGGTCAAAGGGCGGCTGTACCCCTCGCCTGAAGCGCGCAGCCTCTTCAGTGACGTCGAGTCGGTCTACCGCGATATTCAGCGGGTCAACACCACGCTGCACAATCTGGTCCAGCAGCGTCACGGCGTATTGCGCATCGCCAGCAGCCCCAGTCTGGGGCATCAGCTGGTGCCTGACGCCATTGCTGCCTTCCGACGGTGCAACGAAGACATCCTTGTCAGCCTGGAATGTCTGCGTCATGTTCTGCTGCGCGACAGGTTGCTCGACCAGCAGGCGGATCTCGGTATTTCTCTGTTCCCTATCGATCACCCCAATCTGCGCGCGGTGCCGCTGAGCTATATCCGGGTGATGGTGGTGTGCCCGGCGGATCACCCTTTAACGCGCGTGTCGGCAGACGCGCTGCCCGACGCGCTGGCCGAAACGCCGTTCATCGGTTATGCCGCCGACACCCCTTTCCACAGCTTTATGAAGCAGGCGTTCGAACGCGTGGGGTTGCCGTATCGGCCCAGCATCGACGTTGACTCCCCGCATCACGCCTGCGCGCTAGTGAAGAACGGCACCGGCTTTTCCGTCGTCGATGAGATCTCTTTCCGCGCCTCCGGCTCTGAGCGCATGGCGGTGCTGCCGATCCTCAACGAAGAACGGCTGACGATCAGCCTGGTTCACTTGCGGCGTGAACCGTTGGCCCAGTTTGCGCAGGTCTTTGTCGACACCCTGCGCGGTACGCTGGACGAGGGCGGTTTTCATCTGTTCAACCTGGATTAACATCAGGTTAATCCTGACCGACAAATAGGCATACGACAGGGGCAGCCGTAGCTCCCACAATGGCCTTACACACGGTAAATGATTGACCGACATCGGGTCGGTCTTGTGGAGGAAGACGGCATGCGAGATATCGTTATCGGCGGCGCCCAGTTGGGGGCGATCCAAAAAAGCGACTCAAGAGAAAGCGTGGTCCAGCGCATGCTGGCGCTACTGGAGCAGGCCCGGCAGCAAGGCTGTGAGCTGGTCGTTTTCCCCGAGCTGGCGCTGACCACCTTCTTTCCCCGTTGGTTCATGGAAGATCAGCAGGAGGTTGATCGCTGGTTCGAACGTGAAATGCCGAACGATGCGACTCGTCCGCTGTTTGATTTTTCCCGCGAACACGGCATCGCGATCACCTTCGGTTATGCGGAGCTGACCCCGGACGGCCACCACTACAACACGTCGATCCTGACGGATCGCCAGGGCAACATTGTCGGCAAATACCGCAAAGTCCATCTGCCGGGGCACGTGGAGTTCGATACTCAGCGCGACTTCCAGCATCTGGAAAAACGCTATTTCGAGCCGGGCGATCTGGGTTTTCCGACCTGGGAAACGCAGGACACGATCATGGGCATGTGCATCTGTAACGACCGCCGCTGGCCTGAAACCTATCGCGTCATGGGATTGCAGGGCGTTGAACTGGTCACGCTGGGCTACAACACGCCGTCGGTCAATTCGCAGAATCGCGGCGAGGGCGAGGAACACCGTCTGTTCCACTCCGAGCTGTGCATGCAGGCCGGCGCTTACCAGAACGCCACCTGGGTGGTCGGCGTCGCCAAGGCCGGGGTGGAAGATGGTTTTCCGCTGATGGGCGGCAGCGTCATCATCGATCCGAACGGGTTTGTCGTGGCCCGCGCCAAAGGGCAGGACGACGAGCTGATCGTGCATCGCTGCGATATGGATCTGTGCCAGTTCGGCAAGACCACGATCTTCGATTTTGCCCGTCACCGGCGTATTGAGCACTACGGCATCATCACCCGCCAAACCGGCGTTGAGCGTTCCTGACCTGGAGAGCAAGCCATGCGCACCGTATACCTGAATGGGGAATTTGTGCCGGAGAACGAAGCCAGGATCTCGGTCTTCGACCGTGGTTTCACGTTCGCCGATGCGATCTACGAGGTGACCGCCGTGCTGCAAGGCCGATTGGTGGACGTTGAACGGCATCTGGCCCGCTTGCGCCGGTCGCTGAGCGAGTTGTCGTTGTCGCTCCCGCTGGATAATGACGCGCTGTTGGCGATCCACCGCACGCTGATCGCCCGCAACCATCTGCAGGAGGGCCTCATCTATTTGCAGGTCAGCCGCGGCGCGGAAGATCGCAACTTTCAGTTTCCGCCGGCGGGAACGCCGCCGACGGTGGTGCTGTATACGCAGGCGAAAGCCGTGATCCACAGCCCGATGGCGGAACGCGGCATGAGCATCATCAGCCTGCCGGATCTGCGCTGGGGACGTTGCGACATCAAAACCACGCAGCTGCTGTATCCCTGTCTGGCGAAAGAACAGGCGCGCGCGCAGGGCGCGGACGACGCCTGGCTGGTGAAAGACGGCTGGATTACCGAAGGCACGTCCAACAATGCGTTCATCGTGACCCGCGATGGCGCAGTGGTCACGCGGGCGCTGTCGCATGCGCTGCTGCCCGGCATCACGCGCGGTTCCCTGCTCGCGTTGTTAAAGGCGCAAGGTCTGCGTTTTGAGGAACGCGCCTTTGCGCTGGATGAAGTCAAACAGGCCGCTGAAGCGTTTATTACCTCTTCCACCTCGTTTGTGTACCCGGTGGTGAAGCTGGATGGCCAGCCTGTCGGCAACGGTAAACCTGGGCCGTTGGCCCCGCGGTTACGCCGCCTCTATATCGACCACGCGCTGAGCGCATTGACATAACCGGGCGGCAGGCCACGGCTTCCGGCATACCGCTTTCTTTTAACGCGACCACACAGCAAGCCCCGACACCATTTGTTGCCTTTTTAAGGAGTGTTGAGAATGAAAAAGTCTCCATCCCGTTCCTTGATTGCCTCTCTGCTGTTGCCGATCGGCCTGAGCGCCGCGCTGCTTTCCCCCTCTGCGCTGGCTGCGGAGAAAACGCTGCACGCGGTCATGTCATCCTCTTTGCGCGTGCTGGATCCGATTGCGACCACCGCGCAAATCACCCGTAACCACGGCTATATGATCTACGACACGCTGATCGGGATGGATGAACATCAGGTTCCGAAACCGCAGATGGCCGACTGGACCGTGTCTCCCGACGGTCTGACCTATACCTTTACGCTACGCGACGGTCTGCTGTGGCATGACGGCAAACCGGTGACCGCCGCGGACTGCGTTGCTTCTCTCAAGCGCTGGGCGCGTTACGACGTGGGCGGTCAGCTGATGATGAAGTACACCGCGGGGATCTCCGCCACTAATGACAAAACGATCGTCCTGACGCTATCCAAACCGTTTGGCTATGTGTTGCAACTGTTAGCCAAGCCTTCCTCCGTCGCGGCATTCATGATGCCGGAGCGTGTCGCCAATACGCCTGACGGCAAGATGATCACCGATTACACCGGTTCCGGCCCGTACAAGTTCGTCGCCGGCGAATTCGATCCCGGCAATCGCGTGGTCTACGAGAAGTTCCAGCAATACGTCCCACGCAAAGAGCCGGCCAGCGGCAGCGCGGGCGGCAAGGTGGTCAAGGTCGATCGGGTGGAGTGGATCAACATGCCGGATCGCATGACGGCGATTAACGCGCTCTCCTCCGGCGATATCGACTTTATCGAACAGCTGCCGATCGATCTGTTGCCGATGGTGCAGGCCAATCCGGATCTGAAGTCCGGGGTGCTCAGCAAGCTGGGATCGCTGACCGGCGGACGCATGAACTTCCTCTATCCGCCGTTTGATAACCCGGATATTCGCCGCGCCGCGCTGCTGGCGATGAGCCAGAAAGATGTGCTCGATGCGCTGGTGGGCAATCCGGAATACTTCAAGCTGTGCGCCTCCGTCTTTGGCTGCGGCACCGCGCTGGAGACGCAGGAGGGCGGCGAATCGCTGCTGAAAGGCGGCGACATCGACGCGGCCAAGGCACTGCTGAAGAAAGCGGGCTATGACGGCACGCCGGTGGTGATCATGCAGCCGACCGACGTGCCCAGCCAGGCGCCGCAGCCGGTGGTCGTGGCGCAGGCGCTGCGCAAGGCCGGATTTAACGTCGCTTTGCAGCCGATGGACTGGCAGACGCTGGTGTCGCGCCGGGCGAATCAGAACGCCCCGGCTCAGGGCGGATGGAACCTGTTCTTTACCTACTGGAACGCGGAAACCATCTGGAACCCGGTGGTGAACCCGATGCTGGATGGCGGCGGACGACAGGGCGCCTGGTTCGGCTGGCCGACCGATCCGAAGATGGATGAGCTGCGCGTAGCGTTCGCGACCGCCACCGAGCCAGCCAAACAGAAAGCGATTGCGGTGGAAATCCAGAAACACGCGATGGACCAGGTCAGCTACATCCCGCTTGGCCAGTTCTATGACGTGGCGGTCTGGAGCAGTCGCATCAGCCACCTGATGACAGGGCCGTCCACGGTGTTCTGGAACGTCGAGAAAAGCGACTGATTATTGTGTGATTAATGCCTTCGGAGGTCCCTATGCTTGGTTACTTCATTCGCCGCGTCCTGGCGGCGATCCCGGTGATGCTGGTGGTCGCGTTGTTTGTTTTCCTGCTGTTGCGGCTGTCACCGGGCGATCCGGCGGCGATTATCGCCGGCGACATGGCGACCCCGCAGCAACTGGAGGCGATCCGCGAAAGTTTGGGTCTGAATCAGCCGCTATATCAGCAGTTTTTCGTGTGGATTTCACAGCTGCTGCGTGGGGACTTCAGTACTTCTCTGATGGCCCACACGCCGGTGCTGACGATGATCGGCCAGCGGCTGGAACCGACCCTGAGTCTGGCGCTGGTGGCCATCGTCTTCACCATTTTCATCTCCGTGCCGCTCGGCGTACTGGCGGCGTGGAAGCACGGCACCTGGATCGACAATCTGGTGATGTCGACGTCGGTGCTGGGTTTTTCGGTGCCGGTTTTCGTCATCGGCTATGTGTTGATCACCGTGTTTTCGCTGGAGCTGAGATGGTTGCCGGTGCAGGGATTTAGCAGCATCACCCGCGGCGTGGGGCCTTTCGCCCAGCGCATCGTGCTGCCGGCGCTGACGCTGTCGTCAGTCTACATTGCACTGGTGGCGCGCATGACCCGGGCCAGCGTGCTGGAAGTGTTGGGAGAAGACTATATCCGCACCGCGCGCGCCAAGGGGCTGTCGGAGATCCACGTGCTGTTCCGGCACGCGCTGCGCAACGCGATGATCCCGATCCTCACCGTGATCGGCACCGGTTTCGCCCTGATGATCTCCGGCGTGGTGGTGACCGAAAGCGTATTCAATATTCCGGGTCTGGGACGGCTGATCGTCGACGCCGTACTGGCGCGCGACTATCCCGTGATTCAGGGCATGATCCTGCTGACCAGCGGGGTGTATGTCATCATCAACTTGCTGATCGATCTGTCCTATGCGATCAGCGATCCACGCATTCGTTACTGAGGGCAAGGCTATGAGCAAACCCGATTCTCTGACCCTGCCCGCGCCCCGGCATCGATGGATCACACTGCCACGCATGCCGCTGACCTCGGCGATCGCGCTGGCGATCCTGACGATTATCGTCGCGATGGCGATCTTTGCGCCCTGGATCGCCAACCACGATCCGGTCGCGTTGTCGCCCGCGATACGTCTGAAACCGCCCGGCGCGGAATTTTGGCTGGGGACGGACGCCTACGGACGCGACCTGTTTTCGCGCATTGTCTACGGCGCGCGCATTTCCCTGATTGTCGGTGTGGGCGTGACGGTGATGAGCGTGTTGATTGGCCTGCCGCTGGGCCTACTGGCCGGTTATTTCCGCGGCATTGATGCGCTGATGATGCGGGTGATGGACGGCCTGATGGCGATCCCCGGTATCCTGCTGGCGATTGCGATCGTCTCCCTGAGCAGCGCCGGGATCTGGACCGTCATGGTGGCGATCATGGTGCCGGAGATCCCGCAGGTGGTGCGGCTGGTGCGTTCCCGGGTGCTGTCGACGCGCGAAGAGCCGTATGTCGAGGCGGCGGTGCTGATGGGCACCTCGACGTTCAAGGTGCTCACCCGGCATCTGATGCCGAACACGCTGGCGCCGCTTATCGTGCAAAGCACCTATATTTGCGCCTCCGCCATCCTCACCGAGGCGATCCTGTCGTTCCTTGGCGCGGGCATCGGCACGGAGATCCCAACCTGGGGCAACATCATTTCCGAAGGGCGCGTTTATTTTCAGCTCAAGCCTTCGCTGGTGCTGTGGGCCGGGCTGGCGCTGTCGCTGTGTATTTTGTCGATCAACCTGCTGGGCGATGCGGTGAGCGATGCGCTCGACCCGCGCCTGAAGAAAAGGGGAGCCGCATGAGCGAACACCGGAAGGACATTTTGCGCGTAGAAAACCTCTGTGTGAGTACGGCGCAGGGCGTGCCCATCCTGCAAGACATCTCCTTCGAGATCCAGCCGGGAGAGACGGTCTGTCTGGTGGGAGAGAGCGGATCGGGCAAGTCGGTGACGTCGCTGGCGACGCTCGGGCTGTTGCCCAAAGGCGCGCTGAGCGCGACCGGCGGGCGCATCCTGCTGGACGGCGAAGATGTGTTGCAGGTCAGCAACGCGCGTCTCAAGGCGCTGCGCGGCAGCCGCATGGCGATGATCTTTCAGGAGCCGATGACCGCGCTTAACCCGGTGCTGACGGTCGGGCGGCAGATTGACGAGGTGTTGCAGACCCATACGGCTCTGAACGCTCAGGCGCGTAAGGCGCGGGTGATGAACGCGCTGTCGCAGGTGCACCTGCCGGATATTGAGCGGGTGTACGAGGCCTATCCGCATCAGCTGAGCGGCGGTCAGCGCCAGCGCATCATGATTGCGATGGCGCTGGTGCTGGAGCCGCGCCTGCTCATCGCCGACGAGCCGACCACCGCGTTGGATGTCACGACCCAGCAGCAGATCCTCAAACTGATCCGCGAGTTGCAACAGAAGCACGGTACGGCAGTGCTGTTTATCACGCACGATATGGGCGTGGTGGTGGATATCGCCGACCGCGTGTGCGTGATGCGCCAAGGACATATTGTGGAGTCCGGCACCGTACAGCAGGTGCTTTCAGCGCCGAAAGAAGCGTATACCCAGGCCCTGCTGTCGGCGGTGCCGAGTCTGGCTCCCCGAGCGGCACGGCGCGAGGCCGCCAGCGCACAGGTGGTGCTGGACGTCGTCGAGCTGGGTAAAACCTATTCGGCAGCGGGCAGCGCGTGGTCACTCTTTCGGAAACGGCGGCAAGGCACGCGGGCCGTGCACGACGTGTCGTTTATGCTCAAGCGCGGCCGTACGCTGGGCATCGTCGGGGAGAGCGGTTCCGGCAAGTCGACGCTGGCGCGCTGCGTGATGCGGTTGCTGACGCCCACCTGCGGCGCGGTGCGGGTGACCGGCAAAGATATTTCCGAGCTGACGCCGGTGGGGCTGAAGCCGCACCGCAAGCGCATTCAGATGGTGTTTCAGGATCCTAACCGATCGCTGAATCCACGCATGAGTATCGGCCGGAGCCTGGTGGAAGGGCCGATGAATTTCGGTATGCCGTTCGCGCAGGCCTGGTCGCGAGGTCAGGAGCTGCTGGAGCTGGTCGGGTTGCCGGCGGACGCTATCGACCGCTTTCCGCACCAGTTTTCCGGCGGGCAGCGGCAGCGTATCGCGATTGCCCGCGCGCTGGCGATGGAGCCGGATGTCATCGTCGCCGATGAGGCTGTGTCTGCGCTCGATGTTTCGGTGCAGGCGCAGGTGCTGCAACTGCTGGCGGATATTCAGGGGCGTATGCAGGTCGCCATCTTGTTCATTACCCACGATTTACGTGTGGCCGCGCAGATCTGCGACGACGTGCTGGTGATGCAGCACGGTCAGGTGATCGAATATGGGCCTGCGAGCGATGTGCTGGCCCATCCCCAGCAGCCTTATACCCAGCAGCTGATGGAGGCGGTCCCCGGTAAGGAGTGGGACTTCGCCGCCGGACGGAGGCTATGATATGACCATGACCTACGATCTGCTGTTCCTGAACGTCACCGTGGTCGATGGGACGGGCGCCGATCCCTATGTCGCCGACGTTGCGATCCGCGGCGATCGGATCGCCGCCATCGGTCAACTGGCCGGACACGCCGCAGGCCGTTCGATCGAAGGAGATGGCCGTTGTCTGACGCCGGGATTCATCGATGTCCATACGCATGACGATACGCACGTCATCCGCACACCGGACATGCTGGCGAAGATCTCGCAGGGCGTGACCACGGTGATCGTCGGCAACTGCGGGATCAGCGCGTCGCCAGTGACGCTGCCGGGAGCGCCGCCGGATCCGATGAATTTATTGGGGGGTGAAGACGCGTTCATTTATCCGACCTTCTGTGACTATGCCGACGCCGTCGAAAACGCCCGTCCCAGCGTCAACGTAGCGGCGTTGATCGGCCATACGGCGCTGCGGGCCAACGTCATGGATCGCTTCGATCGACCGGCGACGGTTTCAGAGCTAGAACGGATGTGCGAGACGCTGGAAAAAGCGCTCAACGCGGGCGCTATCGGCCTCAGCTCTGGGCTGGCATACACCAATGCGAAGCAGGCGCCAACGGCGGAGATGCAGCGACTGGTGGACATCGTCGGCGCACACGGCGCGCTCTACACCACGCATATGCGCAACGAACATGATGGCCTGCTGGATTCGCTGCAAGAGTCGTTCAGCACCGCTCGACGGGCGGGCGCCGATTTGGTGATTTCCCATCTTAAGTGCGCCGGTGCGGGCAACTGGGGACGTGCGCCGCTGGCGCTGGCCGCGCTGGAAAAGGCGGCCAGCGAACAATCCTGCAACTGCGACTGTTATCCCTATTCAGCCAGTTCCACCACGCTGGATGCCTGGCGCGTCGACGGCAAGATGGAGATCTTCATTACCTGGTCCGATCCCCATCCGGAGATGGCCCGACAGACGCTCAAAGCGATTGCTGAACAGTGGGGCGTGGATCAGTGGCAGGCGACGGAGCGGCTGCGCCCTGCGGGGGCGATCTATCACATGATGAGCGAAGACGACGTGCGCCAGATCCTGGCGCATCCGCTGTCGATGGTTGGCTCCGACGGGCTGCCTAACGACCCCAATCCGCATCCGCGACTGTGGGGGACCTTTCCGCGCGTGCTGGCGCATTACTGCCGGGATCTGAAGCTGTTCGGCCTTGCCGAGGCCGTACGAAAAATGACGGGGCTGTCCGCCGCGCGCTTTCGTCTGGAGGAGCGTGGGGTGTTGCGCGAAGGCGCTTTCGCCGACGTGACGCTGGTGAATATGATGACGATTCAGGACGTGGCGACCTACCGCGATCCGTGCCAGATTGCGCCAGGCATCGACCTGGTGGTGGTCAACGGTGTGGTGAGTTATGAACAGGGCCGCGTACAGCAGCGGCAGGGACGATTGTTGCGGCGGGCGTCGGCGGGAACAGGGGCGTAGCGGGCGGCTTGCCGCCCTAAAAACTCAATCATCGCCGATTTCGCGGAGCGTAATCGGCGTTCTCTGCGTGGTCCCGGCTTGCATCCGATTTTGATTCCGTCATGGGGTGGGATAAAGCCGCCGCCATGCGCACAAAAACTAGCCTGCGCGCCAGCAGCGAACCTCACTGCCCTGGGCCGTCGACTGCATCGGCTGTTGCCGCTCGCATCCCGCGGCCGCCAGCGGGCAGCGTTCGCGGAAAAAACAGCCCTGCGGTAATACGCGATTGCTCGGCAGCTCCCCTTTCCGATCCTTCACTTCGCTGTCCAGCGAACCGTCGACGCGCGGCACCGAATCAAGCAGCAGTTTGGTATAGGGATGCTGCGGCGCAAAGAGCACCTGCTGCGCATCGCCCAGTTCGACAATCTGTCCGAGATACATCACCGCCACCCGATCGCTCATATGCCGCACCACCGACACGTTGTGCGAAATCAGCACATAGGTCAGTTGGCGCTGACGCTGTAATTTCACCAGCAGGTTGAGGATTTGCGCCTGTACGGAAATATCCAGCGCCGACGTCGGTTCATCCAGCACGATAATGTCAGGCTGCGAAGAGAGCGCGCGGGCGATGGAAATCCGCTGCCGCTGTCCACCGGAAAAAGCATGGGGCAGCCGATCGAGATACTCCGGGCGAATACCGACCAACTCGGCCAGCTCCACGGCCAGTGCGCGGCGCTCGCGTTCACGGTTATGTTCCTGTAGCCAGACAGGTTCGGTGATGATGCGCCATACCGGTAAACGCGGATCGAGCGAGGAGAGCGGGTCCTGAAACACCATCTGCATGCCGCTGCCCAGCCACGAATAAGGGCTTCGGGCGCGAAAACACTCACCGCTGGCGGGCGATAATATCCCCATCAGCAGTTGGGCGAGGGTGCTTTTACCGCAGCCGGATTCCCCGACGATGCCTAAGGTTTCGCCGCGAACAATGCGTAAATCCAGACCGTTGAGCGCATGTACCCGCTCGGTGACTTTGCCGCGCCAGTTTTTGCGGGCGGGAAAATTGACGTGAACATCCTGTAACTCCAGCAAGATTTCAGACATACGCCACCTCCCGTTGCGGATGCCAGCAGGCGGCGCGTTGTCCGCTGGCGCCGCAAGATGTTAATGCCGGCTGTTGCAGGCAGCGTTCGTCTGCGGCGCAACAGCGTTCGCGAAAGGCGCAGCCGGCCGGCATCGACGCCAGGTTGGGCACCGTGCCCGGAATGGCGGGCAATACGGCGCGGGGCGCCGATGTCTCCGGCGCGCAGCGCAGCAGGCCGATTGAGTAAGGGTGCACAGGACGCTTAATCACATCCTGCGTCACGCCGCTCTCTATCACCCTGCCGGCGTACATCACATACAACCGATCGCAAAGCTGGGATACCACCGCCATGTCGTGACTGATAAATAATACCGAGGTGCCGCTGGCGCGCGCCTTTTGCTGCAACAGACGCAGCACCTGGCGCTGTACGGTGACGTCCAGCGCCGTGGTCGGTTCATCGGCGATAATCAGCGCCGGATCGCAGGAGAACGCCAGCGCGATCACGACCCGCTGCCGCATGCCGCCGGAGAGTTCAAAGGGATAGCGATCCATCACCTGCGCCGCGTCGGAAATTTGCATATCGCTCAGCAGGCTGACGGCTTTCTCCAGCGCCGCTTTGCGGGACAGGGGCTGATGCTGACGGATCACGTCGGTCATCTGCCGTCCGATACGACGCGTCGGGTTCAGCGCGGTCATCGGCTCCTGAAAAATCATCGCCACTTTGGCGCCGCGCAACCGACGCATCTGTTTCTCGTCGGCGTTGAGCACATCCTGACCCAGCAAGGTCAGGCTGCCGCCGTTGATGCGATAGCTATTGGGCGGCAGCAAGCGCATCGCCAACATCGCGGTCACCGACTTGCCGGATCCCGACTCCCCCACCACGCCGACGATTTCGCCGCGCTTCACATGCAGCGAAACCTCATTAAGCGCCTGAACTTCGCCGTTATAGATGGGGAAACTCAGCTGCAAATTATCGATATTCAGAACGTCGTCGTGCATTAGTGTCGTCCCCCGCTTTTCGGATCGAGCAAATCGCGCAAACCGTCGCCGAACAGATTGAAACCGACGGCGGTAATCAAAATCGCCAAGCCGGGAAAGGTGCAATACCACCACTGGTCGAGCACATAGTTGCGGCCGTTAGCCACCATCGCGCCCCATTCCGCCGTTGGCTGCTGGGCGCCGAGACCGATGAATCCCAGCGTCGCGGCCATCAGGATGGCGGTGCCGATATCCAACGAAGCCTGCACAATCAGCGGCGGCAGCGCATTGCGCAGCACATGCCAGCTGACCAGATGCCAACGGGTGGCGCCGAAGATTTTGGCCGCCTGAATGTAGGCCAACTGGCGCACCACCAGCGTTTGTCCGCGCGACAGGCGAACATAAAACGGAATGCGCACGATGGCGATGGCCAACATCGCATTAAATAGACTGGGGCCAAGCGCGGCCGCCAGCGCCATCGTCAGCACCAGGGAGGGAATCGATAGCATGATGTCCATCACGCGCATAATCAGCGCATCGGCCCAGCCGCCCAAAACGCCGGAAAAGCAGCCCAGCAGCGAACCAATAATGCCGGAGAACAGCACGACCGCCAGCCCGGCGGCCACCGATTGCTGGCTACCGATCATCACACGGCTGAACAGATCGCGCCCGACCTCGTCGGTGCCGAACCAGTGCTGCGCCGATGGCGGCTGCAGGCGGCTCGCCAGATCGATGGCGTTCGGGTCCGCCGGCGTTAGCCAGGGCGAGAAAATCATCAAAAAAAGCATGACCAGCATAATGACGCCGCCTATCAGCGTCAGCGGACTGCTTTTCAACAGCCAGAAGCGTTTACCCCAGCGTTGCTGGCGCTCGCTTTTAACCGGCGCGGCAGTCGCCTCATTGGTCAACATCATTCTGCCCCTCCACGCGCAATACGGGGATCAATCCATAAATAAAGGAGATCCACCACCAAGTTCACCGCAACATACGCCAGTGAAACCACTACCGCGAAGCCCATTACCGCAGGGAAATCAAGCGCCTGAATAGAAGACACCACATAAGCGCCCATGCCCGGCCAGGAAAAAACGGTTTCGGTCAAAACGGCGCCGTACAGCAGGTCTCCCAATGCCAGCCCCAGCACCGTGACCGACGGGATCAGCGCATTCGGCAGCGCATAGCCAAGAATGACGCGCCAGGCGGGCAGGCCGCTGGCGCGCGCGGTGCGAATATAATCCTCGCTGAGCTGCTCCAGCATGGCGGAACGGATCTGGCGCGCCACAATGCCCAAATGCACGAAGGCCAGCGTCACCGCAGGCAAAATCAAATGCTGCAGGCTATTCCAGAACGCCTCGCCATCCTTCGCCAGCAGCGCGTCGATAGTATAAAACCCGGTGACGTGCGCCGGCGGGTCCAGCCAGTCATCCAGACGACCGCCGCCCGGCAGTAGGTTAAGTTGGCCGTAAAACAGCACGATAACCCCCAGCCCCAGCCAAAATGCGGGGGTTGAGATACCGGTGAGCGCCAGCAAACGCACCATGTGGTCGAGCCAGCGATTGCGGTACACCGCGGAAAGCACCCCGAGCGGAATCCCGAGCGCCAGTGCCAGCAGCAGGGCGAAAAAGGCCAGTTCCAGCGTGGCGGGAAAGAAAGTCCGCAGATCGTCAAGCACCAGACGGCCGGTGCGGATGGACGTGCCCAAATCGCCATGCAGCAAATCGCCGACATAGCGGATAAACTGCACATACAGCGGCTGGTCCAATCCCAGTTGCTGGCGAATATGTCGCACCATCTCATCGCTGGCGCGATCGCCGGCCAACAGACGGGCCGGATCGCCGGGGATAAGGTGGGAAATAATAAAGGTGATGACGCAAACCCCCGCCACCACGAGTATTAGCCCCCAACAGCGCTGGCGTAAAATACTCCAGAAGGTCATATTGAAGCCCCCAGTAAAAAAGTAACGCCGTTCAGTGGCGTCTGGACGCGCACCCTGTCGTGTCGCTGATCCGCATTCCCCGAAAAAGAAGGGTCAGGCGTCTGACCCGGCGATTGTCGCTTAACGTTTGCTGTCAACGTCCTGACGAAAGAAACGATATTCCCCAAGGCCTTCGCATCCGTTTATTTATCCTTGTTCGTTATTACCGGGATTCCCCGCCTGCGCGGGAAATAGCGACGCCGGGCTTTTTATTAGCGGCGCCGGTTATTTGCTCATGGCCGCCACATTAAACACCTGCTCCAGCATCGGGTTGTACACAAAGCCTTTTACGTCTTTATTCATCGCCACCTGATAGTTTTTCTGGAACAGATAGACATACGCCGCTTCGTCGATCACGATCTTCTGCGCCGCCTGATAATCTTTGATGCGTTCCCCCTGATCGACGGTGGCGACGGCTTTCTTCAACAGACCGTCGACGGTTTTGTTGTCATAGAATGAGCGGTTGCCCGGCAGACCTTTCTTATCCGACTCGAACCAGTAGTTCATAAACATGTAGGGATCGGCAAAATCAGGACTCCAGTTGCCGATGGCGATGTCGTAATCTCCTTTGCCTACGCGATCGCGCATGGTGGCGTTGGCCAGTTTTTCCAGCCTGACGTTAATGCCCAGGGTTTTGAGGCTTGCCTGCGTGGAGATGGCGATCGGTTCCCAGCTGGGATCGCTGTCCGAATAGAGGAACGTCAGGCCGGCGGGCTTATCCGCCACCTTGGCGTAAGCGGCTTTGGCTTTCTCCGCATCGAGGCTGTACTGCATGGCCTGCGGATCGTAGCCCCATAGCCCATCCGGAATGGCGCCGCGCATCTGCTTGCCGTTGCCGCCGAGGATGCCGTTCACCATGCCCTGATAATCCGTCGCCCATGAGACGGCGCGCCGTAAATCGACCTGATTCAGCGGCGCTTTACCGTTATTCAGATAGAGATAGGTGACGCGCAGGGACGGATGCTCTTCCACCGCGACTTTCCCTTCTTTTTTCAGCGCCGCCAGCTGGTCGACCGGAAGCGACTCGGCGATATCGATATCGCCGCGGGAAAGCTGCAGGCGACGGGACGCGCTCTCGCCGATAATCTTGATGGATACCCGTTTAAAGGCAGGTTTCGCGCCGCCGTAATGCGGGTTGGGTACCAGCACCAGCTGCTGCCCTTTCTGCCAGCGCTGCAACATATAAGGCCCGGAGCCGGCCGTATTCTCGGCCAACCAGCCTTTGGCGTCATCGGCGCCATGTTCTTTCAACATCGTCGGGTTAATAATCGCGGCGCCGTCGTTAGCCAGGGTATACAGGAACGGCGCGAAAGGCGCGCTGAGGGTAAAACGAACCGTCAGGGGATCGACCACCTCCACGCTTAAATCTTTCGGATAGGCTTCCGACGGCCCTTGGCCGATTTTCAGCAACCGCTCAAACGAGAATTTCACCGCGTCGGCCGTAACGGGCGTACCGTCGGCAAAGCTGGCGCCGCTTTTCAGCTTAAACGTCCAGACTTTCTGGTCGTCGGATGCTTGCCAGCTGTCGGCCAAATCGCCTTCCACCTCCGTCGCACCTTTTCCATCCACCGTTTTATACTGCACCAGACGCTGATAGGCCGGATAGGTAACCGTCCAGTCATTATTATCGATGGTCACCGCCGGATCGAGCGTTTGCGGATCGGCGGCCTTGCCAATCACCAGCATATCTTTCGGCACCGCCGCCAGAGTAGGCGTGATACTCATGGCAATCGCCACGGCAATCAGCGCCGGCCGAAACAGCGAAACAACAGTGTTGGTCATCTTCATGGCTGTACTCCTGGTGTCAAGATAGGTAGGGTGCCGTGGCCTTTTGCGGCGCGATACAGCTAAAACGGTCGCTTAATAACGGATAGGCCGCGGAGTCGGGCAGTTCAAAGTGCCACCATTCGCTGCTGATACCGACAAAACCGCCGGCAAACATGATGGCGTTCAGCAATAGACGATTACGTTGCGCCGCAGGCAGCACATCAGGGTGATAAGGGTGAGAGCATTCATGCATTTCATCAAAGCCGGTGCCCATATCCAGAACTCGGCCGTCGGCATCAATCAGGGTGACGTCAACCGCGGTGCCGCGGCTGTGATTGGAACCGAGTGGAACTTCCATCACATACTTCGGGTCCGGACAGGCCAGCCACAGATACTCTTGCGCCTGCTTTGGACGGTAGGCGTCGTAAATTAACAGCGTGAAATTCGCCAGCGCGGCGATCTCCACGCAGCGCATCAAGGCGCTTGCCGCGTCGGGATGGAGTAAACAGCGATTTTCGCTATAAATGATCTGGCCCGTAATATTGTCCGGCGTTGCATACTTCATATCGACTTCCACCTGTGATATGGAAGAGAAAACATCAACTAATTCAATTTGTTGCGTCATATACAGACCTTGTTTAACGTTCAAATTGCCCAAACTCCTCCTGCAATTGGCGGTTCAACGCCAGGCGCGGGCCTAAACGCTCGCCAAGCCGTTCCACCACGGCCGAAAGCAGCAGGTTAAACAGGCAGCTCAGCGGAGCCAGTGAATCCCAGAAATGGCCGGTATCGGTGTGCACCTGTAATAAATCCATCGGGTAATCCCGCGCCCACGGACACCAGATATCCGTCACCAGCGCCAGCGGCAGGTTGCGCTCGCTGGCGGCCCGGCAGTACCGGCGGGCCACCGCGGAATAGGCGCGCGTATCGGTCACCACCAGATAGGGTCGGGAGAACTCCGAGTTGAGCGACTCCACCCAGGTGCCGGATAATCCGTCGACATAGCTGACGCGCGGGCGCAGGTATTCAAGGTGACTGAAAAACACGTTGGCGATGCCGCGAGTGGATTGGATCCCCAGCACAAAGACCGCTTCCGCCTCGGCAAGCTGCTGGCTCACGCGAGCAAAGGTTTCGCTTCGGGCCAGCTGATAAACGCGGGTGATGGCATCCAGCTCAAGCTGAAGCGACTGGGAAAAACGTTCGGAGGACGCGGGCTGTTGTTGCCATGAATCAAGACGATCGGTTACGCCCCAGGGCCGGTAGGGAATCTCCGGCACCGTGCGCAAACAGCTTTTGGCATCCTCCAGATTACGGTAGCCCAGCTTGCGTAAATATCTGCCCACGGTAATGCCGGTGGTTCCCGTGGCTTTGGCGATGCTGTCCGCAGTTTCAAACGGAATCTGTTCAACATGCGTGAGCAGCCAGGCGGCGATACGCTTGCCGCTTGGCGTTTGCTGACTAAAACTTGCCTCAATCTTTGCGATTAACTCCGTTTTTTCCGCCATTTCCCGCCCCGATGTTATCTTGTTGTCATCAATAGAACTTTTGTTATACGAATAACAATGCAGGGGGCGTGCCAATTTTTTCCCGGCGCTAAAACCGCCTTGCAGCGGTAGTTGTTCGCCTTTTCGGCCAAGAATACGGTGTTGAAAGCGCAAAATTTGTGCAGGTTCGATCCATGTTGGTGCACATCGGTCGGCGAAAATCCGTCGGTCGGAATAGCGGCGAATAACTCAATATCATTCGTCGGCCAATGTATTTTTATAAAAAACGAATTATTTTTATTAAGTGACTCGACAGAGGAATAAATTAACTATCGCTATCTCTCCCCGTACTAAAAATAAAAATAGAATATTTTATATTTAACGTGATCGACTTTATTGACAATAAAGTTTGCGCATTGATTACGAGTCGATTCATTGTGAACGAATGATTCTCGCTTGTTTCTACATTTAATCAAAAACCTTCGATTAAATAGCAACAACAAAAATAGGCGGGATGATTTAAATCACACAATTAATTAATGATAAGTCGCTATATTCTTTATACTTCAAGTTGCTTGTGCGCTGGCTGCGCCTCATCACTCGAATTCCTGACGACCTGTCTGCAACGAGAATTATTCGGAGCATAGACTGTAACTGTATTTATTATTAAATATAACGCCATAAAAAGGATATATCATTATGTATAAAACCTTATTTAAGCCTAAAAGGATCATTTGTTCAATTCGTGGATATTCTTGTAAAAGTGTTGACCTTGCAATGAACAAGGCCGGCATTCGTGATACTGCCAGGGCGTTATATCAGTATTAATGCTGTTGTTCGCACCTTAAAAAACTCGCGCCGCGATATGTAACCACACTTCCACTGGATAATCTCCAGATTCAGCTTATCTGCGAAGTTGATGAAATGTGGTCATTTGTTGGCAATAAAAAGCAGCAACGCTCGCTATCATCCAAACGTGAAAGTCCGGTCTACTTGTTCGATGAGAATCGCAGCCCCTGGCTCTGTATCCTGTAGCAGCTTCATCAATTCCGATCGATGTAATGCTGCACCCGAAGTGGACTGACCCCACCCCGGTAGACGATCCTGCCCTATAGGGCCTCGTTCGTTCATCGAACTGAATGACCCGCAATCTGACCCACAAATTCCCCGATACGAAGGGATAAATCAAAACGCATCGGAAAAGATTTTCACGCCAACTTATTGAATCGCAACAACATAGGGATTGATAAGGAGGCATAAAAAAGGAAATGTGGTGCCCGGACTCGGACTACGCCGTAGGCGTTGAACAGCGCGGTTTACGCGCTGGCCCCAAAGGGGTGAGCCGCTTGCGGCGAATAATCGAACGGAGTTCGATGGAGAGTCCATACTCCAGATAGCAAAAAACCAGCCATCAGGCTGGTTTCTTTAATAAGTGGTGCCCGGACTCGGAATCGAACCAAGGACACGAGGATTTTCAATCCTCTGCTCTACCGACTGAGCTATCCGGGCAACGGGGCGCATTAAACCGTATTGGTTCCGCGCCGTCAACGGCTTTATGGGAAAACAGCGCTGACTGGTGACTTTTCAGTCAAAGACACGCTATCTGATATATATCAAAGGACTGGCTTAACTCAACGCGCCGTTTTGGCGGCAACACGCGATGCGCAACACGTCTTCCGCCAACCGTTTGGCGACGGCAATATCGGTTATTTGACGCTTCACCAGCAGTTTGCTCAGGCAACCCTCCAAAATCAGCTCCATCTGCTGTGCGACCATCGCAGGATCGTCTGTTTCCAATTCGACCAGCAGCGCCTTAGTGTAGTGGTAAGACGCCTGTTTTTGTTGCTCGGCCAGTTGGTGGATAGGGTGGTGAACGTCAGGGTAAAAACTGCAGGCTGCGATGAATAAACAGCCCGGGTAGCGCCCTTGTTTAACCGCTTCGTGCAGGACGTGATAACGCGCCAAGAGCTTTTGCTCGACATCACGCGATTCGTCCAGCATCAGTCGTCTGCGCCAACCATCGATTTGCTGGCTGTGATAGCGCAGGCTGTCATACAGCACCGCTTCGTCATCCGGCCAGAAGGGAGCCAGCTCGTCCACAGAAATGTGCAGACTGTCGGCCAGTTTTTCCCGTGTCATGGCGGTGAAACCATGCTGTTCCAGCAAGGTCAGCGCATGCTCCAAAACTTTTTCCCGTTGCATGGGGCCCCCTCTCAGTGCGTGACCGTTAATCAACAAGTGTCGTTGACGGAGATAGTTTCTGCAAATGCGATCGGAACTGCGCCGCGTCCATAAAACCAGTAATGCGCGACCCCGGAATTTCTTTGCCAGAGGCGTCGAAAAACAGAATGCTTGGCAGGCCCAGTACCTGCAACCGCGTCAGTAGGGCGTTCTGCTCGGGCGTATTCGCCGTCACGTCGGCTTGCAGTAGCCGCAGGCGCGACATTTGACGCTTAACTTCGCCGTCGCTGAATGTGACCCTCTCGAACGACTTACAGGCCGCGCACCAGTCGGCATAGAGATCCAGCATAGTTATCTTGTTGCTGTCGCGAAGCGCGGCATTCAACTCATCCACAGTATTAATCGGCGAGAAAGCGGTGCCGGAAGAGGATTCGGTAGGCGATGTGGCCGAGGTGAACACCCAGTCTTGTATTGGTCGTACGGAGATAAGCGCGCCGAGCAGTAATAAGACCTGTAGACCCCGAATCCATCCGCCTCGCCCACGGAGACTGAGGGCGAACGCCCAGCCGAAGAAGGCGACGCCGAGGAGTCCCCATAGTCGCCAGGCCCAATCGTCGCCGAGCAGACGCGTCAGCAGGAATACGGGTAGCGCCAGCATCGCGAAGCCACAGGCCTCTTTAATGTGGTTCATCCAGGGGCCGCTCTTCGGGAGGATGCGGTTGCCGAACAGGGTGACGCCGATTAGCGGCAGCCCCATCCCCAGCGCATACAGGTATAGCGTACCGCCGCCTGCCAGCATATGGCCGCTTTGGGCGATATACAGCAGCAGCGCGCTGAGTGGGGCGGTGGTGCAGGGCGAGCAAATCAGACCAGCGAGCGCCCCCATCAAAAAGACGCCATACAACGAACCGCTTTCCTGTCGGTTACTCCAGTCAACGAGTCGCGTTTGCATGGCGGAAGGTAACTGCAGGTTAAAGAGCCCGAACATGGAAAGCGCCAACAGAGTGAACATCAACGCCAACCCTATTAACACGTAAGGATGCTGTAACGCCGCCTGAAAGCGCAGACCCGCCGCCGCCACGACCAATCCCAGCAGCGTATAGGTGAGCGCCATGCCTTGCACATAGGCGAAGGCCAGCAGCAGAGTGCGTCGAGCGGAAAGGCGTTCCCGCCGTCCCAGAATCAAGCTGGAGATCAGTGGGTACATCGGCAGCACGCAGGGTGTAAAGGCGATCCCGATACCAATCAATATGGCCCACCACGGCGAAAACGGCAGCGGTGGCGCGGTAGACAACTTTTCCCCCGTATCCCATTGGCTAAGCGGGATGCTGTGCTGCTCCGGCGGATAGCAGAATCCGGCATCGGCGCAGCCCTGATAGCTGACCGTTAAGGTGCTGCCCT
Organism: Lonsdalea quercina; assembly: GCF_900107885.1. NCBI lineage: Bacteria > Pseudomonadati > Pseudomonadota > Gammaproteobacteria > Enterobacterales > Pectobacteriaceae > Lonsdalea > Lonsdalea quercina. The sequence goes on along the minus strand of NZ_FNQS01000011.1, from coordinate 31,150 downwards.
GTGGGATCCCGTCCAAAGGAATATTCAGTTGCAGGCGGTTTCGGAAAATATCGACCATGCCGAAAAAAGCGTCCTGATGACGTTCGGCCGCCGGAAAATCAACCTGTGTGAGCCTTGTGCCGCCTGAGTGAATCACTATTTTTTGGCGATACAAGTAATAGCCGGAGTGGATGATCCACTGAAGTTTTAACTGCTTCCCCTGTTGCTGGAAGTCGAAGACAAACGCCTGCGCGGCGGGTAGAAAACGAGACGTTTGCGCACGTCCGAAGGGGTTGTCGGCAGGTGCGACAGCGGTAAAAAGCAATGTGCCGAATAGGATAATCAGCGTAAAGAAGCGTTGAGCCATGAGAGATAATCGTTATCGCCGTCGTGAACCGGGAGCGCCAATAATTCCGGCGTTTGGTAGGGATGCTGCTGTTTCAGCAACGTAAACAGGTCTTGAAGGTGCGCCTGATCGCTTTTCAGCATCAGCTGGATTTCCTGCTGTTGCTCCAGTTTACTTTCCCAGCGATAAAGCGACGTGGCGCCTGGCAATAGCGTGACGCAGGCCGCCAGTTCGGCTTCCAGCGCGGCGGCGGCTAACTCTCTGGCGCTGGCGTCGTCGGGAGCCGTACACAGTACCACCACGGCGTCGCAGGCATTGGGTTCAGACATAATGACCTCAGCAGCGGAAACGTGAAATGTCGCCACACTATACCTTGAGGCCAGCGTGAGCGTAAGCGCGGATCGTGTTGAAAATAGACGCTTCAGGAAGTGGGGGAAGGTCACAGAATCTCCCTTCGCCGCCGAGTGTCGGGGCGAAGGGAGCGGAGAAGGTTACTGCGGTTCGTTTTCGTCAGTGTAACGTTTTGCTTTGTAGGCCGGGTGCATCAGGTTCTGTACGGAGAAAATATCGTCCAGCTCAGCTTCGGTCAGCAGGCCGCGTTCCAACACGACTTCACGTACGCTTTTTCCGGTTTCGGCGCAGATCTTACCGACGATGTCGCCGTTATGATGACCGATAAACGGGTTAAGGTAGGTGACGATGCCGATAGAGTTGAATACGTAGGACTCACAGACAGACTGATTGGCGGTGATGCCGTTCACGCATTTTTCCAACAGGTTGTAGCAAGCGTTGGTCAGAATGTGGGTGGACTCAAACATGGCCTGTCCGATCACCGGCTCCATCACGTTCAGCTGTAGCTGGCCTGCTTCGGCCGCCATCGTGACGCAGGTATCGTTGCCGATCACCTTGAAGCACACCTGATTGACTACTTCAGGAACAACCGGATTGACCTTCGCCGGCATGATGGATGACCCGGCCTGCAACTGCGGCAGGTTGATTTCATTAAGACCGGCGCGCGGCCCGGAGGAGAGCAGGCGCAGGTCGTTACAAATTTTCGACAGTTTGACCGCCAGGCGTTTGAGCGCGCTATGCACCATGACATAAGCGCCGCAGTCAGATGTGGCTTCAATCAGGTCTTCCGCGGAAACGCAGGGCAGGTGGCTCACTTCGGACAGTTTTTGCACAGCCAATTGTTGGTAGCCGTCCGGCGTGTTCAGCCGGGTGCCGATCGCCGTCGCGCCCAGGTTTACCTCCAGCAGCAGTTCTGCGGTGCGCAGCAGGTTTTTGTTCTCTTCCTGCAGCAGAATGTTGAAGGCGTGAAACTCCTGGCCCAGGCTCATCGGCACGGCGTCTTGCAACTGGGTCCGTCCCATTTTCAGGATGTTTTCAAACTCTTTAGCTTTGCGCTCGAACCCTTCTCCCAGATGCGTGTTGGCATCAACCAGTTTCAGGATCGCGTTGTAGAGGGCGATACGGAAACCGGTCGGATAGGCATCGTTGGTCGACTGGCACTTGTTCACGTGATCGTTGGGATTGAGGTATTGGTATTCGCCCTTTTGGTGTCCCATCAGTTCGAGACCGATGTTAGCCAGTACTTCGTTGGTGTTCATATTCAACGAGGTGCCTGCTCCGCCCTGGAAGACGTCCACCGGGAATTGATCCAAACATTTGCCGTTGTTGAGCACTTCGTCGCAGGCGCGAATGATCACGTCGGCGATTCTACGCGGGATGGTCTGCAGTTCGCGGTTGGCCATTGCCGCCGCCTTTTTCACCATCACCATGCCGCGGACGAAATCGGGGACGTCGCTGATTTTCTGATTGCTGATGTAAAAGTTTTCAATAGCGCGAAGGGTATGGATGCCGTAATAAGCATCGGCGGGTACTTCTCGGCTGCCTAACAGATCTTCTTCGATACGGATATTGTCTGACATAAAGAGCCTTCTCTTACTCTTCTATAAGTTAGCATTTATACAGCTTATCGTAATGCATTTTCCCATTCGGGATGGTGTATTTGACCGATACTAACGGCTATCGCATTATTATATTCTTAACCTGTACGTGAAATAGTCGCCTTGATCACATCTGGGCATTCCATTGTCTGTCTCCTGAGTGAATCGTAACGAATAGTCACGCCGTGTGACTATAGGTAAAAACGTTAGCAGCCAAAAAAAACACGCGCATAGGTTGAAAAGTAGCGTATGAGCTACCATTTCAACCGTAATGTAACGAGATGATGGGCGCGTTGAATGCGCACCGAGAGCTGTTTATGACTGCGCCGATAGCATATTACGAGCGCTGGTTTTAGGAATATACTTTTTATTAATACGTTAAATATCAATTACAGGAGCACCGGGTGCGCTGGATACCTTTAATACTGATTTTCCTGTTGGCCTACATTGAAATTTTCATTTTCATCCAGGTCGCCCATGTGCTGGGTATCGCCATTACGCTGCTGCTGGTGGTGTTTACCTCCTGCCTCGGCGTTTCACTGGTCCGCAATCAGGGAATCAGAACCTTTATTCAAATGCAGCGAAAAATCGAAGCGGGAGAAAGCCCGGCGGCGGAAATGGTGAAAAGCGTTTCGCTGGTGATGTCGGGATTTCTGCTGCTGGTGCCGGGGTTCTTCACCGACTTCCTCGGCCTGCTGCTGTTGCTGCCAGCGTTGCAAAAGCATCTGACGCTGAAACTGATGCCGCATTTGCATCTCTGGCGTTCGCGCTCGTCGGGTCCGGACGGAGCGCAGGGCGATGTCTTCGAGGGCGAATATCAACGTAAAGATCAACGCCCTGAACGCATCGAAAAACATGATGAAAATGACGACCGCTGATTCAGGCGGTCTTTTTTTATTAGCTATTTGATCTGTTGAGTTTTTTTCACAGACCGTGAAAAAGTGCGAACAAAGAGAAAAAATTTTACCTTTCTCCCTTGAAGCCCGTCGAAACGTCCCCACTTACTTTTGCACCAGGTCGGATATAAAAGCATATCCGGCATGTTACCTAAACTGACATGGACTTTCTCAAAGGAGAGCTATCAATGAAAATTCGTCCATTGCATGACCGCGTTATCGTCAAGCGCAAAGAAGTTGAATCAAAATCAGCTGGCGGCATCGTTCTGACCGGTTCTGCAGCGGGGAAATCTACCCGTGGCGAAGTCCTGGCTGTAGGTCATGGGCGTATCCTGGAAAACGGTGAAGTTAAACCGCTGGATGTGAAAGTTGGCGATACCGTTATTTTCAATGATGGTTATGGCGTGAAGACAGAAAAAATCGACAACGATGAAGTACTGATCATGTCCGAAAGCGACATCCTGGCAATCGTTGAAGCCTAATCGTGCGTAATCCTCTGAACTGAACGAATTTAAGGGAAACAACCAATGGCAGCTAAAGACGTAATTTTCGGTAACGACGCTCGAGTAAAAATGCTTCGCGGCGTGAATGTACTGGCTGATGCAGTTAAAGTCACCCTGGGGCCGAAAGGTCGTAACGTAGTGCTGGATAAATCCTTCGGCGCTCCGACCATCACCAAAGACGGCGTGTCCGTCGCCCGCGAAATCGAGCTGGAAGACAAGTTCGAAAACATGGGTGCTCAGATGGTTAAAGAAGTGGCTTCCAAAGCGAACGACGCTGCGGGGGACGGTACGACTACCGCTACCGTACTGGCGCAGTCCATCGTCAACGAAGGTCTGAAAGCCGTTGCCGCGGGTATGAACCCGATGGATCTGAAACGCGGAATCGACAAAGCCGTTATCGCCGCGGTCGAAGAATTGAAAAAACTGTCTGTGCCTTGCTCTGACTCCAAAGCCATCGCTCAGGTAGGTACCATCTCCGCTAACGCCGACGATACCGTGGGCAAGCTGATTGCCGAAGCGATGGAAAAAGTCGGTAAAGAAGGCGTGATCACCGTTGAAGAAGGCACCGGCCTGCAGGACGAACTGGACGTGGTTGAAGGTATGCAGTTCGACCGTGGTTACCTGTCTCCTTACTTCATCAACAAGCCGGAAACCGGTTCTGTTGAGCTGGAAAGCCCGTATATCCTGCTGGCTGATAAAAAAATCTCCAACATCCGCGAACTGCTGCCGGTACTGGAAGCTGTTGCCAAAGCAGGCAAACCGCTGCTGATCATTGCTGAAGACGTGGAAGGCGAAGCCCTGGCGACTCTGGTGGTGAACACCATGCGCGGCATCGTGAAAGTCGCGGCTGTGAAAGCACCGGGCTTTGGCGACCGTCGTAAAGCCATGCTGCAGGACATCGCTACGCTGACTGCGGGTACCGTGATCTCTGAAGAAATCGGTCTGGAGCTGGAAAAAGCAACGCTGGAAGATCTGGGGCAGGCTAAACGCGTCGTCATCAACAAAGACACCACTACTGTAATTGACGGTATCGGTGAAGAAGCGACTATCCAGGGCCGTGTTTCTCAGATCCGTCAGCAGATTGAAGAAGCGACCTCTGATTACGATCGTGAAAAACTGCAGGAACGCGTAGCGAAACTGGCTGGCGGCGTTGCGGTCATCAAAGTCGGTGCGGCTACCGAAGTTGAAATGAAAGAGAAAAAAGCGCGCGTTGAAGATGCCCTGCACGCGACCCGTGCCGCGGTTGAAGAAGGCGTGGTTGCCGGTGGTGGTGTTGCGCTGGTTCGCGTAGCGAATGCAATCCGTTCACTGACTGGCGAAAACGAAGATCAGAACGTGGGTATCCGTGTTGCGCTGCGCGCGATGGAATCTCCTCTGCGTCAGATCGTCGCCAACGCCGGTGAAGAGCCATCTGTTGTTGCCAACAACGTGAAAGCGGGCGAAGGTAACTACGGTTACAACGCCGCTAGCGAACAGTACGGCAACATGATCGACATGGGTATCTTGGATCCGACCAAAGTAACGCGCTCTGCTCTGCAGTACGCTTCTTCTGTCGCTGGCCTGATGATCACCACCGAATGTATGGTGACAGACCTGCCGAAAGAAGATAAAGCAGACTTAGGCGCTGCTGGTATGGGCGGCATGGGCGGTATGGGCGGCATGATGTAAGATGCGTTAAGCATCGCATCATCGCTTAGGAGGCGGCTGACGGCACCTATAACGCCAGCATCCCTCCAAGCCCTGATAGCCAATAAAGAACGACCGGGTCAACATTACCCGGTCGTTTTTTTATGTCTTGCCGCGGTTCGTCTTGTTTACGCTGTCATTCAACTCAAGTCGACGATCAGCGCTGCATCAGGCTACTAAGTTTTATTGACTCAAATTCAATTTTTTAAGCTACGAAACAGGCGGTTAAATAACCCTTACAATTGGGGGGGGAATAAATGAAAGGCCGTGGCTGTCGCGAGCAAAAAAACTGTCTAATAGATGGCAGGCTAAATTGTTTTTGAGGATCACCATCGGCGCGAAATATAGCGAAGAGGGTAATTAATCAATGAAACGGCAGAATCTTTAGGGAGACAGTTCATGCTTTCCCAGTTGCCCACAAACCAAAAACTATTTCTAAGGGGGGCGATTGTCCATTGCGAAAGTATGGTTTTTTGTCCCTATAATCAAACAATTAGCAATTTTTATCGCAAACTGCTCTAATCCCGAAAGGTGAAAATAAGCCACGCTATTAATAGCGGGATTTTTATTGTATTAATAGCCCATAAGGCGGGCAATGGCGCGTGAATATGCCATGGCGTGATGGCATTGAAATATCATGAAATTCGGATGAGCGGCCGGTGATAACGCTTGATCCTGACTTCTTTGGCTCGATAACGCCATATTTGCTTCCGGCGCGTTTAATAGCATAACGAGTGTATGAAAATCATGCAGATCATTAATCCCAAGGGCATAACAACTCATCAATGCGCTATTCTACGCTACAATGGAAACCGTTTACTTTATTTACTAAACCCAAGGCGAGGAGGGGGCAATGACAGATGAGACGGTAGATCTCCTGCGCCCGGTGACCTGGTGCGAGTTCACAGATGTCCCTGCCGCAGTCGCCGAATGGCTCGCCTATCGAGACTCAATGACTGCGCGATTGGAGACCCATTGCCGGCGTCTCGACGTGGAGGTCTCCCACGAAGGTTTTATCTCGCCATCGGCCTTAGGGGAGGCGTTGCCGCTATTGCCCGTCAGCGAACGCTTCTGGCTTCGGGAAGTGACGCTGTATGGTGACGGTAGACCTTGGTTATTTGGCCGTACGGTGATCCCTGAGCGCACGCTGCAGAAATCAAACCAAGCGTTGACGCAGATTGGGCGTGTGCCTCTCGGACGATATCTGTTTCAACACGGCGCGCCGGAACGCGACTTTATCAATCCCGGACATCGCGGCGATCTGTGGGCTCGCCGTTCACGACTGCGGTTGGCGGGCCATCCTTTATTGCTGACAGAAATTTTTTTGCCTGATTCCCCTATTTATTCTCCGCTCAGTTCTGATGCTGAACGGTAGAGAGGAGACGATGAGTTGGAACGAATTTTAACGACGGGACGATGGATGGTGTATTGTCGCCTGATGCGGATCGATAAGCCGATAGGCTCTCTGTTGCTGCTGTGGCCGACGCTGTGGGCGCTATGGTTGGCGGGACGCGGCGCGCCAGCAAGCTGGACACTCTGTGTGTTTGTGCTGGGCGTATTCCTGATGAGAGCTGCGGGTTGCGTCATTAACGACTACGCCGATCGCCATTTTGATGGTCATGTTAAGCGTACCGCATCGCGACCCTTACCCAGCGGCATGGTCAGTGAGCAGTCCGCGAAAACGCTGTTCGTGATCCTGGCGCTGGTCGCCTTTGGGCTGGTGCTGACGTTAAACTCCACGACGATCTGGCTGTCGGTCGTCGGGCTGGCCTTGGCCTGGGTTTATCCCTTTATGAAGCGGTTCAGCCATCTGCCTCAGGTTGTGCTGGGCGCGGCTTTCGGTTGGTCGATCCCCATGGCCTATGCCGCCGTTAGCGAGTCGCTACCTGTCAGCTGCTGGCTGATGTTTTTCGCTTATCTGTGCTGGACCGTGGCCTACGACACCGAGTATGCGATGGTCGACCGCGATGACGACCTCAAGATCGGCGTGAAGTCGACGGCTATCCTGTTCGGTCGTTACGACACCGTTATCATCGGCGTGCTGCAACTGTTGATGCTGGGGGCGATGGTAATTTTAGGGCGTATTTCCGACCTCGGCGCAGTGTACTATGGGTCGTTGCTGGCGGTAGCGGGGCTGTTTGTTTATCAGCAGACGCTGATAGCGGGGCGGGATCGCGATAATTGCTTCAAGGCTTTTCGCAATAACAACTTTGTAGGGATGGCGCTGTTCGTCGGGATAGCGCTGAGTCTCTAGAGAAAGGCCTGCGGCCGACTTGCCGCAGGCACATGCCGTATTATTCCACTTGTTTATTCTGTTGCACCGTCGGCGCCGTTACGACTACGGCGGGGCTTTCGATCGTTAACCTGACTTCCGGTGTAATCACGTCGCCCAAAATCGCATAGATCGCCTGCACTTTTTCCAGCACGGCATCGCCGCTGTCGCTGATATATCCTTCGCTGCGCAGCGTATTGACCAGCGTAGAAAAGACCGCTTTATCAAAGAACTCCGGCGCGTTGATACCGTGCAGGAGGGACAGGCGCTGCGCCATCGCACGGCTTTCTTTCTCCAGCGTACCGCGATTGATCGTCGGGTCGCCCTTCAGCAGCAGGAAGGTGATGGCGTATCGCTGTAGCGTTTCGATAACGCCAGCGGCCAGCAGCTGCAATGGGCGGCTACGCTCGCTATTCGGCGTCAGGTTTTCGCCGTCTAACTCGATCAAGCGTTGATTCGCCAGCTCGGACGTCAACGCCTGCAGGACATCGGCCAATTGCGCCGTTTCGTAATGCAGGAACAGCTCCGCTTTCAGCAACGGATAAATCAACGTCACCTGGCGTAACAACTCGGTCTGAGTAATGCGCCGATGGTGCACGATAATGCTGGCGACCAGAGAAGGCAGGATCAGCAGATGCTGAATATTGTTGCGGTAATAGGTCATCAGCACAGCCTGATCGCTAGGAAGGCTGATGATGGTACCCAGCTTGTCGTTTTCGACCGTAAATTTGTCCATCTTCAACGCATGGTCGATCAGTTCGGCAGGCGTCTTGTTCGGCGTCGTCGTGTTTTCGGTATACGGCACGTTGCGCATCAGTTGCAGATAGCATTCTAGCTGTTCTTCCAACTGCGTACGGGTCATTGCGCGCTGGGGCGACACCAGAAGGGCGGTTGAACACAGATTCATGGCGTTGGCCGCCGCAGCGTTGTTGATACGTACCATGATGTCGGAGGCAATGTCCTGCACGGTAGGCGTCAGCCAGGCGGGGCGCTGCGCTTCGATTGGGTCGATGGCGTCGCGCCACTGCGGAACCTTGTTGTTGAGATAAGTCATCAGCGGCAGCGGTTCGCCAAAGTTGACGTAACCCTGTCCCAGATTACGCAGCTTGCGAAGTCCGCGCACCATCTGGAGAAACCCTTCTTTTTCCTTGGTGGCGCCGCGCAGCTCTTTGGCGTAAGTGCCAACTTCCATCACATGCTCGTAGCCGATGTAAATCGGAACCAGCGTAATGGGTCGCGTGCCGCCGCGCAGCATGGCCTGAAGCGTCATAGCCAGCGTGCCTGTTTTTGGATCCAGCAGGCGACCGGTGCGCGAGCGTCCGCCTTCCACGAAGTACTCTACCGAATAACCACGGGTGAACAATTCGCCGAGATACTCGCGGAACAAGGTGGAATAAAGTTTGCTGCCTTTGAAGGTTCGGCGGATGAAGAATGCGCCGAGGCGGCGGAAGATAGGACCCGCCGGCCAGAAGTTCAGGTTGATTCCTGCGGCAATGTGCGGCGGCACCAGCCCCTGGTGATACAGCACGTAAGAAAGCAGCAGGTAGTCCATGTGGCTGCGGTGACAGGGAACATAAACGATTTCATGGCCGTCTTGAGCCAACTGCCGAACGCGTTCAGCGTTATGGACGTTAATCCCTTGATACAGCCGGTTCCAGGTCCAGCCCAGTACGCGGTCCGTCAGACGCACCGCTTCATAGGAGAAGTCGGCGGCGATCTCTTCCAGCATCGCAATTGCGTTCTGCTGGGCTTTCTCACGCGAGATTTTCTTGGCTCGGGCTTCGTCATCCACCGCTTTGGCGATGGCTTTCGATGACAGCAGTTTCTTGAACAGCTCCTGTCTGACCGGCAGGCGCGGACCGACGGCGGCCAGTCGCAGACGAGCGAAATGCATACGCGCCACGCGAGCCAGTTTGTGGGCGATGGAGTTATCCGTGCCGTGCTCTGTCGCTATATAGCGTAGGGATACTGGCGTTGAGAAACGAACGAAGCTGTCGCGTCCCAGCCACAGAACCGCAAAGAATTTTTCGATGCCGTTCAGCAGGCGCAGCTGAGGCGCTTCCTGCTGATGCCCTTCGCGCCCAGGCGAGCGGCCGAACATGACTGAAACCGGCACCATCTGGACATCCAGCGACGGATTATCGCGATGCAGATCCAGATAGTCGTGGAAAAGCTTGATGGATTTCTCTTTGGGCACATAGTAGCGAAATACGCGCGGGCCATTATTGACGAATACGTAGCTCGGCAGCGCTTCCCCGTCGACAATCAAGGGTTCGAGTGGGTCCTGCAGCCCCAGCGCGAGGCACTTTTCACGCAGCGTCAGTAAGTCTGCTTTGGAATTGTAGGGCAGAACGTAGAAAATAGGACGTGTAGGATCGATATCCAGCTCAGCGATCGGATCCAGAGGAATAATTTTGCTCTTTACCAAAAGTTTTAGAGGGAAATTCAATAGCTTATAGTATATTTTACGCCAACCTGACATAACAACTGAGAACCTCTTATTAGCAATGCGCCGCAAGGATAACAGAAACCTTATCGGATATCTGTGGTCATGAGACAATGGGGTAACGCCAAAATTGCGTTCGAAACTAAATAAAAAGGGAGTAAGCAAGGATCATGAATAAGGCGACCGGGATTACCCGCCTTGTCAAGGCAACGGGCTATTCGTTGCAAGGACTCAAACAGGCATGGAGGCATGAAGCGGCCTTTCGTCAGGAAACCATTCTTACTCTGGCAGGCATCATTATTGCCTGTTGGTTGCCAGTTTCAATATTAGAACGGTTATTGTTGATTGGCGCGGTAGTGCTGATTGTGATCGTCGAGTTGCTGAATAGTGCTATCGAAGCCGTGGTGGATAGAATTGGCAAGGAATATCATGAGCTTGCGGGGAGAGCGAAAGATTTTGGGTCAGCTGCGGTGCTGGTGGCTTGTCTGTTGGCGGCCGTGGTCTGGGGTGTCTTGCTGTGGGGCCATTTTGCGTGATGGCTCTCATGAATGACGCCAAAAAACAAGGCATAACGCGATTTCTCAGTTCCCATAGGCAGTTTCCCTGTATATACTCACAGCGAAACTGTATAAACAACCAGGGGGCGGAATGAAAGCTTTAACGACCAGACAACAAGAGGTTTATGATCTTATTCGCGATCATATTTCACAAACCGGTATGCCACCCACCCGAGCAGAGATCGCTAAGCAGCTGGGATTCCGCTCTCCTAATGCCGCTGAAGAACACCTAAAAGCCCTATCCCGTAAAGGCGTGATTGAGATTGTCACCGGTGCATCCCGCGGTATCCGTCTATTGATGGAAGAAGAGTCGCTCGGTCTTCCCTTGATTGGTCGCGTTGCAGCAGGGGAACCTCTCCTGGCTGAACAGCATATCGAATGTCATTATCAGGTCGATCCGACCATGTTTAAGCCAAATGCCGATTTCCTGCTGCGAGTTAGCGGTATGTCGATGAAAGACATCGGTATTCTGGATGGCGATTTATTGGCTGTGCATAAAACGCAGGATGTTCACAACGGTCAGGTTGTTGTGGCGCGCATTGAGGACGAAGTCACGGTAAAACGATTGAAGCAGCAGGGCAACAAAGTGCAACTGTTAGCTGAAAACAAAGATTTTTCACCTATCGTGGTCGATCTGAGCAAGGAAAATTTTTCTATTGAAGGACTAGCCGTCGGCGTCATTCGCAATAGCGACTGGAGTTGATAGGCCTGCTTGCTGAACGCCCCGTTTATGCATCTTCCGTTACGTTTGGTCTTTCTTGCTGAACGTAACGGGCAAAACCGAAGCAAAGCCAAACATTATTCACCGCCTCAGTCCCTTCTCCCACCTCTAATTTTTTCCTAAGATTCCATTCTCAGTATCGCCGTTCGACACTGATAAGGCCGACTCTGAAAACGATACGCTGCTCAGCGTTTTTTGATGACGATACTGTGGTCGTGGTTGCAGCTGTCGCGATGGTCGCAGGCTTCGATTTTCCTGCACTCAACGCACATACCGTGCGCTTCGACTACACTGTGGCGTAAGGAGAATCCCGTCTGGACCGCGATCTGCCGCAATATCTCTTCGATGCCTTCCGTGGGGCTTTCCGTTACCTGGCGACAACGGTCGCAGATAAATAGCGCCGAGGTATGGCTGTGTTCTTCGAAATGGTGGCACAGCACGTAGCTGTTGGTGGATTCCACTCGGTGGATAAATCCTTGTTCGAGCAGGAAATCCAACGCGCGGTAAACGGTGGGGGGCTTAGCCTGAGGTTCAGCGACACGGAGCAGATCCAACAAGTCGTAAGCGCTGATGGCGCCGGGCTGTTGGGCCATCAGACGCAGTACTTCCTGACGCTGCGGCGTAAGTCGCACGTTGCGTTGCTGACATAGTCGTTCAGCCTGAGCAAGAAGTTTGGTCGGATCGGTTGAATCCATTGCTGTAACCCTGAAGAAAAGTGGTGAGGATAATGGTTTATCTTACCATGACTCCGCAAAAACGCCGAGTCAGGCAGGGAAAGCGCTACACCACCAAATCGATCAGCAGGGCCCGCCCCGGCGTTTTCGCCTGCAGGGCGATGGCCGTTTCCTGTTGGATAAAAGCCCCGTCGCCGCAACGCAGCATTTTGCCCTCATCGACTTGGCAGCGGATGCCAAACTCACCGTGAATAGACTGAACGTAGGCGCGGTTTCCCTTCAAGGCATGCGTCAGCGATTCTCCTGCGGCCAGATCAAGATGGTAAACCCAGACCTGTTGTCTTAGGTGTAGGCTGCCATTTTCATCATCTGGGGAAGCCAGCAACTGACAGTGCTCGCCGTTCAGAGACATACGCTGTAGCGAGAGGTTTTCGCGCGTCGGACAGGCATCCAACCATAGCTGAATACGGGTCAGCGGTATGTCGTTGGCAATATTCTGTTCGCTATAGCTGAGGTGGGGCTGGGTCGCCAGCAACATGACGTCGCCGGCTTTAGCCTGCGTGTGGCTGCCGTTATTGTCCCGATATTCGGCTTCGCCTTGCAGAAGAATATTCAGGATATCGACGCGCGGATAGGTCCGCGCCTGGAAGGCGGCCTTGGGCGCCAGGACTTCCTGATTCAACACGCGTAGCGAGCCGAATCCCAACAGGTCAGGGTCAAAATAGTGGCCGAAAGAGAACGTGTATCGTGCCTGCAGCCATCCGTAGTCAGCCTTGCCGCATTGCTCTGCTGCTCTGCTAATGATCATGGTGTCAGGCCCTCATAATTATTCGACCTTACAAAGGTAATAGGCTGGACGGTTGATTGTTAGCTAGTTAATCTGGTGAGGACGTTCAAAAATCCTGAATGAGAATATTTATGTCGAAAGATCGGGCGTTAACATTGGAAGCGTTGCGGGTGATGGATGCTATTGATCGTCGGGGTAGCTTCGCCGCCGCGGCAGATGAGCTGGGAAGAGTGCCTTCAGCGCTGAGCTACACCATGCAAAAGTTAGAGGATGAACTGGACGTGGTTTTGTTCGACCGCTCGGGTCATCGCACTAAATTCACCAATGTGGGAAGGATGCTGCTGGAACGTGGGCGAGTTCTGCTGGAAGCGGCCGATAAGCTGACGACGGATGCCGAAGCGCTGGCTCGCGGTTGGGAAACCCATGTCACCATTGTCGCGGAAGCGTTGGTGCCGACGGAGCGACTTTTCCCACTGCTGGACAAGTTGGCGCAAAAAGCCAACACGCAGGTTTCTATTCTGACCGAGGTACTGGCAGGCGCCTGGGAGCGGCTGGAACAAGACCGTGCCGACATCGTGATCTCTCCGGATATGCATTTCCGTGCAACGTCCGAGGTTAATACGCGCAAGCTCTATTCGGTGAAAAGCGTCTATGTCGCTAGCCCGGATCATCCCATTCATCATGAACCCGAACCGCTGTCAGAGGTGACTCGCGTCAAATATCGAGGCATCGCCATTGCTGATACCGCCCGCGACCGCCCTGTGCTCACGGTGCAATTGTTGGATAAACAGCCTCGGCTGACGGTGAGTACCATGGACGATAAACGCCGGGCTTTGCTCGCCGGGCTAGGCGTTGCGACGATCCCTTACGAACTGGTGGCGCAGGATATTGCTGAAGGGCGGCTGCGGGTAGTCAGCCCGGAAAGCACCTTCGAGAGCCAGATCATCATGGCCTGGCGCCGCGACAACATGGGCGAAGCCAAGTCGTGGCTGCTACGGGAAATCCCCAAAGTATTGCGTGATTCCTGATGAGCGCCAACTGAAAGGACGGCAATGCGGGCGCCCCCCCCCGGTTCTGCCGTCACGCTGAGCCTTTACTGGGCATTAGAGGCGAAATCGGCTCTCTCGGTCGTGCGGTTTTGTTAACGATAACTCCGGGCCGATGGAGATAATGCCGCAGGGGTTAATCGTGGCATGGCTGCGGTAATAGTGGTGGCGAATGTGATCCATATTAACCGTGTCAGCGATACCTGGAAGTTGATAGATATCCCGAGTAAAACCGTACAAATTTTCATAATCCGTCAAACGCCAGCGGTCGCACTTGAAATGGGTGTGGTAGACCGGGTCGAAGCGAACGAGCGTGGTCCATAGCCGCAGGTCGGCTTCCGTTAGACGTGAGCCGGTCAGATAACGCTGTTGGCTCAGCCGTTGTTCCAGCCGGTCCAGCGCTTCAAACAGTTGCGCGACTGCCTCATCGTAAGCGCTTTGCTGCGTGGCGAAGCCCGCCTTGTAGACGCCATTGTTAACCTGAGGGTAAATCCATCCGTTCAACTCATCAATCTCCTCACGCAGCGCCAGCGGGTAGTAATCTCCCGGTGTCGCGCCTACCTCGTCAAACGCCGTATTCAACATGCGGATAATATCCGCCGACTCGTTGCTGACGATGGTTTGTTGCTGCGTATCCCACAATACGGGTACGGTCACTCGGCCGCTATAGTCCGGCTTGGCGTGCAGGTAGAGCTGATAAAGGTAGCTGTGTTGATAGAGTCTGTCGCCGGTAGCCTCTGGAAAATCGGTCGCGAACGTCCATCCGTGTTCTAACATCAAAGGGTGCACCACGGAGACGCCGATGTACTTTTCCAACCCCTTCAGCTTGCGAATTAACAGCGCCCTGTGCGCCCACGGGCAGGCGAGCGAAACGTATAGGTGATAGCGTCCGGACTCTGCGCGAAAGCCGCCTTCGCCGCTGGGACCGGGGCGACCGTCGGGCGTCACCCAATGGCGGAATGAGGTTTGCGGACGTTGGAAATGCCCCCCTGTTGACGAGGTGTCATACCAGGTGTCGTGCCATTGCCCTTCAACTAATTGTCCCATCGTGCTCTCCTCCCCAAAGTGATATCGCGCTGAACGCCAGCTTATATCGGCTATCTCTTGAGCCACAACCCGCCAGCGTGAAACAGCTTGAAAACTGTGGTGTGGCATTTCACACGGCCGGTTGCAATAAGTACAGCACGACTGTTCTGGGTATTACCACCTCTTATTCAATAGGCGGTCGAGACTGTAAGCGCCGGGTCCAGTGACGAATAACAGGAGGTAACCACCCGAAATGGATAGGTTTTTCATAAACATCAGTTCATTACCCGCTTGCGCAAAATCGTGGTGGAAAATAAGCGCGGTAAGAAGAGTAAAAATTGCCGTCGAGACGGCGGCGATGCGAGTGAGAAATCCGAACAGGATTGCCAGCCCGCCGCCCAGCTCCAGAAGAATAGTGAGGGGCAGCAACGCGCCGGGTACGCCCATCGCCTGCATGTACTGCTGAGTGCCGGCGTAGGCGTCGCCCAGTTTGCCGTAACCGGCGTAAATGAACAGTATCGGCATGAGTATACGGGCAACTAATATCAGGATACTGTCTGATTTTTTCATCAATTCTCTCTCCGGTCGACCTAGTGCGATTCAGCACTCTAATGGCGATTAACTCTCGATAATTAATCGGTTTTTAGCCGCGCATTACGGTTGAGAGAGATGTTAGAAGGGAAGGGAGAGGTAAGACAGCAAGTAAAATTGTCTTTTTTGTTCAATTAAATTGATTTAAATGTAGGGGAATGAATAGCCATACGTCCGGGGGTATGGCTATGTCTGTGTGAGCTAGGCGCGAGGGAGAATATTTCGTACCAGTTTTATTGCACCCCAAACGCCTGCGGCTTTACGAGCCACTTTGAGCAGACGGCCGGGGCGTCGCAGGCTGACGACGGCGATAAACCCCGCACCAGCAATCAGATAATTACGCATGCCGACGAGTTTTTGCCAATAGCGATCGCACGATTTAGTCGCTTCAAGCCACTGCCTTTTTTCCGAGACCAGTTCAATACGTTGCTGGTGGATTAAACTCACCAGCCGCGCTTTTTCCTGCGCCAGATACCGTTTACGGCTCACTTCAGCTTTTCCTCCAGCAACGCCCGGTCGTTAGCCAGCTCTTTCCGGGTCTCTTTGAGCAGGGTCGCACTGCGCGCGCGCAACAGCGCCCAAAGGCCGCCGATGACCGCCAGTCCAAGCAGAATCCCGGTTGTCCAGCACAGTCCCAGTAAGCGATACTCAGGTTGCAAGCTCCAAATCACCAGCGCAATCAGGCACATCAGACCAAATGTGGTGAATATCAGGGTTAGCCCAACCAACAGCAGCAACTGAACCAGATTGCTCTTCTCTTGTTCAAGCTCGACGACGGCGAGCTTGACCCGCGTTTCAACCATACCTGCTAGCAAGGTGATGATACGTTTCACCGTCGCGACGCAGGCAATGGCGGGGCCTTGTCGTTCTTGATCACTCATAGCGATTAACGACGTGCGAGCAGAATGCCGACGACGAGGCCCACGGCCGCGCCAATCCCAACGCCAGCCCAAGGCTTTTCACGAATGTAATCTTCAGCCTGTCCGGTCGCTTCACGCGTGTGAGCTTTGATACGTTCACCGGTTTCATTCAGTCGGGAGCGGGATTCCTGCAGGACGCCCTCCGCTTTTTCGCGCAGTTTTTCCAGGTCGCCCTTAGACTTTTCGCTGGAGCTACGCAGCACTTCTTCCAGCGTGTCGCCAAGAGATCGTAATTCTTCACGTAACTGCTGTTCTGAATTGGATTCACGAGACATAGCAAAACTCCCTAATGTGATGAAAACTGATATTCAACTATAGACGATATTTCAAATTGCGCGCGGCAAACCCTTGCGGAGATTGCGATAAAGACGCCGCAACGGCGGTGACGGAAGTACGGTGAGGTAACCCCGAGGACTTATCCCAAATGAGATGATGGCGGCGAGGAGTACTTCTGCGCGGGCTGACCGCTTTTTGCTATCTGAGTCACGACCTTGACCTGCGGGAGCACCATGCGCAGCACCTCGCGCGCATCTCTGCTCTGTTCCGGACAAGACAGTCTTACCACAATGCTGTCCTGCGCCGGGATGATGCTTTCAATGCCGATGCCGCGCTCGTTGAGACGCTGATAAATGTAAAACCCATCAGGAAGAGGGGCGCCCTGATGCTGTGGGCTGATATGCAGGGTGACTTCATCGGGCGTGTGGCGTGATGACGTCACCATGATAATAACGGGCAACAGCAGTAGCAGTAGACGCCAGACGGGCTTGTTTTTCAGCCAGCGGCTTACCATGTATTAATGTCCTTTTCCACGATTAACGGCGCGTTTCTTGCGCCAGAGTACAACCAATGATCCCACCAATCCGATGCAGAGCAATACCAGGGGCAGCATCATGAGGAAAAACATCAGCTGGCCTTCGTATTTACGAAAGACTGGCGTATTGCCCAGCGCATAGCCGAGCGACACCAAAATGATGACCCACAGGAAAGCGCTCATCCAGTTGAAGAACTGGAAGCGTGCGTTATTCAGCCCGGATAGCCCGGCGATGGTGGGCAGCAGCGTCCGGATAAATGCGAGGAACCGCGCGATCAGTAACGCAGACAGGCCGTGACGGTGGAACAACTGGTGCGCTCTTTGATGGTAATGCACGGGCAAGTGAGAAAGCCAGCTCTGCACTAGCCTCGTATTGCCGAGCCATTTGCCTTGCAGATAGCTCATCCAGCAGCCCAGGCTGGCCGCGGTGGTCAGCAGAGCGATAGTAAATGGATAGTTCATTGTGCCTTTGGCGATGAGCACGCCGACAAGTATCAACAGGCTGTCGCCCGGCAGGAAGGCGGCGGGCAGCAAACCATTTTCCAGTACGAGGATCAGGAACAGTAGCCCGTAAATCGTCCAAACCAGCTTGGGGTTGGCAAGTATGTCGAAGTTTTGGTGCCAGAGTGCGTTAAGAAGCTCTTTAATCATTTCCATCTGGTATTCCTGTACTGCGGCACGGGGATAAATTCTCTGCCCCCCATGAACGGCAATAGGTCACGGTAAGTTCAAATCCTGCTGGTATAGCGTGAATTTGCGCCAACAAGGCTTCTTTCGGCGAGAAGCAGGTTTAGCCTGATGCATCGGCAATGAAACGGGACTCGATGATGCGTTATTTATTGATTTTAATATTCGAACGATCCCGGGTCGGCATACCGGAAACGACGACGGTAATACAGCGGATGGCCACGACTGCGTGGAGTCATTGCGCGTTAAAATGACCGCCATCCTGTTTCAGGGGGGTTGCCCAATCTGCTACCGATAAATATAAAAAAAACGCCATAACTGTAACAAAATAGGTAGGGCTGAGATAGGGAAATATCAGCGATAAAAGTCAGAAAATTCGAGGTCTTAGCCGCGAGAATCGTGGATATACCCATATTTTACACTTACTGACAGAAATCGACGTTTTATGACCTTTTTCCTACTGTCCTGATGATGTCCGACCGGCAAAAAGCCGACAAACAGGCACAGTATAGACAACCATCGGAATAACATGGAAAAGAGAACGCCCGGTCAGGTATTTTACCGGGCGTTTTATTCAGTGTCGCAAAAATGACGTCACGGAAGTCAGCGTGCAGCTCGTCGATTGATCCAAATATTGATCAGTATGGTCACCATCAGTATTGCCGCCACGATGCCGAGCGACAGCGAAACGGGGATATGGACGAGGTCGATCAGCATCATTTTGACGCCGATGAAGATCAGGATCACCGCCAGACCATATTTCAGCAGTGAGAACTTTTCGGCCACGCCGGACAGCAGGAAGTACATGGCCCGGAGACCGAGAATAGCGAAGAGGTTGGAAGTCAGTACGATAAAGGGATCGGTCGTTACCGCGAAGATGGCGGGAATACTGTCCACTGCGAAAATAACGTCGCTGATTTCCACCATGATCAACACCAGGAACAGCGGCGTGGCATAAAGCAGGCCGTTTTGGCGGGTAAAGAAACGCTCGCCTTGCAGGGCGTCCGTCATCCGCAGATGCTTGCGAAGCCAGCGCACCACCGGCTTGTCGCCGACCGCCGCGCCATCGTCTTTCGCCATTGCCATTTTGACGCCGGTAAACAGCAGAAATGCGCCGAAAATATACAGCAGCCACTGGAACTGCGTCACCAGCCAACTTCCTGCGAACACCATGATAGTGCGCAACACGATGGCGCCCAGCACACCGAAAATCAGCACACGGCGCTGATACTGCGCCGGGATGGCGAAGTAACTAAACAGCATCAACCAGACGAAGACGTTGTCGACCGCCAGCGCTTTTTCAATCAGATACCCGGTAAAGAAGGCCAGCGCCTGCGCGTCGGCGATCTCCCGGCCCATCGTGCTGGTGAGATACCACCAAAAACCGGCGTTGAACAGCACGGCCATAGTGACCCACACGATGGACCAGCTGGCCGCCTGCTTGAACGTCATGACCGCCGATCCTTTTTTCCCCTGAGAGAAAAGGTCGATAGCCAGCATGACCACTACAATGGCAGCGAAGCTGCCCCACAACCACGGTGTGCCTATGGAAGCCATAGCTCATATCCTTAATATGTGAAAACAAAACGGCCCACGACGTAAGGCGTGGGCCGTTTGTGCGCATTAATCACAAATGAACCTCGCCTTCCGGCAAGGTCTCACTTACAACTTAATGTGCGTACGCATTAAGGTTGCCCGGTAACCGAGTGCAAGCGCACTGTAATGACGACTGACCGGCGAAGAAGTTACTCCCCTTTGCGTGATTAAAGGTAGGTGAAATTTTGACCACGGTCAAACCGACTTCGCCCACAGTGCGGGGAACCTCGGTCAGGGTGCCGCAGGTTGTACTCGAACAAGGGAAACACAATGATGAGAAAAGCATTTACTGACGCGTTCTTTTAGGGGATAAACAGCGCAAATTTGCATTTTTACAGGAGAGGCTATGAGCCAACTCGATTTGGAAACGAGCACCTTGACGCTGGTGCGCTATCCCCTCTCGGCTCACGAGACCGCACTGCAGGCCTGGGAAGCGGCCGACGAATATCTGTTGCGCGAACTGGCGGACATGCCGTTGGGCGACGGACCCTGCCTGATTTTTAACGACGCGTTCGGCGCGCTGGCCTGTGGGTTACAGGCGCAATCGCCTTGCAGCATCAGCGATTCGTATCTCAGCCAATTGGCGACACGGCACAATCTGGCGCTGAACGGTTTTGACGCCGAGGCGGTAACTTTGCTGGATAGCCTGTCTGAACTGCCTGCGGCTCCGGCGATGGTGGTCATCAAAGTTCCAAAGACGTTGGCGTTGCTGGAGCATCAACTGCGAATGCTCAGTAAAGTGGTGACGCCACAAACGGTCGTCATCGCCGGGGCGAAGGCGCGCGACATTCATACCTCGACGCTTGCGTTGTTCGAACAGATCCTGGGTCCGACCCGGACCTCTCTGGCCTGGAAGAAGGCGCGCTTGATTTATTGCCAGCCCGATGGTCGGGAAGCCGGCTCGCCCTTGCCGCTAACGGAATGGCCGGTGCCCGAACACGGTTTCCAGATAGCCAATCACGCCAACGTCTTCGCGCGCGGCGGTCTGGATATCGGCGCGCGACTGTTCATGCAGCATTTACCGCAGGCGCTGGAAGGCAATATCGTCGATCTGGGTTGCGGCAACGGCGTGGTGGGTCTGACCGCCCTTGATCTTAATCCGCAGGCCACCATCAGCTTCCTGGATGAATCTTATATGGCGGTGGCCTCCAGCCGTAAAAATGTGGAGTTAAACCGACCGCAGGATCTCGAACGTTGCGGGTTTGCGGTTAATAATTCGCTGTCCGGTATCGCCGACGGGAGTCTTCAGGCCGTGCTGTGCAATCCGCCGTTTCATCAGCAGCAGGCGATCTCGGGCGATATCGCCTGGCAGATGTTCATGGATGCGAAGCGTTGTCTCAGTGTTGGTGGGGAACTGCGGATTATCGGCAATCGCCACCTGAACTATTTCCAGAAGCTCAAGCGCCTGTTTGGGAATTGCGAAACTATCGCGAGCAATCCGAAATTCGTTGTGTTGCGCGCCATGAAAAACGCAGCCAAACGTCGCTAGCCCGGTAAACGATGCCTGAGCCTGAATGGGCGATTTGTGGTCAAGAGAGACTGTCATTATAATTCGCGGGATATTCAGGCAAAGGAATCTCTATGTGTATTGATGAGTGGGAAGCGCGACTGGACAGCGCGCTGCAGGCGCTGGAGTCCAGCGTGCAGCAACAGCAGCAGCATTGGCGCGAGCACGTTCAACAGCTCAATGCGCAATTGACGCTGGCCCAGGAGCAGGAAGCGGAACTGAGAGAGCAGATAGAAACGCTGGTGGCGCGGATGAATTCGGTTAGCGCGTCGCCGGAGCGCAATCCTCTGCTACAGAAGGTCAATGTGATCCGTACCCATATCGATGCGCTGGCCAAAGACGCCGAGGCGTTCTGCCAGTCTTTGCCCTGACCGGGAACAGGAGAGGCGTCAGGCACTCTCCTTTATCCTTGCATCATTCTGTTAATCTTCATTTTTTCTTACGTAATTTTATCGCTTTGCCCACAAATGGCGGTTTTCTCGCCGATTCTCCTTTCAAAGTTTTACCCTTGCTCTCATTACCTTAAGTTCTGTGACCTATACTCATCCCTGACAACGAATGATGAACAGCGTTAATGCTGGTAAACCATATATGAGGGGAGTCTATGTCTAAATTAACCGCTATCGTGATTGCTTCCGCACTGGCTTTTGGCGCGGCTGGCTTTGCTAACGCACAAGAGACTAAACCGGCGAAGCCGCATGGCGAGCACATGATGAAGCATCACGGCCCGGATAAGGGAATGGAACATGGCATGATGTTCAAAGGCCTGAACCTGACCGCAGATCAAAAGCAGAAAATTCACGAGATCATGGAGAGCGCCCGTAAGGATGCGCCTCGCCCGGCGCCGGAAGACCGCACCGCAATGCACGACGTCATCGCTGCTGACAGCTTCGATGCGGCCAAAGCAGAAAGCGTGGTAGATAAGATGGAAGAGGCCAGCAAAGCGCGTACGCTGAAGCATCTCGAAACGCAGAACAAGATTTATAACGTGCTGACGCCGGAACAGAAAAAACAGTTCAACGCGAACTTTGAAAAACGTCTGGCTAAAGGCGAACACGCGCCTAAGCCTGATGACGCGCCTAAAGCCGAACAGTAATCATCGGCTCGTCAACCGCCGGAGTGACTTTTTCGTCACTCGGCGGTTTTTTTTGCCTGTCGTCTTACGCTTGATCCGCGAGACGGCGTTTTTTTCGCGCTGCCGACGACATTTTCGCCCGGTGCGCCTTGACCTTTCCCCCGAAGACAGGGGATACGTTTTTCTTTCTCCTACTATGATGAGGTCCTAGATCATGAAACATCGTCACTGGCTGTTAGTGGGTTTTCTTCTGGCTCCGTTAAGTGCGTTGGCGGCTGAAAGCATGCACGACGGTAACCACAACTCCACGGATTCAACGGGTTTTGAGCAGGCTTATCAGCAAGATATGGAAAACATGCATCGCGATATGATGAAAAGCATGTCGACCCAGAACCCGGATGCCGCCTTTGCGCAAGGCATGATCGCACACCATCAAGGCGCGATCGCGATGGCGAAAACACAGCTGCGATTCGGCAAAGATCCCGAGCTGCGTAAATTGGCGGAAGACATCATCAAGGCGCAACAGCCGGAAATTGAACAGATGCAAAAATGGTTGGAGCAGCACCCCGGCCAATAGTTGATGAGGCCAGGCGGACAGGGTCCGTCTGTCTTTGCCTGGCTAATAGGTCACCGTCACGGTAACTGTGTCGCTGTACGCGCCCGCCGGTACATTGCTCTGATTCGGGTTGATTTTCGCGGTGTAGCTGATGTTTTGCGAATCCCCCGATCCCGTCGCTCCGTAATTATTCTCGCTGGTCCATTCGGTGCCGTCCGATCGGTAGAACTGATATTGCAATGAGTAGGTGGAGCCGTTGATGAGCGCGTTCATCTGGCGCCAATTACCACTGCCGGCGTTAATGCTGGAGAGGCCGACGGTGTAGGTGGCGTTGCGCGTACACCGTACGCTAAGCGCATTGTTGATGGTGGAAAAACTGCTGGGAAGCGCCTGGGTGCCGAAGTTAACGTCCGGCGCGCTGTCGATATAGCAGTCGTTGGTGACGACCATGGAGACCGGGACGACCGATGTGTCCGTCCCTGTGGTATAGGCGCAGATGCCCAGCACTCCGACAAAGCAAATTTTGTAGTACCAGGACAGTGTGATGTTATCGGTATAGGTACCGGCGGCCACATTGGCGCCAGTCGACGTCCTCAGATAGATGGGCAACGTCCCGTCGCTAGAGTTGAACAGCCCCAGCAACCCGAGCAGCGTGGTGCTGCTCCATTTGATGGTATTCCCTATCGGGTAGGTGGCGCTGCATCCGGAGTCTTGGCAAATAGTGTAGGGGATGTACTCGCCGGTACTGGCGTTATACATCTGCGGCGTGGAGCCAGAGGCGTTGCTGGTCGACGAAATAGTGGCGGTCACGGTGTTGGTGCTGATCAGCGAGAGCAGGCTGCCGGAGCAGGAAAACCCGCTACCGGATTCCACCGTCTGCGCGGTGCTGGCGAGCGTAAATGAACTGATGGAGCCGAATGACGAGCTGCTGGATGACGAGCTGCAGCCCGCATAGGCGGTGGACAGTCCCGACGTCCCTAAAAGCAGCATCATAAGTAACCGAAACATAGTCATGTTATTTATCCCTCGAGGGCGCGGTAGCCGCCCTCATTTCCGTAGCTGTACACACTTTCTCTCCCAGAATAACGATGCCGGGTTTGTTATCCGGCAAATCGATATTCAATACACAGGTACCGCTGTCTGAACGCTGAACGCGCAGTTTGAGGTGCGGCTTGACCTGTTCCATGAATACCTGACCGTCATAGCCGACGATGGCGGTTTGTCCGCTGACGATATCCGTGACGTAAGAACCCACCGGTAACGCCGCTTTCTTATCGTCCACCAGATTAAGGTTGACCGAATGGACCTGTCGGACGCTAAATCTGACCAGCGCGCCGCTGCCTTCCTTAACGGCCACGCGTCGTTCGGTCTCAGGGGCATCAATGCCCAAAGGCAGTTCTAGCGTGTTGATTTCGACTCGGGCCGGATAATAGGCGCTGACCCAGGGAACCAGGATATGACCGGTATTACTGGTCGTGCCTACCTGCTGGTTTTCATATTTGACCGGAACATCGGGGTAGCCGTCGGTGCTGACGACGATAAAGGCGTCGTTAATTCTGTTGGCTGCGAAAAACGTGTTGTCCATATACAACACAGAACCGCTGAGATCGCCCCAGTAGTTGTAAGCCGAGGTTGCGCCGTACAGGCCCGCCTGATAGGTCGCCCGTTGTGTTTTCCAGGTGAGGCTGGCCTGCTGATCGTGGCTGTCGCCGCCCGAGTAGGCGACGTTCCAGCCCACTCCGCCTTCTGTCGGCGTAGTGCGCGTCATCGACACGCGTTCGGTATATTCGTCCATCGAGTTTTTCTGAACGCTGGCGGTAGCTGAGATACCGTTGTCCAGCGGAACGATCATTTGCAGGAGTGCGCCGTAGCCGTGACCCCCGATGTTTTTATTCAATGAGAAATACATGCTGGCTTTGTCCCAAATGGACCAACTGTAGGAGAGGTTAGCCAGACGGGTTCGGGTGTCGTCATGCGCACGAATATCGAAATAGCCTAACCCTAGCGTGCCGTTGCCAAGCCCAAAAGGCGTTGTACTGAACGTCATCTGATCGGACTGTTTGCTGAGATGTCCACCGCTGGAGGCCACACTTAAATCCTGGTAGTTGACGCTGCGCTCGGCGTGTTGAGCCGCAATCCCCACCGTATTTGCATAATAGGAGTAGCCAACGACGAACTGCTCGCCCTGACCATTGTCTTGACTATGGCTGTAGGCGCTGCTCAACGTGCCCCAATGACCGATGGCGAGATCGCCGCCAACGCCGCCGAGTAGCAGATTTTCCGAGGTTTCCAGATGGCTAGACAACGTCAGCCAGTCAGTCAGGCCGCGACGATAAATGCCGCTGGCCGCCGACTGACCGTAATCCGCATCTTTCACGCCATAGTTGCGGCGCAAAATCCCGAGGGACACATCGAAGTCATCCAGCCCTTTACGTAACAAGGTATTGGAGACGTAAAAGGGGACGCTGGTGGAAACCTGTCGTCCCAGCGCATCGGTAGTGATGACCGTCGCTTCGCCCGCGCCATTGATATACGGGACGTTGGTCAGCGTAAAAGGCCCGGAATTCAGCGAGGTACTGCTGGCCTTGTAGCCATTAATAAACAGATCCACCGTACTCGGCAACGGATTCGCCCCGGCGTACTGAATCAACGGGTAAGTGACGATATCCGGGCGCACTGCGAAATCGCGGCTAAACCGCACTCCTCCCATACGCACTGAATTGCTCCAGGTCAGGGAGTTGCTGATGAAATCCCCTGCCTGAAAGGTATGCATACCGTCGATATCGTTGTAGCGCCAAAAGGTGTCGTAGCGCAGATATCCTTTGTTGCCGCCGTCGGTTTGAGTGTGGCCGAAATAGTGAGAATAGGTCCCCGTGTTGGAAATGAGGGCGTAATCGTTAAACAGCCGCTGTTCCAGCCAGGTGGTCACGCTTTGCGAGGACTGATAGCCCTTGAAGTAATACGCATCGTAGTTGAACGCCAGGCCGGGCGTGCTTTGCGCTTTCGTCTCCTCAATCATTTCCCCACTATTGGCCAACTGCTCTGGCAGCCACTCTAGTGGGACGGTGAGATTCAGCGACTGGTTGCCGGCGTCATAATAAACCTTCACCTCGGGAAGCGCGTTAACGTCGACCCAGCCGGAACGTTGCGTTCCGGTATGTATGTGGTTTTTCGCCAAAACGCCGGACTCCACAGAGAAATGTCCGCGAATGTACTGCACCGGAACCACCTGACGGTCCGATACACCGTTCACAATCAACGTCAGGTAATACGTAGTGTTCTCGACCGCGGGCGCAGTCTGGGGCGGTTTGGGCAAATCGCCATATTCTTGCGCCGCCATCGCCGGAGCACCATAGGCTAAAATGAAGAAGGATATGACCTCAATATGGCGCCGCAGCCGATATCCATGGCATAAAATAAGCATTCTCTTCCCTCATTAAGGCGCGGGGCTGATGAGCGTTGGCTGGTGGTTATCGGCTAATTGAGCGTAGAGATGGCTATTCATCGCGGGGCGTTTATTGGCAGGCAGCGGCCAGCGAACCTCCTGGCCCGGCAGCACATAAGTGAAAAAGCCCTGAGCCAGCGAAATCGACGATTTGGTCACGCGTGGCTTATCGCCAAAGAAGGTATTACTCAGCCGCGCATGGACGATGCCGCTATTTTTGATCGCAAGCTCAGTGTGTTCGCCTTTGTGGATGAGGCGCCAGCTGAGTAAAGGGTGAGTTAACATCGAGTCGTCGGGATGTTTATTTTTAGGCTGTTTAAGTTTGACTCCGTCGCCGGTCATGAATAACGGCAACAAATAGCGCATCTGCAGCTTCAGCCCCGACTGGGTTTTACCGGCGGTGTTGAGCGTCGGGATTTCATCAATCACGATGCGATAGGTGCGTTCGGTCTGCGGCGCGACGGCGATCGTTTTCATGAGCCGGATCATCTGACGTTGATTAGGCTGCACGGTGGCGAACGGTGGGCTGGCGATAGCATCGGTCTGATTCGCGTAGCGATCTTTGCTGTCCTGTTGTTGCCAGGCCAGAACGCGGATCTGTAGCGTCACCGCAGATGAACCGCGGTTTTCCAGCCAGAGGGCGGATCCCTTTTCATCCGACTCGATAACCTGATAAATCGGCCAGACCAGTACGGAGCTGGCTGCGAGTGCGGAAGCGGTGAATAAACCGAGTAAAACTGCAAGGAGCGCCACATGCCATTTTGTAAGTATTTTTTCCATTTTATTCAATTTTTTCAATAGGTAAGTGTCACAGTCACCGTGTCCGTATATGTGCCCGCCGCAGGTTGGTTCGTGGATGAAAACAGACGGCCATAGACCGGATAACTTTGCGTACCGCTGGGAAAGGAGGAAACACCATAGGCCAGGGAGCCGGTTCCCCAGACGACGCTGCGTCCGGCATCTTGATAGAGCTGATAGGCAATGGTGTCGCTGCTGTTGCTACCTACCATGTAGCGTGACGAACTGTTTCCGCCATTAACCCCGTAGTCCATCGCGATACTGATGGCGAGCCCAGGTGTGCAAGTTACGACAATGGAGCCGCCGCCGCTGGTGCTGGTAACGTCAATATTGCTATCCAAAACGGCCCTTTCGCCGAAGTTCAAGGTGCCTAAACTGGTGGTCGAAGTTGTGGCGCTGTTACCGAAGACGCAACCGCTATCAATGACCGCCGCTACCGTAAACTGTTTGCTGACGCTGCTGGCCGGGGTACAGGGAGAAACGAACAGGCTGGTGAGAAGTGGCATCCACTGCCATAAACGCTTTCCCAAACTTGCTACAACAATGAATCTCAATGCGTCTCTCCCTGGTTACAGGTGTTACCAAGACAGTGTCGCGGTCACTGTATCTGTATAGGTACCGGATGCGGGCGCGGTAGTCGATTGATCCGAAGGAGAAATACGGCCATAAATCGGGATGCTTTGCGCGCTGCCGTCGGCATTCAGGGACAGAGAGCCGTTAATCGCGATTTCGGAGCTACGGCCGCTGTCGGAGTACAGGTGGTAAGGAATGACGGTGCTGCCCCCGTTGGATGACAGATTACGTACCGAGGAAGTACCATACAGGCCGCCATCTAAAGCCAGGGAAGGGGACAGGCCATTACTGCAGGTGATGGACACGGTGCTACTGCCATCTTTCCCAATAACGGTACCGTTGACGGCGCTGGTCAAGTCGGCGTATTCACCAAAGTTCAAGGTTCCCCATTCGTTCGTTCCGCTGGACGAATTATTGTTGGAAACCGTACAACCTTCACCAATGGTCAGCTGAACGCCGATCTCACCGGTCAATGACCCCGTAGCCGCATGAGCTGCGCCAACAACAGACAAAGTCAGCGCAGTGCTCAGTAGGGAAAGAGCAAGAGAACGTACTGTTTTCATATTATTCCTCAGTCATAGGTGACCACTTCTTTATATGTATCCTTATGACAAAGAGACATATATAGGTAGGGTAATTGAAATTTACAGCGCTTGTTATTAATAATGGCAAGCGATGATGGACGTTAATCAATTAAATGGCAGATTATTAATAACCATGGATTCATTATTGGCTGAATGAATTTACCCACTTCTCCTGTTTTATTTAGATATATTGACTTAAATTATAGGGGCTTTGGCTCCTAAGCCAAATTTAGAAGATGATTAATTTTAATGTATCGTATAAGTCTATTTTTTTGATTTTAGATGCTGGTTTTCTGGTTTTTTCTGGTTGAAAAAACTGGATTTAGGTGTGAAATTAGCGCTACAACTTCCTCCGATTGTTTCTTGTTATGCGCGGGCTGGCGGCTTTCCTGCTCTGCATAGGGTGGGGGAATGTTATTTTATAAAGTATTGAGGTGGAAATAGTTAAGATAGTTCATTAATCAATATGCTTAGATAATGTGACGTTGATGCGTCTGGATGACTATAGGATACATTATCCTGTTCCCTCCATTATTTAATTCATGATGGCTTGCGATATATCAGTCAGTTAATAATGAAACGGTGTCAAAAGATACCTTAATTAAATAAGATGAGAGAGGTGACGAATTAATAATTGGCCTCAATGTATCGCAAGGTCTATGCCCGTTTTTTTCTCCGTTATGCCGGAAACTTTCCCTTGTTATTATGAAGATGTTTATTTAACTCGGAGGGCATAGGGTTGCGCGCCACGTTCTTATTCTCACGCTCTCTTTACGGCAACGTCGTGGTGAGGTGTTGTGTGCATTGGTGGGGTAAAGTCCGGATCACGCAGTTCGAAGTGACGAACCCAAGCATAATGTTCATCTTTAGTTGATGAATTCGCCCCCACAATATCCTTAACGAATTGAAGGAAATCATCCTGCGTATAGTCATTCAAGTTTTGATATATGGTTGTCATATTCCCCTCTTGGAATGAATCATGCCAGGCAGTTTTTGCGTAACGATAAATATTTTATCCATGTCGTAAACAGCCCCTCCGTTAACGATACGTTCAATATGAAGAACCTACATACAGCTCTTTTCCCTAACTGCTCTGAAGGTATTGCATAGAGAGATCGCCCTTTTGCGATCAGGGCCTTGTTAGCTGGCACGAATTGCTCTATTAGCTCGGGATTCTCAGCGACAACACGCATTTAATCGTTCAGAATACGCTGTTTTTGTATTTGAAATTCTTCGTCAGTCAAAATTCCGTCTTCTTTCATTGCAGCCAATTTTTTGATTTTTTCTATTTTTTCATCAAAAGAAATCGATGATTCAGTAGGCTGCTGCGGCTTTTGTGATGGTTCTCTTTGGTTATTACGGGTTTCGTTTATCAAGTTTGTAAAAGGGATAACAGATGCTTTCATTACGTTTTTTATAGTGTAATTCTGGCCGCTAGTAGAAATGAGAATTTCACCTAGAAGTATTCCTGTCTTTCCTCCCACACTGACGATATTACTTAGGTTGACATCGATCTGCTTAACCCCATAGAGCATGCCTTTATCTAAAAATATGACACGCTTATTTGTCAGCGTAATTAACCATGTGTTGCCATCCATTATTCCAGTTGCTACCGCTAAAGGTGTTTCACCTTCGCTTAGTATTTCAGGAAGATGGAAAAACTCTTTCTTGGTAGCGAACGGCACATCCGATACGACAGAGCTCAGTCGTTTCATTTCTGCTTTCAGCTGTTCTTTTGATGCTGTTTTGTAGTCAATCATTTTCATTCCTTGATTATTTTATGGTTAATGCAACTCTGCCAAGAATGTTTATATCTTCGATTAAGCAATTGAAAGAAACCCCAACGCCGCTGACGCGTACTTTTTTAACAGGTATACGCGTCAATATGCGGATACTTGCTTTACCTTCGATCTTTACCAGCCAGGTATCGTCATAAATTTCCGGGAAGTGCTGCTCAATGATGTATTGAGAATCGCCTTCAATTACGCAAGCGGGTTTGGTCGGCAGCAGGTTACCGCGTAAAAAAGAGGCTTTATCAAACATGTAAACACCCGCCTCATAAAGCTGGCCGTCGACAATTTTTTGCCGTGGTATCTCAAGAAGATTTGATTCTGTTTGGTCGAGCTTTTCACCCTTTCCGGTTACACGCCATTCAAGGCTTGCACCTGTCTCCGCCATACACCTCACCACTCTATCTGCAGGAAATCCACCGCGTTTGTAACGGCCTGAAAGGCTACTGGCTGCCGTGCCAAGATGCTCAACAAGCATCATCTTTGAGGTAAAGCCATACGCAGTGATCACCCTGTCTAGAATGGGGCCACTTTCCAAGCTAAGGCCAAAGGTGGTTTTTTGCATCACGAATCCCAATATCGAATTAACAAATTAATTTATTGAAAATCAGTAAAATACAAAATGGCCTTTCTCCTGTTTTCGTGATGTACCAATTATTGCCCCACGTTGCCGTGTGGGTGCTGAACGAGAGTTTGCCTTATGTGTCCTAACATTACAATTATCTTCCCTGAGCCGTACCTGCCGTTAGATGAGTACTGCCGCCGCACTGGAATCAACAAAGAAACCGCTTGAAACCTGATTGAGTATGGAAAATTGCTCATCAACCGAAGGGTAAACAGAAGAAAGGCTTGGTAGAAGTGAACATGGCCGCTCTTACTGTGATGTCATTAAGCGAATGCAGCATTTCGCTTAATGCGTAAATAATCCTGTAGTCCCTCCGTTTTTTAGTACCACCGCCAGTGAGGATCTCCGGCCAATGTTTGCCTCGCATAGATAACGGGTGGCATATCACCCAGTGAGCTATGCGGGCGTTCTTCGTTATATTCTGTGCGCCAGTCTTCTGTTAGCACGCGGACTTCTGACAGTGTTCTGAACAGATACCTATCGAGTATTTCTGTTCGTAGCGTTTTGTTAAATCGCTCAATAAATCCATTCTGCATCGGCCTGCCTGGCTGAATAAAATCGAGTTTCACACCATGTCATTCTGCCCATTCGGCTAAAGCAACGGCAGTGAGTTCTGGCCCATTGTCACTTCGTATAAAAGCCGGGTAGCCTCGTTCTGCGCTTAATCGTTCCAGAATACGCACAACACGATGAGCCGGTATATT
>NZ_FNQS01000005.1:0-267942 GCF_900107885.1 Lonsdalea quercina | reverse complement strand
GCCCGAAGCCCGAAGCCCGAAGCCCGAAGCCCGAAGCCCGAAGCCCGAAGCCCGAAGCCCGAAGCCCGAAGCCCGAAGCCCGAAGCCCGAAGCCCAAAGCCCAAAGCCCAAAGCCCAAAGCCCAAAGCCCAAAGCCCAAAGCCCAAAGCCCAAAGCCCAAAGCCCAAAGCCCAAAGCCCAAAGCCTATTTGCTCCTTGCCCTTTGCCATCATCTGGCGTTGCCCACCTATCTTCCGCGGTACTCCGCCTGTGTTCAGAAACCTAACGCGTATAGCCGGCAGGCGCTTTGTCCGCTGGTATCCGCCCCTCTCAGTTCACTTCCACTCATCACTAGACGACCGGTCTATTTAATGTTAACTTAGTGTTATGACTTCGATAAGCAAGACGAAACAGACCCGTCAACAAATCCTCGATACCGGCCGTTTATTGGTGTTGCGTCAGGGTTTTGTCGGCGTCGGCCTCAAAGCGATTCTGGATGCCTGCCACGTGCCTAAGGGATCGTTCTATCACTACTTTGCTTCCAAAGAGCAGTTCGGTTGCGAATTGCTCGCGGATTATGTCAATGAATATCAGCAGCGTCTGGATACGCTGCTCAGCGCAGAGTCGGGAAGCGGTCGCGAGCGATTAATGCGTTACTGGACCGCGTGGATAGACGATCCGCTGCTGGGCGGCTGGGCTGAACACTGCCTGGTGGTCAAGCTGGCTGCGGAGGTCGCCGATCTCTCCGAAGCTATGCGGCGGACATTGTGCGACGGCGTGTCACACCTGGTGGCGCGTATCGCCGAGACGGTGGGCGAGGGGCAAGCGGATGGTTCGTTACGATTGTCCCTGCCGCCTGCGGAAACTGCGCAAACGCTGTATCAGCTGTGGCTGGGCGCCGCGCTATTGTCCAAGCTGGGCAAGGATAAAGCGCCGTTGTACCAGGCATTGATAACTACCGAATTATTACTTCCCCCCGCAGGGGGCCTTAAGGACGCCGAAAAGGTTAGCGGCGTATCTTTATCCTCTTTTTAGGAGTCTTGTATGAACATTCTGATGGTATTAACGTCGCACGATCGCCTTGGTAATACCGGCAAGAAAACGGGTTTCTGGTTGGAAGAGTTTGCGGCCCCTTACTACGTCTTCAAGGATGCGGGTGCGGCAATCACATTGGCGTCCCCACAGGGCGGGCAGCCGCCGCTGGATCCGGTCAGCGACGCACCGGAAGCGCAGACTGCCGCGACAGAACGTTTTAGGCAGGATACGGACGCTCAGAACGCGCTGAGCTGTACGGCGAAACTGGCTGAAGTCAATGTGGCCGACTTCGACGCGGTGTTCTATCCCGGCGGACATGGGCCTCTGTGGGATCTGGCGGAAAGTGCCGACTCCATCTCGCTGCTTGAAGCGTTCGACCGTGCAGGGAAACCGCTGGGGCTGGTCTGCCATGCGCCTGGCGCGTTGCGTCACGTTCGCAGTGCCGACGGCGAACCGCTGATCAAAGGCCGCAAAGTAACCGGATTCTCGAATAGCGAAGAAGCCGCGGTACAGCTGACTGAGGTGGTTCCGTTCCTGATTGAAGACGAATTTAAGCAGTTGGGCGGGCGCTATGAAAAAGGCGCCGACTGGCAGCCCCATATTGTCACCGACGGCCTCCTGACCACGGGCCAAAACCCGGCGAGTTCAGAAGGGGTCGCCCAGGCTTTGCTCAAGCAGCTGGCCTAACCCGCATTTTTATTTCGGAGTGAATCATGAGTTCTTCATTAACTGCGGCCTCTCTGGCCGCCACCGTCGCAGACATGAAACGTGCGCACGTGCAGGACGGGCCTGCCAGTAGTGAATTG
Source organism: Lonsdalea quercina (assembly GCF_900107885.1). NCBI lineage: Bacteria > Pseudomonadati > Pseudomonadota > Gammaproteobacteria > Enterobacterales > Pectobacteriaceae > Lonsdalea > Lonsdalea quercina. The sequence continues at coordinate 266,122 of NZ_FNQS01000005.1, read as the reverse complement.
CGCCGCGACCGTATTGAGCGCGCCATTCAGTTGCTGACTCGCCATCATCAGGAGCTGGAAGCGGCGGTTCGCGCCGACTACGGCCACCGTAGCCCTTATCAGACCGTCATGGCGGATATTCTGGGAACCGTGAACTCGCTGAACTACGCCCGCGAAAATCTGGCTCAGTGGATGCAGCCTGACGAACAACCCGCGCCGGGGCCGGGTATGCACGCGCGCGTGCAATATCAACCGCTTGGGGTGGTCGGCATTATCAGTCCGTGGAACTTTCCGCTGAATCTGGCGTTTCGTCCGCTGGCGGGCGTCCTTGCCGCCGGTAACCGTGCGTTGATCAAGCCTTCTGAGCTAACGCCGCGCACGGCTGAACGGCTGGCGGACTTGGTCGCGCGTTACTTCGACCCGCTGGAAGTGACGACCGTGCTGGGTGATGCGGACGTCGGCAAGGCGTTTAGCGCGCAGGCCTTTGATCACCTGATCTTCACCGGCAGCACCAGCGTCGGCCGTCACGTCATGCGAGCGGCCGCGGAGAATCTGGTGCCTGTGACGCTGGAACTGGGCGGAAAGTCACCGGTGATGGTCGATACCGATGCCGATATCCAGACGGCGGCCGAGCGCGTGATGACGGTCAAGACGTTTAACGCCGGACAGATCTGCATGTCGCCGGACTATGTGCTGCTGCCAGAGTCCGCTCGCGATGCATTTGTGACGCATGCGCGTGCCTTTATCGCTGAAACGTTCCCAACGTTGTCGGATAACCCCGATTACACCGGCATCATCAGCGATCGTCACTTTCAGCGGTTGCAGCAGCTGCTGGCCGATGCGCGTGAAAAAGGGGCCACGATCATCGAACTTTCCGCTGAAGGTGAATCGGGCGTCGCACTTCCGCAGCGTAAGCTGCCGCCAACGGTAGTGTTAAACGTGACTGACGATATGTTGGTTATGCAGGAAGAAATTTTCGGACCGATTCTACCGTTGAAAACCTACGTTAATCCGGAAGAAGCTGTTGCCTATATCAACGCGCATCCGCGTCCGTTGGCGGCCTATTACTTTGGTCAGGACCCGGTGCGTCAGCGTGAATTCAGCGAGCGCACGACGTCCGGCGCATTGGTGGTGAACGACATCATGACGCAGGCCACAATCGAAAGCGTGCCGTTCGGCGGCGTGGGCGCGTCCGGCATGGGCGCCTATCATGGCATCTACGGCTTCCGCCGCTTTAGTCATGCCAAAGCGGTGGTGGTGCAGAGCCACGGCGGCGAATACAATCTGCGGATGCGCGCGCCTTATGGTCCGAAAATGGCGGAGCTTGAATCCGTACTAAAACCTTAATCGCCCGAACCGCCTTCCTTGGGCCGTGGATTTCCTGCGGCCCACATTCTCTCCTGTCCTTACGTTAATCACTCAGCAACGTGGGGTCGTGACCTAAGCTGAGCTTTCTACCGCGCAGAACAACTCCGCGCGTGTTTTCCCTTCTGCCACCACGGCTTATTTGACCGTTGTATGAAATGTGTCGTTGCGCGCATTCAGCTCGGAATTAACATCTTGCAGGACTGTCAAAACATTCGATGATGCAACGCGATGGTTCTGTACCGAGAGGTCCGAGTTGTTGGAGCCACCGATATTCAATGATGTTGTCATGTTCTGATCGTGAAGGATATAGCGTTTATGGTGACCCGCTCTAGACTGCCCTTTTTCGTCCGTTACGCGCACCCCAGACATTGGCCGCTGTGGTTTGGTCTGGCGGTGTTGTATCTGCTGGTGCTATTGCCTTATCCCCTGCTGGTGCGTCTTGGCGACTGGTTGGGGCGGCGTTCTATGCGTTTTTTGAAACGACGGGTCAGCATTGCCCGGCGTAACCTTGAACTGTGTTTTCCTGACATTGACGAGCGCCAGAAACAAATCAAATTGACCGAGCATTTTTCGTCGCTCGGCATTGCGCTGCTGGAAACCGGGATGGCCTGGTTTTGGCCGGATAAACGCATAAAAAAATGGTTCGACATCATCGGACTGGAGCATTTGTATAACACGCAGGATCCGCACAAAGGCGTCATGGTGATCGGCGTACATTTCATGACGCTGGAGCTGCATTTCCGTATTCTCGGCCTCTGTAAACCGATGATGGTTATGTACCGTCCGCACAACAGCGCCATTCTGGAACGAGTGCAGAAGTGGGGGCGGTCCCGGTCGGGCAATGTGCTGGTGAACCGCAAAAATCTGATCAGCATGGTACACACGCTCAAACGCGGTGGCACGGTGTGGTTCGCGCCAGATCAGGATAACGGGCCGAAAGGCAGCGTATTCGTCCCGTTTTTTGGCGTAGAGAAGGCGGCGACCTCAAACGGCACTTTCACCATCGCGCGTCTGGCTCAGCCCAAACTGGTGACCGCCGTCGTCATTCGTAAACCGGCGGGGCAGGGGTATCAGCTAGTCGTTTCCCCGGCGCTCGAGCACTATCCCTATGACGATAGCCTGGCCGCCGCGGCCTATATCAATCGGGCTATAGAACGTGAAATCATGAAGGCGCCGGAGCAATATCTTTGGCTGCATCGGCGTTTCAAAACGCGTCCGGCGGGCGAGCCATCGCTGTATCTCTAGTCTGAAGCATGCGAGGCATCGGCTGCCTCGCGTCACTCCCCCTGTCCTGATAAGTATATCGGCTGTGACGTTTGATCACGTTTGGTCAATATGTCGTGAAGATATGCGGTGAAATTGGAAATTTCCCGTAAATACGCGACATCAACAGTGATATTCGCGGGATTGATTTAAAGATATATCAATAAACTTCCATGAAGTGATGCCGATTAAAGGGCGACGAGTTGGGATTTATCAAGGCCGGGGAAGTCAACATGAAGTCAATCAATAAAATGATACTAGCGATGGTTGTCGCTGGGATTATGGGGGGGATATTGATTTTGTTGCTCCTGAGCCAGCGGGTGATAGCAAAAAACGATCAAAAAAAATTGCAAGATTTTGCCGAAGCCATAATGAAGCGTTCCGATGACGTCGTCACGGAATCCAATACCGCGATCAATGAAGCCTACGCATTGAAGTATCCTCTCTGCTCTGAAGATGATTTATTTCAGCTTCGCTACATGGTTTATAAATACCGCTATATTATCGACCTCGGCCGAATACAGAACGGCGAATTGTTATGTACCGCCGGGCGAGGCGTGCTGTCAACGCCCATCACGCTACCTGAAACAGACGTTCAAAAAATGGACGGCACCCAGCTTTGGACCGCCGTAAGAGGCCTCTTTGATCCCCGCATTCAGACAGATATCGCCAGCCGCAAAAACGTGGTGGTATTCACATCGCCCGATGCCTTTCGTAGCTTTTCTTATCCCCTGAAAGGTTACGGCGCGGTGTTAACGTCGGCGGACGATAGCCACGTGTTTCAGACTTTTGGCAATAAAAGCGTGACGCCGACCCGCTATGAAAGCTCCTGGCTCGCTCAATATCGCCAGTCTTACCTGTGCAGTAAACTGTATGAAATCTGTATTCATGCGCGGCTGAGCGCCTCCGGCGTATTACAGATGCCTGCCTATATGATCTCGGCTATCTCGTTGTTGGGCGCTATATTAGGCGGCTCGCTGACGCTGGTTATTTTTCTGTTGCTCGACATTAATCGTTCTATGACCAAACAGCTGCGTCTGGCCGTCAGCCGTAAAAAGCTTCATGTGAATTACCAGCCGATCATTTATCTTAATGATGAAAAAATTATCGGCGTCGAAGCACTGGCCCGGTGGACAAATAAACAGGGGCAGCTCGTGTCTCCCGACGTCTTTATCCCCATAGCGGAAAAACAAGGAATTATCGGTGATATCACGCGGCATATCACCCAGCGCTCGATTGCCGAGATGCAAAGCGTTTTATTAAGTAACCCGGAGTTTTACCTCAGCATCAATCTGGATATCTCCGACGTTCTGGACACCGATTATCAGACGTACCTGAATGAGCAGGTCGCGCATTTTGGTGTGACGCCGAAACAAATTATTCTGGAGATCACGGAGCGTTCGACGGCCAATTATGCGACGCTGGCGAAAAGGTTATCAGAGCTGCGTGCGCAGGGATATCGTATTGCCATCGACGATTTCGGTACGGGTTACTCTAATTTTTCGTATCTCTCCAGCCTGCCGTTTGATGCCTTGAAGATCGACCGAATGTTTACCGAAGCCATCGGCACCGACTCCGTCAACGCCCGCATGGTGGATTTACTGTTTACGATGACGTCGATGCTGAAGACCTGCGTCATTGTCGAAGGGATTGAAACGGCCGAACAGGCCGCCTATGTCAAAGAACATTGCCAGGACGCCGTGGGACAAGGTTGGTACTATGGACGACCTATGAGCGCGACAAGGCTAAAAGCGTTACTGTTATAATGCGGCGGCCGGGATGAATTCGTTACTGTATTCAATGCAAACGTCGATGCGGTAAAACAATGAGCGATTCAGGCGGAATAAGAGGAATTAACGGTGCTGTAAGAAAACGCAATGGCGATAAATTGCGCAAATTATCATAGTGAACTCTTTGTGAAATATGATCATGGCTGGATTCATATCGCAATAATTATTTTCCACTCCCTCCGCCATTGTGAATAAATATCAGTGACGCTTTAGGATGACTCGCCATGAAATATTTGGTAATATTTTTTAGCCAACACAGGCTAAATATAAAACCAGTTAAAGAGTCATTCGCAAATGAAAAAATTAGCAGTCTTTGCTTTATCTGCAGCAATATTACTTTCTGGATGCGCAACTATCGTTGGAGAACGATCTCAGGTGGTCAACGTTGATAGTCATCCCACTGGCGCAAAATTCTCGATACAGGATGAAACCGGGCAAGTCGTCGTCACCGGTAATACGCCTCAAAACGTAGTTCTGGATAAATCTAACGGACATTATTTTGGTGGGAAAAACTACCTAATTACATTCACAAAAGAAAGTTATCAGCCGCTGACGTTGCCTGTTCGATCATCTGCGAACGGATGGTATATCGGCGGGAACCTGTTATTTGGCGGTCTTATCGGCTACTTGCTGGTGGATCCTTTCAACGGCGGTATGTATACGCTTCACCCCAAAGCCGCCAATGCCCAGTTAACACCTCAAGCGCAATAAAGTCTTTTTGCACTCTTGCGATAGGCTTCAATAATAAATCCTTAATAAGAGCAGCGCATGAACTGCTCTCCATCTATGTTGGGTAAATGATAATGAAAAAACTATTTTTTCTATTTTTCGTATTAATATTGAGTGGATGTTCCAGACCGCATGGCCCTGCAGAATATATATTGGATCAAACCATCATCACGCCAAATAATCAGGTCAAGCAGACCAAAGTGACCGTGACTCGAAATAAACAGTTTATCGGTAGCGGGAGTGGCGGTCACTGTAAGTTCGTGGTCGCGGTTGATGGCAAAGAAATTGCGTTGTTAAGACAAAATCAGTACGTCACCGCCTATCTGAATAACGGCCTGCACAAACTGAGAGTGAGTAACGAGTGCACAGTAGCGTCAATGGGTATGAGACGGACCGTGGATGTGCTTGCCGACGGCACCGAGCAGGAATATCTGACGGAAGTCGGTATCTGGGGCCAGTACCGGCTGTGGCGTACGCAGTAACTGCGATTAACCAAGCCTTGATAAGCAGAAAGAGCCGGCGTAGCTTCGTTAGAGACGATGCGCCGGTTTTTTCGGACTAACTCCGCGGGATTTTTATCACAGAAAGGGATTGGGATAACTGCTTGAATGATGGCGGAGAGAGAGGGATTTGAACCCTCGGAGGGATGACTCCCTCAACGGTTTTCGAGACCGTCCCGTTCAGCCGCTCCGGCATCTCTCCACGGAGGGCGACTATGATGCCCGTTTTCGGCGCATTTTAACAGCCCTATCCACGTCTTTAGACCTAAGTGACGACATAGCGAGCAATATGCATGAAGTGGCACTGGAAAACCTCATCGCCTTCGCCTGAAGAGGGGGCCGCGTGGCAGCCAGCACTGTCTATCCCACTGCTGGCGCCGCTGGACGAACGCGAGCGGCGCCAGCTGGTCAACCTCGCGCAGCAGTTTCTGCGGCGAAAGCGACTGGTGCCCTTGCAGCATTTTGAGTTGGATGCGTTGATGCGGCAACGCATCGCGCTTTTGTTTTGCCTCCCCGTGATGGAGCTAGGCATCCATTGGCTCGACAGCTTTCATGACGTCCTTATCTATCCTTCGCCGTTCATCGTGACGGACGAATGGGAGGACGATATTGGCCTGGTCCACTCGGGGGAGAGCGTCCAGTCTGGTCAAAGTTGGGAGCAGGGGCCGATCGTGCTCAACGGACAGGATATCCAGGACTCCTTCGATCTGTCGGGATTCAATCTGGTGATCCATGAAGTCGCGCATAAGCTGGATCTGCGTGGCGGACGTGAAGTCAGCGGCGTTCCACCGCTTCCGCTGCGTGAAATAGCGCGGTGGGAGCAGGCGCTCCATGGGGCGATGAGCGAACTACTGGAGGAGATTGACCTGGTGGGAGAAGAGGGGGCTAGTATGGATCCCTATGCTGCGACCGATCCCGCGGAGTGTTTCGCCGTGCTGTCCGAGTATTTTTTTAGCGCGCCCGAACTGCTCTATGAGCGTTTTCCCGTGGTCTATGACGTGTTCACGCGGTTCTACCGACAGACGCCACTGGAGCGTCTACAGCGCTGGCGAAAAGGAGCTAAAGCCGCCTCATCGCATAACTATTGAGCATAAAAACGCGGAATTGAACAGAGGCTAATCAGTTGGGATATAAACGCGATTTTGGCGTTGACAGCCCAGAGTGACCCAGATACTATGCGCCCCGTTCACACGATTCCTCTGTAGTTCAGTCGGTAGAACGGCGGACTGTTAATCCGTATGTCACTGGTTCGAGTCCAGTCAGAGGAGCCATATTGAGAAAAGCCCGCTTAAGGAAACTTAAGCGGGCTTTTTGCATTACATCAGGCGATGTTTCTTCCCTCGGCCTGGCAGGCTTTTAAAACGGTTCCCTGTTCGACCGGGGTTAAGTAGCGGCCTGTTTCAGTATTCATCTGTTTCCATGAAAAATATAGTTAAAATAGAGGGTTAGACGCTCTTCGCCGCCGCATCCTTCTCGGTGCACCCCATGTAGTAAATATCATTGTTCACCAGACGCGTTAATGAACAGTTTTTGGTTTTCACGCTGATGGCAGCGTCAAACGTAAACTTCTGGACCCGAGGACCGGTGATGTCCGTTTCGCTGCCTTCATACTCTCGCATACTCTTGAATGTTGCTGTGGTGACTTTTTCTAAGAAGATATTCATGGATTCAGAGAAGCCGTCCTGGACTGCTCCCGCCCCGGTAAAGGAACCTGCCCTGGATTGCTGCCCCTATATCCCGGTTTCGCGCGCCGTCACACCACGCCAATAATGCCGATGTTTACTGCAATCTCGTCGGTGAGCATGGGCAACTCAGTCATCAACATCTTTTTTTTTTAAGCGACGGCGTCGGTATAACCTACGTCTGGGGTTGATGAGCCAGTGCGCATATAAAACGTCCTTTTTGTGGAAACTTTGTCGTATTTTGAGGGCGAATTTGCCAATATTTAGAACCTTTAAATCCCACCTTTCGGTGCTTTTCACCTCTGCCCAGTCTGGGCTAAACCCAGTTTTTTCACCGACAGACGTCAGCCTTGATGCGTGCGCATTCTCATCGCGCTTCGCTTCTTTGGGGCGGTCGTCTGAATCAAGGCGTGATGTCCTCAGAGGGGCTAAATAGGCGATCGACCACGTCAATCAACCTCAATACTGTCGCAGAGCCACATGATCGAGGTTTCAACACGGAGCCATCTGTATGACTAAGCTCCTTTTTCTGTAGATGTTGCCCGGGCAGGAGTGAGTGAATCAGAAAAATAGAAGTATTAGGCTTGGGCTATCGGGGACAACGAATAATTCTCCGCCTGTTTCATTTTTTTGATTGCGGAATGTTTCAATGCCTAAGCATTTTACGAAAGGTTTTCGCTAATAATGAGTAATTATAATTAAGCCATGATTTTATGTTCTCTTTAGACTTGAATGATTAGGGCATAGATATATATATTGAGGACTCCTGTTTTTGACTCATTTGTATATTCGCCTTTATGAGATTTTGGGTGGATTAGACCATGAGTTTCAGCCGGTTATTTTTGTTGCATTGTTTTCTCGCTTAAAATTAAGTTATCTGGTTTCTTAATGACAAGAAAAAACGACAACATTAATGAGATTATTGAAAACAAGGAGGAATTCAGCGATCTCCCGATCGTCGTCAGCATTTATTACCTATCCTCGCGTATTGGCGACGGATGAGCGGTAATAAATAAAGTGCGCCTCGCCTAATTATTTTTTTTGAAATATATTCTGTAATGTTTAAATTATGCGACAAATGAGGATCGTCTATGGAAGGAAAATCACAGAAGACAGTGGCGGAAATCCTGGTCAGACATTTAGAGACTGTCGGGGTGGATGTCGCCTTCGGTGTTTCAGGGGCTTATATATCCCCCGTATGGAAGGCTCTGTCAGAGTCATCGATCAGAACCATTCATTGCCGACATGAAACTGGCGCGACGTTTTGTGCTTCTGAATACAGCTTGTATCATCACAAGCCTGCCGCCGTCTTCACCACCGCGGGACCGGGTATCACCAACGCATTAACGGCAGCGCGAACGGCAAAGCTTGATGGCGCTAAAGTAATATTCATCGCCCCGATTACCACGGCGCAAAGTAATGGATTGTGGGGGTTGCAGCAAACGACGGTAGAGGATGTCTTTGCCCTGCAAGGAGAAGGGATTTCGGGATACTTCGATCGTGTCGTGTGTATCGATGAAAAAGCAAAATTGAGTGAAGCGATTGACGCCATCAATCATTTCAACGTTTCTCAGGGCCATGTACTTGGAATCTTCATTCTTCCCAATATTCAGAAGTCAGATATTGCAGAAGAGGAATACAACAAAAAATCATCCTATACGCCCCCACCGGTCGTTCGCCAAGATACGGGCGCTCTGGCCGCGCATCAGCAAAAAATAGCAGAAGTTTTGGCTGCGGGCGATGCCATTATCTGGAATGGCTTTGGATGTCTCGACGCGTCGGATGTATTAACGCGACTCGCCATTGAAACCCAGACGGCGGTTATGTCTACGCCTCGTGGTAAAGGTATCTTCCCTGAAAACCATCCGTTATACCTGGGCTCCACCGGTTTAGGTTGCGATGAGCCAGCACTTCTTTCTGCCATTAATCAGCTGTCGTTAAAATCAATGGTTATTTTGGGAACGCGGTTGGGGGAATCCAGCGCGCATTATCTCCAAAATAAAATAAAAGGGATTAAAGTCTTTTATGTCAGCCTGGAAAATGCGGATATTAAAAATAACCTGCCTCCAGAAACTGAAGTTATCCATGCCGAACTGACAACCTTTCTACAGGGCGTCTACGAGAAAATAAAAACGCTGCCTCTTGCTCATCGGTCAACCGCTCTTCACCCGCTTGAATCATCTCAACGTGAAGTCCCGGTCAAGAGCAACGATGGCGTGGTCAGTCCAGTCGATGTCATGGCCGCCATTCAAAAAGTAGCGATTGATGAACACGACTGTCTGGTGGCGTCCGATGCCGGCAACTCGCACGTTTGGGCAAACCGATATTTGCAGTTTCAAAAGCCCAATCGTTATCGGGTCAATTCCGCGTTGGGAACCATGGGGCATTATGCCTGCGGCATTGTCGGGCTGGCGATGTCGGGGAAAGTCACCGTCGGCATCATCGGCGATGGTTCTATGCTGATGAATAACGAAATCAGTACCGCAGTGCATCACCGAGTCCCGGCGATTTGGGTGGTATTAAATGATGGCGGCTACAACATGTGCAGGCAGGGGTTGAACTCGGTTGGTTATCCGGCGCTGGATTGCGTGATTCCAAAGGTGGATTTCGCTATGTTCGCTCATGCGCTAGGGGCCAACGGTGTCAGTGTCACGAGTCGTGCCGAGTTGGAAAACTCGCTACGTACGGCGATCAACCAAGCGGTTCCCACGGTCATAGATGTCTGCATAGACAGGGACGTGCTGCCGCCGGTATTGGGACGACAAAACGCCGTCAAATCGCTGTAAATCAGTTATCACCGTGAAGTTAAGCATCAAGCCTGCGGATGTTCATCCCTGGGAGACGTAGACGAAGGTTTATTCACCACCTCTTTGCGAAGAGAAGGGCGTAAATCCAGGGCGAGAGGTCTCGCGGTTCTCTCTGAGGCGAGTTCAGGCGTTCATATTTACCCGCCTCGTGAGGACTCTCCGGGGGTGGCCGCTATCGTGCCCGAGGGCAGCCTATTACCGTATTCCTCGGTAATAGGCTTTCTTGGTTAGCGTCCTGTCTGCCGCGACGTCTCACTTCCTTGTTAACCTTCTATTCCAGACTGACCACCACCACGGATTTCGCGGGGATGGTGAGATTCAGTACCGACCCGTCGATTTTGCCGCCGTGAAAGACCTCGGGATGAATGGCTTCAGCCTGACCGGGGACGTTATGCGCATCCGACGCCGTGCTGGTCAGCACCTCTCCCGACACTGTTTTCACGTTCAGCGCCCCCAGTTTGATGGCCAGACCGTAGCCCGCGTGCTGGTTCATATTCGCGACGCCGATGTATATTTTGCCGTCTTTCCCTCTGGCGGCGGAGACATTAAAGGCCGGGAATGTGCGCCCGCCATAGGTCAGCTGAGGGGCTTTCACCGTTAACGGGATCGCGGTCGAATCCTGGAACGGCACATACATTTTGTAGGCATAGTAGGTTGGCGTTAACGCGATTTTATCGCCTGCTGTCAGGATCATCGCCTGGAGCACGTTAATGGTCTGCGCGATGTTGGTCATCCGCACGCGGTCGGTATACTGGTGAAAAATGTTGAAGTTGGCGGCCGCCAAAATGCCGTCCCGCAGCGTATTCTGCTGGAAAAGATGGCCGTGGTAGGTGCCCGGCTCGACGTTATACCAGGTACCCCATTCGTCGACGAACAGGCCGATGCGTTTTTCCGGATCGCGCTTATCCATGACGGCGATATGCTGGCGAAGAATGTCATCCATGCGTAGCGTCTGTTGGAAAATCGCATTCCACTGTTCATCGGGGAAACCGGTGGCGGACGCCTGATTGCGGTTCTTCCAGTCGCCGGTGAGCACGGTATAGAAGTGCAAAGAAATGGCGTCCAGATGCGCGCTGGCGTTTTTCATGACAACGTCGGTCCAGTTCGTGTCGTCATTATTCGCGCCGGACCCGACGCGCATTGCCGTATTGTCGTTATCGTTATGGAAGTTGGTGCCGTTTTTATGGAACAGTGCGCCAAAGCGGCGTAATTCGTTCGCATAGTATTCGGGCGTCATGTTGCCGCCGCAGCCCCAGCTTTCATTGCCAATGCCGATAAACGGCACGTCAAAGGGCGCGTCCCGACCGTTAGCGCGTCGTTCGTTGGCCAGGCTATCCCGGTCTTTGGACGTGAGATATTCGATCCATTCGCGCATCTCCGTCGGCGTGGACGAGGCTACATTGACGGAAATATACGCCTCCGCACCGATCTGCTCGGCGAAATCGAAGAACTCATGCGTGCCGAACGCATTGGTCTCCGGCGTGCCGCCCCACCAGTTATTCTTACGCACCGGGCGTTTGTCGCGGGGACCGATGCCGTCGCGCCAGTGATATTCATCTGCAAAGCAGCCCCCAGGCCAGCGAACCACCGGCACTTTGATGGCTTTCAGCGCGGCGACCACATCGTTTCTGATGCCGCGCGTATTGGGGATAGGCGAGTCGGGACCGACCCAGATACCATCATAAATGCCTCGTCCCAGATGCTCGGAAAACTGACCATAGATGTAGCGAGAAATCGGCGGCCCGGGATGGTCGGCCTGTAACGTGGCTTCTATTCGGCTATGGTCGGCGGCGGACGGCGAGCCGAACGGTAGGGCCAGCGCGGCCAGCGTGACGCTCATTATTCCTGTTAACCTGATTTTTTTCATAGACACCTCGGTGATGGCGCAAAAAAAAACCTGAACGGCCTCTGGTAAGAGCACCCTTCAGGTTTTGCCTGGCCGGCGGCCAGTGACAATCCAACGGAGATGGAGGAAGGCTACGTAAATTGCCGTGCCGCGGCTGTTAGACGGGTCACACTTCCGCCGTTTCCACAGGCGTGGCGACTTTGTACCGTGGTCAGCGGCGGTTCAAATTAAGCTGCGGCGTCAGAAAGGCGCTGCGGAACCACAGTCGGAAAGCGTTCATCGACGGAGTGAAGGTCGCGTCTTTACGCCACGCCAGCCCAACGTTCATGGGATGCAGATTGTCGGTCAGCGCACGGGTTTCGATCCTTTTACCTTCCAGCGACCACGGGCGATAGACCAGGTCGGACAGGATGGCGACGCCCAGCCCGTCGGCTACCATGCTGCGCACGGCTTCGACGGAGCTGGTCCGCAGCATCACGTTGGGACGCTGCCCGCTTTCTTCCCAGTAGCGCATCGCGCTATGGTCGGCTTCATCGACGGTCAGCATGATAAACGGCTCTTTGGCGACATCCGCGAGCGTGAGATGCGGTTTGTCGCACAGGGGATGACGGCTGGGCAGCCAAAGACGGCGCTCTGAATTAAACAGCGTTTCCGAGGTGATGCCCGGGAGCGTGAGGTTAGCGGTCAGCACCAACGCGATGTCCAGCGAGCCATCCAGCAGACCGCGCTCAATATCGATGCGCTCCCGCTCGTAGAGATTGATATTCAGATGGGGAAAGGCGGAAGAGAGCCGCTGCAAATGATAGGGAAGGAAATACCCCATCACCGTGTAGGAGGCGGCCAGATTCAACTGGCCGCAAATTTGGTCGTCCGTCGAAGGAATATGCAGCGCATCGTCCACGCTGCGCAGAATGGAGTAGGCATGGTGCAGAAAGTGGGTGCCGGTCTCCGTCAACGTCATGCCCCGCACCGAACGCCGGAACAGCGGCTTCCCCAACAGGCCTTCCAGCTCCTGAATGGCGCTGGTCACGCCCGATTGCGAGATATTCAGATGTATGGCGGCCTGTGATATTTGCCCCATTTCCGCCGTGGCGACGAAGTATCGAATCTGGCGTAGCGTCAACATGCTCTTCTCCGGTATGAGGGGCTGAAATCCGTCCGGCGTCGTCACCGGGATAGGGCTTCATTTAGCGATCTCTTTTTTCGATGGCTTGCTATCAGAAAATAATGCTATTCGTCTGTAAAAAACTTCCCCTATATTATTTTTAAATCAATGAGCTACCAATAATAAAATAGTATGACAAAACACATCGATTTAAATTCTGATATGGGCGAAGACTTCGGGTCCTGGGTAATTAACGGCAATATCGATCAAGAAATTATGTCTTTCATAAGTTCTGCCAATATTGCCGCCGGGTTTCATGCCGGCGATCCCACCGTGATGCGTAAAACCATCGAGATGGCGAAATATTACGGCGTCGCCATCGGCGCGCATCCCGGCTACCGCGATTTAATTGGGTTTGGCCGCCGAAATATTGCCATGCAACCGGATGAACTCGTTAACGATATCGTTTATCAGCTAGGCGCATTGCGGGAATTGGCGCGGTTATATCAGATGGAGTTACAGCATATAAAACCGCACGGCGCGCTCTATATGCATCTGGCTAAAGAGGAGGCCTCGGCGCAATGCTTTGTTGACGCGCTGCATCGCATTGCGCCGGATTTACTGCTGTATTGCATGCACGGCAGCGCCGTATGGCGAGTGGCCCAGGCATTGCAACACCCTGTTATCTGTGAGTTTTATGCGGATCGCGACTATGACCTGAGCGGATCTATCGTCTTTACCCGTCGGGTGGGCGCGCTGGACCCGGACGAGGTAGCGAAAAAGGTGCTGCGCGCGTGTCAAGACGGCGTCGTGCGTACCGTCGAGGGACAAGATATTCCTATCGTTTTCGAGTCGGTCTGCATGCATAGCGATACGCCGGGCGCGCAAACGTTGTTAAAGGCGACCTGCGAATTATTAAAGGCGTCGTCTATTGAAATTACAGCACCAGAAAAACAACGCGTGTTTTAAAAAATAATGCCGTATCAGGAGTGATTAATATGAAAAATGATGAAGTTTATTCTCCTTTGCCGGGGGTTTTTTACCGGCAACCTGCGCCCGAAATGCCGCCTTTTACGAAAGAGGGCGATGATGTTCAGGAAGATACGGTGATTGGCCTGATTGAAGTCATGAAACAATTTACCGAAATGGTGGCGGGACATTCAGGAAAATTAATTGAATTCAAAGTTGAAAGTGGTGATTCGGTCGAACCCGGACAGGTTATAGCCATTATTAAAAAGGATCGCTAAATAAAAGTTTTTATTATCGCTGAGCGTTTATTTCAATCACCGCGGAAGTGGAGATATTGATGCCGATAAATAAATTATTGATTGCCAACCGAGGGGAAATTGCCGTCAGGATCATTCGCGCCGCTCAGGCGCTGGGGATCCCAACGGTGGCGGCGTGCAGCGAGGCGGACGTTGCCTCGCTGCCGGCGCAACTGGCCGACGAATACCGCATCATCGGCGCGGCCAGGGCCGACCAGAGCTATCTGAATTCGCAGGCGGTGCTGCAAGCGGCGCGGGAGAGCGGCGCGGATGCCATCCATCCTGGGTATGGATTTTTGTCGGAAAACGCGGCGTTCGCCGCCGCCGTCGGTGAAGCCAGCATGATTTTCGTCGGGCCGACGGCGGCGGTGATCCGGTCGATGGGGGACAAGGCCGCCGCCCGTCGTACCGCGCAAGCGGCGGGCGTGCCGGTGGTGCCGGGATCGGAGCAGGATATCACCACGCTCGACGACGCATTGCAGGCCGCCGAGCGTATCGGCTATCCGTTGATGATCAAAGCAGCGGCAGGCGGGGGCGGGCGAGGCATTCGCATCGTGCCGTCAAAGGAAGCGCTGCAAGCCGCTTTTCCGCTGGCGCAGCAGGAAGCCAAGGCCGCCTTCGGCTCCGGCCGGGTCTATCTGGAGCTGTTTATCGAACACGCCCGCCACATTGAAGTCCAGATCCTCGGCGACGGCGAACGGGTGGTGCATCTGTTTGACCGGGAGTGCTCGCTGCAACGGCGGCGCCAGAAACTCTTCGAGGAAGCGCCGTCTCCCGCGTTGACCGACGCGCAGCGCCAGGCGCTGTGCGACAGCGCGGTGAAGCTGGCGCAGAGCCTGTCTTATCAGGGCGCGGGCACGCTGGAATATCTCTTCGATTCGGCCACCGGCCGCTTCTACTTCATTGAAATGAACACCCGCATTCAGGTTGAACACCCGGTGACGGAAATGGTCACGGGCGTCGATCTGGTGCAGTGGATGCTGCGTATCGCCGGGGGCGAAAAGCTGACTTTACGGCAGGAAGCGATCGCGTTGAACGGTTCGGCCTGCGAGATGCGCATTAATGCAGAAGATCCGGAACGCAATTTCTTCCCCTGTCCCGGCACGGTAACGGACGTCAATTGGCCGCAGGGCGCGGGCGTACGCGTCGAAAGCCATTTGTTCGCCGGCTATCGTATCCCGCCGTATTACGACTCGCTGGTGGCGAAACTGGTCATCCACGGCGAGGATCGCGCACAGGCTCTGTCCCGCGCGGCCGACGCGCTGGCGGAACTGCGCATCTCTGGTATCACCACCACCCAGTCGTTGCATCAATGGCTGCTGGCGGACGCGCGCCTGCAGGCGGCTGATTTTACCACGACGGCGCTGGAGCGCTGGCTGGCTGAACGGGCCGCCGCAGCCGCTCAGGAGGTATGACATGACGACAAAAGCCATTCGTTACAGCTTTGGTGGCGACGAACATTTATTTGCGGAAATCGACGAAGCCATGTCGCTCGACGCGTTCTTTCGCGGCTTGGCGATCACGCACGCGCTGGCGTCGCAGGCGCTGCCCGGCGTGCTGGATATCTGTCTGGCGAACGCGTCGTTTCAGGTGCGCTTCAATCCCGACATCATCGCGCCGGAGACCGTGCTGGAGCAGGTAAAAAACGCCGAGGCGCAGGCCACCACCGGCACCTCGCTGTCGACGCGCATCATCGAAATCCCGGTGCTTTACAATGACCCGTGGACGCACGAAACCCTGATGCGGTTTCGCGACCGTCACCAGGATCCGCAGGCGACCGATCTGGAGTATGCCGCCGCGATTAACGGCTATGCCGAGGTGGCGGATTTTATCGCCGCGCACAGCGGCACGCCGTGGTTTGTCTCGATGGTGGGGTTTGTGGCGGGGCTGCCCTTCATGTTTCAGATGGTGGAAGAAGCCAAACAGCTGGAAGTGCCTAAATATCTGCGGCCGCGCACCGACACGCCGCGCCAGTCACTCGGCCACGGCGGCTGCTTCGGCTGCATCTATTCGGTACGCGGCGCGGGCGGCTATCAGCTGTTCGGCGTTACGCCCGCGCCGATCTACGACCCGAGCCAGCGTCTCGACTATCTGCAAGCGTCGATGGTGTTTTTCCGCGCGGGCGATATCGTCCAGTTCCGGGCGATGGATCGCGCTGAATACGACCGCGCCGTAGCGGAGGTCGAGGCGGGGACGTTCAGCCTGCGCATCCGGCCGGTGACGTTCGAACTGGAAAAATTCAGCGCGGATGCCGCGCATTACACCCACTATCTGCGGGAGGTGCTGTATGCCGATTAAGGTTATCAAGCCCGGACTGGCGACCTCGGTACAGGATACCGGCCGCGAGGGGTACTACCACCTCGGCATACCGCCTTCGGGTGGGATGGACAACTATGCCTTGCGCATGGCCAACCTGCTGGTGGGCAACAATGAGTCTGCCGCCGTGCTGGAAATCACGTTGATCGGCCCGGAGCTGGCGTTTGGTAAAGCGGTTTTGGTGGCGGTCACGGGCGCGCGGATGACGCCTAGGTTGGACGGCGCGGAAATGCCGCTGGACACGGCTTTTCGAGTCAGTCCCGGTCAGGTGTTGACGTTTGATTTCGCCAAGGCGGGCTGCCGCAGCTACCTCGCCGTGGCGGGCGGCATCGACGTTCCGCTGGCGCTGGGTAGCCGCTCCACTTACACGCTGGGCGCGCTCGGTGGATGGGAAGGGCGACGGTTGCAGGAGGGCGACCGGTTGCCGATCGGCGCACCGACCGGCGTGGGAGCCGAAGGCGCGCAGGCGCCCGAAGCGTTGTGTCCGCGCTTCGAGAAGGCGGTCACGCTGCGGCTGGTTCGCGGCCTCTACATTCACCGCCTGACTGATGAAGCGGCGGCACAGTTTTTCGCCGATACCTGGCGGGTCGGCACGGAGGCGGACCGTATTGGCTATCGCCTGAAAGGCGGTAAACCGCTGGAGTACCTGCCGCGTACGCCGCCGTTCGGCGCAGGTTCCGACCCGTCCAATATCGTTGACGCCTGCTACCCCATCGGCTCGGTCCAGGTGCCGGGCGGGCTGGAGCCGATAATTTTGCTGCGCGACGCGGTTTCCGGCGGCGGTTATATGACGCTGGGAACGGTCATCAGCGCCGATCTGGATCGGGTGGCGCAGCTCCAGCCCCATCATCAGGTGCGATTCGTGCCGGTGTCGTTGGAAGAGGCGCTCTCCGCCCGGCGGCAGTATCAGCAGCGGCTGGCGCAGTTAAGAGACTGGATTGGCCTTCAGACGGTCTGATCCCGCCCGGCGGCCTTCGCCGGTGACGGTAGCGTAGTCGTCCTCATCGTCCTGTCACGGGCCACGCGGTATCGACGGTCCGCAGGGCGATGGGGGGCTGCCTGCGACTCGCGGTTCATCGCGATAACGTGGCCTTTTCCGATGTTCGTCGGTCAGGTGTGTTTTTCCCTCTTTTGCACTCAGGAGTTACCCCTATGGCAGATCTTTCTGATGTGAAGCTGACCGCCCCGGAGACCGAGTTCGGCACGGTCACCGCCAACGAGCGCATGGGCAAACTCTCGCTCACCATGGCGTGGTGGGCGGTATGCAGCGCGCTATTTTACATCGTGGTCGGCGCGTCGCTCGCGCAGAGCTGGGGCGCGAAAAACGCCATTATCGGCATGGTGTTGTCGGTCGTTTGTTACGGCGTGGTGAATGGGTTCATCAGCCGATTCGCGATAAAAACCGGGCTGTCTGTCTCCTTGTTTTCGCAGGCGCTGTTTGGTCGGCTCGGTTCATCGCTCGCCACGTTAATCTTCTTCTCTACGGCCATCTATTACGCCGTGTTCGAAGGATCGGTCATCGCCTTCGCGCTGAATCACCTCTTCCCGGCGTTGCCTTATGCCGTCGCTGCGCTGGTGGTGGTGTTGTACAGCGTGCCGCTGATCTTCGGCAGCGTGCAGCACTGGCTGGACAAATTTAACGGTGTACTGCTGCCGTTTTACCTGTTTGGGCTGCTGCTGACCGTGGCGGTGTCTATTCAGCAAAACGGCTATAACCCGCAGTGGCTGGCGTTCGGTCCCGCCGATCCGCCGGCCTATGGCTGGTGGCACTGCTTCACCTATTACATGGGCGTGTGGATCCTGATGATGTATACCTTCGACTACGCTCGCTACGGCAAGGCGAAGGATGCGGATTACCACGCGGGCATTAACTTCGGCATGCCGTTTTATCTCATCACCTTTCTGCTCAACGGCGTGGCGGGCATCTATCTGGTCAGCGGGTTTTCGGAAAGCGACGGACTCAGCGAAACCGGCGTGGTGGTGGCGATCCTCAACCTGCTGGGGCTGTGGGGACTGTTCTTCGTCTGGGTGACGCAAACCCGCATCAACACCGCCAACTATTTTCTGGCGACGGTCAATATGCAGCACTTTTTCCGGCTGTTGTTCCGGCTGCGCTTCCGGCGAATTATCTGGGCCTGTCTGGTCGGGGTGGTGGTCTATGTGCTGATGCTGGCGGATGTGTTTAGCTACATCTTGCAGGCGTTAGCCTGGCAGGGGATCTTCGTGGTGGCCTGGGTGGGCGTGGCGCTGAGCTACATCCTGATGTCCTCGCGTCAGGCGCCGGGCATCAACGAGGAGCGCAACATGAACCTCTCAGGGTTGACCGCCTGGGGCGCGAGCGTCGCCGTCGGCATCCTGTTGATGTATGCGGACGCGGCATGGCAGTCCTGGTCTGCGCCCGCCACGTTCATTACCGCTTTCGTCTTGTACCGCCTTCTGCCTGCCGCGACGCCGCGCGCGGCCGCATGACCGGTCTGAGCCGTCGTCGACAGACGGCGGCGTTTTCCGCCCGTCCGCTTAAAGACTCGCATCCGCAAAACTCTAAGAGTTCAGAGACGCTGACTGAGGTCCCGGCCGCGTCTATCCATCATCATTTCTTATTGCTAATCATCCGCTTGGCAGCGCTGTGGTATCAACGCGTCGCGCTGCAGGCCGGTTTTTTTCATGTATTAACGAAAAAAAGGCGTGAAATGTCTCGATATAAAACGCTTAAAAAATACACGCTCGCCACGTATTCAACCGGTCGCCCGGTTCAGTGCCGCATCATCTGTACCTAATCCACCTCAATTGCAGTGATTTCGCGGCTATTTGCCGCACGTTTGGCGCCTTTTTCCTGTGTTGACTTGACCCGGCCATCGTGCTTTTTTTGAACCAATTACCAATTGGAGTGAACCAATGAGCGACATGGCCCGCGTCAGGAAAACGGAAAATTCGCATTATGCGCTCGAGAAACTGCGTGAACTTCTGCGCGAGAGCGCGTTGGAGCCTGATGGAAAACTGCCG
The DNA here is from genome assembly GCF_900107885.1 of Lonsdalea quercina. NCBI lineage: Bacteria > Pseudomonadati > Pseudomonadota > Gammaproteobacteria > Enterobacterales > Pectobacteriaceae > Lonsdalea > Lonsdalea quercina. The sequence goes on along the minus strand of NZ_FNQS01000005.1, from coordinate 246,469 downwards.
ACGGAACGGGCGCTCTCCGAGCTGTGGGGGGTGGGACGACGCGAGGTGCGGCGCGCGCTGGAGGTAGTGGAAGCGGAAGGGCTGATCTGGCGCAAGCAGGGTTCCGGCACGTTTCTCGGGCAAAAGCCAGACCAGTGGGGAACCCACGCGGCCAACCTGATCAAAGGAACCAATTTCATGGAAATCATGGAGGTGCGGTTGCGCATCGAACCACAGCTGGCGCAGTTAGCCGCGCTGCGCGCCAAGCCGTCGGACATCGAAAGGATGCGGGCGCTGCGCGACAAAATCTATGAGCGCACCGACGCCGACTGGCGCGAACTGTGGGACGGCTCTTTGCATCGATTGATTGCGCAGAGTGCGGGCAATCAGCTGTTCCTGTCGCTGTTCGACGTGGTAAACCGCGTGCGGCAGTACCCGGCCTGGCAGGCGCTACGCGCATTGGCCCGCAGTCACAACGCGTCGCCCACCGACTCGCACAGCGATCATACGGAAATCATCGAGGCGATTGCCGCCCACGACCCGGTGAGGGCGGGCGAAGCGATGCGCCAGCATCTGCTGACGCTGGAGGATAGGCTCATTCGCCATACCTCGTTGGGCCATGACCCGGCCGACGCGGAAGCGCTCCGCCGCTAAGTTTTTCCGCGGGCCAGCGCCGTCTGACCTGCATTCATTGCGCCGACTCTCGGCTTTTGCTATCGACCAGAGGAAACATGACATGAACCGACTTATCAAACAGACCGGGCTCTTGCTGGCCGGTGCAGTGATGGCGACGACGGCGCAGGCGGCAGAATTACGCATCGGCCTGCAAGACGACCCTGACGTACTGGACCCGGCCCAGTCACGCACCTTTGTCGGGCGCATTATCTACACCAGCCTGTGCGACCGGCTGGTGGACGTCGACAACTCGCTGTCGATCACTCCTCAGCTGGCGACGCAGTGGTTGTGGGGCGACGGCGGCAAAACGCTGACGATGGATCTGCGTAAGGGCGTGGTGTTCCACGATGACACACCGTTTAACGCGGAAGCGGTGGTGTACAACATCCAACGCTATATGACGATGCCGGAGTCCCGCCGCAAAAGCGAGCTGGCCTCCGTCGCCCGCGTGGAGGCGATCGGCGAATATCAGGTGAAATTCACGCTGAAAAGCCCCGACGCCAGCCTGCTGGCTCAGCTGTCCGACCGCGCGGGCACGATGATCTCCCCGACGGCGGGCAAACGGCTCGGGGCCAATTTTGGTTCGGAACCCATCTGCTCCGGCGCGTTTAAATTCGTGCAGCGCGTCCAGCAGGACCGCATCGTGCTCGAAAAATTTCCCCGCTACTGGAATGCCGGCAACATCTTTCTCGATAAGGTCACCTTCCTCCCCATCCCGGACACGACCGTACGGTTAGCCAACTTGCAGTCCGGCGAGCTGGATCTGGCCGAGCGCATCTCGGCGTCGGATGTCGCTGCCGTGCAGCAGAACCCGAACCTGAACGACGGCAAGGTGATCGGACCGGGCTATATGGCGCTGTACGTCAATATTGGCAACGGCCCGCAGGCCAACAACCCCTTCGGCAAGGACAAACGGCTGCGTCAGGCCTTCTCGCTCTCTATCGACCGTGAAGCCATCAATCAGGTGGTCTTCGAGGGCACGGCGCTCGCCGGCAATCAGCCGTGGCCGTCCACCAGCCCTTGGTATAACTCGCATCTGCCGGTTCCGGCGCGGGACGTGGCGAAGGCCAAGGCGCTGATGAAGGCGGCGGGCTATGAGACATACGATATCGAACTCCAACACGCGAACAACACCACGCAGACCCAGATGATGCAGGTGATCCAGTCCATGGCGGCCGAAGCCGGTTTCAACGTCAAACTGAAAGCGACCGAGTTCGCCACCCTGCTGTCCGAACAGACGGCGGGGAACTACGTGCTGTCGCGCTCCGACTGGTCCGGCCGTTCGGATCCGGACGGCAATATTCACCCGTTTGTGACCTGCGACGGCGGCATCAACGACACCAAATATTGCAATCCTGAGGTCGACAAGCTGCTGAATGAGGCGCGCGAATCCACGGATAATGCGGTGCGCAAAGCCCGGTACGACGCCGCAACCAAGATTCTGGACGACGATCTGCCGCTGATCTATCTCGGTCATCAGGCCTACCTCTATGCCTACTCCAAAAAGATCGCCGGATTTACGCCGTCCGCCGACGGCATGATCCGCCTGACGGGCGTCAAAAAAGGCGACTAATCCGACGTGCGTCGCCGGGGGAGGCACGTTCTCCCCTCGGCGGACCCGGTTGAGGCACTCTTTGAATAAGGAAACGCGCGAATGCACATCTATATCGGCAAACGCCTGTTGGTGGCGATACCGACGCTCCTGATTATCTCCATTTTCGTTTTTTCGCTGCAAAAGCTGCTGCCGGGGGATCCGATCCTGGCGATGGCGGGTGAAGAGCGCGATCCGGCGGTGTTGGAGCTGCTGCGTGAAAAATATCGCATGAACGACCCGGTGGTGTATCAGTACTTCTACTGGCTCGGGGCGGTGGCGCAGGGCGACTTCGGGGTGTCGCTGCGCACCAATCAGCCGGTGCTGGATCTGATCGGCGAAAAACTGCCGGTTACGCTCCAACTGGCGGTTATGGCGATGTTTTTCGCACTGATCATCGGTGTGCCGGTCGGTATTCTGGCGGCGGTGAAGCAGAACACGACGCTGGATTATCTGGCTAACGTGGTGGCGTTGTCGGGGCTGTCGATCCCCAATTTCTGGCTCGGCATCATGCTGATTTTGCTGGTGTCCGTACAGTTAGGCTGGCTGCCTGCGTCGGGCTACGAATCGTTGTTCACCGACCCGTTGCGTTCCCTGCAAACCACGCTCATGCCGGCCTTCGTGCTCGGCACCGCGCTGGCGGCCACGTTGATGCGGCATACGCGCTCGGCGATGCTGTCGGTCATGAAAGCGGACTACATTCGCACGGCGCGCGCCAAAGGGCTATCCAACCGAGAGGTGGTGCTGAGCCATGCTTTCCGCAACGCGCTGTCGCCTATCATCACGCTCACGGCGCTGCTGTTCGGCGAACTGCTGGCGGGCGCGGTGCTGACCGAACAGATTTTCACCATTCCCGGTTTCGGTAAGCTGATCGTCGATGCGGTCTTCAACCGCGACTACGCGGTGGTGCAGGGCGTGGTGATGTGTACAGCGGTGGGCTTTATCGTCATGAATCTGCTGGCGGACGTCGCCGCCATGCTGCTGAATCCGCGAATGAGGAGCGCGCTATGAGCCTGACTGAACCCGTCATCGTTGCGCCGCAGGCCGCAGTCGGCAACCGCGCCTGGAAGAAGATGAAGCGCAACCGCAGTTCGATCGCCGGTCTCATCATCATCGTCTTTTTCGCCCTGTTGGCGCTGCTGGCGCCGCTGCTGCCACTGGCCGATCCGCTGGCGACCAGCTGGAGCGCCATCCGCAAAGCGCCGTCGGCCGCGCACTGGCTGGGGACGGACGACATCGGCCGCGACGTGCTGTCGCGTATGGTGTGGGGCGCGCAGGCCTCGCTGATGGCGGGGGTGATCTCCGTCGCCATCGCCGTGCTGACCGGCGTCCCTTTCGGTCTGATCGCCGGCTACTTCGGCGGCTGGGTCGATCAGGTGATTTCCCGCGTGACCGAGGCGTTTCTGGCGATGCCTTTCCTGATTATGGCGATTGCGCTGGCAGCCTTTCTCGGTCCGAGCCTGACTAATGCGATGATCGCCATCGGCCTGTCCGCGATGCCGATTTTTATCCGGCTGACGCGCTCGCAGGTGCTGGCGGTCAAAACCGAGGACTACATCGAAGGCGCGCGCTCCATCGGACTGGGCCACGGCGATATTCTGCTGCGCTACATCCTGCCGAATATTCTGCCGCCGATTATCGTTCAGGCGACGCTGACGGTGGCGACGGCGATTATCGCGGAGGCCAGCCTGTCCTTCCTCGGCCTCGGTCAGCAGGCGCCTGCCCCCAGCTGGGGATCGATGCTGAACGTCGCCAAAAACTTCCTGACGCAGGCGCCCTGGATGGCGTTGTGGCCGGGGGCCGCCATCTTCCTGGTGGTGATTGGCTTTAACCTGCTGGGCGATGGCTTGCGAGATGCGCTCGACCCGCGTGAAAACTCATAACAGAAGGAGAGCGTCATGAACGCATTTACCACGCGTCCGGAGATTTTAGGCACTTTCGGGGTGGTCACGTCCACCCACTGGATCGCCTCGGCGGTTGGCATGAGCATTCTGGAAAAAGGCGGCAACGCGTTTGACGCGGCCGTCGCCACCGGCTTTGTGTTGCAGGTGGTCGAACCGCATCTGAATGGACCCGGCGGCGATATGCCCGCCGTCATCTATTCGCGGAAAAAGGACAAGGTCGAGGTGATCTGCGCGCAGGGTACCGCCCCGGCGGCGGCGACGTTTGAACACTACACCGCCGAGGGGCTGGAACTGATCCCCGGCGACGGCCTGCTGGCGACGGTGATCCCCGGCGCATTCGACGGCTGGATGCTGATGTTGCGCGACTACGGTACGCTGACCGTGCGTGAGGTGCTGGAACCGGCGATTAGCTATCTGGAGCATGGACATCCGCTGTTGCCGCGGGTGGCGGCGACCATCACCGATCTGGCTGAATTCTTCCGTACAGAGTGGCCGACGTCGTATGACACATGGCTGCCCGGCGGTACGGCGCCCGCCGCGCTGTCGAACTTTACCAATCCGGTGCTGGCCGAAACCTGGAAGCGCATTATTCGGGAGTCTGAAGCCCGGCCGGGACGCGAGGCGGGTATCGACGCGGCGCGAGATGCTTTTTATCGTGGCTTTGTCGCCGAGGCTATCGCGGACTATCTGCACACGGCGGAGGTGATGGACGCCAGCGGCCATCGGCACAAAGGCGTATTGACCGCCGACGATATGGCGAACTGGCAGGCGACGGTCGAAGCGCCCGCCACGTATGACTACCACGGCTGGACCGTCGCCAAAACCGGTCCGTGGGGACAGGGGCCGGTGTTGTTGCAGTCGCTGGCGCTGCTGAAGGGCATCGACATTGCCGCGATGGACCCGGCGGGACCGGACTTTGTGCATACGGTGGTGGAAGTCATGAAGCTGGCCTATGCGGACCGCGAAGTCTATTACGGCGACCCGAACTTTGCCGCGGTACCGATGCAGACCTTGTTGTCCGACGGTTATAACGCCGAGCGCCGCAAACTGATCGCCGCCGAGGCATCGCTGGCGCTGCGGCCGGGACGTCTGCCGGGGTTCGCCGATCAACACGATCTGACGCTGCGCATGCTCGCCGCGCAGCGCGGCAGCGGCGCCGTGTATGAACCGACCATGTCGCATCTGACCGAAAAACGAGGAGACACGGTGCATATCGACGTCATCGATCGCGAGGGCAATATGGTGTCAGTCACGCCGTCCGGCGGCTGGTTGCAGTCGTCGCCGGTGATCCCAGGACTGGGCTTCTGCCTGAACTCCCGCGCTCAAATGTTTTGGCTAAAACCGGGCCTGCCGACATCGCTGGCGCCCGGCAAGCGACCGCGCACCACGCTTACGCCGTCGATCGCCCTCTATGAAGGTCGGCCGACGCTGTCGTTCGGTACGCCGGGCGGCGACCAGCAGGATCAGTGGCAATTGGCGTTCTTCCTGCGCTACGCCCATTACGGATTGAACTTGCAGCAGGCCATCGACCTGCCGCTATTCCACACCGCGCATTTCCCCGGCTCGTTCTACCCGCGCACGCGTCAGCCGGGCCATGTGATGATTGAAAGCAGTATCGGCGACGCCGCGCTCTCGGCCCTCAAAGCGCGCGGTCATGACATTGTGGCGTCCGATCCCTGGACGATCGGTCGTTTAACGGCCGCGCGCCGGGACGAAGACGGGCTGCTGCGCGCCGCCGCCACGCCGCGTTTGATGCAAGCGTATGCGATAGGGCGATGACGTGCGACGCCCGGCGGCGTGAAAGGCAGCGAGACAATCGGGTCAATACGGTGTGCGGAGACGGCCGCCACTCACGGGGAGACAGAGCCATGAATGAGCAAAAACCGCTGCGGGAATGCGTACTTTCCGTACAGAATCTCACCACCTCTTTTCGGGTGGACGGCGTGTGGAAAACCGTCGTGCGTGGGATCTCCTTCGAGGTCAGCGCCGGTGAAACGGTCGCCGTCGTCGGCGAGAGCGGCTCCGGCAAAAGCGTCACTTCGCTGTCGGTGATGCGTCTGCTCGATCCGCGTTCGAGCCGTATCGAAGGCCGCATTTTATTAAACGGAAAAGAGATTTTGTCGCTCCCGGAGAAGGCGATGCGCGCGGTGCGCGGCAACGACGCCGCGATGATCTTCCAGGAACCGATGACGTCGCTCAACCCGGTGTTCACCATCGGGCGGCAGATTTCGGAAGTGTTACGGCAGCACAAAGGTATGAGCAAAGTCGCCGCGCGGGCCGAAACGCTCCGGCTGCTGGACAAGGTGCGCATCCCCAATCCCGCCGCCCGCTTTGACGACTACCCGCACCAGTTCTCGGGCGGTATGCGCCAGCGCGTCATGATTGCGATGGCGCTGGCCTCGAAGCCCAAACTGCTGATTGCCGACGAGCCGACGACCGCGCTCGACGTCACCATTCAGGGCCAGATTCTGGATCTGATTAAAACCCTGCAGGAAGAGGAGGGGATGGCGGTGCTGTTTATCACGCACGACATGGGCGTGGTCGCCGAGATTGCCGATCGGACGCTGGTGATGTTTCGGGGTGAACAGGTGGAAACGGGCGAGACGGCGGAGGTGTTCCGGCACGGCAAACATCCCTACACGCGAGCGCTGCTCGCCGCGGTGCCGACGCTGGGGTCGATGGTGGGGCAACCCTGGCCGCTGCGCTTCCCTCGCATCGACATGCAGAGTGGCGCAGTCATTCCTGCGGGTAACGTGCCCAATACGGTGGAAAGCGGCAAGACGCCGGTGCTGTCCGTAAAAAATTTGGTGACGCGGTTCGCTCTGCGTTCGGGGCTGCTCGGGCGGTCGAGCGGCGCGGTACATGCGGTCGAGAATGTGTCGTTCGATTTGTTTCAGGGCGAGACGCTGGCGCTGGTGGGCGAGTCCGGCTGCGGCAAATCGACCACCGGTCGCTCCATCATTCGCCTGATCGAACCACAAAGCGGCGACATTCAGCTGGACGGTTACGATGTGCTCAACCTTGACGTCGTCGGCCTGCGCACGATGCGCCGCAGCGCGCAGATGATTTTCCAGGATCCGTTCTCCAGCCTTAACCCGCGTATGACGGTGGGGGCGGCCGTCGCCGAGCCGATGATTAAACATCGGCTGGCCACGCCGTCGGAGGCGCGGCAGAAGGTCGCCGAACTGCTGGAGCAAGTGGGGCTGTCGGCATCCATGATGGATCGCTTCCCGCATGAGTTTTCCGGCGGGCAGCGTCAGCGAGTGGCGATTGCCCGGGCGCTGGCGTTGAACCCCAAGGTCATCATCGCGGATGAAAGCGTCTCGGCGCTGGATGTATCGATAAAAGCGCAGGTGTGCAATCTACTGCTCGATTTGCAGGAGCAGTTCAACATCGCGTTCTTGTTTATCTCTCACGATATGGCGGTGGTGGAGCGCGTTAGCCACCGAGTGGCGGTGATGCGGCTGGGCGAAATCGTCGAGATCGGGCCGCGCGAGGCGATCTTTGCCAACCCGCAGCATCCGTACACGCAGAAGTTGATTGCGGCAGTGCCGGTGCCGGATCCGGTACGGCGCGGCATGCGGCGCAATGCGGCGATCGAGGAGTTGAAAAGCCCGGTGCGACCTGTGGGCTATGTGCCGCCGCCCCGCGTGTATCTCGAGGTCGGCCCCGGACATCGGGTGATGGCGTCTGACGCCTAGTGGTGTCGGCGTCCTCATCCCAGGGATTGGATTTGCGATGCGCAGACGATCTGTTCCGCGATCTATAGGGAGCGCGCAACGGAAGGCTGGCGGTGTCCACGTCGGGGCGGGTGGTCTGAAATACGTCATTTAAAACTGAGCAAAATGTCGCTTTTGGGGGAGTGAGCGAGATAACGCGGCAGACTGATCTTGCCCACTAAAAAAGGCTCTGTTAAGAGCCTTTGAGCGGGCCGCGCGCGCGGCTAAGACGAGGAACGCGACGCGTTACTTACGGCCGAGTAAAAATCCCAGCACAATCCCGGTCGCGGCGGCAATCGCGACGCCTGCCATCGGGTTGGATTTAACCTGGCTTTTGACAACATCAGCTGCATCGCGTGCAGCATAGCTGGCCTGGGAAGCGTACTTTTTTGCCGCCCCTTTGAACTGATGCTCGTGTGAGTCAGTGGCCTCGCCGAAAGTTTCCTGAGCAGCGCCAGCCGCTTCGTTTACTTTATCTTCTGCTTTTCCGAACATACCAGCTCCTTAACTTGTGGCTAAATGTCACATTAAGCGTAGCAAAGGCTGGCAGGAATGCTGGAGGAAACATCTTAATTATCCTTTATCGCGTTTTTGACGCGGTTCAGGCAGATAAATGCAGAGCAGAGTATGGGTGAAGCACACAATCACCGGGCACGGCATGCGCAGTGCTCGGTGACCTCAAATGAATGACGGTGGCGACGGCCTAGCGCCAGCAGGGGGGGATCTCAGGGAAGTTGTCCGTCTGCCAGACGGCATGTTGCCAATACTCCTGGGCGATGTCTTCCGCCATCTGTTTATGCTCATGAAGTGACATGCGGGGGATTTCATCCACGCGGCGTCCTCGTTGCCGCAAATAGCTGATAATGCATCGATAGCCATCAATATCCGCCAATGTGTCACGGTACTCGGGGTGTGCCCAGATCTGTACCATCTCATCTAGCAACGATTTCAGTCCGCCACCGGGGTAAAACATCTCCCATATGCGTTTTCTGGCGCGATTCAGGAAATGCTCGGCGGAAGGCATGGGAATCGGCTCGAAAGTCCAGGCGTATTGCTGACCCCAGGTTTGGTGTTTGACCATTTCTTGCAATATGGAAACGGAGCCTCCTTCAAGGATGATCAGCGGATGTATCTTGGCGAAGTGATCCACCAGTTGATGCAGCCGCTCGACGGCCTGTGGTGCGGAGATGATGCTTTGTTCAATGGGGCGAGAGCTTAAGTAAACGCGCTCGGTGCCACGCAGCTCTTGTTCGGTCGGACGTCCGCTGCCCATCGTCACTTCAGGGCAGCATTGAATACGGTCAAGAACCAAGACCGGCGCGCCGGTCTTTTCCGCGATCGCAACCGATCTCGCGGTTTTCCCTGTACTTGTTGGTCCCCAGATGAGGTGTAATGTCGTGTCCATGGCGTGATCCTCACTCATATTCAGAATAGCAGGTGTACATATAACGATTGATGACTTCTTTAACGTGGTTAAGCGCCCCTGCTTTCCAGTTATTTGAAATAGAGAGGCGACTCTTGTAACCGATTTTTCTGGAGGGAATACGCCATTCAATTTTTCCCTCAATGACGTTTATAGGGGAGGTCGTTTGGGGTGAAATAATACGCTCGATAATAAACACAGGAATATTTCTGCGCATGAATGCTTTCATTCGTTGAATTCTGTCGCTGGCGCTGATGGCGACGGAGTGGATTTGATGAGCAAATTTGAAAACGACATCATGAGGTTCAAGATTATCCACAGGTCCCTGATAATTGATAAAGAGACGGCGGTTACCGGTCGAGGAAATTAATAATGGTGGCGGCGGCTCTTCTGAGTGACACATAGTGGATAGATAATAATTCATTGATGAGAATGCAATATCTTCGAAACTCAACAACTCCATAAGCGCGATTAGCTCAAAATCATCCGGACTGTTGATTGCGATCGAATCGACCGCTGGAATGAACGTTTCCATGTTGATGCAATCCTTGTATAGCAATAATGACTCGCTTTATTAATCGATACCTGACAAATATCGAGAGTAACTTAGCCATTAAGGAAGAGAATAGAACACCGATATTTCACCTATCGACAAGCGTGTAACGGCGTATGAAATGAAAATAAATAACCTGTCGTAAATGTGTCGCTATCGACTTATTGAGCAGCTGAAGCCCGATGTGTCTGTATTGCGCCGTGATTACTCCAGCCGGTCCCTCGTGCTTCTGCGCCCCGTGGTTCAAACTCACGCCTCCTTATCTGTATTGCCTCATGCATGAGGGTTTAATTTTGTTAAACATATCAAGACTCACTGAGCGATTCTATGTCTATACTCATTAGCAATTGTAATCTTACGTATCTTCAATCTAAGGAGTCATGATGGACGTTACCAATGAAATCAGACCGTATAAAACAATATCGTGGGGCAGTATTATCGGTGGCGTGGTCACGGTACTCGCCGTGTCTATGCTGTTATCGACGTTAGGCACCAGCATGGGGTTTGCAATAGTCGATCCCAACGCTGAAAATCCAACTAACGGCGCGGGTATGGCCTTTGGTTTGTGGACCGCGGTTTCGATCGTCATCAGCCTGCTGGTCGGTGCCTTTGTCGCGGGGCGCCTGGCGGGTAACGACGGTATGATCCATGGTTTTCTGGTTTGGGCCACGTCGCTAATCGTCGCGGCGATCCTGGGCGCGATGCTGGTCGGCTCCGCTGTCCGTACTGCTGGAAACGTGCTGGGTTCTATCGCTTCTGCCTCCGGTTCGGTTATCTCCGGTGCTGGAAATATGCTGGGCCATGGTGCCGCAGGTCTGGGCGAAATGGGCAAATCCGCGTTCAATCAGTTCACCCTGAATACAGATGTCCAGTCCGATAAGGTACAGGACAACGTTGCCGCCGCGCTGAAAAAATCCAATATCCCGACGTTGCAGCCGGACTATCTGAAACAGCAAATGATGGAAGCGAAAGACGAAATCACTCAGGCGGTGAAACAGTTAGCTTCCGCGCCAAGTAACAGCGATGCCGTGATTCAGGAGCTGACGGATAAATTGAAAGCGCGTGCGGACACCATTTCCAAGGGGATCAACCGCGACGACCTGAAGAAAGCGTTGACTGAAAATACCTCAATGACGCCGCAAGAAGTGGATAAAACCGTCGACAATATGATTCAGGCCCGTGAAAAAGCGGCTCAGGAAGTGGACAAACGTCTGAGCCAGGCTCAGGAGCAGATCAATCAGGCTAAACAGCATTACGCTGAATTCAAACAGCAAGCCGCTGACAAGGCCGCAGAGGCAGCCAGCATGATGGCTAAAGCCGCATTGTGGTCCTTCTTCGCACTGCTGGTCGGCGCGGTGGTTAGCGTTCTTGGCGGCCTGTGGGGCGTGAAAACGAATCTCAAACACACCGCTGTTTAATGGGGTAATTATCAGAATATAGCCATGCGCATTCTGACGCTGTCCGCACGATCTTTCGCAGATCGTGCGGACATTTTTTTGGCTATGCCAATGGATGATGAAGAGGGGGCGTGTCGGGAAAGTACGGAGAGTGATCAAGGCCCCGAGAGGCCTTTAAGTATGGTACTCAGGCGCTCGTTTCGTCGCGAATGTCGGACGTCGGCGCGTTTTTCTGTACCGATTCAATCCCTTTTTTTGCGCTCTGCTTCGAGGCATACATCTCGCTGGTGGCGATAGGTTCGCCATTAGAGGCAACTAACGTGAAGTAGTAAGGTTGGTCGGTTTGCTTCGCGCTTTTCTTGATAACGTAATGACCCATTGATCCTCCTAAAATGTTCAGTTATAGAGTCCACTATTAACTATTGTTTGATTAGTGGGTTTTATCAATATTAATAGTCAATGTTTAAAGAAATTGATTGTTTTCGGGTGGGGCTTATCGACGGGATGGGTTTTTCGACTTTCATCTCCCAATCTGTTTGGGCGCCTGGCCCCGACAAAATGGTGGGCAACGCCAATTTGGCCACGGGCAGGGCACAATGAGCGGGGTACAGGATATGACCGTAAGGATTTCGACCTTTGCCCACGTTTACCGTGGTCCGTTAACTATTCCGGAAGGTCTGGGTGAGAAGACGGTACGAATAACCCTGCCTTCGATATACTCATATTTGGCATATTAACGTCGTGCGACTATGGTTACCTTGACTATCCTCGAATGGAGAAAGCGAATGGGATTTTGGAGAATTGTTTTCACGATTATTTTACCCCCGCTGGGCGTGCTATTAGGCAAAGGGCTAGGCGGGGCCTTCATCATTAATATTATCCTGACGCTGCTGGGGTATATACCGGGCCTGATTCACGCATTCTGGGTGCAGACTAAATCGGATGCCTGAATATCGAGGCCGTTAATCGAACCTTGATTTACCCAACGTGGCGTCAGTGGCGCCACGTTTTTTTTGCCACAGGCTCACGCCTGATATTCCCCTGATGTGATAAGGATGCCTTCCTCTCCACCATTATTCCCCGATTCCTTAGACGTCTTTTTTCATTGGCCTCGTCATCGTCCTATCCGCTAATGTAATGTTTTGTCTAATATCACTTTCACGACAGGCTAAAGCCTGTACCGGCGATTTTTACTGTGGTTAACTCTGCGAGTTTTCCCCCCTGTGGCGGGTCAGAGAGGCTTTATGACGAATACCCAAGAGATGTCGGACACCTATCGCTGCCGTGCGTTGTTATTAATCAATCGAAAAGCCCGTAACGGTGATACGTCAATTGAAGACATTGCTCAATGGCTGCGCGATAAGCACATTGATCCCGTTATCCCGAAAATGGACAAGCACAGCCGTTACTGGGATGTCATTCGCACGCATGCCGGTCATGTGGATATGGTCATTGTCGGCGGCGGCGACGGAACCCTGAACTCCGCGTCTAATGCACTGATGGAAACCGGTCTGCCGCTGGGAATTCTGCCGCTGGGAACGGCGAACGATCTGGCGAGGACGTTAGGGATCCCCCGCGATATTAAGCAGGCCGTAGAGGTCATCGCCCGTGGCGCGGTGCGCGCCATCGATCTGGGCGAGGTGAACGGTCATCCTTTCTTCAACGTCTCCAGCATTGGCTTTTCCGCCGCAATGGCGCGCGGACTGTCGGCCAAATCGAAAAAACGCTGGGGAACGATGGGCTATGCGCTGGCGGCCATTCGACTCTTGAAACAGAGCCGGCCGTTTACCGTGGAGATCGACCACGACGGTCAGCGCGAACGGGTCAAAACCGTGCAAGTGTCCGTTGGCAACGGGCGTTTTTACGGCGGGGGGATGACGGTGGAGCAAAGCGCCAGACCGGATGATGGGCTGTTCGATGTCTACAGTCTCGAAATCGACCACTGGTGGGAGATGATTGCGTTGATCCCATTTCTCCGCCGCGGCACCCACGGCCGCTGGCGTAAGGTTCGCGCTTTTTCGACCACCGCGCTGACGTTGCAGACGTCGCGGCCACACGATATCAATGCCGACGGAGAGATTGTCGGCACCACGCCCGCGAGATTCCGTATTCGCCGAAGCGCGGTGCGGGTATTTGCCCCGACGTCCGACGCGGGGCCGACGCCATCGTCACCGAAGTGACGTGCGCCGCCCAAAAAAACAGGGACTGCCGTCGAGCGGGAGTCCCTGTTTTAACTGTTGAGGGTGTGACTAGCCGTGGAGGCGGCGGGTGATGTCCGCGACTCGAGCGCCATACAGTTTGGCGGTTTCCAAATCGCCCGTCGGGATGGCGTCCGCACCCGCGTCCGCAGGAGACTGCACCAGCACGCCGACTGAGCCGCCGAGATGATTGACGTCGCTGCGAGTCGATGCTTGCGTATTAGCGGGCAGTAGTCCCAGACTGACCCAAATGCCGCCGTGCTGCGCGGCCAGCGTTTGCAGATAAATCAGGGTGACTTCCTTGTCGCCGTTCAGGCTGGCGCTATTGGTAATGCCGCCAAACACTTTATCCTGCCAGCCGCGTTCGGCCCACACTTTGGATGACGCATCCGCAAATTTCTTAAACTGCCAGGCGACCGACCCCATATAGGTGGGGGTGCCGAAAATGATGCCGTCGGCATTCGCCAGCGTCTGCCAGTCCGCCTCTTCGATTTCCCCGTTGTTGTCGATCGGAATCAACGTCGCTCCGGCGCTTTCCGCCACCACTTCAGCAACAAGCTTGGTGTGACCGTAGCCGGAAAAATAAACTACAGCGATCTTACTCATGTGTCTGCCTCTCTGTTTCAGTCAATGAAAACCAGAACGCGCACAGGCTTTGTATACGCAGGATGTTCAGAAACGAACGCATTGATACTAGTCCTCACGAATAGACAACACAATCGGTGGTTTTTTGTTCACGGCGTGTCGGCGGTAAGACGGAGGACGGAGCAAAATGACGAAAGTGGACGTGAAAAAAACGTCGCGGGCCTGATCGCCTGCGACGCGCCGATCCGTTATTTGAAGATACGGAAACGTTGGTCATCCGGGATAAACGTTTTGTCGCCCGCGGGCTGTTCTATCGCGCCAAACGGCATCTGGGCGCGCAGGTGCCAGCTCTCCGGTAGGGACCAGGCGGCTTTGATATCGTCGTCGATCAACGGGTTGTAGTGTTGCAGCGATGCGCCGATGTGTTCCTGCGCCAGCGCCGACCACACGGCAAATTGCGCAATGCCGGTCGAGTGTTCCGACCAGACCGGGAAGTTGTCCGCATAGGTGGCGAACTTCTTCTGCAACGCTTTCACCACCTCGGTGTCTTCGAAAAACAGAACCGTTCCGGCGCCTGCGGCGAACGAGGCCAACTTTTTTTCGGTTGGCTCAAAAGACTCGGCGGGCACGATCTTTTGCAACTGTCGTCGGGTGATGTCCCAGACCTTGCGATGCGGCTCGCCAAACAGAATCACGACCCGCGAGGTCTGCGAGTTAAAGGCGGATGGGCTGAGTTTGACGGCGTCCATGATGGTGTGCGTGACCTGATCTTCCGACAAGGGCAGCGTAGGGCCGAGCGCGTAAATGGAGCGACGGGCCTTGATGGCCTCAAGAAATGCATTACTCATAGGTCATTCCTCTCTGCAAGGGACGAGTTCCCTTGATCTCTCTGGCGCCGCTGAATAGGGGGTGCGATGCGGGTCAGCGGCCGTGGGATAGATACCTGACTAATGATAGAAGATGTACGCAGCCTGTGAGGACGCCACGGCGAAATTTTGTGGATCAACGGGGAGAGCAGGAAGACGGGCTGCCACACACCTCGCAGGATGGATCTTTGGGTAGGGCCAGTTCGCGAAACTGTAGCGTCATGGCATCTACCATGATCAACTTCCCCGGGTTGAGGGTGCCGAAGTGGGTCAGCAATTTCAGGGTCTCCATTGCCTGAAGAGAGCCGACAATACCGACCAGCGGGGCCATGACGCCGCTTTCCACGCAGGTGGGCGCGTTGTCGCCGAATAACCGACTGAGGCATTGATAGCAGGGGGCTTCCGGCTGGTAGGTGAAGACGGCGAGCTGTCCTTCCATACGAATGGCCGCGCCGGAGACGAGCGGCTTTTTCAGCCCGAAACAGAGTCTGTTGAGCTGGTTGCGGGTGGTCAGGTTATCGGTGCAGTCGACGACGACGTCGTGCGTGGCGATGCGCTCCTGTAGCTCGGGGTCGTCCAGGCGGGCATCCACCGGCTCCACCGCGATGTGTGGATTGATGTCGTGTAGTTCGACGGCGGCAGAGGCGACTTTCGCCATACCAATGCGGTCGTCGCGATGCAGAATCTGCCGTTGCAGGTTCGACAGCGAGACGGCATCGAAGTCGAGCAACGTCAGGTGCCCCACGCCCGCGGCGGCCAAATATTGCGCCGCCGCACAGCCCAGCCCCCCGAGACCAACGACGAGCACGCGGGCGTCTTTCAGCGCCTCCTGGCCGTCGAAGTCAAAGCCGCGCAAGACAATCTGCCGGTTATAGCGCAGCGCTTCGCCATCCGTCAGCGTCGCCATTACACGTCTCCCAACAGGCGGCTGAACGGCTCGATCTCCACCCACTCGCCGGCGGCGACAGGGCCGCGCTCGGCGTCGAGCACGATAAAGCAGTTGCCCTGACTAAACGAGCTGAACACATGCGATCCCTGATGACCGGTGCTGCGCACCTCAATATCGCCGTCCGCGTTACGCGAGAAGATGCCGCGCTGGAAATCGAGGCGTCCCGGCGTTTTTTTCAGCGGAGTCGCGGTTTTGACCCGCATACGGGCCGGCAATCGCCACTGCGAATAGCCGGACAGCTTCGCCAGTAGCGGTTGCACCAGTTGATAAAACGTCACGGCGGCGGAAACGGGATTCCCCGGCAGACCGCAAAACCAGGCGTGGGGGAGCTTGCCGAAGGCAAAGGGTTTACCCGGCTTGATCGCCAGCTTCCAGAAATGGATGTCGCCCAGCTCATCGAGCATCGACTTGGTGTAGTCAGCCTCCCCGACGGAGACGCCGCCGCTGCTGACGACGACGTCCGCGCAGGCATCGGCGTCGGTAAAAGCCTGACGCAGCGCCGCCGGATCGTCCGGGATAATGCCGAGGTCGACCACGTCATAACCCAACTGTTCCAGCATCAATCGCACCGCGAAGCGGTTGGTATCGTAAATCTGCCCCGGCTGCAACGGCTGCCCCACGGGCTGTAGCTCGTCGCCGGTCGAAAACACGGCGACGCGCAGTCGGCGATAGGCGTTCACTTCCGCGATGCCGAGGGAAGCCAGCAGCGGCAGTTCGGCCGTGCCGAGCCGCGTACCTGCGCTCAGAACCGGCTCATTTTCACGAATGTCTTCCCCAGCGCGGCGAATATTTTGCCCCGGCGCTATCGGATGCATAAATCGTACGCCAGTGTCGGACACCTCCGTGTGTTCCTGCATCACGACGGCGGTGGCGCCCGAGGGAAGGGGGGCGCCGGTCATAATCCGAATACAGCTGCCTGCGGGCCAGTCGCCCTCAAACGGCGCGCCCGCGAAGGCTTTTCCCGCCAATGGCAGCGGGTAGCGGAAGTCTTCATCGCCGCGCACGGCGTAGCCGTCCATGGCTGAGTTGTCGAAATGGGGCACGTTGATCGGGGAGGTCAGCGGCGTTGCCGCGATGCGACCGTCGGCCTGATAAATCGATACCGTCTCGGTATCCGCGATCGGCGTCATGTGCGCCAGCATGCGCTGTAGCGCCTGGTCGAGGGAAATAAGGCCGGATGTGTTCATGAATACTCCACAAAGGGTTGCGCCGCAGGCTGGAGCGCAGGCGAAAACAGGGTTCCTATGCCATCATTATGTCAGAGAACGCCTGAGGGGAGAACGCAGTGGATGAGTGCGCGCTACGCCGCAGGTTGAAAATGTGAATGAGAGGGCTTCTTTGGCCTTATAGCGCGTAATTATGTGTAGTAACTTTTTGTTATAAAAGATCTTTTTATCATCCAGCCGATTGATTTGTGCTTTACATTGACGCCAGCGCTAAATATAGTCGAAAACCGATGAGGATCCCGTAACGACAGCGGCGGGAAGCGAGTTTTATGGGAGATTCAGCGTACATGACACTGTCGTCTCAGATAGATCGATCACCTACCTCCGAGGCAGGTAGCGCAGGGACGCTGCCCCCACAGCGCGTACTCGACGTTCACGGGTTGGGCGTGAATTTTATGCATCATCAAAGCCGGATAGATGCGGTTCGAGACTTATCTTTCACCGTCGATCGCGGCGAGACGCTGGCGATCGTCGGTGAGTCCGGCTCCGGCAAGTCGGTCACTTCACTGGCGCTGATGCGCCTGATTGAGCAGGCGGGCGGCGCGTTCTCCGGCGGCGAACTGCTGTTCCGCCGTCGCGACGGCCAGGTCGTCGACCTTCGTCAAATCCCCCAGTCCCAGATGCGGCATATTCGCGGCGCGGATATGGCGATGATTTTTCAGGAACCCATGACGTCCCTGAACCCGGTCTTTCCCGTCGGCGAACAAATCGCCGAGTCGGTGCGTCTGCATCAGGGGCTGGACACAGCCAGCGCCCGACGCGAGGCGCTGCACATGCTGGATCGGGTGCGGATCCCGGAAGCCGCCAACGTTCTGAAGCGCTATCCGCATCAGCTCTCCGGCGGCATGCGCCAGCGCGTGATGATTGCGATGGCGCTCTCTTGCCGGCCGAAGCTATTGATTGCGGATGAGCCGACGACGGCGCTGGATGTGACCATTCAGGCGCAAATTCTCGCGTTGATTCGTTCGCTGCAACGCGAGATGGAGATGGGGGTGATCTTCATCACTCACGATATGGGCGTGGTGGCCGAAATGGCGGACCGCGTGCTGGTCATGCATCGCGGCGTCTGCGTCGAATCCGGCGCTGTCGCTCCTCTGTTCTCCGCGCCGCAGGAGTCTTACACGCAGGCCTTGCTGGCCGCCGTTCCGCGCCTGGGGGCCATGAACGGACATCCTTTCCCACTGCCTTTCGAGTTGCCGGGGCACTCGCAGGAAGTTGCCCCGGTTCCGCAGGACACCATACCTGCCGGCGCGCCACCAGTTCTGCAAGTTGAGAATCTGGTGACGCGATTCCCCCTTCGTTCAGGGATCTTGAACCGCATCACCCGTCAGGTTCATGCCGTGGAACATGTCAGCTTCGAGCTTTATCCGGGCGAAACGCTGGCATTGGTCGGCGAGTCCGGTTGCGGTAAATCCACCACCGGCCGCTCGCTGCTGCGGTTGGTCGACAGTCAGGATGGCGTGATTACCTTTAACGGACGACGTATCAACCAGCTGAAAGGGGCCGCGTTGCAGCATCTGCGCCGAGATATTCAGTTTATCTTTCAGGACCCTTATGCCTCGCTGGACCCGCGCCAGACGGTGGGGTACTCCATCATGGAGCCGCTGTTGGTGCATCAGGTCGCCAGTCGGGGGGAGGCGGAACAGCGCGTTGCCGCGCTGCTGGAGCGAGTGGGTCTGCTGCCGGAGCATGCGCAGCGCTATCCCCACGAGTTTTCCGGCGGTCAGCGGCAGCGTATTTGCATCGCACGGGCGCTGGCGCTCAATCCTAAGGTGGTAATCGCGGACGAGTGCGTTTCGGCGTTGGATGTTTCCATACAGGCACAGATCGTCAATTTGATGATGGATATTCAGCGCGAATTCGGCACCGCATTTTTGTTTATTTCCCACGACATGGCGGTGGTAGAACGCATCAGCCATCGTGTGGCGGTGATGTATATGGGGCAAATTGTCGAGATTGGCACGCGTCAGGATGTTTTCGAAAACCCTCAGCACCCCTATACGCGCAAGCTGATGGCGGCGGTGCCTAGCCCCGATCCTGCCCGACGTCGTCAGGAATCGACGCTACAGATTGATGAAATACCCAGCCCGATCCGGGCATTGGGCGATGAGCCCGCGACGACTCCGCTGGTACAGGTGGGAGAGCGACACTTCGTCGCCCGCCACCGTATCGCCGGCGCCTACTGATAGGGAATACAAGGAGAATGCACAACATGAAAACAGTTAAGACGCATCGCTGGCTGTTGGCGGCGGGCATCGCGGCTTCAATGACCGCCGCGCCGGTATGGGCGGCGAAGGATGCGGTCATCGCCGTCGCCTCCAACTTCACGACGCTCGATCCTTACGACGCTAACGATACGCTGTCCCAGACGGTGGCCAAGTCGTTCTATCAGGGGCTGTTCGGTTTCGATAAGGAGATGAAGCTCACCCACGTTCTGGCGGAGAGCTATCAGGCCAGCCCCGACGGCACCGTATATACCATCAAACTGCGGCCGGGGGTGAAATTCCATGACGGTAGCGACTTCAACGCCGAAGCGGTGAAGGTCAACTTCGATCGCGCCAGCAATCCGGACAACCACCTTAAGCGTTACAACCTGTTCAAGAGTATCGCCAGCACTGAAGTGGTCGACCCGCTGACGGTGAAAATCACGCTGAAAACGCCGTTCTCCGCGTTCGTCAACAATCTGGCGCATCCCGCGGCGGTCATCATCTCGCCCGCGGCGCTGAAGCAGTATGGCAAAGAGATTGGCTTCCACCCGGTCGGAACGGGGCCATATCGCTTTGTGACCTGGAATCAGACCGACTTTGTGAAGGTGGAAAAATTCGCCGGATACTGGCAGTCCGGTCTACCGAAGTTGGACAGCATCACGTGGCGTCCCATCGTTGATAACAATACGCGCGCGGCGCTGTTGCAGACCGGCGAGGCGCAGTTCGCCTATCCGATCCCCTTCGAGCAGGCCAAGCTGCTGGAAAAGGACAAGGCTATCTCGCTGGTGGCGTCGCCGTCGATCCTGCATCGCTACATCAGCTTCAACGTGACGCAAAAGCCGTTCGACAATCCTAAAGTTCGTCAGGCGATCAACTACGCCATCAACAAGGACGCGTTAATCAAGGTCGCGTTTTCGGGCTATGCGGTGCCTTCCGAGGGGCCGCTGCCCGCCGGCATCGACTATGCGGTGCAGTATAAGCCGTGGCCGTACGATCCGGCCAAGGCGCGCGAGCTGCTCAAAGAAGCCGGTTACCCCAACGGTTTCACCACCACGTTGTGGTCGTCGCATAACCACAGCACGGCGCAAAAAGTCTTACAGTTCACCCAGCAGCAGCTGGCGCAGGTGGGCATCAAGGTGCAGGTAACGGCGATGGACGCCGGACAGCGCGCCGCGGAAGTGGAAGGCAAAGGCGTTAAAGAGAGCGGGGTGAGAATGTTCTACACCGGCTGGTCCGCCTCCACCGGCGAAGCCGACTGGGCGCTAAGCCCACTGTTCTCGACCGCCGCCTGGCCCCCCGCGCAGTTCAACACCGCGTTCTACAGCAACCCGGCGGTGGACGCCGATCTCGCCAACGCGTTGAAAACGACGGATCGCGCCGAGAAGCAAAAACTCTATGCCGACGCGCAGGACAAAATCTGGGCCGATGCGCCCTGGGCGTTCCTGGTGACGGAAAAACTGGTGTCAGCCAATAGCAAGAAACTGACCGGCTTCTACATGATGCCGGACACTTCGTTCAGTTTTGATAACGCCGACCTGACTGAATAATCAACCTGCGCCGCCGGCTTCAGACCGGCGGCTTTTCCGACCGGCGTATCGGCCGGGCGGCGAAACACCGTATGTGGAAAGGCGTCAATGCTGAATTATTTTCTCAAACGTTTACTGGGACTCATCCCAACCTTATTCATCGTCATGGTGCTGGTGTTTCTGTTTGTTCACCTGCTGCCGGGCGATCCCGCGCGTCTGGTGGCCGGACAGGATGCGGATGCCGAAGTGGTGCAGATGGTGCGCCAGGAACTGGGGTTGGATCGACCGCTGCCGCAGCAGTTTTTGCATTTTCTGGCTAATGTGCTGCAGGGAGACTTCGGCCACTCGATGGTGTCCAAACGGCCGGTCACGGAAGAGATCGCCACCCGCTTCATGCCGACGTTTTGGCTGACGGTATGCAGCATGGCCTGGGCGACGCTGTTTGGCATGAGCATGGGGATGGTCTCCGCCGTGTGGCGCAACCGCTGGCCGGATCGGGTTGGCATGACGCTGGCGGTGTCGGGACTCTCTTTCCCGGCTTTCGCGCTGGGCATGCTGTTGATGCAGGTCTTCTCTGTGAAATTGGGCTGGCTGCCGACCGTCGGGGCCGACAGCTGGCGGCACTATATCCTGCCGTCCATCACGCTGGGCGCGGCCGTGGCGGCGGTGATGGCCCGTTTTACCCGCGCGTCCTTCGTCGAGGTGATGCAGGAAGACTATATGCGCACCGCCCGCGCCAAAGGGGTGCGGGAGTCGCTGGTCATCGTCAAACACGGATTGCGCAATGCGCTGATCCCCGTTGTGACGATGATGGGGCTACAGTTCGGCTTTCTGCTGGGCGGCTCCATCGTGGTTGAGAAGGTCTTCAACTGGCCGGGATTGGGCCGATTATTGGTGGACGCCGTGGAGATGCGCGACTACCCCGTGATCCAGGCGGAAGTGCTGCTGTTTTCGCTGGAGTTTATTCTTATCAACCTATTGGTGGATATGCTGTATGCGGCCATCAATCCGGCTATTCGTTATCAGTGAGGGATAGAATGAAAAACTGGCGACGCAACGCCGCGATATCAGCCATGCCGACGGCGACGGCGGAGAAAAACCGGACGCCGCTGCGGGAATTCTGGCGGCGCTTCTGTCAACAGCGGGTGGCGCTGGTCGCCGGCCTGTTTGTCGTGCTGCTGGTGCTGGTGGCGGTGTTCGCCCCTTATCTGGCGCCGTTCGACGCGGAAAATTACTTTGACTATGACCGGTTGAACGAAGGGCCGTCGGCGCTGCACTGGCTGGGCGTGGATTCGCTGGGGCGGGATATTTTCAGCCGGATTCTACTGGGCGCGCGGATTTCTCTGGTGTCCGGGGTGTGTTCCGTGCTGGTTGGTATGGTGATCGGCTCGGCGCTGGGGTTGCTGGCGGGGTACTACGAAGGGGTGTGGGATCGCGTCATCATGCGCATCTGCGATGTGTTGTTCGCTTTCCCAGGGATCCTGCTGGCGATTGCCGTCGTGGCGATAATGGGCAGCGGCATGGCGAACGTGGTGGCGGCGGTCGCGATTTTCAGCATTCCGGCCTTTGCCCGACTGGTACGCAGCAACACGCTGGTGTTGAAGCATCAGACGTTTATTGAGTCGGCGCGCAGCATCGGAGCGTCCGATTGGACTATCGTACTGCGCCATATTCTGCCCGGCACCGTGTCGTCCATCGTCGTGTATTTCACCATGCGCATCGGGATGTCGATCATCGCCGCCGCGAGCCTGTCGTTTTTGGGATTGGGCGCGCAGCCGCCGATGCCGGAGTGGGGGGCGATGCTTAACGAGGCGCGGTCGGATATGGTGCTGGCGCCTCACGTGGCGATTTTCCCCAGCCTGGCGATCTTTCTGACGGTGCTGGCATTCAACCTGCTGGGCGACGGTTTGCGTGATGCGTTGGATCCTAAGCTGAAGTCGTAGCCACGTCTTTCAACGGTTTGCATCGGACTTTTAAGATGAAAAAAAGACGCCGCGTCGAACATGACGCGGCGTCTTTGTGTCTGGCGTCCGCGCGGGAATGCGGCGCGGACAAGGTGAGATTAGAACGAGGTACGTTTGTACGTGCGGTACTGCGGGTGCCAGAAGTTGTGCTCGATCGCCTTGATCAGCGCTTCTTCGGAGGTCACTTCCGCGACGCCGTCTTCTTGCGCCATTTTGGCGACTTCCAGCGCAATGTGATGCGACACTTCCTGAATTTTCTCGATCTCTGGCAGCAGCCCGCCTTTGCCGTCGTTCGCCAACGGTGAACAGTCGGCCAGCGCGCGACTGGCCGCCATCAGCATACCGTCGGTGATGCGACGCGCGCCGCTTGCCAGCACGCCGAGACCGATGCCGGGGAAGATATAGGAGTTGTTGCACTGGGCGATCGGGTAGATTTCGCCTTTATGCGTGACGGGCGCGAACGGGCTGCCGGTCGCGACCAGCGCGGTACCGTCGGTCCAGTTGAAGATATCTTCCGGACGCGCTTCCACGCGTGAGGTCGGGTTGGACAGCGGCATGACGATAGGACGCGCGCAGTTGCTGTTCATCTCACGGATGATCTCTTCCGTGAACAGCCCCGGCTGGCCGGAAACGCCGATCAGCACGGTCGGCTTGGCGTTTTGCATCACTTCCAGCAGAGAAATCGCGTCGCTGCTGACATCCCAATGCGCGATTTTCTCGCTCTTTTGCACCAGCGGGCTTTGGAAGTTGAGCAAGTTCGGCAGTTTGTCGGTCAGCAGGCCGAAACGGTCGACCATGAAGACGCGTGAGCGGGCTTCTTCATCGGTCAGGCCTTCGGCCACCATCTGTGCGATGATCTGTTCGGCGATGCCGCACCCGGCGGAACCGGCCCCGAGGAAGGCGACGGTCTGGTCGCGCAGCTGGCTGCCGGCGGCGCGGCTGGCGGCAATCAGGCTGCCCAGCGCCACGGCGGCGGTGCCCTGAATATCATCGTTGAAGCTACAGATTTCATCCCGGTAGCGGTTCAGCAGCGGCATGGCATTGCCCTGCGCGAAGTCTTCGAATTGCAGCAGAACGTTCGGCCAGCGGCGTTTTACCGCCTGAATGAATTCGTCCACAAAGGCGTAGTATTCATCGCCGGAAATACGCGGGTGACGCCAGCCCATGTAGAGCGGGTCGTTCAGCAACTGTTGGTTATTGGTACCGGCATCCAGCACCACCGGCAGGGTGTAGGCCGGGCTGATGCCGCCGCAGGCGGTGTACAGCGACAGCTTACCGATAGGAATGCCCATGCCGCCGATACCCTGATCGCCCAGACCCAGAATACGCTCGCCGTCGGTCACCACGATGACCTTGACGTTCTGTTTGGTGGCGTTTTGGAGCATATCGTCGATGTGTTCACGGTTCGGATAGGAGATAAACAGACCGCGCGCACGGCGATAGATATCGGAAAAATGTTCGCAGGCTTCGCCGACGGTCGGGGTGTAGATGATCGGCATCATCTCACTCAGGTGACCCTGCAGCAGTCGGTAAAACAGCGTCTCGTTAGTATCCTGAATGTTACGCAGATAGACATGCTTTTCGATGTCGGTTTTAAAGCCTTCGTATTGACGCCAGGCGCGTTCGGCCTGTTCTTCAATGGTTTCGACCGCTTCCGGCAGCAGGCCGGTCAGATTGAAATGAGATCGTTCTTCTTCGGTAAAAGCGCTGCCTTTGTTCAGTAGCGGAAATTCGAGGAGGATGGGACCAGCATAAGGTATATAGAGGGGGCGTTTACTTTCGTATTCTAATTCCATGACTTTTAGCTCTTTTTTTTAGGGGTAACAGAAATGGGTTCAGGTGCAGCAACGAAATGAAGTGTCTTTAAAATCTTAAAGAACCCACTGAATATGTACAGGCAATGTTAATTAAAATAATTACATATGACTTGCATTCAACTAAAAAGTGAGCAAGGTCACACCCTGTTTGGCCTTGGGCAACAATCACGCAATAACAACGTACCGTAAATCAACATCTCCCAAGGCCCCCAACATGGCCTGAGTGGCGCTTCGCTGACTGGTGGCGGCCTGTTGACGTTCCACTAACACAGCATGACGTAAATCCCCGAATTTTTCCCCGGACAGATTCATCAGGTTCAGCGCCGCCTGTAGCGGCGGCAAGCTAGGGTTGAAGGCCGCATTTTCAGCGTAACAGCCGATGTAGATCGTTCCCGAATAGGTCTGCAAAGCGATGCCGCTGTAGGCCTCCGTGTACGGCGCATGACTACGATTGGCCGCCGCCAGCGCGGCTTGCACTAACGTGTCTTCGCTATACAAACTCAATCCGTGATGAACCGGGTCCATCAGCAACGTAGCGACATTCAGATCGCGCGGGCCGAAGGCGTCGGGCAGATAGTGAGAAAGGGGCCGAGGCGTGCGTTCGGGCAGGCTGATGCTCAGTGTCGACGCGGAGTTCAATTCGTTGATGAACTGACGGCAGTGGCCGCAGGGCGAATAGTTGACGGTCAACGTGCGCAGTGCCCGCTCATGACGGAGCCAGGCATGGGTGATGGCGCTTTGCTCCGCATGGACGCTTTGTTGCAGCGGCATGCCGGGAAATTCCATATTGGCGCCAAAATAGAGATTGCCACTGGCACCCTGGGTGACCGCGCCGACCTGAAAACGCGAGATCGGCGCGTGGGCGCAGGCCGCCGCCAGCGGAAGCAGCATCAGCGCAAGCTGTGCTTCATCAACCTGACCGGCGAGGCAGAGACGCCCAACGTCCGCGGCGGACAGCCACGCGGCGAAATCTCCCCGGTTGAGCATCGGCGTGATCACCGCCTGCATCGCGTCGGGCAACTGGCTGAGTGCGGCGTGAAACCGTGGTTGCATGTACGTCCCCCTTTTCATTGTTCTTTTTTCAAGCATAGCGGACAGCCGAAGTTGAATCGCAAAATTGTGATCATTAGCACAATGGCATGAAATAGAATGAAAAAATGAGCGACAATATTCATCAAGATATGACTCTCGTGGGCGCTCACCCGCAACGGTTGGTCAGCGCGCCTGACCTTAGTGCGCCATCAGCAACAGCAGCGGGAAGACGAACGGGGCGAGCAGCGACGTCATAATGCCGCAGATCACCAATGCCAGAGAACTGAACGCGCCTTCCTGAAAGTCGACTTCCGCGCAGCGGGCGGTGCCCAGGGCGTGGGACGCTGTGCCCATCGAGAGTCCGCGCGCCGACTTCACCGTAATCTTGAGCCGATTGAGCAGGCTGTGTCCCATCACCGCGCCGAGGATCCCGACGAAAATCACGCAGACGGCGCTAATGGCGGGAATGCCGCCTATCGAGCTGGCCACCGCCATCGCGATGGGAGTGGTGACGGACTTCGGCAGGACCGACGCGGCGATTTCCGGCGTTGCGCCCAGCCACAGGGCGACCAGCGTGCCGCTGACGATCGCGGTCAGACTGCCGACAAAACAGACGGTAATAATGGATTTCCACCGGGCGCGAATTTGATGAATCTGCTCATAAAGTGGGAATGCCAGCGCGACCACGGCGGGCTGCAACAGGTTGTTCAGCACTTCGCTGCCTTTGAAATAGTGTTCGTAAGGAATACGTAGCAGCAGCAGGACGGGAATAATGATGAGCATGGACACCAGCAGCGGATTGAGCAGCGGCATGTTCAGTTTAATCGCCACCTGGCGCGCGCCGAAGAACACCAGCAGCGTCAGCGGCAAGGACCACCATAAATAGGTCAGCATTGCTCTTTTTCCTTAGCTGCCTGCGGGGTTCGGGTTCCCGGCAGCGTCCTCTCTCTGTGCATGATTTGGGTGCAGTAACCGACAACCACCATCACAATCAGCGTGCTGATCAGGCAGGAGACGACGATGGGTCCAAACTGGCTGCGCAACAGATCGAAATAGCTCATCACGCCGACGCCGATAGGGACGAACAGCAATGCCATATAGCGGATCAGCACGTGACAACCGGGTCGCACCCAGTCGGCGGGAAGGATTTGCGAAGAGAGCAGGGCGAAAAGGATCAGCATGCCAATGATGCTGCCGGGGATAGTGATAGGCAGTAACGCGGATATCGTATTGCCTGCGTAAAGGCACAGGTAAATCAATACGAAAGCGCGTAAATACTGCCAGCAGAGTGTGATCGTATTACGCATGGAAGGATTCCTGATTATCTGGGGGGATTTATGATAGCGCTAACCGAAAGCCGGTGCTACGGGTTGCGCAGCACCGGTTCCCCCGTTTGGAATCCCAGGCGTTTTCGTCGCTAAACCGCGGTTGAGTCGAACAATTCATCCTGCGACAAGGCTTCGGCGATCGCATTCGTGAGTCGTGATAAGGATTCTGCTGAAATAATATACGGAGGCATGAGGTAGATCAGTTTGCCAAACGGCCGTATCCAGACACCTTTGTTAACAAAAAAGCGTTGCAGCCGCGCCATATTCACCGGCGCGACGGTCTCCACCACGCCGATGGCGCCCAGAACACGGACATCAGCAACGCGCGGAGAAGCGGCCAGAGGCAATAACTCAGCGCGCAGCTGCGCTTCAATCGCCGCGACCTGAGACGACCAATGTCCCTCTTCCAACAGCGCCAGGCTGGCGTTGGCGGCCGCGCAGGCCAGCGGGTTCCCCATAAAGGTCGGTCCGTGCATAAAGCAGCCCGCCTCGCCGTCGCTGATGGTGTTGGCGATGTGTCGGGTGGCGAGCGTCGCGGACAGCGTCATATAGCCGCCGGTGAGGGCTTTACCGAGGCACAGAATGTCCGGCGTGATGCCCGCATGTTCGCAGGCGAACAGTTTGCCGGTGCGGCCGAAGCCGGTCGCAATCTCATCGGCGATCAGCGGAATACCGTACTGGTCGCATAGCTGGCGCACCCGACGCAGATACTGGGGATGATAGAAGCGCATGCCGCCAGCGCCCTGTACGATCGGCTCCAGGATCACGGCCGCGATGCGCTCCGCGTGCTGTTCGACGATCGCCGTCAGCGAATCGCCGTCCTCCTCCCGCCACTCTTCATTAAAGCGACACTGCGGCGCATCCGCGAACAGGTGCGGCGGCAGATATCCCTGATAAAGGCTGTGCATCGAATTTTGCGGATCGCACACCGACATCGCGCCCAGCGTATCGCCATGATAGCCGTGACGCAGCGTCACAAACTGGCGACGCGACTGTCCCTGCGCCTGCCAATACTGCAACGCCATCTTCATGGCGACCTCGACCGCTACCGAGCCGGAATCCGCCAGAAAGACGCACTCCAGCGCATCCGGCGTCATCGCCACCAGCCGACGACACAGCGCGATGGCGGGCGCATGGGTGATGCCGCCGAACATGACGTGGGACATCTGGCCCAGCTGTTCCGTGACGGCCTGATTGATGCGGGGATGGTGATAGCCGTGGATCGCGGCCCACCAGGAGGACATGCCGTCCACCAGCTTACGGCCGTCTTCCAACTGTAGCTCCACGCCGTGTGCGGCGCTGACCGGATAGCAGGGCAGGGGCTGGGTCATGGACGTATACGGATGCCAGATATGGCGTTGGTCAAACTGGAGATCGTCTGGAGTGATCATAACTTGTCAACTAAATCTAATTCAATTTGGTTGACAGTATATCCCCATAAATTACACTGACGAAATCTTTTTCACCCGGAGTTGTAGTGATGTCAGAACGAGTTCAATGGACGTTGGAACAGGCACAAGACCTGTTTAATAAGCCCTTTCTGGAGCTGATGTATGAGGCGCAGACCGTTCACCGGCAGCATTTCGATCCGCGCCAGGTGCAGGTCAGCACGCTGCTGTCTATCAAGACCGGGGCCTGCCCAGAAGACTGCAAATATTGCCCCCAGAGTTCCCGTTATCGTACCGGCATCGAAACCGAGCGTTTGATGCAGGTGGAGCAGGTGATGACTTCCGCCCGTCAGGCCAAGGCCGCAGGCTCGACCCGTTTCTGTATGGGCGCCGCCTGGAAAAACCCGCATGAGCGCGACATGCCCTATTTGGAAGAAATGGTGCGCGGCGTGAAAGCGCTGGGAATGGAAACCTGCATGACGTTGGGGACGTTACAAGGCGATCAGGCGGAGCGACTGGCGGAAGCGGGGCTGGATTTCTACAACCATAACCTCGATACCTCGCCGGAATTCTACGGCAGCATCATCACCACCCGAACCTATCAGGAACGTCTGGATACGCTCGGCAAAGTGCGCGAGGCGGGGATCAAAGTCTGTTCCGGCGGGATCATCGGTCTGGGCGAAACGGTGCGCGACCGCGCCGGTCTGCTGGTGCAGCTGGCCAATCTGCCGACGCCGCCGGAGAGCGTGCCGATCAACATGCTGGTCAAGGTCAAAGGCACGCCACTGGCCGAAAACGAGGACGTCGATCCGTTCGATTTCGTGCGTACCATCGCCATCGCTCGCATCATGATGCCGACGTCGCACGTCCGTCTGTCCGCCGGGCGCGAGCAGATGAGCGAGCAGACGCAGGCCATGTGTTTTATGGCCGGGGCGAACTCGATTTTCTACGGCTGCAAGCTGTTGACGACGCCGAACCCGAAGGAAGACAAAGACCTGCAGCTGTTCCGCAAGCTGGGACTCAACCCGCAGCAGACCAGCACCGAGTATGGCGACAACCAGCAGCAGCAACATCTGACCGAGCAGCTGATGAACGCCGACACCGAGCAGTTCTACAACGCGGCGGTCTAAATGGGCTGGCAGCAACGTATCGAACGGGCGCTGGCGCAGCGTCGCGAGGAGGGCGCCTACCGTCAGCGTCAGGTGAATGAAGGTGGCGGCGGGCGCTGGCTGGAGACCCACGGCCGCGGCTATCTGAATTTTTCCAGCAACGACTATCTTGGCATCAGCCGGCATCCCAGCATGGTGCGCGCATGGCAGCAGGGCGCCGAGCGTTTCGGCGTGGGCAGCGGCGGTTCGGGACATGTCACCGGCTACAGCGTCGCACACGAAGCGCTGGAGCGGCAGCTGGCAGACTGGCTCGGCTACGATCGCGCGCTGCTGTTCGTCTCCGGCTATGCCGCCAATCAGGCGGTGATCGCCGCGCTGGCGGACGCGGGAGATCGCATTCTGGCCGACAAACTCAGCCATGCATCGCTCTTGGAGGCGTCCACGTTGTCCCCGGCCACGCTGCGCCGCTTCCCGCACAATCAGCCGGAAGGGCTGGAACGCCTGTTGCGCGCGCCGTGCGACGGGCAGACGCTCGCGGTGACGGAAGGAATCTTCAGCATGGATGGCGATGCGGCGCCGCTGCCTGAACTTCAGGCGGCGAGTCGTCGGCACGGCGCCTGGCTGATGGTCGACGACGCTCACGGCATCGGCGTGCTGGGCGAACAAGGGCGCGGCAGCTGCTGGACTCAAGGCGTACAGCCTGAGCTGCTGATCGTCACCTTTGGCAAAGCGTTCGGCGCCAGCGGGGCGGCGGTTCTCTGTCGCCACGACGTCGCGGAGTATCTGACTCAGTTTGCTCGCCATCTTATCTACAGCACTTCTATGCCGCCTGCGCAGGCCTGCGCATTGAGCGCGGCGCTGGAGGTGGTGCGCAAAGGTGATGATCTGCGACAAAAACTGGCGGACAACATCGCCCGTTTTCGTCGCGGCGCCGCCGGGCTGGCTTATCAGTTGCAACCGTCCCAAAGCGCGATTCAACCGCTGATCGTCGGCGACAATCGTCAGACGCTGGCGTTGTCTCAGACGCTGCGGGAGCAGGGATTATGGGTCGGCGCGATGCGACCGCCGACGGTGCCGCCGGGCACCTCTCGCCTGCGTATCACCTTGACGGCGAGTCATACGCCGCAGGATATCGACCGGCTGCTGGAGGTGTTGCATGACGCCGGCTGAGTCTCCCCATAAGCAGGCGATTGCGCGAGCGTTTGGCCGCGCCGCCACGCGCTACGATCGTTTTGCCGAACTACAGCGTGATAGCGGGGAGCGCCTGATGTCGCTGCTGGGTGATTATGCCGGGGGGGAATTGCTGGACGCAGGCTGTGGGACGGGTTATTTCAGCCGCCGCTGGCAGGCCCAGGGCAAACGCGTGACCGCGCTGGATCTGTCGTCGCAGATGCTGGCGGCAGCGCGGCAGCGGGCGTCGGCATCACACTATGTGCTGGGCGATATCGAACATCTGCCGTTGCCGACGGCCAGTGTGGATCTGAGCTTCAGCAATCTGGCGATCCAGTGGTGCGACGATCTGTCTCGCGGACTGGGCGAGCTATACCGCGTGACGCGGCCCGGCGGCGCAGTCGCTTTCTGTACGCTGGCTCAAGGCACGCTGGCGGAGCTGGAGGACGCATGGCTGCGTCTGGATGGCTCGCGCCGGGTCAATCGTTTCTTGACGGCGCCGGAGATCGAGGCGGCCTGTCAGCCCTATCGCTATCGGTTGGTCAGCGCGCCGCTGACCTGCTATTTCCCCGATGTGCTGAGCCTGATGCGTTCGCTGAAAGGCGTGGGCGCGACCTGGTTGCACGAGGGGAGACCTTCCCGCGCGATCAATCGGGAACGACTGCGGGCGCTGGCGGAGGTCTATCCCCGAGAGCCGCAGGGCTACCCTCTAACGTATCAACGAATTCTGGGAGTGATAGAACATGACTAAGCGCTGGTTCGTGACCGGTACGGACACCGACGTAGGCAAAACCGTCGCCAGCGCCGCGCTATTACAGGCGGCAGGACGCCTAGGTTATCTCACCGCGGGCTATAAGCCGGTGGCCTCCGGCTGCGAGATGACGCCGGAAGGGTTACGTAACCGGGATGCGCTGTGGTTGCAGGCCAACAGCCGTCTGGCGTTGGCCTATGACGAAGTCAACCCGTTGGCTTTCGCCGAGCCGACGTCGCCTCATATCATCAGCGCGGAAGAGGGGCGCCCGATCGCGTTCAACGCGCTCAGCGCAGGTTTGCGCGCGCTGACGGCCCGTGCGGAGTGGGTGCTGGTGGAAGGAGCTGGCGGGTGGTTCACGCCGCTTTCCGGACGGCAGACCTTTGCAGACTGGGTGGGGGAAGAACAACTGCCGGTCATTCTTGTCGTCGGCGTCAAGCTGGGTTGCATTAATCACGCCATGCTGACCGCGCAGGCGGTGCAGCAGGCCGGGCTGACGCTGGCGGGGTGGATCGCCAATGACGTCGCCCCTCCGGGGAAACGTCATCAGGAGTATCTGCAGGCGCTTCAGCAGCTCATTTCCGCGCCGATGCTGGGAGAAATCCCGCATTTGACTCATCCAGACCCTCTGCAGAATCTGGGGCAATATCTGGACCCTTCAGTACTTTGCGCCTAATCGGCAACCGAAAGACCAAAGGCGCTAAAAGATTGATAGGGAAAATCATCTTGAAAAAAATATTTTCACGGTGAGCTTGGGTGTTTTTTTTGACGTTAATCAACACTCAAGCGCCTTTTTTTCTCATGCCAGATCACCATCACGCGGCAAAATAAACTTAAAAAAAATGATTGCGTCTTCATACAGTGAGTCTGGGTCGTTATCTCCAACTCAGTACCGCCGGGCTGTTGTGGGAGTTATCCACCATTTCTGTGGATAACTGTGTGCATGAGGATTAGAAAAGCTCATTCAGCCGAGAGCTGGCGCGGGTTTTACTCGGGTTGACGGTATTCTCGGCTTTTTATCAAAAACCATATAAATCAATAAATTAACTAAAATCAAGCGTCATTTAACAGGCCATTGAAGAGTTGTGTATATTCCGTTCAACGTTCAAGACATTTTGATGTCATTGCGATGACAGCTGGGGATAAAATGCGACTGCGCGCTGGCTAAGGGCATCTCAGTATGCTAAAGCGGCACACGGGACTTGAGGCTGTTGTTATATCCAGTATCATGCGGCTGGCATTCATCCCGATCGCTTTCCATACTGAGAATGTCGACATTGTGACCGACCGTCTTTTTTTCATCTCTCCAATCAGGTAGCCCTGCTCATGAGTAAAGAATTTAAACTGCATTCCGCCTACCAACCCGCAGGCGACCAACCGGAAGCGATTCGCAAACTGAAAGAGGGGTTGGAAGACGGCCTGGCACACCAGACATTGCTCGGCGTGACCGGGTCTGGCAAGACCTTCACTGTGGCTAACGTCATCGCCGACCTTAACCGGCCGACGATGGTGCTGGCGCCCAACAAAACCCTGGCGGCGCAGCTGTATGGCGAAATGAAGGAGTTCTTCCCTGAGAACGCGGTGGAGTACTTCGTCTCTTACTATGACTACTATCAGCCGGAAGCCTACGTGCCGAGTTCGGATACGTTCATCGAGAAAGATGCGTCGGTGAACGAACATATCGAGCAGATGCGTCTCTCCGCCACCAAAGCGTTGCTGGAGCGGCGCGATGTCGTGGTGGTGGCTTCCGTCTCGGCTATCTATGGTCTGGGCGATAAGGCGCTGTATCTGAAAATGATATTGCACCTGTCGCAAGGCATGCTGATCGGTCAGCGAGATATTTTGCGTCGATTGGCTGAATTGCAGTATGCCCGTAACGATCAGGCTTTCCAGCGCGGCACCTTCCGGGTGCGTGGCGATGTCATCGACATCTATCCGGCGGAGTCGGACGACGTAGCGCTGCGTGTCGAGCTGTTCGACGACGAAGTGGAGCGGCTGTCGTTGTTTGATTCGCTGACCGGTCAGATCATCAGTAACGTGCCGCGTTTTACCATTTATCCCAAGACGCACTACGTCACGCCGCGCGAGCGCATCCTCCAGGCGATGGAAGAGATCAAGGCAGAGTTGGCCGACCGCCGCAAGGTGATGCTCGCCAACAACAAACTGCTGGAAGAACAGCGTCTGATGCAGCGCACCACGTTCGACCTGGAAATGATGAACGAGTTGGGTTACTGCTCCGGCATCGAGAACTACTCCCGCTACCTGTCCGGCCGCGGTCCCGGCGAGCCGCCGCCGACGTTGTTCGACTATTTGCCGGCGGACGGCCTGCTGGTGATCGACGAATCTCACGTCACTATCCCGCAGTTGGGCGGGATGTATCGCGGCGACCGGGCGCGCAAGGAAACGCTGGTAGAGTACGGTTTCCGTCTACCGTCGGCGTTAGACAACCGGCCGATGAAGTTTGAAGAGTTTGAGGCCCTCGCGCCGCAGAGCATCTATGTTTCGGCGACGCCGGGCAAGTATGAACTGGAGAAGTCCGGCGGCGAAGTCATCGATCAGGTCGTGCGTCCTACGGGTCTGCTGGACCCCATTATCGAAGTGCGGCCGGTGGCCACGCAGGTGGACGACCTGCTGTCGGAAATCCGCAAGCGCGTCGCCATCAACGAGCGCGTATTGGTGACGACGCTGACGAAACGGATGGCGGAGGACCTGACGGAGTATCTGGAAGAGCACGGCGAGCGCGTGCGCTACCTGCACTCGGATATCGACACGGTAGAGCGGGTGGAGATCATCCGCGACCTGCGGCTTGGCGAGTTCGACGTGCTGGTCGGGATCAACCTGCTGCGAGAAGGGCTGGATATGCCGGAGGTCTCGCTGGTGGCGATACTGGATGCGGACAAAGAAGGCTTCCTGCGTTCCGAACGATCGCTGATCCAGACCATCGGCCGCGCGGCGCGTAACCTGAACGGTAAAGCCATTCTTTACGGCGACAGGATCACTCCGTCGATGGAAAGGGCGATCTCGGAGACGCAGCGGCGCAGAGAAAAACAGCAAGAGTACAACGAGCAACACGGCATTGTGCCGCAGAAGCTCAACAAGAAAATCGGCGATATCCTACAGATCGGGCAGTCGCCCAATAATAAGGGCAAGGGCCGAAGCCGTCAGGCCGCCGAGCCGGATGCCCGCTACGCGCTGCTGACGCCAAAGGCGCTGGAGCAGAAAATCGTCGAGCTGGAGGCGCAAATGCTTAAGCACGCGCAGAATCTGGAGTTCGAGGACGCCGCCAGCCTGCGAGACGAGGTTCAGGCGCTGCGGGCGCAGTTTATCGCGGTCTCGTGATAGCGGGGCATGACACCCGCACGGTTAACAGGACCCGCGATGGATAAGATAACGTCAGGTACGGATGCGCTGTTTATCGCAGGCTTTAATCCGATCACGACGTCGGCGACGAACGCTGGCCTGATCAGTACTCGATTCTCCAGAGCTGGCTGCCGTTCAAGGTGAAGGACTTCGCTGTGGCTGCGTCAGCCTGACGATACCGAAGGTTAACGCTCCCCCTACCGCTCATTGGTTTGCATGCGTCGGGCGGCCTCCGCTTTCAGCGCGCTGCGGTCGATTTTGTTGGTGCCCGCCAGTGGAAAGCGGTCGAGCAGCCAGATACGGCGGGGATGCAGATAGGCCGCGCCGTGGGTCAACGCAAAGGCCTTGAGCGACGCCTCGTCACACTGTCGGCCCTGACGTAAAATGACCCAGGCGACGGGTTTGGCTCCTTTAATCTTATCGTCCACCGGCACCACGCAGGCCTGTTGCACGTCCGGGTGACGCTCCAGCAACTGCTCCACCTCGCTCGGATAGATATTTTCCCCTCCGCAGACAAACATATCGTCATGACGACCGACAAAGG
This sequence comes from Lonsdalea quercina, assembly GCF_900107885.1. Classification (NCBI taxonomy): domain Bacteria; kingdom Pseudomonadati; phylum Pseudomonadota; class Gammaproteobacteria; order Enterobacterales; family Pectobacteriaceae; genus Lonsdalea; species Lonsdalea quercina. The sequence goes on along the minus strand of NZ_FNQS01000005.1, from coordinate 211,208 downwards.
TGTAAAAACCTGTTTCGTCGCGCCGGAATACGTCGCCGGTGCGGTAGTAGCCGTCCGAGGTGAACGGTGGGGTGATGTCCGGTCGCTGGTGGTAACCCTGCATCAGCGCGGGACTGTTAATCTCCAGCACGCCGTAGTCGGACAGCGCGCCATCCGCCGCCCTTAATCGCACTTTCACCCGTGGATGCGGATAACCGTTCGCCAGCGGGGGCGGCTCCAGCCCCTCGGGATGCGGGCCGAAAACCACCGGGCCGCCCTCCGTCGTCCCATAGGCGTTGATGATGCGGGCGGCGGGCAGCAAACGGCGAATTTGCGCAAGCAGGCTGGCGCTGACCGGCGCCGATCCCATCCGCACCACCCGCACGCAGGTCAAATCGCTGTTCGCCAATAGCGCTTTTTCGCGCAGCATCATGGCGATCATCGGCGGCACGGCGGTCAGCCAGCTACAGCGGAAGTCGTGAATGGCGCGGATGTAGGCCGGGGCGGTGAACTGCGGCAGGATCACCGCGCTGACGCCGCTGGCCAGAGACGACAAGATCAATGCCAGCGCATTCATATGGTAGAACGGCGCGGCGATCAGTAGCCGTTCATTTTGCAGTTCGCCCGCGTCACGGCGGGTCTGGACGACCCACAAATGACTGTCGTGCGTCAGACGCACGCCTTTGGGCATGCCGCTGGAGCCGGAGGTGTACAGCAGCAGCGCCAGATCCTGCGGTCGCGCCTGATAGGGCGTTAAGGGTCCGGGGTCGGCAAATGCGCGCAGCGCATCATCGCTAAGAGCGATACGCGGCAGCGCGGGCGGAAGGCGGCCTCGCTGCGCGTCGTCACCGAACGCCAGCACGGCGCCGCTGTCTTGCAGAATGGCGTGCAAGGTGTCGGCCGGCAGTTTGATGTTAACCGGAACCGCCACCAGCCCGGCGCGCAGAATGCCAAGCAGCGCAGCGACGTAAGGCACGGAGTTCAGCGCCACTATCGCCACCCGGCTGCCGGGCTTAAATCCCCGCGCCAGCAGCGCGCGACCGATCGCGTCGGCCTGTTGATTAAGCTGCGCATAGTTGCAGGCGAGGGCGGGTCCTCCGTCCTGCGGGGCGATGAGCGCCGGGAGCGGGCTGTCGCGCAAGTCTGTGTTCAGTGCGCCGAGGTTGCGAGCGGTCATGGCAGAAACTCGAAGAGGGTGTTGAACATCGGGAGCGAGACGACAAGTTGCTCAGGCCGTTCGCTGAGCGGTAGTCCGAGCGTCCGCGCGCTTGCGGCGATCTGGCGGCGATCGCCGCCGTGAAAGCGGAGCACCGCAAACTGGCTGTCGCGCTGGACGTCGAGGGCGATCAGGGAGGAATAGCCCTGCGCGAAGGTGTCATGACTTAGAAAGGTCAGCGAAAATTTGGGCGTCAACGCGCCCAGCGCTCGGTATTGCTGCGTCAGCGCGTCCGGATCGCGGCCCACGACGGTCAACTGCCCGAGGCGCGAGACGCCGTTCGGATGCCGCAACCAGTCGTCGCGCCAGACCAGCTCCGGCGTATGGTGCTGGCAGAAGTAGAGGCGTCCGGCGCTGAAGCGGCCAGCGGCGAGGTGTACGGTGCTGAAACGCGCGGCCTGTACGCGTCCGTCCAGCGTGACGGGGCGCGAGAAGTGGCTGACCGGCAGGGTGGCGAACCCCGCCTGCTGTAGGCTGGCGGCGCTGGCTTCGATGTCCTGACTGCCAAACACCAGTCCGTCCAGACCGCCCGGCCCGTCCAGCAGTTCCCGTCGTTGAGGCGGTTCATCCGGCGGCAGGCCGAGCACTTCCAGATAGTGTCCGTCGAACATCAGCAGATGGTTGATCGACCCCAGCGAGTGGCGACCGCGCGGTGTGAGCGTGAAGCCTAACTGTTGCAGCAGGAACGCCGCGCGGTCGGTGTCGAACCGGGCGTTGAGCACCACATGGTCGAGGGTGAGCGTCATCATCAGGGCCTCACGCGGTTGCGGTGGAATACAGGCCGCGGCCGCTGGCCACCAGACGACCCTCGCTGTCGAATAGCTCGGCTTCGGCGCAGGAGACCTGTTTGCCGAGCTTGATCACCCGACCCCGTGCGCGCAGGTCGCCGCGCGCCGGACGGTGATAGTCCACGTGCAGGTTTAGCGTGGGTACGCCGCGACCGGTAAAGGCCACCAGCGCCCAGTCGGCGGTGAGGTCGATGAGGGCCGCCAGAATACCGCCGTGGGTGTAGCCGCCCGCCGTATTCACGACCCATTCTTCACGCCAGCGCGCGGTGAGTTCAATCTCGCCATCGCCGACGGCGATGACGCTCAGGCCGAGCCACTGATGGTAGGGGCCGGCCAGCAGACGGGTCTGAACGTTGGCGAGCGTTAAGGAGGGAGAGGACTGCGTCATGGGCATGACCTTTATAGTGAATAAGAAAATGGCCCTCAGGGCGTGACGATAACCTTGCCGAGGACTTCGCGATCGCGGATCAGCCTTAATCCTTCAGCCGCCTGTTCCAGCGGGACGATGCGGTCGATCAGCGGGTCGATGTCGCCGCGGGCGACTTTATCGATGAGGGCGACCAAATCTTCTTTATAAAAACTGTTGGAGCCTTTGATATTCAGCTCGAAGCTCCATACATAGCGTAAATCCTCCTGCGGGTCGTATCCGGCGGTCGCACCGCAGACCAGCAGCAGGCCGCCGCGTTTCAGGCAGCGCAACGACGGCCGCCAGGTCTCTCCGCCGGTAAAGTTGATGACCACGTCCACGCCGCCTTCATAGGTGCGTCGCTGGGGCTTGCCGTAGGTGGCGATCGCCCAGCGGGAGAAGTCCGTTTCCCGATAATTCACAACGTGGTCGGCGCCCAGCGCCCGCAGCGCCTCGCCTTTTTCGTCACTGCCCGCGCAGGCGATAACCTCCGCGCCCAGCTGTTTCGCCAGCACCACGCAGGCGGAGCCGACGCCGCCGCTGGCGCCGAGGATCAGCACGCGGTCGCCCGCCTTGACGGTGCGATGGGTGATCAGCATGCGATGCGCGGTGCCATAGGCGACCGGCAGCGCCGCCGCCTGAGCGAAGCTGACGCGGTCGGGCAGGGCGATCAGCTGCGCGGCGTCGGCCAGCGCATATTCGGCCATGCCGCCGTCGATCATTTCGCCCATCAGTCCGACATTCGGCTTAAGCGGGTTGACCAGCACGCGGTCGCCCACGCGCCAGCCTTCAACGTTGTCTCCGATGTCGCTGATCGTGCCCGCCAGATCCAGACCGGGCACGACCGGCAGGGGTATGGAGATCCCCTGCATGCCCTGTACGGTGAACACATCGTGATAGTTAAACGACGACGCGCCGACGCGCAGCACGACATGGCCGGGTTGCGGCGTCGGCCGCGGATGCGTGTCGACGATCTGTAGCCGGTCGAGGTCGCCGTGCTGTGCCAGCACCAGCGCTTTCATGGTTTTGCTCACGGAGGGTCTCCTGTCGGCGGTTAGTTAGCCTGAGAGGCAAGGGTTTTTGACTGCTGATAAGGACCGGTCACAAACAGGTTGTCCTTCAACGCGCCCTTGATGGCGCCGCTTTCAAGGAACACCTTGTGCTGCAATTTCAGCGTGTCGATATCCGCTGGTTCGAACGACAGTCGGTTCATGCTCTGCCAGCGGCCGACGTAGACCTCGGCGTCTTTACGCGGCAGGTTGGCCTGGGTTTGCAGCAGCTGCGCCACTTGCTGCGGATGGTCCTGACCCCAGCTCAGCGTATCGCGCAGCGAGGCAATCACCCGGGCCACCGCCTCGGGATGCCGTTCGATAAAGTCGCTGCGGACGGCGCCGACGCCGATGTAAGGCACGGCGTCGCTGTGCGTGATTTTTCGCCACTCGTCCGCAAAGCTGCCGAGCGACCGGGTATGCAGGTCGTCCAGTTGTCCAATCGTCACCGAACGAAGCGCGGCGGCATCCACCTGTTTTTGCGACAGGAACTGCGCCAGACGTGATTCGTTGCCCCCGACCAGCGAGAAGTCCGCCGGTTTGATGCCGTAGTTGCGGCTGAGGATGGCGCTGGCGATCACCGCCACCGACGAGCCGGCGGGCGACATGCCGATCTTTTTGCCTTTCAACTGGTCAAGCGAGCTGATGGGGGAGTCCTCAGGGACGACAAATTGCACGTCAGCGGGCTGCGTGGCGGCGAAAATCTTCACCGGCACACCCTCGGCGGCCGTGCTGAAAATCCCGGCCAGCGGCGCGCCGAAGGCCAGATCGATAGAGCCGGAAGCCAAGGCCTTCACCGGCGCGTTCACGTCGGGAAAGTGAATGAACTCGGCGTCGATGCCGTGACGCGCCAGAAAATCGGTTTTTTCCAACACGGCGCCGTACCCAAGGCTAACGCCGCTGGTCCAGTAGCCGATGCGGACTTTCTCCGCCGCCGAGGCGGCCTGGGCGAACAGCGCCCCCGTGACTATCACAGCCGCGGCCACGTTAATTTTCATGTTGTTATTCCCGGGTCAGTTTTTTCCAGCGGAACAAACGGCGTTCCAGCGGTTTAAGAATGCCCCCCTCAAGCAGCAGCATGAGAGAGACCAGCAGTACCGTCCAGGCAAAGACCTGATCGGTTTGCACCAGATCGCCCGCCTGTCGCAGGCGATAGCCGATACCGTTCGACGCCCCCAGCGTCTCGGCCACCAGCGAGACGCGCCAGCCGAAGCCGAAGGCCAGTCGCGCGCCGGAGAAGAAGTAAGGCAGGATCGTCGGCAGATAGATTTTCAGCAGCGTCTGCCAGCGGTTCATACGGAAGCTGCGCGCCAGTTCGAGGTACTGCGACTCCACCGTTTGCGCGCCTTGCCAAACGTTGGTCAGAATCAGCGGCATGGCGGTCATGAACACCACGAACACCGTCGTCGCGTTGGAGATGCCGAACCAGATGATGGCGAAGATCGCCCAGATGGCCGAAGACACGCTGTTGAACACCGACAATAGCGGCTCGAAGAACTGCGCCAGACGTCGACTTGCGCCGAGCGCCAACCCTAACGGCGTGCCGACCAGCGTCGCGAAACCAAAGCCCATCGCCACGCGGGATAGCGTGATGCCGACATCCTCCGGCAGCGTGCCGTTCCGCCACAGTAGGGCGAGCGCCTGCGCGGTTTTTTCCGGACCCGGCAGGATGAAGGCGGGCAGTCGCAGCGCCACTAACCACCACGCCAGCAGAAACATCGCCAGCAGAATGACGCGCTGTACTATCAGCGTGGACAGCGTACGCGTGGGCATCATGTCAGACCTCCATCCGCAGCAGGCGAACCTGTTCGCTGACCGCCTGACTGGTTGGCAGACGCGGACGCGACAGCGCAATGTGCTGAATATGGTGGATGCGGCCGGGGTTGGGTTTGAATACCATGACCCGATTCGCCAGTACCACGGCCTCCTCGACTTCGTGCGTCACCAGCACGATAGCCATCCCGGTCAGGCGTTGGATCCGCAGGATTTCGCCGTGCATGGCGCTGCGTGTTTGCAGGTCCAGCTTGGAGAAGGGTTCGTCCATCAGCAGGATTTCCGGCTGCGTCACCAGACTGCGCGCCAGCGCGACCCGGCTGCGCATGCCGCCGGAGAGCTGATGGGGCCAGTAGCGGGCGAAGGCGGACAACTCCACCAGCGCCAGCGCTTCGGTGACCCGACGACGCCGTTCCTCCGGACGGAGGCGCAGCGTCTCCAGGCCGAAATTCACATTCTGCTGAACGGTGCGCCAGGGCAGCAGGCGATCTTCCTGAAACAGATAGCCGATGCGCTGCCAGTGCCGAAAGCGCGCGGCGGGTTCGCCCTGAATCATCAGCGTGCCGCTGTCGGCATCTTCCAGTCCGGACAGAATGTTCAGCAGGGTGCTTTTCCCACAGCCGGAGGGGCCGAGCAGCGCCAGAATTTCTCCCTGACCGAGTGTCAGCGACACGTCGGACAGCACCGGCAGTTCGCCGAAGGTTTTACAGATGCCGCGCGCCTCAAGCGGAGAGGCGCGCGCGATGTCGTGCCGTCCTGTGTTCATCACAGAAGTTTCCGCTCAAGGAGAGGAAGCACCGCGCCGTCGCGGCTCAGCGTGGCGTAGACTTTTTCCAGCGTCATCGCCTGAAAAGTGTCGATATGGCGGCGGGCGATCAGCTCCACCCGTTTGGCGTCGCCCTGACTCAACGCCTCGATCATCGCGTTATGGTCGTGCTTGATTTCCGGCTTGGTGCCTTGCACGTTGAAACCCAGCGCCACCAGCCGGGCCATTTCGTCCAACAGGATCGATAGCATGGCGATTAAATGATGGTTGCCGGAGGCCTGAGCGATGGTCAGGTGAAAGCGTTTGTTGGCGTTCATAAAGACGTCGATTTGACGGGAGAGCGGCGCGCGGATCTCTTCCCGACACGCGGCCTCCAGACGGCGCAGTTCATCAATATCGACCCGGCCCACCGCCAGCCGGGCGGCCAGTGGCTCCAGTTGAGCGCGAAGGGTGAAAATCTCCTCCACGTCCTGCACGGTGACCGGCGCAATCTGATACCCCTTACGCGGACGGGAGCGGATCAGATTTTCGTGACACAGCCGCGCCAGCGCCACCCGGCAGGTACTCTTGCCGATGTCGTAACGCGCCATCAGCGCCTGTTCGGTGATCATGGCGCCCGGCAGCAATTTGCAGCACAGCACATCGCGTCGGATACGCTCCCACGCGCTATCGGCCTGAGATTGCGGTGCGCCGTCTTTCGCCTGCGATATCGCCATCTGGAGATCCTCAATGGATACTGTGAGCAGCTCACAGCGCGGTGTTGGGACGCTTAATTGAGGGCCAGTCTATGAAGCGGAAAATAGAACCACCACTAAGAAATATGGCGATAGATATGCACATAACGTCTTAACTGAGCAGCCCAGATAAAGACCCGTTCGGAATCAACAGGACGTGACCAGCGGCCCGTCCTCCGCAGGACCCGTGACGGTTTTTGCACAAAAAAATAAGGGGTACGCGCTGAAAGCGAGAGAAGCACGGGGCGATAAGACCGTCGCCGTCGGGATAACGGCGACCTTTATTCGGAGAGGGGGGGCGCGAAGACGGGAGGAACGACCGTCAAGCGGTTTGGCGATGCAGATTCAAGGCCAGCTGTCGCTGCGTTTGAGCGATAGCCTCGCGCAGCAATTGTCGGTCATGGTGATGTGGAACGTCAGCCGCCGCCAGCGGTTGCTGCACCACCAGGCGATCCGTCAGGGACGTGGTGTTCATCTGCGGAGCCAGGATGACGGCGTCGATCATCCGGCGGCCGACTTTGCTCTCAATCATCTCAATTTGATGCGATACCGTGAGCTGCGAGGCCGCCGGACTGAGTTCTTGATCCAGATTGGCGATATACACCATCGGCGCGTTGCTGTGGTGAAGCGCGGCGGTCAGATCCTCCAGCAGCAGCAAAGGCATCAGGCTGGTCAGGAAACTGCCGGGGCCGATGAGCAGCAAATCGGCGTTGGCGATGGCGTCCACCGCTTCACGCGTGGTGGTGACGGCGGGAAACAGGCGCAGGTCCTGCGGCAACGTCGCCAACTGGTCGACGGCGACCTCGCCGTACACCGGCAGCCCTTGCGCGTCCGTCGCCAGCAGGTCGGCCGACTGTTCGGACATCGGGATGAGTTCGGCGTCAATCTGGAGCAGGTTGCGGATGAGATTGATCGCCTCCAGCGGCCGAACGCTGAGATTATCCAGCGCCTTAAGCATCAGATTACCCAGGTTGTGGCCAGCCAGTTCGCCGCTGCCGCCGAAGCGGTATTCGAACATCGCGGAGGCCGTGCTGGGCGTGGTGATGAGCTGATTGAGACAGTTGCGGGTATCGCCCCAGGCGATACCGCCTTCGGAGCGGCGGATGCGTCCGGTCGAGCCGCCGTTATCGGTGGTGGTGACAATGCCGGTCAGGCGCGAGCCGAGAAAAGAGAGCGATGACATGACGCGTCCCAGACCGTGCCCCCCTCCCAAAGCCACCACGCGCTGGAGGTCGGTCAACGTGAGATTACGCATAGATGCCTCACCCAATTAAATTAAATAAAAAACGTAGCGGATATATATCACACTGCCCGTCAGTCGCGCATCACACACGAGGAAAATGGGGCAGAAAAAGGCAAGCGGGCGGCGTTACGCATGCGTCGCCGCCCGACATCGGCAGCAAGTCGGGCAAGCAACGAGGGGGAGATTCCGACCGGTCAGGCCACATCGTCGAAATCGGGTGAAATCCCGCTATATACAAATATATACATCGCATTTTCAGTGACTATTCGCCAATAGTAGCGATAGACTCTATGCTGAAATCACGGTTTTTCTGACGCCTCACTCATAGCGGCAGCGAAACCCAAACTCCTAGCCTGAATGCCTACGTTATGCTCGGTCGCGTAATAGGGCGTTCAGGCCGTGGCCCGCTCGGCCACCAGGGTGCGCGGTAGAAATGCCCGCATCTCCCGTATTTGGAAAGGTGTTTATGGTGAATCAACTGACCGACGCATTTGCGCGCAAGTTCTATTACCTGCGCCTGTCGATTACGGACGTCTGCAATTTTCGTTGCACCTACTGCCTGCCCGATGGATACCGCCCCCAGGGCGCGCCGCCGCCTCGCTTTCTGTCGCTGGATGAAATCCGCCGCGTCAGTCGGGCGTTCGCCGCAATGGGGACGGAAAAGGTGCGGCTGACGGGGGGCGAACCTTCGCTACGCCGTGATTTTATCGACATCATCGCGGCGGTGCGGGAAAACCCGTCGATCCGAACGCTCGCCATGACCACCAACGGCTATCGGCTCGCGCGTGAGGCGGCGCGTTGGCGCGAAGCCGGTCTGAGCCACATCAACGTCAGCGTAGATAGCCTCGACGCACGACAATTTCACGCCATTACCGGACAGGATAAGTTCCGCGAGGTCATGGCGGGCATCGACGCCGCGTTTGCCGCAGGCTTCCCCAAGGTCAAAATCAACACGGTGCTGATGCGGGACGTCAACGACGGCAGCCTGAACACCTTTCTGAATTGGATTAAGCCCCGCCCGATACAACTGCGTTTCATCGAGCTGATGGAAACCGGTGAAGGGCGTGACCTGTTCCGCCGTCACCACGTCTCCGGCCAGACGATCCGCGATCGCCTCTTGCAACAAGGCTGGCAGCCGCAGGCGCGTCAGCGCAGCGACGGGCCTGCCCAGACGTTCGCCCACCCTGACTATCAGGGGGAAGTGGGACTGATCATGCCGTATGAGAAAAACTTTTGTCAGAGTTGCAACCGGCTGCGCGTATCGGCGATAGGCAACCTTCATCTGTGCCTGTTTGGCGAACAGGGGATCCCGCTGCGGGATTTACTGACGGACGACAGCCAGCTGGCGGCGCTGCAAGACCGCATTTCGGGCGGCCTGAGGCTGAAAAAAGAGACGCATTTTCTGCATGAAGGCGACAGCGGCATCACGCCCAATTTATCTTTTATCGGCGGATGAGACCGTGTTGAACCAAGAAGTAAGGAGTGAGTATGAGTAAGCCCAGTCAAGAATTTATCCCGCTGCAAATTGCGGTGATGACCGTGTCTTCGCGTCGGACCGAAGCCGACGATACCTCCGGCGACTATTTGCGCGAAGCCGCACTGGAAGCGGGGCACCACATCGTCGCCAGCGCCATCGTGCCGGAAAATCTGTATCAGGTCCGCGCCCGGGTTGCTGACTGGATCGCCAGCGAGAACGTGCAGGTGGTGCTGATTAACGGCGGCACCGGGTTTACCGAGGGCGATAAAGTGCCGGAGGCCATCAGCGTACTGTTTGACCGCGAAATGGCCGGGTTCGGCGAGCTGTTCCGCATGGTGTCGTATGAAGACATCGGAACCGCGACGGTGCAGTCGCGCGCGCTGGCGGGGCTGGCTAACGGCACCGTGATTTTTGCGATGCCCGGATCTACTCGCGCCTGCCGCACCGCTTGGGAACGCGTGATTCAGGAGCAGTTGGATGCGCGCCAGAAGCCCTGCAATGTCCACCCACATCTGAAAAAATAGCTATCATCATGACGCAACTGACGCACATAAATGCCGCGGGCGAAGCGGCAATGGTGGATGTCTCCGCCAAGGCAGACACGGTGCGCGAAGCGCGCGCTGAAGCTTTTGTAGAAATGGCTCCTGAAACGCTGGCCATGATTATCGAAGGCCGCCATCACAAGGGCGATGTGTTCGCTACGGCGCGCATCGCCGGTATTCAGGCGGCGAAACGGACCTGGGACCTGATCCCGCTGTGTCACCCTCTGCTGCTGACCAACGTGGCGGTAGAGCTGGAAGCGCAGCCGGCGCACCATCGCGTGCGCATCGCGTCGCTGTGCCGTCTTACTGGCAAGACCGGCGTGGAGATGGAAGCCCTGACGGCCGCCTCCGTGGCGGCGCTCACCATTTACGATATGTGTAAGGCGGTGCAGAAAGACATGGTTATCGGCCCCGTCCGGCTGCTGGCGAAAAGCGGCGGTAAATCCGGCGACTTTCGGGCGGAGGACGCATGATCACGGTCCTGTTTTTCGCTCAGGTACGGGAGCAGGTGGGGAGGGAGCGCGAGACGCTGCCAGCGACCTTCCCAACGGTTTCCGCGCTGCGGCAGGCGTTGTGCGCACGCGGTGACCGCTGGGCGTTGGCGCTGGAAGACGGCAAGCTGCTGGCGGCGGTGAATCAGACGCTGGTGGCGATGGACCATCCGTTGCGTGACGGCGACGAGGTCGCTTTTTTCCCGCCGGTGACAGGGGGATGAAAATGGAAGCTACCCGCATTCGGGTCGGAGAAGCGGCATTCAGCGTGGGCGACGAGTATGCTTGGCTGGCCGCCTGTGATGAGGACGGCGCGGTCGTCACTTTCACCGGCAAGGTGCGCAACCATAATCTGGGCGAGAACGTGAGCGCCCTGACCCTGGAACATTACCCCGGCATGACTGAAAAAGCGCTGGCGGAGATCGTCGAGGAAGCGCGTGAACGCTGGCCGCTGCAACGCATCAGCGTCGTTCATCGCATCGGCGCGCTCTATCCCGGCGATGAAATCGTGTTCGTGGGCGTGACGGGCGCGCACCGGGGGGCGGCATTCGACGCCGCTGAGTTCATCATGGACCTGCTGAAAACCCGTGCGCCGTTCTGGAAGCGTGAGTCAACGGACGAGGGCGAGCGGTGGGTAGCCTCGCGGGACAGCGATCGTCTGGCCGCCAAGCGCTGGATGCGGTGACAAGCCCTCATCGGCGATAGGAGACTGGGCGGTTGCGCGCCGATTTTGTGGTAAACTTTAGGTCGGAGGGCAATTATTTGCCTGGGATCGTTTACTCAACACAAAGGAAGCTTCATGGATCGATATCCGCGTTCCAATGACTCGATTGTTCAGCGTGCCGGCACCGGCATGCAGACCTATATGGCGCAGGTTTATGGTTGGATGACCTGCGGCCTGCTGCTGACGGCGTTTGTCGCCTGGTATGCGGCGAATACGCCCGCCGTGCTGAATCTGGTTTTCTCCAGTCAGATCACTTTTTACGGACTGATTATCGCGCAGCTGGGTCTGGTCTTCGTGATTTCCGGCATGGTGAACCGTCTTAGCGGAACGGTGGCGACGGGTCTGTTCATGCTCTACTCGGCGCTGACCGGATTAACGCTATCCAGCATCTTTATCGTCTACAGCGGCGGCTCTATCGCCAGCACCTTCGTCATCAGCGCGGGAATGTTCGGTGCGATGAGTCTCTACGGCTATGTGACCAAACGTGACCTGAGCGGTCTCGGCAGCATTCTGTTCATGGGGCTTATCGGCATCCTGCTGGCAACGTTGGTCAACTTCTGGCTGAAAAGCGATGCGCTGACGCGCGCTGTCACTTACATCGGCGTGATCGTGTTCGTCGGGCTGACTGCCTACGACACGCAGAAGCTGAAAAATATCGGCGAGCAGCTGTCCCCTGATGACAAAGACGGCTTCCGTAAATACTCGATTGTCGGCGCGCTGACGCTGTATCTGGACTTCATTAACCTGTTCCTGATGATGCTGCGTCTGCTGGGCAACCGCCGCTAATCGCACGGCACGGCGAATGAAACGAAAACAGGGAGCTTAAGCTCCCTGTTTTTTGTGCTGAAGCTTGAGGTCGCGTTACCGCTTAGCGCGTTTCTTCCGGCAGCGTCGCCAGCGCTTGCAGGTTCTTCGTCCGCAGTTTTCTGGCGCGGCCTTCCAACCACAGGTAAGGGCCGAGCGCGACGATCAGCGGGGCAATGTAGTAGAGCGCCCGATAGGCCAGCAGCGCGGCGATAATCTCCCCGTGAGTGAACGGCCTGCCCGCCAACAGCGCCAGAAATATCGCTTCCAGCACGCCAATGCCCGCGGGGACATTGGCGACCAGACAGGCAATGCTGGCGATCAGCAGGACGCCGAAAACCATAATAAAATCGGCTTTTTGCCCCAGCAGCAGCCAGATAATCCCGCCCATAATCAGCCAGTTCAGCGACGAAACCAGCAGTTGCAGGAAGGCCATTTTCAGCGACGGCAGCGAGAACTTCATGCCGCGAAACGACAGACGACGACGGTGAGAAAAGGCGCATGACCACAGATAGCCTACGATCACGAGCAGCAGCGTGTAGCCGATCAGACGGAGGGCGACGTCGCCAATCACCCAGTTCCCCGGCATATGCAACGGGCCGAAGGCGAATACGCCGCCCGCGAGCAGGATATAACCCAGCCAGTTGGTGGCGATGCTGAGGGAAAACATTTTCGTGATAGTGCTGCTCTTCAGCCCCAGCCGGGAATAGAGCCGGAAGCGCATTCCTACGCCGCCGACCCACGCGCCAAGCGTGAAATTGAACGCATAGCAAATCATGGATACCAGCAGCACCTGCAGGCGGGGAAGCGGGTGGCGGCAGTAGGCGCGCCCAAGCAGGTCGTAAACGCCGTACAGCAGGTAGCTTATTGCCACCAGACCAGTGATGAGATAGACCACCTGACGGTTGTAGGCCAGGATCGCATGCAGCACCTCTGTCCAATCCACGTTCTGCGCAAAGCTGACCAGCAGCACGACTACCGCAATGAGAAACAGCGCGGCGATACTCTTCTTGAGTAGCGTTTTCTTTTTGCGGCGACTGACCTTCATGATCGCGTGATCTCCTGTTGGGTGGGTAATTCCTTTGTCGTCGCCTCGGTCGGCGACGTCTCTTCCGGGCTGAGCAATTTGAGTCGCGGCGTATGCGCAGGCAACCAGCCTATCCATGCCGGAAAGTGGCGCAAAAAGTGGAACACCAGCACGTTCTGTATCAGGCGCCAGTAAGACCGTTTAGGCAACTGGTCTGCCTCGATGCGCAGGGAGTCGTGCGTCATCAGCTCTTGCAGGTGTTCTCGCAGCTGTCGGTTAAAGGCCCGATCATGAATTATCAGATTGGCCTCCAGATTCAAGGCCAAACTCAGTGGATCCAGATTGCTGGAGCCGACGGTGGTCCACTTATCGTCCTGCAACGCGATTTTGCCGTGTAACGGACGGCGGCGATATTCGTAGATCTCCACGCCGGCGCGCAACAGGTAGTGGTATAGCATGCGAGCGCCGACCAGGACGATCGGCATATCGGGCTGTCCCTGCACGATGAGGCGCACGCGCACGCCGCGGCGTGCGGCTTTACGCATCGATCGCAGCAGACGATAGCCGGGAAAAAAGTAGGCGTTGGCGATCACGACCTCACGTTTGGCCTGACGCAGCATCGAGAGATAGTGTTTTTCGATGTCATCGCGGTGGGAGGCGTTGTCGCGATAGACGAACAGCGCCTGCGCGTCGCCCGGATTGCGGTTGCGGACGGGGCGTCGGAAGCGGTTTCGCCACCAGCGTTTCGGCGGCTCTTCATGCACCAAAACATCCATTACATAGCGATAGATGTCTTGCACCACCGGTCCGCGGACTTTGACGGCGTAGTCCTGCTTGGCTTCCGGACCGGCATAGGTCATGTGGTCCTCGGCGAAATTGATGCCGCCGACCCAGGCAGCCGCGCCATCGACCACAACGATTTTACGGTGCAGGCGACGAAATACATTGGTGCGCATGCCGAGCAGTCGCGGACGAGGGTCGTAGAAGCGGACTTGGACGCCCGCCGCAATCATCGGCGCCAGAAAGTCGGCGGACAGATCGTGCGAGCCAAATCCGTCCGCCAGAACATCCACGCTGACGCCCCGCTGCGCGGCCTCGGCCAGCACGTCGCGCAGCTCGGTGCCGATCTCATCCTCGAACCAGATGAAGGTTTCCAATATCACGTGGCGCTGGGCCTGGCGAATAGCGGAAAAAACGCTGGGGTAGAAAGCGTCGCCGTTGATCAGCAGCTCGAACTGATTGTCATCACGCCATGTCGCTTTCATCCATTTATCTCCTGGTAGAGCTGGAAGGCAAACCGTCGAGAGCGGGAGCTTGCCCGTGACAAAGTATAGACTTTGGCATAGACGACGTGCCCAGATCCATCCTAAATTCAGTAGGATCGGACGGTTTCCGGCGTGTCGTCAGGTGTCGGGAAGGCGGCGATAATCCAACCGTCCGACGCGGGGGAGGTCCGGTGCGGCAAACAGGGAAAATGGCGCTGAGAGCGCGGGTGGAGATAGCGTTAATGAACAAAAAACACGGCGGGCGGCCGGTTTTCCTCCTCAAAGTGTGATGCAGGTAGAAAAATCCCTTATAGTCATCATTTCCTGATACAATCATTGGCAGTTATGCACCGTAGTTTGTGCCCATTCATCTGGGTTAGCGCATCGCGTACGCACACCGAACGTCGCGCCGAAACCCATCTTGTTATCGCCCTGGAAACTACGCCGACGTTTGTCCGGTCAGGGTCGATCTGGAGTTGTTCTCAATATGTCTTTTGAATCTCTCGGCCTGAGCGCCGATATTTTACGTGCCGTGGAAGAGCAGGGTTATCGTGAGCCGACGCCGGTACAGAGTCAGGCAATCCCGTTGGTATTAGCCGGCCGCGACCTGATGGCCAGCGCTCAGACCGGTACGGGCAAGACGGCAGGCTTTACGTTGCCGCTGCTGCAGATGCTCAGCACGAAACCCACGTCGAAAGGACGTCGCCCGGTTCGTGCGCTGATTTTGACGCCGACCCGTGAACTGGCGGCGCAGATTGGCGAAAACGTCCAGTCTTATAGCAAGTACCTGAGCCTACGTTCGCTGGTCGTGTTCGGCGGTGTCAGCATCAACCCGCAAATGATGAAACTGCGCGGCGGCGTGGACATTCTGGTGGCGACCCCGGGTCGACTGCTGGATCTGGAACACCAGAATGCGGTAGACCTGTCTCAGGTCGAGGTTCTGGTGCTGGACGAAGCCGACCGTATGCTGGATATGGGCTTCATCCACGACATTCGTCGCGTGCTGTCGAAATTGCCGACCCGACGTCAGAACCTGATGTTCTCCGCCACCTTCTCTGATGACATCAAGGGGTTGGCCAACTCCCTGCTGAACAACCCGGCCTCTGTGGAGGTGGTGCGTCGCAACACGCCGTCAGAACTGGTGACGCAGCATGTGCATATGGTCGACAAAAAACGCAAACGCGAACTGTTGTCTCAGTTGATTGGTCAGAACGACTGGCGTCAGGTGCTGGTCTTCACCCGCACCAAACACGGGGCCAACCATCTGGCTGAACAGCTGGAAAAAGACGGCATCACCGCAGCGGCGATCCACGGTAATAAGAGCCAGGGCGCACGCACCCGTGCGCTGGCTAACTTCAAAGACGGTTCCATTCGTGTGCTGGTCGCGACCGATATCGCGGCGCGTGGTCTGGATATCGACCATCTGCCGCACGTCGTCAACTATGAGCTGCCGAACGTGCCGGAAGATTACGTTCACCGTATCGGTCGTACCGGGCGTGCCGCCTCTACCGGTGAAGCGCTGTCGCTGGTCTGCGTGGACGAACACAAACTGCTGCGCGATATCGAACGCCTGCTGAAGCGTGAGATCCCGCGTATGGCTGTTCCGGGCTATGAGCCGGACCCGACTATCAAGGCCGATCCGATTCAGAATGGTCGTCAGGGCGGCCGGGGCGGTCGTCCGTCGTCGGCTCCGCGTGGCGGCGGCGGTGCTCGTCAGGGGAACCACCGCGGCGGCGCAGGTGAGGGCGGACGCCCTGCTCGTCAGGGCGCGCCTCGCTCCGGCGGCGCGCGTGACGGTCAGGCTCGTCGCGCTCGTCCGAGTCACAAACCGGCGTCCAAGGCCTAGTTTGTGTGACAGGCGGCCCTCCGGGTCGCCTGTACGTTCGCGCGTCTGTTCAATGCGCCGGGCGGGACGTCAGCGTCGTTTTACGGCGTGGACGATAAAATATCACCGCATCACCCGCCAGAATCAATACCAGACCGATCGCTGCATTCACTCGCCACTCATACCCGTCGAATATCGTCGAAAGCGATAGCGCCACCAGCGGGAACAACAGCGTGGCATACGCCCTGACTCGCGCCGATACGCCCCACCAGCAGGAAATAGGCCCCGAAGCCGATGACCGAGCCGACGACGGCCAGATAGCCCAGCGATCCCAGATAGCGCGCTGTCGATTCTGGCGTGAAGTCGTAGCCCATTATCCCGCCGACTATCCCCACGGCTAACGCGCCGTAGCACGTGCCCCAGCCGTTAGCCGCCGAAGCCGGGCTGGGCGAGTTTCACTTTGCGCGCATGTTTCGTCACGGCGAGGGAATGGCGCCGCATCAGTTTGTGATGCGGAGCGTCTCGAGCGTGCGCAGCGTCTGGTTCGCGATACCGCGCTGGCGTGCGGGTTCAGTTCCCCCAGCCGCTTCAGCTAATGCTTCGGGGCCGCGTACGGCGTCACACCTTCCGTGATGCAGCAATGAGGCTGAGGGTGATAGCGGGTGAGGGACTGCGTTTTCCGTTGCGTTGTCTTGTCCGCTGACAGTACCATTGCGGGCCGAATTGATCTGAGCTGAATGATATCTATGCGCGTGCTGCTGGCCCCGATGGAAGGGGTGTTGGACTCTCTGGTCCGCGAACTCCTGACTGAAGTGAATGACTACGACCTGTGTATTACGGAATTCCTGCGCGTGGTCGATCAACGGCTGCCGGTTAAATCCTTTTATCGCCTGTGTCCTGAACTGCAACATGCCAGCCGCACGCCGTCAGGTACGCGGGTGCGCGTTCAGCTACTGGGGCAGTATCCGCAGTGGCTGGCCGAAAATGCGGCTCGTGCGGTGGAGCTAGGCTCCTACGGCGTCGATCTGAATTGCGGCTGTCCGTCGAAGCTGGTGAACGGCAGCGGCGGCGGAGCCACGTTGCTCAAAGATCCGGAACTGATTTATCAGGGCGTCAAAGCGATGCGCGCCGCGGTGCCGGAGACGATGCCGGTGACGGCGAAAGTCCGGCTGGGCTGGGCGTCGGATAGCCACCGCTTCGAAATCGCCGATGCGGTGCAGCAGGCGGGGGCCACTGAACTGGCGGTGCACGGGCGCACCAAAGAGGACGGCTATCGGGCGGAACGCATCAACTGGGACGCGATTGGCGAAATCCGCCAGCGGCTGTCCATCCCGGTGATCGCCAACGGCGAAATCTGGGATTATGCCAGCGCGCAGGCCTGCATGCAGGCAACGGGATGCGACGCGGTGATGCTGGGCCGCGGAGCATTGAACGTACCGAACCTGAGTCGGGTGATCAAATATAACGAACCCCGCATGCCGTGGCCGGACGTGGTTCGGCTCCTGCAAAAATACGTGCGACTGGAGAAGCAGGGCGATACCGGCATGTATCATGTCGCGCGGATTAAACAGTGGCTTGGCTACCTGCGCAAAGAGTACGACGAAGCCGCCGGACTGTTTGCCGAAGTCCGCGCGCTGACGTCCTCCGTCGCCATCGCTCGCGTTATCGATGCCGCACACTAATCTTTTCTAACCTGTCAGCGAGTCTTTTCAACCCCGTTGTAAGGTGTTTCCCCAAAGATGACCTAAATTCGCTTTTTCTCGTGATAGGCGTTCTACCTAGATCGTTATATCCAGACGTCATTAGCGCAAAGTCAGACTTTTGTTGATAATAGCCGCGATATTCATAGCGCGTACAAATGCGCCATCACAGCAGCCTGTCTCCATGCCTTATTCGGCGCGGAGGTCAGCGCCGCTTTTTTTCGTCGATGTTTAGCTTGCAATAAGGCGTTTGAGGTTAAATACCGCTGTTATTCATGGCAATGCCGCAATGAACAAATTAACTAAAAAACACGTTTCTTTCTGGGAATGATTTTCTAGCCAGGATTGCCTGTAACGGAGGAAGCCAGTGATTGAACATTTCAGAGGAAAATATGAGGTTGCGTTAAAGTTCAGTATTCAGGATATTGCCGCGTTTCGAGAACGGTTATTTAGCCACCATCCTGAGTCTTTCGTGTTTGAAAATAAAGAAAGCGATATCTATTACGATACGGCGGAACAATCATTAAGTCGTAGAAATATCAGCATGTTATTACGAAGTATGGTGCCGTCGGGCATCAAGCTGTGGATTGTCAGGGGGCCGCGTACCGGCTGCAGCGAGACGGTTAACGTAGAGTCGTTTGAACGCACGGACAGTATGCTGAAAACACTGGGATTTCAGCAGGTATTCGAAGTGAATAAAACACGGAGTATTTATTTTTTAGATACTTTTCAAATCACGTTGGATTATATCGAGTCGCTGGGGCATTACGTCGGAATATCCTGCATGACGGAGAACGAATTGGATTTAGATCGTCTGGGCGAGAAATGTCAGGATTGTGCGCTAAGGTTGGGATTGCAGTTGGATAATATTGAATATCGCTCTTATCGCCAATTATTGGGGCATTAGTTCATCAAAGTGAAAGCGCGCTGCTCTCATTCGAGCAGCGCGAAGTCTTTTGCCCCTCTGTCCACATGTCTGCCAGCATAAAGAGAAGTACCAGACGTATCAGGAAGTGGGTTCGTCGCCGTAATACAGTTTTCCGATGCGGATAATATCCCGGCCCTGTGATTTACGGTGTTTATTGGCATCGCGCAGCGAATAAATGCAGCCGCAATACTCCTGCTGGTAAAAGCGCTCCTGCTTACTGATTTCGACCATGCGCGCCGAACCGCCCTGTTTGCGCCAGTTGTAATCCCAGTACACCACGTCAGGGTATTTCTGCGCTGCGTTGATGCCGCACTGGTTGACCTGTTGCATGTTTTTCCAGCGGGAGATGCCGAGTGAGCTGCTGATGGCGCGGAAGCCGTTTTCATGCGCGTACAGCGCCGCGCGTTCAAAGCGCATATCAAAACACATCGTGCAGCGTTCGCCGCGTTCCGGTTCCCACTCCATGCCTTTCGCACGTTCAAACCAGTTATCCGCATCGTAGTCGGCGTCAACGAAGGGCACGCCGTGTTTTTCGGCGAAGCGGATGTTTTCCTCTTTGCGGATCAGGTACTCCCGCTGAGGATGAATGTTCGGGTTGTAGAAAAAGATGGTGTAATCAATGCCGGAAGCGCTCAATGCCTCCATCACTTCGCCGGAGCAGGGGGCGCAGCAGGAGTGAAGCAGTAGCTTATCCGCCTCATTGGGCAGCTCCAGTTTCGGGCGTTGAAAGGTTTTGACGGGGTGCGCATTGGACATAAAGCAATCCACTAATAATGAGAAGAAATTAACCTTATTGAGATAAATTATTAACTATCGCAATAACAATTACAATCGATCGTCAGCGACGATCTCGGGCGAAAAATGAAGATGTCGCCGGGGCGACGTTTAGCCGGGCATGATGTTATCGGGATGCGTCCGGGCATGCCAGCGTAATCTGCCTCTGAATACGGCGAACTGCCGCGCGCGGCCTGTCAAACTTTGTCACAAAGCTTTTACCGCTGTCCGGATGCGCAGGGTGAGGGCCGACACTATAATGCCCGGGTCGTCCCAACCTTTTCCGCCAAGTCAATTTATAAGCTACTGAATAATGAATAAAAAAATACAGCTTTCACTGTTAAGTCTGGTGCTGATGTCCGCATCGGTCTGGGTCGCCTCGCCGGTGGCGGCCAAAACGGTCGTCGCGTCATCGGCCGCTTCGCATCAGGAGATCGCCTCCGGCAGCGCGATGGTGGTCGATTTACTGAATAACAAGGTGTTGTATTCGAGCAACCCGGACGTCGTCGTGCCCATCGCGTCCGTCAGCAAACTCATGACGGCGCTGGTGGTGCTGGACGCCAATCAGCCGCTCGACGAAATGCTGACGGTGGATATCAGTCAAACGAAAGAGATGCAGGGGGTCTATTCCCGCGTGCGTCTCGGCAGCAAAGCGAGCCGTCATGACCTGCTGCTGTTGGCGCTGATGTCTTCCGAAAACCGGGCGGCCGCCACGCTAGCCCATCATTACCGCGGCGGTTATCAGGCGTTCATTACCGCAATGAATGCTAAAGCCCGCTCGCTGGGTATGATGCATACCTACTATGTAGAACCCACCGGGCTGTCTACGGAAAATGTGTCTACGGCGCGAGATCTGACCAAGCTGTTGGTAGCCAGCCGACAGTATCCGATGCTCAGTCAACTGAGCATCACGCATGAGAAAATGGTGCCCTTCGCCAACCCGGCCTACACGCTGCCGTTCCGTAATACCAACCATCTGGTCTTCCGTCGGGACTGGAACATCCAACTGACCAAAACCGGTTTTACGGATGAGGCGGGTCACTGTCTGGTGATGAGGACGGTCATCAATCAACGGCCTGTCGCGCTGGTGGTACTGGATGCTTACGGCAAATATACCCACTTCGCCGATGCCAACCGGCTGCGCAACTGGCTGGAGAGCGGCAAGATCAGTCCTGTGCCGCCCGCCGCGTTGAGCTATAAGAAACAGAAGGCGATTGCACAAAATTCGTCACAGCGTTCCTCAACGAACATCGCGCTGACGTCGGCGAAGAAGGAGTAGTCGTCGTCGCCTCATGGTCGTCGTACTCAGTCGGCCTTGCGCTCGTCCTGCTCTAGCTTGCCGTATTCCGCCCATGTCGATTCGTGCTGCGGCTCCCGCCACGGTTCCAGCCGGGCCTGTTCCTGCCACTCCTGCAGGGCTGGCAGACTTAACAGGGTCGCGTAGTACTGCTTTGCCAGCGGCGTTAGCGGCAGGCCATAGGTCTGGACGCGAAAGATCACCGGCGCGTAAAACGCATCGACGGCGCTGAACTGCGCTCCGGCCAGGAACGGTCCTTTGAACCGGGTCAATCCCTCTTCCCACAACTGATTCAATCGCTCAATGTCGCGTTGCAGCGCTGGCGTGAACTCATGCAGTTTGACGCGAATGCCGCAGTTCATCCCGCACACTTCGCGCAGGGTGGAAAATCCTGAATGCATTTCCGCCGAGGCGCACCGCGCCCATGCCCGAGCGGCGGCGTCTTCTGGCCATACGCCTTCATGCCGTTCCGCCAAATATTCCACGATCGCCAGAGAATCCCAAACGGTCGGCGCGCCATCGACGAGACAGGGCACTTTGCCCGATGGAGAAAAGGTCTTGAAAGCGGGCTGAGTGATGCCGGGGGAGAAAGGCACCAGCGTTTCCTCAAACGGAATATCCAGCGCTTGCAACAGCACCCAAGGGCGTAGCGACCATGACGAGTAGTTTTTATTGGCGATATACAGCTGATACATGACGGAACCTCACTAGCAGATAGCATTCGGGTATAGGGTGTCACGGGTGGAAAATCACTATGCCTTACGACCGCTGACAACACAACGCGCCAATTTTGCTGTGCGCGGTATCAGGCCAGTATCACCTGTTGGCAGCTCGCCTGCAGGGCGGAAAAGTCCCGGTTGAACTCGGCCGCGGCATCAGTCACCACCTTATCGATTTGCGACATCGGCGCATAGACCACACGGCTGACGACTCCGATTTTGGTGTGATCGGCCAGCAGGATGGAGGTCTTGGCATAGTCGATCATCGCGCTGGCGATGGCCGCCTCGGTGTGGGAGAAGCTGCTGGCGCCGGCGGCGCTGGAAATGCCGACGGGCGACATCAGGGCGACGTCTGCCCGGTAGCGACGCAGCTCGTTGGCCGTTTGCGCCCCGTTGGTGGCTTGAATGGCGGACTCTACGTGGCCGCCAAGTAGAATCACGTCGTGCAGCAGACGGTCCTCGGCTTCCTGCGCGGTCAGCTTGAGCGCGACGTTCAGGCTGTTGGTGATGATAGTCATCCCCGGCATGGACAGCAGTTCGTCCGCGAGCAGCGTGGTGGTGCTTCCCGCATCGACAAAAATGGTTTGTCCCGGTTGAAGTTGCTGCACCGCGGCGCGGGCTATCGCCTGTTTCTCTTTCTCTTGTACCGTGCGGCGTATCGATAACGGCGGTTCCGGCTCGGGACCGGTGGCGACGATCCCTCCGTGTACGCGTCGCAGCATTCCCCGGGCTTCGAGTTTAAGAATGTCCCGCCGTACCGTTTCGCGCGAAACGCCGAGATGTTGAATAATTTGCTCTGTACTGACCTGGTTTAACGTCGACAGTAATGCACGGATACGGTGCAACCGCGTTTCTTCTAACATGAGATTCTTTTCCTGAGAGTAATGCACCTACTGATGGTGTTGACAATGGGCGGAGAGCTTCCGCCATTGCGCCGGATAAACCGTACTGAACCTCGGAATGAAGCGCGGACCCGGCGGCCGCACAATATCACTCAAGGCGCGTTTTGCACTCCCTTATGACAGGGGCCTTGCGGCCTTCTGCGGGCTTTCAAAGGCGCAATGAGGAGTTTATCAAATTGGGTTGTGCATTTTTGTGCATATTTATGGATTTCGTACGACGGATACGCGGCGTAACGCCCCTGTGTATCAATCATATAGCCATAGATAATTCTATATGTTGATCCTGACTTAGGAAAAAGCACAAATCAAGCGTAGTTTTCCTCTGCCAAGAAGGCATAAATGCAAGACGCGGTAAGTTGCCGCTGTGAATTCGAGGGCACCAGAATAGTGCATATTTTTGCATTTGTGTAATTTATTGCTTTTGGTATACAGTGGTCTCTACCGGATCGTTCAGTGCGGCTCTCCTGCGGGCGGCGTAGACCTGATCCACAGCTCATTTCTCAGGGGGAGTCTTTATGGCGACACGTTCAACCATCATGGATACCAACAGCTTTCGAGCGGAACACGCCGACGCGCTGAGTCAGGATATCCGCCAACTTACCGATAAACGCAGCAAAGTGCTCGGTGAATCCTACCGCCTGTTCTACCGCAATCCGGTGCATCTGGTGCGCGGCGAGGGCCAGTACCTATGGGACGCGAGCGGCAAACAGTATCTGGATGTCTACAACAACGTCGCCAGCATCGGTCATTGTCATCCCGCCGTGATCGACGCGGTGCAACAGCAGATGAGCCAGCTCAATACCCATACCCGCTATCTGCACGAACGCATTCTGGATTACACCGAAGATCTGCTGACCACCTTGCCGCCTGAGATCACCAAAGCCATGTACATGTGTACCGGCTCCGAGGCCAACGATCTGGCGATCCGCGTGGCGCGCGCTTACAGCGGCGGCACCGGCATCATTGTCAGTCAGGAGGCGTACCACGGCACCAGCGACCTGACCTCGGGCGCGTCTCCCGCGCTCGGCAGCGGACAGCCCCTGGCAGCCACCACGCGCCTTGTGCCTGCGCCGGACAGATACCGGGTGGCAGCGCCGGATCTCGGCGTCTGGTTCGCCAACGAGATTCAAAAACAGATCGATGACATGGCCGCGCATGGCATCAAATTTGCGGGCTTTCTGGCCGACTCCATCTTTTCATCGGACGGCGTATTGCCGGACCCGGTCGGTTTCCTTCAGCCGGCCATCGACGTCGTGCATGCCAACAGCGGTATTTTTATCGCGGATGAAGTCCAACCGGGTTTCGCCCGGACCGGCGACACGTTCTGGGGGTTCGCGCGTCACGGCATCGTGCCGGATATTGTGACCATGGGGAAACCGATGGGGAACGGCATTCCTGTCTCGGGGCTGTTTGCGAAGGCTGATGTGCTGGCCGCCTTCAGCGACGAGATCCCGTATTTCAATACCTTCGGGGGCAATCCGGTGTCGATGGCCGCCGCGCAGGCGGTGCTGAAAGTGATTCGCGACGAAGGGTTGCAGGAGCACAGTAGAACCGTCGGCGCGCTTCTCAAGCAGGAGCTGGCTGCCTTGGCGCAGCGTCACGAGTGCGTCGGCGACGTACGCGGCGCGGGGCTGTTCATCGGCTTTGAACTGGTCAGCGATCGGGAGAAGAAAGCGGCGGATAAGCCGCTGGCGCTGGCGGTGATTGAACACCTGCGGGAAGCGCGGGTGCTGACCTCGGTCGCCGGGCCGTACGGCAACGTCCTCAAGCTGCGTCCGCCGCTGGCATTCCAGACGCAGGACATTGACTGGCTGGTGGGGGCGCTGGACCTGGCGCTGACGCGCGCCCGTCGTTAACCTCACGCGATTTTCATTTTCAGCTTGTCGCCCGGCTTTGGTTGGGCGACACACTTTCTTACCTTCTCCCCGTACCTGCTTTCCCGGTTATTACACGTTGTTTTTTCAGGTAAATTTTCCTATTTATCCTACAACCCGATAAAATTTCGTATTGAAATCCACTATCATTAAGCGCGGAAAAACCGCATTGTCCGCAAGGTAGCTAGGTTGGAACATCGCCTCTGGTCGTTCGGGAGGAAAAGCCGATGACTCCTCTGTCCCCAACTGTATCCTGAGTTCTGGCACGCGTGACTGAAACGGGATTGATTAGGTCCGTAAACATAATGAAATGGCTGACTTCACTGACGATTGCAATAGGAATTGCTTGCCATCCCGCCGCCGCACAGACGGCGACGACACCCCCAACGGCGTTAACCGCCTCTTCGCAACAACGTGATGTTTATGTCAATGATCTGCTGAAGAAAATGACGCCGGAGGAGAAAATAGGTCAGCTCCGCTTGATCAGCGTCGGTAGGGATAATCCCAAGGCCGCCATCCGCGAGATGATCCGCAATGGGCAGGTCGGCGGGATCTTCAATACCGTGACTCGCCAGGATATCCGTGCGATGCAGGATCAGGTGATGCAGCTGAGTCGCCTCAAGATCCCGCTCTTTTTCGCCTATGACGTCGTGCACGGTCAGCGCACGATTTTCCCGATCGCATTGGGGCTGGCTTCTACCTGGGACGAGGCCGCCATCGCCACGTCCGCGCGCGTTTCCGCCTATGAAGCGACGGAGGATGGCCTGAACATGACCTGGGCGCCGATGGTGGATATCACCCGCGATCCGCGCTGGGGACGCGTCTCCGAAGGGTTTGGCGAAGACACCTGGCTCACGGCCGACATCGCGCGGATCATGGTCAAAGCGTTTCAGGGCGATGATCTCACGTCGCGCCATTCGCTGATGACCAGCGTCAAACATTTCGCGCTGTACGGCGCGGTGGAGGGCGGACGGGATTACAACACCGTCGACATGAGCCCGCAGCGCATGTTTCAGGACTATATGCCGCCCTACAAAGCGGCGATTGATGCCGGCAGCGGCGGCGTGATGGTCTCCCTGAACAGCATCAACGGCGTACCGGCGACGGCCAACCGCTGGCTGCTGAAAGAGTTACTGCGGGACCAGTGGCACTTTACGGGGATCGCTGTCAGCGACCACGGCGCGATTAAAGAGCTGATCAAACACGGCGTGGCGGCCAACCCGCGCGACGCTTCGCGCATTGCGTTGCAGTCCGGTATCGGCATGAGCATGAGCGATGAGTATTTCATCCGCTATTTGCCCGAACTGGTGAAAACGGGCGCGGTCAGCCAACGGGATATCGATGACGCCTGCCGTCAGGTACTGAACGTCAAATACGATATGGGGTTGTTCCAGGATCCGTACCGTCATCTGGGCGCGGCGGAGTCTGACCCGCCCGACACCAACGCGGAAAGCCGTCTGCATCGGCGGGATGCGCGTGACGTCGCACGGAAAAGTCTGGTGCTGCTGAAAAACCGGCTCAACACGCTGCCGTTGGCGAAGGGCGGCACCATTGCGGTCATCGGGCCGCTGGCCGACAGCAAACGCGACATCATGGGGAGCTGGTCTGCCGCGGGCGTCGCCGCACAGTCGGTCACGGTATATCAGGGAATGCGCAACGTCGTGGGCGACAGGGCGCGCTTGCTGTACGCCAAAGGCGCCAATGTGACGGACCATGCGGGGATCGTCCAGTATCTCAACCAGTATGAAGCGGCGGTGAAAACGGACCCGCGCACTCCGCAGGTCATGCTGGATGAGGCGGTGAAAACCGCAGAGCAGGCCGATGTCGTCGTCGCCGTGGTCGGGGAAGCGCAAGGGATGGCGCATGAAGCCTCCAGCCGCGCCAATATCACGCTGCCGGACAGCCAAAAAATGCTGATCGACGCGTTGAAAAAGACCGGCAAACCGCTGGTGCTGGTGCTGATGAACGGGCGGCCATTGTCGCTGGTGCGCGAGGACCAGCAGGCGGATGCGCTGCTGGAAACCTGGTTCAGCGGCACCGAGGGAGGTAACGCCATCGCCGATGTGCTGTTCGGCGATTACAACCCGTCGGGCAAGCTGCCGATGTCGTTCCCGCGTTCGGTGGGGCAGATCCCGATTTACTACAATCACCTGCCGACGGGACGTCCCTATACCCCGGAAAATCCCGGCAAGTACACGTCCCACTATTATGATGAGGCCAACGGGCCGCTCTATCCCTTCGGCTATGGGCTGAGCTACACCACGTTTGACGTGTCCGACGTGCGGCTGTCTCGTCCGGTGATGCCGCGCAACGGCACCGTAACGGCTTCCGTCAGCGTGAAAAATACCGGTAAGCGCGCGGGGGAGACGGTCGTACAGCTCTATTTGCATGATGTCGTCGCTTCGATAAGCCGTCCGGTGAAGGAGCTGCGGGGCTATCGCAAGGTGATGTTGCAGCCGGGAGAGACGAAGACCGTCAGCTTTACGGTGACGCCGCAGGACCTGATGTTCTACAACATGCAGTTGCGACAGGTCGTCGAGCCGGGCGATGTCGATGTGATGATTGGTTTAGATTCGCAGCGGGTGAAAAGCCAACGCTTTACGCTACTGTAACCTAGAGCGCGGCGGCCGGAAATCGCGGCCGTCAAAACTGCTGCCCTGAATGCCTCTCTGGATTCAGGGCAGCGTCGTGATGGAAGGAGGGGGCGTAAAACGCCATTCGGCTGACCGTCAGGTGCCGGAAGTCAGGACGATATAACCGACCAGCATGACCCCGCCAATCCCTCCCAGCGCACACAGCCCAAATACGCCGATTGCACACAGCTTGCTTAACTTCATCCGCTTATCCTTTTATGTGTCCTCTGCGATTATAGATTTTCAGCCCGGGGATACAAGCTGACGGCTTGTGGGGTCATCACTCGACATTCAAACAGCGACGCGTTTGGCGAGCGTGTTTGAGCGCGCGGTTTTACCTGAGCAGCAGGTACGCGCCCAACCCAAACAGCACGACGCCCGCGCCGCGTTCCAGCCAATGTATCGAGCCCGCGAGACGACGTTGCAGCGATGGACGCGCAATCAGCATGGCGATAGACACATCCCATACCAGTACCCTCAGCACCCTATAACGTTCTGCTCATCGCCTGCGGGCTGAGAGGCGTCGTCATGCTGAGAGAGAACCGCCTGTTTTGTGAATACATCAGCGCGCTTTCAATCCCGGCCAACGGTGACGCGTGAAGACGGCTGATTATCTGCATAATCTGCTGAAAGAGCACTCCAGATGAGTAAGTGACAATGTCACTAATGAGCGATCCGCTGTCATTATCACCTCTTTTGAGCCGATGGTCGCACCATTGTGCGTTGAGGTACACCTATGATAGCGGCGGGTTTTCCCCGGCAGCGGGTTACAGCTATGCGGCAGGCCCGGCGGAATGACGACAACGTCGCCCGCGTTGAGCAAACAAGTCTGTTCTCCCACGCGGCATTGTGTGCTGCCGCGTTCCAGACAGCCGACGGACAGCTGTGCATGGCTATGCACTTTATACGGCTGCCGGCTCTGCCAGGTGGAACGACATTCCAGAAACGGGAATTGGGGAGAAAACCAATAGCGCTGTTGCAGGGTTCGAATGGGGGGCATGGCGGTCGGCAGGGAAAATGAATCGGCTCATCAACCTAATCCGTATTGGCGTTTTTGTCGAGCCGCGTCGCGGCATTACAGGCTGACGTAGGGGGGAGGTCTGTGGGACAATACGGGCCGAATGAAATCAGATGTTGAGCAGGCATGACCCTTTCCCCCGCAATCAAACAGCAGATAGGCCAGTGGTACAAGGCCTTGCAGGAACAGATCCCCGACTTCGTTTCTCGCCCGCCTCAGCGGCAGATGATCGCGGAGGTCGCACGCACGTTGGCGGGCGATTACCCGCGTCATCTGGCGATAGAGGCGCCGACCGGCGTAGGTAAAACGTTGTCGTATCTGATCCCCGGTATTGCGGTGGGAAGAGCGGAGACGAAGACGCTGGTGGTCAGCACCGCCAACGTGGCGTTGCAGGATCAGATTTTCAGCAAAGACCTGCCGTTGCTGCGTAAATTTATCCCCGATCTGACCTTCACCGCGGCTTTCGGCCGGGGCCGCTACGTCTGCCCGCGCAACCTGTCCGTGCTCGCGACCGACGCTGAAGCGCAGGGTGATTTGCTGCTGTTTCTGGATGAAAAACAGGCGCCGTCCAGCCGTGAAGAACGGGAGACCTGCGCGCAGCTGGAGAAAGATCTGCACACCGGCAAGTGGGACGGCCTGCGCGACCACCACCAGAAAACGCTCAGCGATGGGCTGTGGCGTCGGCTCAGCACCGACAAGGCCAACTGCCTGGGACGCAACTGCCACTATTATCGCGATTGTCCTTTCTTTCTGGCCCGACGCGAGATTGAAGACGCGGATGTCGTGGTCACCAACCACGCGCTGGTGATGGCGGCCATGGAGAGCGATTCGGTCCTGCCGAGCGCTAAAAACCTGCTGCTGGTGCTGGATGAGGGCCACCATATTCCAGACGTCGCCCGCGACGCGCTGGAGATGTCGGGCGAAGTGACAATTGGCGCGGTGCAGCACCAGCTGGACCAGTTCATCCAGCAGATGGGCGTTTGCCTGGCGCAGTTTGCTCCCAAATCGCCGCCGCGGCTGAGCCAGCCGGACCGGCTGGCCGAACACTGTGCCGAGATCCGCGAGCTGATCCAGTCTTTTGAGCGTATGAGCACGCTGTTTTTACCGGCTGCTTCGCCGTCGGCGGACTACCGCTTCCCGATGGGCAAGTTGCCGGATGAGATGCGTGAGCTTTGTTCCCGCCTGTTCAAACTGACCGACAGCCTGCGCGGGCTGACGGAGTATATGCTGAACGATCTGGCTGAAAAAACCGGCAAGCATGATGTCGTGCGATTGCATCAGACGATGCTGCGCATGAGTCGGCTGCTGGGATACTTCGAGTCGCAGAGCAAATTGTGGCGGCTTGCCGCGCTGGAACAGGCCTCACAGGCGCCGGTCTCTAAGTGGCTGGTGCGGGAAGTGCGCGACGGCCAGCTTCATCTTTACCTGCACTGCGCGGGCATCCGCGTCTCGGATCAGCTTGACCGCCTGCTGTGGCGCAACTTGTCTCATGTGGTGATCACCTCCGCCACGCTGCGTTCGCTGAACAGTTTCTCCCGGTTGCAAGAACTGACGGGGCTGGGAGAGGAGGACGGCGATACGTTCATCGCGCTGGATTCGCCCTTTAATCATCGTGATCAGGGCAAGCTGGTGATCCCCAAAATGAGCTATGAACCGTTGATGGCGCAGGAAGAGGATCATATTGCCGAAATGGCGCGTTTTTTCCGCGCCGAGCTAAAGCGCGACGCGCATAAAGGGATGCTGATGCTGTTTGCCAGCCAGCGCGCGATGCAGCAGTTTCTGACCCAGGTCGCCGATCTGCGGCTGATGCTGTTGGTGCAGGGCGACAAGCCGCGTTATCGGCTGGTGGAACTCCATCGTCAACGGGTCGAAGAGGGGCACACCAGCGTGTTGATCGGGCTGCAGTCCTTCTCCGAAGGGTTGGACCTGAAAGGCGAGCTGCTCTCGCAGGTGCATATTCACAAAATTGCGTTCCCGCCGATCGACAGCCCGGTGATCCTGACCGAGGGGGAATGGCTGAAAAGTCTAAAGCGGCACCCGTTCGTGGTACAGAGTCTGCCGAGCGCGTCATTCAGCCTGATCCAGCAGGTGGGGCGTCTGATTCGAAGCCATACCTGCTTCGGCGAAATCATCATCTACGATCGCCGCCTGCTGACCAAGGGCTACGGCGCCCAGCTGCTGGCCGCGCTGCCGGTCTTCCCTATCGAACAGCGGGATATGCCCGCGCCCTGATTTTCTCTGTCATCGCCGCCGGTCAGCCGCCGCGCATTCGCTTGTGCGTCGCGCGGCAAACGCTGCTCAACGCGGTCAAAACATGCTATTTTCGCTGCAAACGAGTCGTATTAACGCTGAGAAACGTCATGGATTACACCAAAATCATTAAAGAGGTCGGGCGCGGAAAAAATCATGCCCGCGACCTGGATCAGGAGACGGCGCGCGCGCTCTATGAGGCGATGCTGAACGACGCCGTTCCGGAGCTGGAACTGGGCGGATTGCTGATCGCTTTTCGTATCAAAGGCGAGGCGGAAGCGGAAATGCGCGGTTTCTATCAGGCGATGACGGCACGGACGTTATCACTGACGCCGCCGGTCGGTCGCCCGCTGCCGGTGGTGATCCCCAGCTACAACGGCGCACGGCGACAGGCCAATCTGACCCCGCTGCTGGCGTTGTTGCTGCATAAGCTGGGTCTGCCGGTGGTGGTGCATGGGGTCAAAACCGATCCCACGCGCGTGACGACCTGTTCCATCCTGCACGAGATGGGCTTAGCGCCGGCGGAGTCTCGGGAGGCGGCGCAACGGCAGTTGGATCGCGGCGAGCTGGTTTTCCTGCCTATCGACGTGCTATGTCCGCCGATGGAACAGCAGCTAAATATGCGCTGGCGCATGGGCGTACGTAATAGCGCACATACGCTGGCGAAAGTCGCCACGCCGTTTGCGCCTTCGGCCGCGCTGCGGCTGGCCAGCGTGTCACACCCTGAATATATCGCGCGCGTCGGAACGTTTTTTGAAGATATCGACGGACGCGCGCTGCTGATGCCGGGCACTGAGGGCGAAGTCTATGCCAATCCCCGGCGCTTTCCTGAAACCTATTTTATTCATCGCCAGCAGCGGCACCTGTTGCAAGCCCGCCAGGATATGATCATCGAGCGGTCGGCATTGCCCGCCTCCTCCGATGCCGTCGCGACAGCGCAGTGGACGTCCGCCTGTCTGACGGGCGAGCAACCGGTGCCGCAAGCGATCATCATGCAGCTGGCCTGTTGCCTGGTCGGCTGCGGTGAAATCGATTCACTGGCGCAGGGCGTGGACGAAGTTGTACGGCGGCTGGCGGCGTAACCGTCGGTCGTGAACGACTCGGGTCTTCGCGCCCGTGCCGCCACCGTGTCCTATGCTTGAAAGATTCATTCCGAAGAGAACGACCGTTCAATCACAGTAATTGGATGAGGGCGGCGCGGTAGCGGAAAGCGGCTGCCGCGCCCGAACCTGCATTGACGTTAAGGAGCAGCCATGCAGCAGATAGTGGATTATTTCAACGCGCTGAATAGCGATTACCTCGCCGTCCATCAGGCGAAAGAAGACCTGTTTTGGCAGCTATATATGGGCATTGGCGACGATGAGGTGGCGGCGCGATTTTCCGCCGCAGAAAGCGCCTATAAGCGATTTATCGCCCAACCGCAGAAACTGGCGGAACTGCGTGAACAGATCTCGGCGCTGGAGGCGCTACCTGAATCAGCGCAGCAGCAGGCGCTGCTTCACGGACTGCAAGGGTGGTATCGCTTCTTCGACTGCAACGTGATTGAAGATCCGGAAGCCCAGTCGCTGATGGAGGCGCTGATCGCGGCGGAAAGCGATTTGTACGCGCGTCGTCAGACCTATCAACCTACTCACCTGAACGCCGACGGCGAACGTGTCTCCGCGTCGCTGGGCGAGTTGCTGACCAATCAGGCGACGAATGATAACGAAAGCTATCGCCGCAGCTCGCAGGAGGCGCTGCGCGATCTGGAGCAGTGGCTGCTGAACAATGGGTTCCCTGAACTGGTCCGGCTGCGCAACCGCTTTGCCCGACAGATGGGCTATCGCAACTATTTCGACTACAAGGTGAACAAAACCGAGCGTATGACGCCGGAGCAGCTGTTCACTATTCTCGACCGTTTCGAAGCTGAGACGCGTGACGCCAATCAGCGCAGTTTGGAACAGCTGGCGGCGGAAAAGGGCGCGGAAGCGCTGTCGCCGTGGAACATACGCTACGCCAGCGCAGGCGACGTGACGCGTCAGCTGGATCCCTATTTCCCCTTCGCCGCTTCGCTGGCGCGTTGGGTCGACAGCTTCAAACGGCTGCATATCGGTTTCAACGGTGCGGTGTTGAACCTCGACCTGCTGGTGAGAAAAGGCAAGTATGAGAACGGCTTCATGCATCAGCCTGTGCCGCCGTTCGTGAATCAGGGACAGTGGATCCCGGCGCGTATCAATTTTACCAGCCTGGCGAAACCGGATCAGATCGGCAGCGGGGCGCACGGGATCAATACGCTGTTTCATGAGGGCGGGCACGCCGCGCACTTCGCCAATATCCGTCAAAACGCGCCGTGCTTCGCGCAGGAGTACCCGCCCACGTCTATGGCGTATGCGGAAACTCAGTCCATGTTCTGCGATAGTCTGTTGCAGGATGCCGACTGGCTGAAACGTTATGCTCGCAGCCGCAGCGGTGAGACGATCCCCGACGCGCTGATTCAGGAAGACATCCGCACGCGCCAGCCGATGCGCGCCTTCAACGAGCGTCACATCCTGCTGGTGCCTTACTTCGAGTGGCAGCTTTATCAATGGGAGGATGCGCAGCTGACGCCGGAGGCCATCACCCGGTTGGCGCGGGAAACGGAACAACGCATCATCGGTATTGAAGGCAGTCCGCGTCCGACGATAGCCATTCCGCATCTGCTGTCGATGGAGTCGGCGTGTTCGTATCAGGGCTATTTGCTGGCGCTGATGGCCGTCGAGCAGACGCGGGCCTTTTTCCTGCGTCGCGATGGCTACCTGACGGATAACCCCGCTATCGGCCCGGATCTGGCCCGCCATTACTGGCAGCCGGGCAACAGCGTCAGCCACGATGAGACACTGCGCAGCCTGACGGGCGAGGGATTCAACCCTGACTATCTGGCTCAGGCGTGCAACATGACGGTGGAGCAGGCGTGGCAGGAGGCGCAGGAGATGATGACATCAGCAGCGGCGCGTCCGCAGCCAGCGGCGGATTTCGATTTGCAGGCGCATATCCGCGTCGTCGACGGCGAGCGGGTGCTGGCGGATAATCGCCAGGGCGATGCGACGATGTGTCAGGCATTTGCCGCTGAAATTGAACGCGAGTACCCGGTCGTGAAATAACGGTCCCCCCGCGTGGCTATTGCCATCCTCCCCGGCGTCATTTCCGTCGTGTCGGCCAGCCTTACAACCCGTAAGGCTGGCCTTTTTGTGAGACTTTGTCCAAGCCGCGCCACGCGATGACGGCGTATCGCAGATGGCCGAAATGTCGGCCTTGTCACGGGACGGTCACAATGACGATCTAGGCTGTTTGCCATGTAAATTTTCTGCGTCGTTTTTTCTATGCCGGGAAAGACGGCTGACCTTCTATTTGAAATGCAAGGAAATAACATGCGCTATTCTTCTCTCTTCGTCGCCGTTGGCTGTGCGTTAACGCTCTCTCAGGCGGCGGCCGCCTTACCTGAACCTACGCTGCATGTGGCGAAGATAGAGGTTCAATCCACCACCGCAGCCAACGCCAGCTCGGAATACGTCGCGCTCGAAAAGCGGGTGCAAACGCATTTGCAGGACATGCTGCGCGGCAACGCGCAGGCGCTGACCCGGGCGCAGCTGGAGAGTGCGCAACAGCAGTCACCGCAGGCAGATATGGCGTGGCTGAAAACCGCAGACTATGACTTCCAGAAGAATGCGCGGGAGCAAGACAGTATCAAATTGTTGTCGGCGTTCCACTCGCTGACGCCGACGTTGCTGCGTCAAAATCGCGCTACGGTGGAGCGAATCAATCAGGATGCCTCAGACGCCCTGCGGCAAAAGGCGCTGATCGATGCGGAGAACATCCGCTATTTTTACGCGCTGGCGGAAGCGCTTGGACCGAGGCTAGGCAATGCCTTTATCGACGTTTATCAGCGTGGTGAGATGGGCAAAGCCGCGGCGTTGATCAAGGCCAGCGCCGTCAGCACGTCTCCGGCGAAACAGTTTTACCATTATCCACGTCCGTTTAAACGGCCGGGAAACGCGGTCCATCTGGTGCCGGATACGGCGGTCGTCAATGATTCCGTACCTTACACCGCCTCGGGCGATGCGTTCCCGAGCGGCCACACCAATAGCGGCTACAATGATGCGTTGCTGCTGGCGGAAATGTTGCCTGAGCGCTTCGTTCCGCTGATTGACCGTGCGGCGACCTACGGTTACTCCCGCGTTGTGCTGGGCGTGCATTATCCGCTGGATGTGATGGGCGGCCGTATGACGGCGGAGAATCAGATTGCCACGCTGATGAACGATCCGGAGTACAAGAAGCTGTTCACAGAGGCCAAAGCTCAGATGCGTACCGCGTTGGAACAGGCCTGTGGTATGAGCCTGGCGAAGTGCGCGCAGCCGCAGGGTAAAGACGATCCTTACACTCACCCCGCCATGCGTCAGCTTTATCGCTTCACGATGAGCTATGGACTGCCCGCCTCCAAAGTGGCCGCGCGTCCGGTCAGCGTGCCAAAAGGCGCTGAAGTCCTGTTGGAAGGACCGTTGCCGGAGCTAAGCGCCGAGCAGCGTCGCGCGCTGATGCTGAAAACGGCGGAGGCGGATGGCTATCCGCTGTCGGGCAGCAGCGAGGGTAACTTCTGGCAGCGCGTGAACTTGCACGATGCCGTGCTGGCCAGCAAACAGAGATAAAACAGGGACGCCTGTGGCGCATAGACGTAGGGATAAGTGAGATAAAAACAGAACGTATCCGCGAGGATACGTTCTGTTTTTGGCGATTATGCCACGTGTTGCAGGAACTCTCGCAGACGTTCGCTGGGGGGATGACTGATTAACGCGTCCGGTTCGCCGTCTTCCGCGATGCGGCCTTTATCGATGAAGATCAGGCGCGATGCGACTTTCTGGGCGAAACCGACTTCGTGGGTGACGATGACCATCGTCATACCTTCTTCCGCCAGATCTTTCATGACGGTCAGTACTTCGTGACGCAGCTCCGGGTCAAGCGCCGAGGTAGGCTCATCGAACAGCATCATCTTCGGTTTTACCGCCAGCGCACGTGCAATCGCCACGCGCTGCTGCTGACCGCCCGAGAGTTCGGACGGGTAGTGATGCGCCCGTTCGGACAGCCCCACTTTTTCCAGCAGCGCCATCGCCTGCTTCTCGGCCTCTTCCTTACTGGCGCCCCGGACGCGAATAGGACCGAAAGCCACGTTTTCCAGCGCGGTCATCTGTGGGAATAGATAGAACTGCTGGAAGACCATGCCGGCTTCCTGACGGATGAGGCGTTCGTCCACTTTGGGGTCGTTCACTTTCAGCCCGTCGACCACCAGCTCTCCGCTGGTAATCTCTTCGAGTTTGTTGATGCAGCGCAGCAGGGTGGACTTCCCAGAGCCGGACGGGCCGATAATCACCACGACTTCGCCCTGATTGATTTTCAGGTCGATATCATGGAGAACCTGTGTTTGCCCATAGTGTTTAGAAACGTTTTTAAATTCAATCATATAATTTTAAGTCTTCTTTCCAGACGGCGCAGAAGGAAGCTCAGCACCAGCGTAATAACCAGATAAATCACGGCGACCGCACTCCAGATTTCCAGTGCGCGGAAGTTCCCCGCGATGATCTCCTGCCCCTGACGGGTCAGTTCAGCAACACCGATGACGATAAACAGCGAAGTATCCTTGATGCTGATAATCCATTGGTTGCCCAGCGGCGGCAGCATCCGGCGCAGCGCCAGCGGAGCAACGACATAGCGCAAGGTGTCGCGGCGAGACAGCCCCAGCGCCATGCCAGCTTCAGAGAAGCCTTTATTGATCGACAAGACCGAACCGCGGGTAATCTCCGCGATATACGCGCCTGAGTTAATCATGATGGTGACGACGGCGGCGGCGAAAGGGTCGATGCGAACCGAGGTCAGGATCATCGGCAATGCGAAGTAGATGAACATCACCTGTACGACAATCGGCGTGCCGCGAATGATTTCGATAAACACCAGCGCGATACGGCTGGATATCCAGTTGCCGTAAACGCGCACGAAACCCGCGAATACGCCAATAATGACGCCACCCAGCAGACCCAACACTGAAATTAACAGGGTCATTTTGGCCCCTTCCATCAGAAGGGGCAGGGAAGGCCAAATGGCACTCCAATCAAACTGCATGAAATTTCTCCACAAACTAACGGCGATTATTTAGGTTCAGTACCGAACCATTTCTGATAGATGGCTGCATAGGTGCCGTTTTCACGCAGGGTTTTCAGCGCACCGTTCACCCGTTCGCGTAACTCACTGTTTTTCGGGAAGGCGATGCCGTACTGCTGGGCTTTGATGGAGTCGCCGACGGCTTTGAACTGTCCGTGGCCGGCGGTTTTGATGAAGTAGAGGATGTTGGGCGTGTCATGCAGCACCGCATCGGCGCGATTCGTGGCCAACTCCATATAGGCGTTGTCGATGTTAGGGAACTGACGCAGGCTTTTGGTTTTGATATTGGCCTTCGCGTAGTCTACGGAGCCGGTGCCGCTCTTCACGGCGACAACTTTATCTGTCAAATCCTGCTCGCCTTTGATTGCCTGATTATCGGCTTTCACCATCACCAGCAAACCGCTGTCGTAGTAGCCGTCAGAGAAATCGATCGCCCGTTTGCGCGCATCGGTGATGGTGATGCCGGCTAGCGCGACGTCGATATTGCGGGTCTGCAGCGCCGGAATAATACCGCTGAAATCCATTGGCTTCAGGGAATAGTTCACATTCAACTGTTTGGCGATGGCGTCCCACAAGTCGATATCGAATCCAACGTATTTGTCGCCTTGCTTGAACTCAAAAGGCACAAACGCGGTATCGGTTGCTACGATCAGCGGCTTATCAGCTGAATGACTGCTGAAGCTACAGGCGAGCACAAGTGCGGCTACCGAAGCTTTGAGAAATGACTTCATTGGTTGTTTCCTATAAACACAGTTGTATTTCACTGCTTTTGAGGAGTAATACTGTCGCTGCGAATGGGATCCACACAGCATGTACAGCAGTTTTGGAGCGGTACCGCCTGTGTTTTTGTCACAGACGTTTTATGTGCACACTGCACCAATATGATTAACTTAATTGACTTGGAGTGACAACTGTTGATTCGCCTGTAGGCTAAATATTCGGGCTTTGAGGTTTTTTTTTGTACATCCTGACGAGAAATTCTTCAGGAAGCGAAAAGTCTGCGGGGCGGGGAAAAGGGTGCGACAGAAACAAGCAGACCGCCCATAGGGGCGGTCTGCAACAGCATCATTAATCCTTAAGGATTATTCGATGTTGGATTCGATGAACCACAGGAATTTGTCCAGGTCACGCGAAGCGGCGGTCAGGATGTCTGCCGTATCGTCGTCTTCGGTCGAAACAATACCTTTACGGGTTTCGTTGGCGACGATACCGTAACGTTCCGCCAGCGCTTTCAGGTGGTCCTGAACGTTATGAATATCGGTCGGGTAGCTTTTCAGCGACGTATTTGCGTTAATCGCCTGAGTGGTGCCCAGTGCGACGCCGCCCAGCTGTACGACACGTTCTGCGATGGTATCCAGATGGTCGACGATAGTGGTGCGGAAGGTGTCCAGCATTTCGTGAACACCGATGAAGTTCGCGCCACGCATGTTCCAGTGAGCCTGTTTCGTGATCAGAGATAGGTCAGTAAAATCAACCACCAATTGGTTCAGCAGCTTGATGGTGGAAACTTTAATTTCATCATCCTGATCGTTAAGCGTGTAACGTAGTTCTGAAGAGGTGGATTTTACCAGTTTAGCTGTACGCATAAGTGTTGCCCTCTTAATTCAATAATCATTAGATTTGATGTTCAACGAGGGTAATTATAGCAGCTCCACCGAAAGCAGTTGTATAAATTTGCCTATCGAACAGATAGACACTAACGTTAAAGTTTAATGACATCATAATGTTATCGCAAATTACACACATTATCATTTGCAGTGCGTCTAGCTAAACAGCCTGTTTTTCATTAGCTATTTTCTTTGTTCTTCCTCCACTCACGTTAGAATAAGGACTCAGGGTGAATATAAGGCACGTCATTCCCAAGGCGTGGTTTGTCAGCCGACGGTCCGTTTAAAAGTAACCGCTTCCGTTTCGACAGTATGCTTAGCGGTGGATGTATGCCCCTGAATTAGAGATGACATTTTAACCGGTAGATAATTGAGCTTCCAATCCGACAACGATTTAGGCCGATATCTCGAATAAAATCGCCCTGACGAATTAATTTTTAGAAAATCGTACGGAATGTAACAGCAGGTTTTTGACCGATTGTCGAAGGACTCGAGCCGTGCTAATGATAGCAAAATCTCGTGCTGATTTTTGATAGCATGACTTTTAGCTGTAAGGGAAATATTTTGGCATGCGAAACTTGAGTCAACTTTGTTTAGACACCCGCTAGCATAAATTTAAAAGCTTGCCAGTTTTAAGCCTTATTTTTCTTATAATTCTTTTCATTGGCTATCTTTCTTTGTCAGAAAAGTCACTTTCGGAAAGAAACTGTATAAAGAATGGGCATAAATATTCAAAAAGAAAAACAAAATCATTAATGGATAAATTATTTGCTAATCATTTACCATTGCTGACTTTAATTTACGTATTGTTTGTGTACTAAAGACTAACTTTGTGTGAGAGACATGATTCAGAATTTTCTGCATTTTTAATTCTTTGCACTTTATGTTTTCATGACAAAGTTTCCATTGTTAACTCAATGAAATTTAAGAGGTTACCTTGTTTAAGAAAATCCTTGTTACATGTTTAACCTAATTGAAAAGTATTTGTGGCTCAGCAACAACGCGGATTTGTTGTTATATTTATAGCGCTTTAATATTCTTTCATAAGAGTGATTCGAGGCTGTATATGAAAAAAATTGCGTGTCTTTCAGCTTTGGCTTGTGTTTTAGCCGTAAGTGCCGGTTCTGCGATGGCTGGCGAGAGTACTGTATCTGCAGGTTATGCCCAGGGCGATGCTCAAGGCGTTATGAACAAGCTCCCGGGTTTCAACCTGAAATACCGTTATGAATTCGACAACTCACCGCTGGGTGTGATCGGTTCATTCACCTACCTGCAAGATAGCCAAACCGTAAATAACGTCTATCAGAAAGGGACTTATTACGGCTTCAGCGCTGGTCCTGCTTTCCGCTTCAATGACTGGGCAAGCATCTATGGTGTTGTCGGTATGAGCAGCGGTAAGTACACCCACAACGCTGATAACGGTACTGCCAACGCCAAGAACGATGATGTTGGCGTTGTATACGGTGCCGGTCTGCAGTTCAACCCAATGCAGAATATTGCGCTGGATGTAGGTTACGAACAAAGCCGTATCCGCAGTGTGGATATTGGCAGCTGGAACGTTGGCGTAGGCTACCGTTTCTAATCGTATCGAAGCATTGACCTCTTTTTAGGGTAAATGTATCTGTAAAACCCGCTCTTCGGAGCGGGTTTTTTTATGCTTCAGTATCATAGCTTATGCCGGTTTTTGTCCGCCCATTACAGAAATTGACCCCCTCATCGGCGTTTCGTTCCGTTTATTTTGACTTGTTTTGCCCAACCAATCTCTTTTCTCGTGAGTGGAGAGGGGTTACGTTTTGTACACGTATCGTGCCGTCTGGCTGTTGCCTATACTGGTACTACGGCCTACTTCTTTAAGGAGAGTCTCATGCCTTCGCCTCAATCTGTGACGCCGCAAATTGCGCAACAATTGCTAAAGATGGGCGCGGTGTTGGTGGATATCCGTCTAATCGACGAGTACGCGCGCGAACACATCCCTCATTCGGTGTCTTGCCCGATGGCATCATTGAATGCCGATAAGCTGCGAGAAGTCCTCTCAGGTGCGAACAGCGTGATTTTTTTGTGCCTTTCGGGGATGCGATCTCATCAGCATCGCGCACAGCTGGCCGAGGCGGCGGGAACGGCTCAGACCTATTTGCTTTCCGGCGGATTGCAGGCATGGAAGCGGGCTGGCTTACCCATTGTTAAAGGCGAGCGACCGTCGGTCGATATCATGCGGCAAGTTCAAATCGTTGCGGGCGGCACGGTGTTGGCGGGGGTAATTTTGGGCCAGGTGATGCATCCGGCATTTTATTGGCTGGCGGGGGTCTTCGGGGCTGGACTGCTGTTTGCTGGGATCAGTGGCTATTGCGGTTTGGCGCGTGCTCTCATGCGCATGCCGTGGAATCGCGAACGATAGACTGGGCCAGTGCATGCGGATTGATTAAGGGATGAACTCAGGCGTCATGCCATTGTTTTTGCCTATTTCACGTTGAGTTGTATTCGAGGTAACGTGCTAGAATACAAAGAAAAAGAGAATAATAATGGGGCTCCTTCTAAAAGCTGTACTTGGCGCACTGATTGTTGTGCTGATTGGACTGTTAGCAAAGACACGTAATTATTATATCGCCGGACTCGTGCCGCTTTTCCCTACCTTCGCCCTGATTGCTCACTATATTGTTGGCAGCGAACGCGGGTTAGATGCGCTGCGCTCGACCATCTTGTTTGGCATTTGGTCTGTTATCCCTTACCTGATTTATCTCATTTCGCTCTACTATTTCACGGATTCGATGAAGTTGGCGCAGGCGCTAGCGGCCGCCGTGGTCTGCTGGTGTATTTCCGCAGCAATACTCATCAAGATCTGGAGCTGGTATCACGCTTTGTAGCCCGTCAACAGAGCGAACAAGGGGAGGGGGATTTTTACCACTCCCAGGGAAACCACTCAGAGGTCATCAAATATATGATGACTTCTGCTAAGACGACGAATATCAGTAAAAGAATCAATTTTTTTCTCCACAGCCAGTCGCTCAATGACATGATTGTTTACCTCTCGTTCTTCATCATGATGCGCATCAAAACCGCGCTATGTCATGTATAGCGTATCAGAAGACGTTCTTCTGGGAGGTAGTCAGTCCGCTATTCCTGCTTTAGGTTGGCTAGCTGTTTTTTGATTGTTAAGAAAAGAAAAGCAGTTTGACTGTGTAAAGTAGACACCCCCCAAAAAAAGACTATTTTTCGGTGATGAAATACATGCTGTGAACAATCAATTGAAAATAACCCTTGCTTAACTTTTTGGTACATGCGTTAATGTATTCATCGGTTTGGCATACAGACCTTATGTAAAGCATTTTAGTAAAGCAGTTCTCAGTTCAAGCGTTATCCTACATAGATACCTCTTTTCCGTGAGTCTCCTCCTAAGCGCCTATAAATAAATTCTGCTAACAGACCATGTTTGTCGCTCTAACGCGACCTCGAAAATAAAGGAAGTATTTATGTCTGATAAAATGACTGGTTTAGTAAAATGGTTCAACGCTGATAAAGGCTTTGGTTTCATCACTCCGAGCAATGGTAGCAAAGACGTGTTCGTTCACTTCTCTGCCATCCAGGGTGATAGCTTCAAGACTCTGAACGAAGGCCAGAAAGTTGAATTCTCCGTTGAAAACGGTGCAAAAGGTCCTTCAGCTGTCAACGTTGTTGCTGAATAATCTTTTTAATGTTGATGTTGGTTACGATAGCGAAGAAGGGAATGCCCGGAGCGGTTAATCAGCATCATCTGAAATGATGAATAACGCATAAATATTAATAAAAATATTCCCAGCGTTATTGATTAATTTCACAAAAAACGCCTCATGTCATCATTGTCATGAGGCGTTTTTTTTATGCTTTTTGTATGCTTATGTCGGTGAGCTGATTATATAGCATTTCTCGAATCGAATGACGTCAATTATCCCCAAACGATCGCTGCCCAGCGGAACAACAGCAGAACGATAATAATCAATATTAGTGTAAGAACCATCTTCCAGTGTTTATTGGCGAATAATCGGGACATACATCCTCCTGAGGGTTGATGGCGAAGAAGAGGCTCCATTCGAACTCTTTCGACAGATCTACATGCCATTTTAGTCATAATTTCATATATCGTTAGGTCAAAAGCGAAATCACCCTGCGTGCTCATAGCCCTCGGCGGAGAAGGTATAAGGATTGATGCCAAAAAGCTGAAGATTGAAGGTTGTTAACTTGCCGCTCCTTATATGGGGGCTGGCTTTATGTCATGCGCGATAACGATTAGGTCACCAAACTGGCGCTGCGATCAAAGCAAACTCACTTTTCCCTTCTTATCAGTGCCGACCAAAGTCCTATTCTGGAAATGGCTGCGCCGTTGCGGCATTTTGCTGGCGATGTCACGCGTACACATTGCGCTCATTCATTCTTGAGGAACAGGCGCTGGCGTCAGGTGAAATACTGGCCTTCTTTGTCGTTAAGTCCGTCGTTTTAACTGCAACATGTGCCGGTGAGATTGATGGTGGAGGAGGGGGATTCAATCACTTGTCGATTCGTAAAAATGGGGTAGGCCATACGGGATAGGGTCAACAATGAGGACTTTATTCCCTAAGAACACGGCGTTTGTTGCTGTCTCAATGGATGAATGAAAAGCGCATAGAAGCTTTTCATTCATCGACATCAATTACCACATCAAGTAATCAGGTACTTTGAAGTCGGCGTAAGGATCTTCTTCATCCTGCTCTTCCTGGCTGAGCGCGCTATTCAACACGATGCTGTTCGCATCGCGCTGAGCAATTTTATCGGCCACGCTGGCGGGGATAATGGCATAGTCGCTCTCGCCATTGTTATCTTTGACTAAACGAGCGATGGCAAGACGACCGCTGATCAACTGAGTTTGCGTCAGCTTATCCACCACGATTTTTTTGATTAAATTACCATCTGTGAAATTGAAGCCAATATCGCCTCTTGAGATATTGATTCTGTTCATTTCAATCAGCTGCTTCACTTGAGCTTTATACTCTTTGGATAATGCAGCCTGTTTCTGCTGTTCGTTTAGCTGTTTATCCCGCTCCAGTTGCGCTTTTTTATTTTCTTCTACTGCCGCTCTTGCCTCACGCGCCTGAACTCGTGACTTTTTAGCCGTCCTTTGGACTTTGGCCATTTTTTTGCTGGTCACTAATCCCGCTTTCAGCATCTGTTCTTGTAAGGTCAGTTTGGTCATCTTCGTTTCTAAATCCATTAAATAATATTGTGATTATACCTGTAATTTCGGAGGCTGTATCAGGTTGCAGGACTTCATCCCCCTTGGCTTGAGCTTGGCCGGAACGATGAAGGCTGGCGGTGTCGAATACCCTCTTTCCGATTATTACGCCTTAACGGGGTGAAAATGCAGAATACCAACCTTGCACGGTGTCCTGAAGAGTACCGCAGATTCAGGGGACGCAGGGGGCGAACCTTGAGATGAGTCGCCTCTGTTCAGCATATATTCGAAGAGGAAAGGGTCGCCCAATACGATAAAAGCCTTCCCCTGACTATAAACTATGGGATAGCTGAGTTTGTCACCGTGCCGACGATGATGCCACTCAGGCTGTCATTCATACCGAAATTCTGCCTACGGATGCCGAGGGATTCGGCAAGAGGGTTCAGACCTTAAGCAATTTCACCGTGGCATCTATATCTATCTCATCTTCCGTGAAGATTAACGTTGAACCCTGGAAGGTAGTGATCGCGAGTTTTCTCAACGGACGCATCTCACCCGGTTTAACTTCTGATTTCGGCCTGATACATCCCATCAGCGCACCGACAGACAGCACCGTATTTTCTTTATCGATGCGGGTATCGGCAGGGACTTCTTCACTGTAAACCAGGAAAGACTTGATGGACGCGAGCTTCACTCGCTCGCCGGCGATATAGATATATTTGCTTTCTGGTATGACTTTCACCGCGTAGGCAGACAACCCCTTGTTGTTGGTGGTAGGTTCGAAAGTCACTGCCGCATCTTTTTTGATGAGATCAGGGTTGGCGACTTTGATGACATGAAAATAACGGTTGTCCCCATTTTCATCTTGGATAAATCCAAAGCCTTTATCTTTGAACCAGGTTGTGATTGTTCCATTCATCGCCATTACCGCCTATTTGATCGTTAATCTACGCTATTTTTGCAGCGCGCAGTGTAAAGCACAATGACTACGCAGACTACGCCTTTGGCCCAAGTCTCAATGATATAATTCTAATAGGCAAAGGCATCAGCCACGGGTGATAACTGACGGGGCCACTAAGTTTATCCATAACGGCTGGAATGAAGTCTCAGTGAGGCTAAACAGGTTAGTGGGGCGACTCAAGTCAAAGAGGGGGAAGAGGAGGATGCTTGGAAGTATAACAAGAAAAGCTGCAACCAACGCCTTAATCGTCCGACGGTTTTGCTTTGAAAAGCCCCGAGCATCATTGTCAATCCGGCCTGGGGAGAGGTGCCGGGCAGCTATCTCCATCATAAACTCATAAACAATGCGCTCTTGTGCCCAAG
Organism: Lonsdalea quercina; assembly: GCF_900107885.1. Lineage (NCBI taxonomy): Bacteria > Pseudomonadati > Pseudomonadota > Gammaproteobacteria > Enterobacterales > Pectobacteriaceae > Lonsdalea > Lonsdalea quercina. The sequence continues at coordinate 166,730 of NZ_FNQS01000005.1, read as the reverse complement.
CAATCGTCCGAGCTGACCGTGAATTACATTAATGTTCCTCGAACCAGGCGGTTAAGTCCTGCTGGCGGCAGCGCATTGCTGTGGTTAAACTATGATAGTGCTGTACAGATATCCCTGGGAAAACGAATAATAATGTTAAAAGGAATGAGTAATGATTAAGAAAGTTGTATTCGCCGCGATAGTTATCTTTTCGTCATCTGTTTCGGCGAAAACAATGAAAGACTTCTTTTCTGAACATCCTGCACTTTACGAAAACATATACACGAGGCAGGCCATTAAAGAGCAGGCTGATGGCCTGGCGGCTTTAGACGCAATGGGCGAGGATACGCCAATAACCTCATTAGCTAAAAAACAAAGCCAGCTGATTCGTGATGAAGGTTATAACTATGCTGAGTTGGCATTAAGAGATCTTGTGACTTATTGTGACGACCAAGATTTAGCAACGTTGCATCGTCTGAGAGAAGCGGAATGCGAAATTCTTGCCACTGAATCGGATAAATAAGTCTCACATGCAACGCTCCTGATAAGCCGTGTGTTAATAAGAGAAAAAGGACATAAAGCTCACCTTAGTGGGCTTTATGCATGAATAATCTACCGTCGGCGCATTATCAACAGCTCACCGCTGGTCATATTTTGGATACTCCCCTCATCCTGTCAGAAATATCGACCACCGGCGCATGGAATAAGCCCGCGAAAGCGAGCCTTACTGAAGCATCATGTTTTGAGCCAATTATAGGCCTATCGCTTTAGCGCCTTACCCTCATGTTTATCCAAGATCGCGACTATATCGTGATGGTTATTCGCTTCCGCTCTGACTAAAGGGCTATATTCCTCACGGTCGGTGACATTGACATCAACGCCTTTCTTTAAAAGAAAGACCACGACCTCTTTATTGCCATTCAGGCTGGCTAACTGCAGCGGTCTATAACAAACTCGAATGAGGGTTTGTCATAGCGCTGGTATTGGATGAGATTCTTCTTTTCGAAGTTTAATGACTCTTTTAACCAAGAACGTCATTTTTATAGATGCTCGTTCCAATCATGTCTGTAATTATGAGGGGGACAATTTTCAACTGTACGAATAATGACTCTTAACTAAACACTACCAGCGCTTTGCGTGGTTTAAGACGATTGGTACGATGATGGGGCCGGGGTACCTGTCTCACAGCAGGTGATACTTAGCTGTCAGGACGTCATCTCCACACCTGTGTAATGACGCAATAATTCACACTTAGATTAATTTCGGTGCTCGCAAGTTTTATGAAATATTCATAACAACTAGCCATAAAAAATCGATGATATATAGTAAAGACAAGGGAGTGTGCAATTAGATAATCCTCGATTTTATCTGACAAAATAAAAATCGAGATGGGTATCGTTTCATTTGTTTGAGGTTGATAATGACTAACGCTGTTAATTAATCAGCAATGAATTATTGATTCACTCTGGTCATTGAGCCTTTAAATAAAAAATAGGAGGTATTTATGCCATGCAAAAGCTATGTTCTGGGTTATTCAGAACGAGAAATGCAAAGGATCGCTTTTCAAGCCGGAATGCTTGACCCTATTACCAAACGTATGTTGCAAGCCGCCGAAATAAGGGATGGACAAGATATTTTAGATATTGGTTGTGGTTCAGGGTATGTCAGTCAATTGGCTGCCAAATTGGTTGGCGACGGGGGGGCTGTCATTGGTATAGAACAGAGCGAGGCGGCGCTAAACTTTGCTTGCAGCACCGGCCTGAAGAATGTCTCGTTCGTACAGGGGCGGTTTGAGAAATATGAATTTGAAAAACAGTTCGATATCGTGGTGGGGCGAACGGTTTTACTTTTTCAGGATGACGTCATTTCTTTCCTCAGGAGAGCTGTGAAATGGGTCAAACCAGGGGGGTACCTGGCATTCCATGAAATTGACTGTAGTAGGCAATGTCAATCTAAGCCACCGGTAGCGCTTTGGGACCGAACGATGACAGAGCTTCTACTCCGTTTGAGAAACGGCTGTCCACAGTACGATATAGGACAACGTTTTGTTCAGGCATTCGACGAAGCCGGGCTGCCAACACCGAATGTATCTTATGAGATCCCTGTCGCGGGGGGGCATGCTGAAGATCTCTGTCTTTGGGCTGTTGAAACCTTATGCAGTTTATCCGACCAACCTGAGCGGATTGTGTTTGCAGATGGAGAGGTCATGGACCCTGCGAGGCTATTGGCATCGTTGCAAGAAGATATCTTCAATGCAAGGTCACAAGTGGAGTTTTTAGGTCAGGCTTGCGCCTGGGTCCAAATCAAATAGAAAGGGCTGCCTATGCGCGAGCTGTCTCAATTACGAAGGGATATGGCTGTCGTGGACGGGGCAGCCCACGACAGTTCACCGGAATCATGCGCCCGTGCAGGTACAAGAGCGTTTCGAATAGGGCTATAGACGTAATAACATAAATAAATTTCACATTCCCACCGTTGATAATTTTCTTCGCTATCTCACCACCGAAAGACCCGCTCCATTGGAGAGGAAACCATCATTACTTCATTTGTAAGCGACGGTCTACCTGCAATCACTCAATGTCGATACGCTTGAGTAGGTATTGCTACGCCAATCATAACCCGGAATCCACTCGGACTAACTTATGTAAATCCAGAGGAGGATACCGCGTCGTTGGCGACAAGACTGTTTCAATTGCTGTTGGGGGGATGGCGTGCAGATAAAGACGAATGCTGAGCATTGAGGGCTAAACCGTCAATGAGTTTTTTCGCCGGCAAATTTCAGGCGAAAAAAACCAACCGTCACTGGTTGGTTTTTTTCTGGGATTACACGAGAAAAGTATAATTTGTAGGTTAACTATTTGTTTGTATTGACTTGATTTTGAGTTTGGTTTTTATCATATAACTAAAATGAAAAGTCACTCTGAAAAATGGCAGCCGTGAACACGATTTTTTATCGTTTATTAAGCCCTGACAGAATCAGCCAATTGTTACCTTTGACTGCATGAAGCGTGGGCGTCGTTCCTTCTGTTACAGTGTGACTGATTAAAAGGATATAGCATTTGGTCGTACGTTATCTGAATCTGAGGTGTTGATGTGCATTGTCTACAACATGGAGAACGGCTGGCGTATTGAAGTTAGTTTTGACGATTCACAAAAGCAGGTCGTTGCGGTTGCCAAAAACAACGATCAGCAGATAAGGATTACAGGTGTCGATTTTGATGAACTGATTGCGACATTGAAAGATGCTGGCGTTCCTGGCTATGAAAGTAATTGGCGTGAACTACGTTTAGTATTGTCAAAATATCTTTGACTATGGCGCATGGTTTGCCTTTGCCGCTTCACGCTGTTGTCGGGCTTCTGCCAAAGAAGCCGCAGGGAATGAACCAAAACTGATTGATGCACGTTTCTTCGTATCGGGAGGGTAATAATTAAATCGCCAGATTTTAGAACCGCTCGGTTTCACCAGCAGAGATAACCCATCCCCATCCTGTAGCGTGTATTCCTTCTCGGCAGGTTTGGCGCTTTGATCTCGGTATTGTCAGAGGGGTAGTTGTGCGCTCTTATAGTTATATGGGGCGGTATAACTAAGCGTATAACTAACCTTTCGGCTGTAAACGGGGTATCCCGGTAGATAACAGGCAACAAAAAACCCGCAAACTCAGAGAGAATGCGGGTTTCTGTGGGGTTTCCGTTAATAACTGGTACTAACGGAATATGTATTTGGTCGGCACGAGAGGATTCGAACCTCCGACCCCCGACACCCCATGACGGTGCGCTACCAAGCTGCGCTACGTGCCGACGTTGTGGAGGCACATATTACCGTTTCCAGATCTGATTGCAATAGTAGAACGTCACGACTGCTTTAGATTTAGGCAGTTAGTTGGCTATGAATCGCCTTTCGTCCGTCAGCACTTGCAACAGCAGACCCAGCTGCGGTTTATCCGACGTAAGCTCTCGACCTTCCTGATCGAACGTCCGATAACTGCCGTGCGTCCCCAACAAAATGATCTGCTCCGGCGTTGTAATCGACAGCAAATTGTCGCTGCCGTTGGTCAGCCAGGCGTTTCGTCTTTCTGCCGTGAACAGGTCTTCGCCCTGAGAGAAATCTCTCGCCGGCGTCTGTACGTGCAGTAAACGCTGCATCAGCGTGGTCATGACGTCCTTATGGTCCGTCATTTTACTGATGGTCTGCGCTGGCGTGCCCGGCCAGTGAATCACCAGTGGTACCTGATAAAGCGAACGCGACATCGGTTTCGGCATGTTGTCCATCAGGTTGGCGGGCGTGCTCTGGGCGGCGGTCACGACGACGACGGTGTTATCCAGCAGGTTTTTGTCGCGTAAGCCATCGAGCATCCGCCCAATCTGGCGGTCCAGCGTCGCATTATCCTGACAGTAGCGACGCTGCTGCTCAGAGGCGGATTGATTTGCGCTGACGTTATGATTCAGCTCGACATAGGAGAACCAATGGGCGCCTGACGGGTGTCCGTCCAGCCACTTCAGCCATTGGGTCGCGATGGCGTCGGCACTTTGCGCCGAAGCTACCGGCAACGAGAAGTCGGAGAGCAAGGCTTGTCGGTAAAGCGGGCTGTTGAATCCGGTGGACGAGAACAGGCTGAACTGATAGCCCTGCTGTCCGAGCGCGCTAATGAGCGCGGACGGCTTACTGCTGGCGAGGATGCCGTCCATGTAGGTGCTGGAAATGCCGTAGAACAGGTTGAGCAGCCCGGCATTCGGTTCGCTGCCCGCGCTGAGGTGATGGCTGAAGCGGACGTTCTCTTCTGCGAAGCGCGCCAAATTCGGCATCGCCTGCGGCGTGTTTTCCGGCAAGCTGTCGACCACCACCAATAGCAGGTTGTAACCGCTGCCCGCATCCTGGAAAGTGATGTCGTTGAGTGGATACTCGACGGATAACGCCTCCGGATTACCCTGTTGCGTCAGCCGACGCTGATACTCCTGCGCATCCAGCAGGCCATGTTTTTCCAGAAAACGGCGAGCCGTCATGGGATAGGAAAGCGGCAGATTGGAGCGCTGCATGGTAATCGGGCGATAGAAATTGGCATCCGCCCAGATGTACATCATGTGGGATGCGCAAAAAGCCGTGATGAATACCCCGGCCAGCGGTTTGCCGAAACTGCGCCGATTGAGGCTGCGCAGCTTTTGCCAGCACCAGGTCCCGAACAGCATTTCCACCATAAAAATGATGGGGACGCTGATGAATAACAACTGCCAGTCTCGGGCGGTTTCGCTCTGGTCTGGATTGGTCACCAGCTCCCATACCGTCAGGTTGAGGTGTAGGTGGAAACGCGTAAAGACGGCGGAGTCTACGATCAGCAGAGTCAGTCCCGCCGTCGCCACTGTGGCGGAGATTACCCGAAGCAGTCGCTGCGACATCACGAAGAACGTGAGGGGAAAGAGGATCAGCAGGTATATCGCGAACCCGATAAAACTGAAGTGGCCGAGCCAACTGACCAGCGCGTAGATACGCCCGGTCAGCGAGGCAGGCCAGTCGGCAACCAACAGGTAGCGGCTACCCAGTCCCAGACTGAGGAGAATATTGAAAAGAGCAAACCAGTGTCCCCAACTAATCATCTGGGAGACTTTTTCGCGGTAGCGCGGGCGGTTGGTTACCATAAAGAGATCGACATCAATGTGTGTTGTCAGCTTTCACCGAAGACTGCAGCGCTTCGGCAAAGGAACGCGCCAGAATCTGACGTTGGGCCGGGGCGACGCTGGTATTCAGCAGGTTCGTGACCATATTTCCCAGCACCATCAAAGCAAGATCGGTTGGTGCGCGATGTTTTTCCAGAATATTGACCAAATCTGACAGCAGTTGTTCAACTTGTTCGTCACTATAACGGGATGATTGTGGCATAAAATGGTGATTCTCAGACGGTTAAAGTCGAACATATTACCGTATAGAGGCACCGTTTTCCGCACTTTTATTGCTTTAGGCAATGTCAGTGACGGGACGATGCGACCACGGCGGATAAGGTTGCAGCAACTACGCTGAGGTGCTTGAATACGCACCTTGCTAAAAGGAGAGTCTAACATGAGTCTGGATATCGACCAGATTGCCCTGCATCAGTTAATCAAGCGCGATGAGCAAACGTTGGATTTAGTGCTCCGCGACTCGCTGCTGACCCCCAACGACGCCGTGAACGACATGATGGCCGAATTGCACCGGGTATACAGCGCCAAAAACAAAGCTTACGGTCTGTTTAACGAGCAAAGCGAGCTGGCGGATGCGCTGCGGGCCTGTCGCAAAGGCGATGAGGACTTCCTGGCATTTACCCGTGCGGCCACCGGCCGTTTGCGCGACGAACTGGCGAAGTACCCGTTCGCCGACGGCGGCGTCGTGCTTTTTTGCCAGTATCGCTATCTGGCGGTGGAGTACCTGCTGGTGACTGTCCTGAACAGTTGCAGCAGCCTGCGCGTCAACGAACAACTGGATATCAGCAATACCCACTATCTGGACATCAATCACGCCGACATCGTGGCGCGCATCGATTTGACCGAATGGGACACCAATCCTGAGTCCACGCGCTATCTGACGTTCCTCAAAGGCCGCGTGGGACGAAAAGTCTCCGACTTCTTCATGGATTTTCTCGGCGCGGCGGAAGGGCTGGACACCAAGGCGCAGAACCGTGGTTTGCTGAAGGCGGTCGATGAATATTGTGCTGAAGCGGCGCTGGATAAGAATGAGCGTCAGGAATATCGTCAGCAGGTCTACAGCTACTGCAACGAACAGTTGCAGTCGGGGGAAGAGATCGCACTGTCCTCCCTGTCTCAGGAACTGCCGCCCCTGGGCGACAAGACGCTGGAAGCTTTCACGACAGAGCAGGGGTATGAGCTGGCAGACAGCTTCCCGGCCGATCGTAGTACGCTACGTCAGCTGACCAAGTTCGCCGGTAGCGGCGGCGGTCTTAGCATCAATTTCGATGCGTTGCTCTTAGGCGAACGTATTTTCTGGGATGCAGCGACCGACACGCTGACCATCAAGGGCACGCCACCGAACCTACGTGACCAGCTACAGCGACGACTGAGCGGCGGCGATCGCTAACGGAGCCGAACGGCGGGCGAAGGCTTACCTCGTTCGCTGGCGATATTCGCCTTCGGTACTGAAGGCGTGATTTCCTCTTTGTTCATCGCCTGGCGCGGCGTCGCGCTTGGTCTTTTGATGGTATTTGTCACTCGGATGCAGACTGCCTTATGATGGCGGCTCTGCATCCGTTTTCATTGCGTGAGATTCCCGTGCAATCTAACTTCAATATGCTGCTGGCGGTGTACGATCGTGCCGCGTTGATGCTGATTTGCCTCTTTTTCCTGACCCGAACACGCCATTTCCGGCAGCTGTTGCAGCAGGATGAGCACTCGCCATTCGACCTGTTCGTGGTCACGGCGATTTTTTCCCTGTTCGCGTTGTTCAGCACCTGGTCGGGCATTAATGTCGATGGTTCGCTGGTGAACGTGCGCGTGGTGGCCGTGATGTCCGGGGGGATTCTGTTCGGCCCCTGGGTCGGCATCACCACGGGTATCATCGCTGGGTTACACCGCTACCTTATCGATATTCACGGCATTACGTCGGTGCCCTGTCTGGTGACCAGCATCGTAGCCGGTTTTATGTCCGCCTGGATCCACCAGCGTATTCCCCGCAACAAGCATTGGAGCATCGGTATCGTCGGCGGCATGCTGTGTGAAACGCTGACCATGCTGCTGGTGGTGCTGTGGACGCGGCCGATTGCGCTAGGATTAGATATCGTGGCTCATATCGCGATCCCGATGATTCTTGGCACCGTCAGCATTGGACTGATCGTGCTGCTGGTGCGCAGCGTAGAAGGGGAGAAAGAGGCCATCGCCGCCCGACAGGCCAAGCTGGCGCTGGATATCGCCAATAAAACGCTGCCGCTGTTCCGGCATGTGAATATCGAGTCGCTGCGCAAAGTGTGCGACATCATCCGCACTGACATCAACGCGGACGCGGTGGCGATGACCAACACCCAACAGGTACTGACCTACGTCGGCGTCGGCGAGGAAAAGTATCACAGCGGCGATCGCGACCTGAGCCCGACCACGCTCCATGCGCTGAAGAGTGGAAAAATCATCATTAAAAATAACGATGAGGCGCATCGCACGCCGGAAATCCACTCGATGATCGTCATTCCGCTGCGGGAAAAGGGCAAGGTGACGGGGACGTTAAAGATTTACTATCGCCACGCCTACCGCATCACCTGGTCATTGAAAGAGATGGCGATCGGCTTGTCGCAGATTATCTCCACGCAGTTGGAAGTGTCTCGCGCCGAGCAGCTAAGAGAAATGGCGGACAGGGCGGAGCTGAGAGCCTTACAAAGCAAAATCAACCCGCATTTTCTGTTCAACGCGCTGAATGCCATCTCCACATCCATTCGGTTAAACCCCGATACGGCGCGTCAGCTGATTATCAATTTGTCGCGCTATCTGCGCTACAACCTGGAGCGTAACGACGACGAACTCATCGACATCAAAAGCGAGCTTTATCAGGTCAAAGACTACATTGCCATCGAGCAGGCGCGCTTTGGGGACAAGCTCACGGTCATTTACGACATCGATGAGGACGTCAGCTGTCATATTCCCAGCTTGCTGATTCAGCCGCTGATTGAAAACGCCATCGTGCACGGTGTCCGTCCCTGTAAGGGCAACGGCGTGGTCGTGCTGAGTATCCAGGACGTGGGCGACCGCATTCGCGTTGCGGTGCGCGATACCGGCAGCGGCATCAGCGATGAAGTGATTGAACGGGTCGCCAAGAATGAAATGCCGGGTAATAAAATCGGGCTGCTCAATGTGCATCACCGTATCAAGCTGTTGTATGGCGACGGTCTGCACATCCGGCAGTTGCATCCGGGTACGGAAATCGAGTTCTACATCAGTAAAAACGGGGCGTCGCTGCCGGAAAGCGCGGTAGCCTTCCCTCCCTGAGCAGAGTTAATCAGGATATTTTAGTGAAAGCGATTATTGTTGAAGACGAGTTTCTTGCCCAGCAAGAGCTAAGCTGGCTAATCAAAGAGCATAGTCAGATTGAAGTGGAAGGGGTCTTTGATGACGGCCTCGACGTGCTGAAATACCTTCAGCACCACAAGGTGGATGTTGTCTTCCTCGACATTAATATTCCCTCGCTGGATGGGGTGTTGTTGGCGAAAAATATGAGTCAGTTCGCCCACAAACCGCTGATCGTCTTTATTACCGCCTATAAAAACCATGCGGTCGAAGCCTTTGAGCTGGAAGCGTTCGACTACATCCTGAAGCCCTATCACGAAACGCGCATCGTCAGCATGCTTCAGAAGCTTGAGACGGCGTGGCACCAGCAACAAACCACGACCGCCGTGGGCGGCGCAGGGCGGTCGGCGCCGATGACCATCAATCTGGTGAAAGATAAGCGCATTATCGTGACCAATATTCACGACATCTACTATGCGGAATCGCACGAAAAGCTGACGTTCGTCTACACCAAGCGGGACGAATATGTGATGTCCATGAACATCACCGAGTTCTGTAGCCGACTGCCCGAAGCTTACTTCTTTCGCTGCCATCGCTCTTACTGCGTCAACCTGAGTAAAATCCGCGAAATCGAGCCGTGGTTCAACAATACCTACATCCTTAAGCTCAGCGATTTGGATTTCCAGGTGCCGGTCAGCCGGGGCAAGGTCAAAGAGTTCCGGCAGTTGATGCGCCTTTAACGGCAGTTCATTCCCTCCACGCAGCAGTTCATGCCCTGTCTAAACTCATGGATGAGCCACCTCTTTATAATGGTGTCATTCAGTAGGTGCCTTTACCTGCTCATTTCAACACCAGAAAATTAATGAGGGATCCGGAATGAACGCCAAACCGGTAAATCGTGCAGTGATTGTGGTCGGGACTATCCTGGCGCAAATGGGGTTGGGGACTATTTATACCTGGAGCCTCTACAACCAGCCTTTGGTCGACAAATTTAACTGGTCGCTGGGTTCTGTCGCCACGACCTTCTCCATTACCAGCTTCTTCCTGGCTTTCGCCACCCTGTTTGCCGGCCGCATTCAGGAACGCATCGGCATTCGCAAACTGACGTTGATCTCCGGCCTGGTGCTGGGGCTGGCTCTGATGTGCAGCGCCTACGTCACCTCGCTGACGGCGATCTGGCTGCTGGTCGGGGTCGTGGTCGGCTTCGCCGACGGTACGGCCTACATCACCACGCTGTCGAACCTGATCAAATGGTTCCCCAATCGTAAGGGCGTGATTGCCGGCGTCTCCGTCGGTGCTTACGGTACCGGCAGCCTGCTGTTCAAATACATCAACAGCGCATTGTTGGGGCATGTCGGCATCTCCCAGACGTTCTTCTGGTGGGGCATGATGGCGATGGCGCTAATCGTGACAGGGTCTCTGTTGCTCAAAGAAGCGCAGGTACAGCCTTCCGCGCCCAATGCGACTGGCGCGGGTAACATCAACTTTACCGTCAGCGAGATGCTGGCGGTCAAAGAGTCCTGGATGCTGTTTGTCGTGTTCTTCACTGCCTGCATGAGCGGTCTGTATCTGATTGGTATCGCCAAAGATATTGGCGTACGCATGGTGGGCCTGGATGCGGTCACCGCCGCTAACGCCGTTTCCGCCATCGCGATCTGCAACACGGCGGGGCGTCTGATACTGGGATCGCTGTCCGACAAAGTCGGCCGCCTGCGGGTGATCAATTTTACGCTGCTGGTCACGGCGATCTCTGTCTCCGTCATGGCCTTCCTGCCGATGAACCACTTGACCTTCTTCCTGTGCACTGGCGCGGTCGCCTTCTGCTTCGGTGGTAACATCACGGTCTTCCCGGCTATCGTGGGCGACTTCTTCGGCCTGCGTCACCACAGCAAAAATTACGGGTTGATTTATCAGGGGTTTGGTCTGGGCGCGTTGTCAGGTTCCTTCATCGCCGCGCAGCTGGGAGGATTTCAGAGCACCTTCATCGCTATCACCGTGCTGTCGGTCATCTCTCTGCTGATTACGCTGGTGATCAGACCGCCTAAGTCAACGCCTTCGCAGTCAGCCAAGCTGGTGACGCAGAGCAGCAACGCCTAAGTCGTGTGCTTCGTCTCACACTTCCTCAAAGCCTCCAGCCGGAGGCTTTTTTGTGTCTGCTTACATGCTGCCAACGAGGTTTCTGCCCACCTCATGTCGGCGACGGCGCTTTCGCCGTCGTCAGCACATAACCAAAGCGACGCTCAGGAAGGAGCAATGATGCGAAACGTGGACTGGTTAGCGTGCGCGGTGAGGGGGGAGATAACGGGGGAGGGCGGCTGAGCTGGGGCCATAAAAAAACGCCGCGAGGCGGCGTTTTTTATCCGCTGAGACAGCGGGATGACTCGAGACGTAATTAAACGCGTACGAAGTCGATGTGAGCCAGTTTAGGTTTGTACACGTGGCGCTGAACAGCCTGAACCTTCACTTTAGTTTCTTTGCCATCGATAACCAGAGTCAGAGCTTCGGTGTAGAACGGCTCACCCGTACGCTCTTCCAGGTTTTTAACCGGATCGTGATCCAGTTCGATAGCGATCGGCGCTTCCGTACCACCGTAAACGATAGCGGGGAATTTACCGGCAGTGCGCAGGCGGCGGCTCGCACCCTTACCCTGCTCTTTACGAACTTCTGCGTTGATAGTAATCATTGCTTTCTCTACTTATATAAAAGTGATCCTGCTACAGGCGACCCAGCAACAGGTTGGATGATTCTGCTTATGCCGAAGCAAAAGCGGGCGGAATTCTAGCGGAATCTGGCGCTCCGGGCAAATAAAACCGCCGCGCGCTCAGCCGCGTAGCTCATTGGCGCGTCGGTAGCGGCCCTGATAATCGAACAGTTTTTCACGGATTTGCCAGAATTTTCCCTGTTGGCGGGCGACCACGAAGTCGGGGGCGCGCAGTCGCTCCTGTTGTTGCAGGATGTCGGCACTGGTTTTCCACGCGAAAGGAACGCCAGGGGCGCGTTGATGCACGCGCAGGAATAGATACTCAAAGGCGTTCCGTTGCGCGGGCGTATGCAGCCGGAAGCGTTCGTTGACCTCCGCGCCGTCTTCGTCATGATAGGTGATGCGCAGCCAGTCGCCCTTGCTATCTTGACCAGGCGTCAGGCTCATGCCGCTGCAGCGCAGCACGAAGGCGTCGCGGAGCTTTAACGCGGCTTTGAGCATATCGTCCGGGTCGACCAGCACAGCGTCGCACTGATGGCAGCGACGGGCGGCGATGTCGTTTTCGGCGCCGCAGTGCGGGCAGCTCTTGAAGCGGAAGCGATAATCGCACTGCTCCCGTCGGCCGTCGTCGTCTTCGGTGAATCCCTGACAGCGGCGGCCGAAATGTTCGATCACCGTACCGTCTTCCGTACATTTTCCCCAGAACAGGTTGGCAAAGCCGCACTGTGGACAAAAGACTTGCACCGGCTGACTGTCCGCGTGCGACTTGCTGGCGCCCACTTCCGGTGTGTAGAGGTCGAAGGGATTGCCCGCGTAGTCCAGAATCAGGCAGTCGGTTTTTCCCGGAGAGAGACGCAGGCCGCGCCCGACGATTTGCTGATACAGGCTGACGGATTCGGTGGGGCGCAGAATGGCGATAAGATCGACATGAGGCGCGTCAAAACCCGTGGTCAGCACGGACACGTTAACCAGATAGCGTAACTGCTGCTGTTTGAACGCCGTAATCAAGGTATCGCGCTCACCAGGTGGCGTTTCGCCGCTGATGAGCGCGGCTTCGCCCTCCGGCAACAGGCCGGTGATTTCGGTCGCATGTTCCACCGTGGCGGCGAAGATCATCACGCCCTTGCGGTCGACGCCGTAATCCTGAATTTGACGGATAATTTGCGGGGTGACGCGCTTCTGACGTTTCAGTTCCCGGTTCAGATCGGCCTCGCTGAACAAACCGTGGCTCTGAACTTTCAGTTTGCTGAAGTCGTACTGAATGACCGGCATATCCAGTCGAACAGGCGGCACCAGAAAGCCGTGTTTGATCATATATCGCAGCGGCAGCTCGTAGATACAGTCACGAAACAGGCAGTTCTCGCCTCCTCGCACCATGCCATGGTAGTGGTATTGATAGATCCACCCCTTGCCTAGCCGATAGGGCGTTGCGGTGAGACCCAGCAGACGTAGCCGGGGATTGACGGTTTGCAGATGGCGTAATATCTGGCGGTATTGACTGTCGTCGGCGTCCCCGATGCGGTGGCACTCGTCGACGATCAGCAGCGAAAAAGCCTGATCGAAATCCGCGAGGTGACGTGCGATGGACTGAACGCTACCGAAGACGACTTTGCCCTGGCTTTGACGTTGACGCAGCCCGGCAGAAAAAATATCGGCTTCCAGCCCCAGCGCCCGGTACTTGGCGTGATTTTGCTCCACCAGCTCTTTAACGTGAGCCAATACCAGCACGCGTCCGCGCGCCAGTCGCGCCAGCTCGGCAATCACCAGGCTTTTGCCCGCGCCGGTAGGAAGAACGATCACGGCGGGTGATGCGTGATGACGGAAGTAGTCCAGCGTGGCGTCGACGGCCTCGCGCTGGTAGGGACGTAGGGTAAACGGCATCATTAGCGATAGCGAAAACGAGTTGAATGCTGGCTGGACTTAAGTGCTCCTGCGGGGGTATCAAGACGAACGCGCTGACTGGAAACGGCGGCAAGGGTGGTGAACTCAAGGGTTGTCGCGATGGAGCGCCTGGTTGCAATCAGCATTTGTAGTACTTCATGACGCTGAATTGATGACATAATAAGGCTCCTTTGGAATATGCTCACGGCCGTGTAGAGGGGTTAGGCCGCTTGGACAGGGGCGAAATTGCTTCTATTATGCCTATTACTCAGGAGAGGAGCGAGCAACGGTAGGCGTTGAGTCGGTTGGACTGCAACATTCGCAGTCGACGCGGCGAACACAGCGACACGATGGATCGCTCCTGCACGCAGGGCCAAGCCCTGACCAGCCACATATGCAATATAGGCAGTAAACCGTTAATGCGATTGGACAAATTTTTATCTCAGCAGTTAGGACTCAGCCGTTCTCTGGTGGCGCGCGAACTGCGCGCGCAGCGGGTGACGGTCGATGGCGAAATTGTTAAAACCGGCGCTTTCAAGCTGTTGCCGGACCAGGTCGTCGAGTTTGACGGTCGTCCCCTCGAGCAGCAGCACGGGCCGCGATATTTCATGCTGCATAAGCCGCAGGGCTATGTTTGCTCTACCGACGATCCGGACCACCCGACTATCCTATACTTTATGGATGAGCCGATGGCGCACAAGTTACACGCCGCAGGCCGTCTGGATATCGATACCAGCGGACTGGTGCTGTTGACGGACGATGGGCAGTGGTCTCATCGCATCACCTCGCCCAAACATCACTGCGAGAAAACCTATCTTGTGACGCTGGAACAGCCGCTACAGCCAGAAACGGCCGCGCAGTTCGCCGCTGGGATCCAGTTAAATAATGAAAAAAGTCTGACGTTGCCCGCAAGGCTGGAGCAGGTCGGCGACCAGCAGGTGCGGTTGACCATCAGCGAAGGCCGCTACCATCAGGTGAAACGAATGTTCGCCGCGGTGGGTAACCACGTTGTGGCGCTTCACCGGGAGCGTATTGGCGGCATCGTCCTGGATGACGCGCTGGATGAGGGGGAGTACCGTCCTCTCACGCCGGAAGAAGTGGCCAGCGTCGGGCTTTAGCCGTTTTTGGTCGGGGCGTCGTCGGTATAGGTCCCTCAGACCCGCGTTTCGTCATTCGCCGCGTCTGTCAGCGCGGCGGGTGAGAGGGGGCAGGGCCAGGCGATGCGTCGTCGTGGGAGTATGTTGTCTACCAGGAGAATGATTTTCAGTGCAAGCTCAACTACCTTCCCGCGTTGGCCTGATCGTCATTCTGGGCCTGATCTCCATGCTGATGCCGCTGGCGATCGACATGTATCTTCCTGCGCTCCCGGTCATCGCCAAAGAGTTCGCCGTCGACGCTGGACGCGTGCAGATGACGCTCAGCGCTTATATCTTCGGCTTCGCCATCGGCCAGATTTTCTACGGCCCGATGTCGGACAGCGTTGGACGTCGCCCGGTGATCCTTGGGGGCGTGATCATGTTTACGATTGCAGCCGTCGCCTGCGCGCTGTCGCAAACGGTGGAGCAGCTGGTGGCGATGCGCTTTCTCCACGGCCTGTCCGCCGCGTCCGCCAGCGTTGTCATCAACGCGCTAATGCGGGATCTGTTCTCCAAAGAAGAGTTCTCGCGGATGATGTCGTTTGTCATCTTGGTCATGACCGTCGCTCCACTGCTGGCGCCTATTTTGGGCGGGGCGCTGCTGTTTTGGTTGAATTGGCACGCCATCTTCTGGACCATTGCCGCCGCATCGCTTCTGACCTCGGTGCTGGTCTGGAAATATGTGCGTGAGTCGCTGCCCCCCGAACGCCGACAGCGGTTCAATCTGCAAACGACGCTAAACAATTTCGTGCTGCTGTTCCGCCATCGCCGAGTGATGAGTTATATGCTTGCCAGCGGCCTGTCGTTCGCCGGCATGTTCTCGTTTCTCAGTGCGGGGCCGTTCGTGTACATCGATCTGAACGGCGTATCGCCGCAGAATTTTGGTTACTATTTTGCGCTTAACATCATCTTTTTGTTCCTGATGACATTGTTGAACAGTCGCATTGTGTCGAGAATGGGCGCGTTATTCATGTTCCGACTGGGTATTTTGATTCAGTTTGTCATGGGGATCTTTCTGGTGGCGGTTTGCGCCCTGCATCTGGGATTTCTACCGCTGGTCGTCGGTGTGGCCGTCTACGTCGGCTGCATGGCGACGGTTGCATCGAATGCGCTGGCCGTGGTGCTGGGCGATTTTCCGCATATGGCGGGAACCGCCTCGTCCATTGCAGGTACGCTGCGCTTCGGATTGGGGTCTCTGGTCGGCTTTTCGTTGTCGGTGGCGGCGTTCCATACTGCCTGGCCAATGGTGATTAGTATGGTGGCATGCTCCGCCGGCGCGCTGGCGCTCTATTTCTATGCCAACCGTCCTCGTCGCGCCTGAGCGGATTGCAATGCGCCACAACAAAGAGGCACAAATGTTCCTTAATTGTGAATATTTTGCTCTAAAAAGTGAATAATATGAAAATAACAGTTGAGAAAACGGGGGTAAAAGGTTACATATAACAAAAATTACCCCTCATTCGTGATCGCCTTAACAAAATATAACCGCCAGAATGGGTTATCACGAACAGGTCGCCGGGCGGTTTTACCGCCACGGGCACCCTAGCGGAAGGCGGGTGTTAGGCAGGAAGCCTGCGTCACCGATATTTTTATTATGTTGTTATTTTGTAAGTTTTCATTTTTGCTTAACCGAGGAAAACAGCTGTGAATAGTCTTCAACTTTCGGTGGTTCATCGTTTGCCGCAAAGTTACCGTTGGTTAACCGGTTGCACGGGTATCCGAGTGGAACCGATCCCCCTCAACGGCAGCGAAGATGACGATAACCTCATCGGATTCAAGATGTTAAGTCATGATGAAGAGGATGCCCGCCGTATTATGCCGCAGCTTAAACGATCGCTGGACGAAATTCAGGTGGAGTGCAGCGTGCTGGAATGGGAAGGGGAGACTTGCCTGTTTCTGCACCGTCAAGATGAAAGCACCGCCCTGTGCCGGCTGAAAAATTTGGGTGTGGCTATTGCCGAGCCCATCAGTCCGCAATATCCCTTCTGAACGGCATCCCGTCGCTCACATCGATAATTGCAGTAACTCTTGTGTATAGGGTTGCTGCGGCTGGGTAAAGACGTCCCGGCAGTCTCCCTGCTCCACGACCTTCCCCTGTTGCAACACGATGACCTGATGGCATAGCGTGCGTACCACTTGCAGATCGTGACTGATAAATACATAGGCTAGCCCATGTTTGCGCTGAAGCGCCTGCAACAGCGTCAATATCTGCGCCTGCACGCTACGGTCGAGCGAAGATGTCGGCTCGTCCAAAATCAGTAGTTCGGGTTTCAGGATCAGCGCTCGGGCGATAGCGATGCGCTGGCGCTGGCCGCCGGAGAACTCTGACGGGTAGCGGTGGCGGCTGTCGGGGGCGAGTCCCACCTCCTGAAGCGTGGCAATGACCTTTGCTTCGCGCTCTGCGGGCGTCATTTTGGCATGCACCGTCAGCCCTTCGGCGATAATCTGTTCCACGTTCAGGCGCGGGTTGAGCGAGGAGTTCGGATCCTGAAACACCACCTGTATGCGTCGCCGCATTGGCAGCATCTGACGGCGACCAAACTGATGAAGCGGCTGGCCGTCTAACCAGATTTCCCCCTGAGAGGCCAGTAGCCTTAGCAAGGCTAGCCCTGTCGTACTTTTGCCGGAACCGGATTCGCCGACGATTCCCAGACATTCTCCCCGTCGCAGCGTAAAGCTGATGTCCTGCACCACTTTTTTTTCTGCCTTTTTACGTCTCAGCAACCCGTCTTTGACCGGGAAGCTGACGCTCAGATGCTTCACCGTCAACAGCGGGGCGTGTTCGGTCGTCAGCGCGGGTGGCGAGCCGGTCGGTTCGGCGTCCAGCAGGCAGCGCGTGTAGGGATGCTGAGGAGCGGTCAGCAGCGCGCTGGCCTGATTTTGTTCAACGCATTTGCCGTTTTGCATGACGGCGATGTTGTCCGCCAGACGCCGGACGATATTTAGGTTGTGCGTGATAAAGAGCAGGCTCATCCCGAGTTCTTGCTTCAACTCGGCCAGAAGTGTCAGGATTTGCGCCTGTACGGTGACATCCAAGGCCGTCGTCGGCTCGTCGGCAATCAACAGGTCGGGCTGAGTGAGCAGCGCCATGGCGATCATGATGCGCTGGCGTTCTCCGCCCGAAAGCTGATGCGGGTAGTCAGCCAGGCGGGATTTAGCCTGCCTGATGCCGACGCGTTCCAGACACTCGACGAGCTCGCCGCGTGCGGCTTCTCGACGCATGCCACGGTGTAGCGACAGCACCTCCGCCAGCTGTTTTTCCACGCTTTGCAACGGATTGAGCGAAACCATCGGCTCCTGGAAAATCATGGCGATACGGTTGCCTCGCAGCCGCCTCAGCATTTCTTCCTGCGCATGCAGCAGGGATTGGCCCTCGAACAGGATATCACCCTGAGGATAGCGTGTCGGCGGGGAAGGCAGCAGGCGTAAAATAGATAGCGCCGTTACGCTTTTCCCCGAACCGGACTCGCCGACCAGCGCGAGCGTTTCGCCCGCGTTGATATCGAAAGAGACGCCGTCCACCACGCGCCTCTCCATGTCACCGTGCTGAAAAGCGATGCTAAGATCCTTGATCTGTAACAGGGGAGTCGTGGTCATATCAATACACCTTGCTCGGGTCAAAGGCGTCGCGCACCGCTTCGCCGATAAAGATAAGGAGTGAAAGGGCGATCGCCATCACCATGAAAATGGTGATCCCCAGCCACGGCGCCTGCAGGTTATTCTTGCCCTCAAGCAGCAGTCCTCCCAGAGATGGAGATCCCATCGGCAGGCCGAAGCCCAGAAAGTCCAGCGACGTCAGCGTGATGATAGAGCCGCACAGGATGAAGGGGAGATACGTCAGCGTCGCCACCATCGCGTTAGGCAACATACAGCGGAAAATAATCATGATATCGCTGACGCCCATGGCCTGAGCCGCCCGGATGTAATCGAAGTTGCGGGTGCGCAGGAACTCCGCACGCACCACACCGACCAGCGTCATCCAGCCGAACAGAACGGTGATCGCCAGCAGCCACCAGAACGTGGGCTGCAGCACGCTGGAGAGCAGAATAATCAAAAACAGCGTCGGCATTCCCGACCAGACTTCGATAAAGCGTTGACCCCACAGATCGAGCCGTCCGCCGTAGTAACCCTGCGTCGCGCCCACGACAATGCCGATAAAGGAGGACAGCAGCGTCAGTGATAAGCCGAACAGGAACGATAGACGAAATCCATACAGCACCTGCGCCAAAACGTCCTTGCCCTGACTGTCAGTGCCGAGCAGGTTATCCCAGGACGGCGGAGAAGGGAATGCTGTGGTCGTAGCGTAATTGATGGTGTCGTAGTGGTAACGGATCGGCGGCCAAATCGCCCAGCCGTGATCCTCAAGCCGTTTGACCAGATACGGGTCGCGATAGTCGGCTGTGGTGGCGAACTGGCCGCCAAAGGCGGTTTCGCTGTAGTTTGCCATGAAAGGAACATAAAAATGACCGTCGTAACGCACCAGCAGAGGCGCATCGTTGGCGATCAGCTCCGAAAACAGCGTCACGATGAAGAAGACCAGAAAAATCCATAGTGACCAGTAGCCCCGGCGGTTGTGTCGGAAACGTGCCCAGCGGGCCTGGTTAGGAGGGCTAAGTCGGCTCATCGGCGCTCCTCGAAATCAATACGCGGATCGACCAGCGTATAGGTCATATCGCTGATGATATTCAGCAACAATCCGATAATCGTAAAAATATACAGCGTGCCGAACATAACGGGATAATCGCGTTGCAGAGTCGCGTCATAGCCCAACAGTCCTAGCCCGTTGAGAGAAAACATCACTTCGATGAGCAGAGAACCGGTAAAAAACATGCTGATAAAGGTGGCGGGGAAACCGGCGATGACCAGCAGCATGGCGTTTCGGAACACGTGACGGTACAGAATACTTTTCTCGTTCAATCCCTTGGCGCGAGCCGTAACGACGTACTGCTTGCGGATTTCATCCAGAAAGGCGTTTTTGGTCAGCATCGTCAGCGTAGCGAAGCCCCCGATGACCAGTGCCAGCACGGGCAGAGTGATGTGCCATAGATAGTCGGTTATTTTCCCGTACCAGGGCAGGGTATCGAAGTGGCTGGATACCAGCCCGCGTAGCGGGAACCAATCCAGATAGCTGCCGCCCGCGAATAGCACGATTAGCAGGATGGCGAACAAAAATGCCGGGATGGCGTAGCCCACAACGATGAGGGTGCTGCTCCAGGTATCAAAGGCTGAACCGTCGCGAACCGCTTTTTTGATCCCCAGCGGGATCGAGACCAGATAGATAATTAAGGTGCTCCAGAGTCCCAGCGAGATAGAAACCGGCATACGATCCTTGATGAGGCCGATCACCGACTCGCCGCGAAACAGACTGTCGCCGAAGTCGAAACGCACGTAGTCCCACAGCATCTTGAAATAGCGTTCGTGCAGCGGTTTGTCGAAGCCATAGCGCTGAGTGATTTCCTGTATCACTTCCGGGTCCAATCCTCGACCGCCGCGGTAGGTATTCTCTACCGAGGGTTTACCGCTGGGACCATTGGCATTGCCCGCGCTGCCGTAGCCGCTCAGTTGCCCCATCTCAATCGCGGCGATAGCCTGGTCGACCGGTCCGCCCGGCGCGATTTGCACGATAAAAAAATTGAGGGTGATGATCGCCCACAGCGTTGGGATCACGAAAAGCAGTCGTCGTAACAGGTAAGTTCCCATAAACAGTCCTTATTGCCGTTCGGCCGGGAGGGTGGTGGCTTTTTTGGCGTCGTACCACCAGCTGTCAAATCCCAGCGCGTAGGTTGGGCGCACGGCAGGCATGCCGAACTTGTTCCAGTAGGCGAAGCGGTCGTGATTGCTGAACCACATGGGGATCATGAACTGATGCCAGGTCACTACCCGGTCTAGCGCGCGTCCTAGCGGCAGCAATGCTGACTTATCGCCCTGATGACGAATAATTTCGTCGATCAGATGATCGATCGCGGGATCTTGCACGCCGGGGGAGTTGTAGCTTGAGTCGAGATACTTGCTGCTCCAGCTCATCGCCAGATTGGCGCTGGGATAAGGTTCGGTGACATAGGGCCGCGATAGCATATCGAAATCCCGTTTGCGCAAACGGTTATTGAACTGCGGCGCATCCACCATACGCACCTGCATATCAATGCCAAGCCGCTTCAAGCTATGCTGAAACGGCAGCACGAACTGGGCGTTGCCTGCGTTGGAGATCAGCAGTTCGAAACGGAAGGGACGGCCGGTCTGCGGGTTAATCAGCGTATTGTTTTTCAGCTCCCAGCCGGCCTGCTTCAGCAGGTCGAGCGCCTGTAGCAGATGAGTGCGGTCATAGCCGCTACCGTCGGATTCGGGCGGACGATAGGCGGGGTCGAAAACTTCCGCGGGAATGCGATCTTTCAGCGGCGTTAGCCACTGCAACTCGCTGGCGCTCGGGCTTCCCGTCGCGGCATATTCTGTGTTTTGAAAAAGACTGTTGGCGCGTTGATAGCTGTTATAGAACAGCGCTTTGTTCATCCAGTTGAAATCAAACGCCAGCGTTAGCGCTTGACGCACCCGTCGATCCTGAAACAGCGGTCTTGTGGTGTTGAATACCAGCCATCGCGTCGACTGCGCCGCCGTGTTCAGCTCGTCTTTTTTGACGATATAACCTCTGGAAAAGTTGCCGCCCTGATACAACGTCGTCCACTGTTTGGGCGAGGTTTCGATGCGCATATCGAAAGCGCCGGCTTTAAAGGCTTCCAGAGCCACGCTTTCATCCAGATAGTAGTCGTAGCGAATGGAATCGAAGTTATACAGCCCTTTATTGACCGGCAGGTCGGCGGCCCAATAGTCCTTCACGCGGGAATATACAACGTATTGGCCGATATGATAGTCGGAGATCCGGTAAGCGCCGCCCGCCAGAGGAGGCCGTGTTAGCGGTTCGTTAAACTTGTGATGTCGCCAGAACGCTTCTGGGATAACGGGTAGCGTCAGTAGCCCGATCATCTTGTCTTTATCCGGCGCGCCGAAGTCGAACCGAACTGTGTGAGGGCTGATCGCTCGGGCGGCGGTGCCTTTGTAATACACGCGGAACTGCGGCACGCCTTGCGTCATAAAGGTATTGAAGGTGAAAGCAACGTCTGAGGCGGTGACCGGCGAGCCATCATGAAAGCGGGCGTGGGGATTCAGGTCAACCTCCAGCCAGCGATAGTCGCTGGCGTAGCGGGCGCCGTTGGCAATCAGCGGGTAATAGCTGCCGGACTCATCATCGGAGTTGACGTACAGCGAGTCATAAAGGGCTTCTGTTCTGACCGCAGGCAATCCGCGCGAGGCAAAACGGTTGAAGTTATCGAACGAGCCTAACGCGCTGAGGGTGATGTGCCCCCCTTTCGGGGCGTCGGGATTGGCATAGTCGAAATGGGTGAAGTTTTTATCGTACTTCGGAGCGTCCAACATAGTGAAAGCAAAAGGCTGTTGCAGCGTTTCCGCCAGCCCTGATAGCGGGGACGCGATAAGCAGTAAGGTGAAAGCGACGGATTTAAACATCGGGCAGCTGACTCCTGAATAACGTCGTTCAAGTAATGCTGGCCAACGTGTTGATATGGCGTGTTGCGTTGCCATGTGAAAAGCGATGGCGCTAGGCACAAAGAGGCATTTTAGCGTATTCCTTCCACGTTGGCAGGAGCCGGTGCGCGCCAATAAAAAACGCCGCGATGAACGAGCGGCGTTTCAGATTGCAATTGGTCGGCATCAACAGGGAATAAAAGGATCAGCTGTGCGGACCCTGCTCG
This sequence comes from Lonsdalea quercina, assembly GCF_900107885.1. Lineage (NCBI taxonomy): Bacteria > Pseudomonadati > Pseudomonadota > Gammaproteobacteria > Enterobacterales > Pectobacteriaceae > Lonsdalea > Lonsdalea quercina. Next base: position 144,300 of record NZ_FNQS01000005.1, on the reverse strand, counting down.
AGTACCCGGCGCCCTTCCTGGTAACGGTGCTTCCAGTAGGTTTCGTCCAGATTGGAGATAGTGACGCCGCTGCTGGTCGACGCGTGGACAAACTGCTGGCTGCCGAGATAGATGCCGACATGGCGTCCTGTCGAACCAGCGCGGAACAGCACCAGATCGCCAGGGCGTAATCTATTGCGTTGGATTTTCTGACCGACTTCCTGTTGCTCGTAGCTGGAGCGGGGAAGGTCCATGCCAAATTGTTCGCGGAAGGTGCGCTGAACAAAGGCGGAACAGTCGATGCCTTTCTTGGTCTGACCGCCTAAACGGTAACGAACGCCTTTCCAACTTGCGTACTGGTCAAGCAACTTGGTTTTCACTTCCACGTTCTGGACCATCGTTTCGAATTCAGCCTGAGAGGCTTGTAGTGAAGGATCACCATTAACCACACGACTATCAGTCTGAGAATTTGCTGCTGTATTACTGTGATTGCTGCTACAGGCGGTGAGTACAATTGCCACCGCGACGGCAGGTACTGCCCGCCAGATGTATCTCAGTACCGGTTGAGATTTGACCATTATTGTTATATTCCCTTCGTGTCCTTAGCGAACGAGACGATCGCTATATGCTGTATTTGCCAAACGAAATAAGACTCACGAATCGTTATTTAGGGACAACAACCGGATCGCCAAACCGTGCCGTGCGGCACTTTTTTCTATAGCAACAGGATCTATAGCGTTTCGCGCGTGGCGGACAATCGTTCATAAATAACAGATTTTGTCGAGACTACCGGAATGAAAAAAATATTGCGAGTACTTTCCCCCCTTTTATTTATATGAATTCGTGATGAAATTTTACAAAGAACTCATGTAAATCCCTACGGGAAGGAATAATGATAGCAGAACAAGGTATTTACAGATGAAAACGCGGGGAAAAGAAGGGAGAGCCGCAGCCAAAAAACAGAATATCCGGCTGCGGCGAAGCCTTACTGCGGGCGGTATTGACCGGGAAGCCGACGGTTGAGGGCATTGAGCAACGCGTCGCTGGCGGGCGTCAGCAGCCACCAGCTTAATCCCACCAGCACGACGGACAGTGAGCCGACGGCGATATCGGTAAACCAGTGAGCGCCAATCATCACTCGCGGCAGTGAAAAGACAATGGTAATCAGCACGCCAATGAAAAAGGCTTTAACGCCGAAGTAGCGCAGCATAAAGGCCGCGAAAATCATCAGCATCATACCGTGGTCGCCAGGGAAGCTGTCGCGTGAGGCGTCTTTGGTCGGGATGCCGGTGAGTTCGCCGACGCGGTTGATGTTCTCGAAGAACAGGGACGGACTGGCGTGCTGCACCGGCAGCAGATGACCGAGCTGGTTGAGCACCACGGCGGTGAGCAGCATGACGATCCCCAGGATCAGCAGGCGACGACGCTCGACGGGAGCGGCCTTGAGATAAAAACTCAGATATAGCGCACCCATCGCCAACAGTGAGCAGCCGTCAAACGCGCGGTTGTTTGTCATTGCGACCAGCATCAAAAAGGCGTGGTTGGTCGATAGGTGCTGATTAAAATAAAAGAAAATGGATTCATCTATGGCAAACCAGAAGCCGTGATTGGCTGGTAAATACCAAGAAAGAAATAACGCAATGCCAATCGCGTTGAATAAAAGAATCACAGGAATATTTCGTTTGGACATAAGAACGGCTCAATTAAAAAGAATAAAAAATAATTATCGCATTGTGGTTAAACGAACTTGCAGCAACGTGCGCTGGAGTGAATTCCACTCTGCTTCAGCCTCGTTAATAATCTCAATACGACTATCAGGGGGCGGTGCCGAGCGTGTTTCGATATGAAGATCGTTGCCCTGACGGTTGACCACCAGCGTCCCTTCCGGAATACGCAGCACCCCTTTGACACGGCTCACCGGGGACAAACGCGCCCAGTCCAACAGCTTCGCCGTGTCGAATACGGTTTCAGCGTCGAATATCCAGCCACAGGAATGGTATCCCTGTCCGTGATTAAGCGCACGTCTCCAGGTCGTCTGCCCGTCCAGACTCAGAGCCGCCAGCCCGTTGCGCACCGGTTCGCCAGGATGGTGATGACGGGCGGACGGCAGATCGGCGCCGCGTTCTCCCGGCAGATCCAGCAGTGCAGCATCAATGTTTCCCTGACTCACGGAGAGGAGCCTGCGCGCTTGCCCAACCTTGTCATACCAGCGGCTTAACGCGGCGCGATCGCCATCGTCGTAGGTATCCTGCTTATTGGCGATAATCACATCCGCCGCCGCCAACTGGTCGCGAAAGTTTTCGTTTTCCGTGTAGCGTGGCTCCGCCAATTGTCGCGCATCCAGGACGCACAGCGTGGCCTTCACCGTCAGCCAAGGCTGGTAGGTCGAGGAACGCAGCAACGACAGAATTTGCTTCGGATGCCCGAGCCCGGTGGGCTCGATCAGCAGACGATGCGGTTTCTTCTGCTGAAGCAGCATGTTCAGCCCGACCTGCATCGGCAAGCCGTTAACGCAACACAGGCAACCTCCGGGGATCTCTTTCAGCACGGCACCGCGGTCAGCCAGCAAAGCGCCGTCGATGCCTATTTCGCCGAATTCATTGACCAGCACCGCCCAAATTTCATCAGTCGGTTTCTGAGACAACAGATGGAGCAAGGTGGTGGTTTTGCCGCTGCCGAGGAAGCCGGTAATCACGTTGACTTGGGTTAGCACAGGCGTCTCCCACAGAAATTAGTGAACCAAAACGCCCGGCGGGAACCGGGCGCGGGCACAGTCAGCCTTACTCGGCGCGGCCCATGTAACGGCGCTCCGGGATATGAATACGAATTTTTTCACCGGCGCTGAGGTATTCCGGCACCTGAATCACCAGACCGGTGTTCAGCGTGGCCGGTTTGTTGCGCGCGCTGGCGGAAGCGCCTTTGATGCCAGGTGCAGTGTCGACAATGTCCAGATCGACCGTCTGGGGCAGTTCCAGCGCCAGAATCTGTCCATCCATCGTCAGAACCTGAATACCGGGCATGCCGCCTTCAGGAATAAACAGCAGCTCATCTTCGATTTGCTCTTTTTTGAAGTTGTACGGCGTGTAGTCTTCATCATCCATAAAGACATATTCGTCGCCATCAATATAAGAGAAGGTCACCTGACGGCGGGACAGCGTGATGGTGTCGAGGATATCGTCGCCTTTGAAGCGCTCTTCGACTTTTAGACCGGTACGAACGTCGGAGAAACGCATTTTGTACAGCGTACTGGCGCCGCGGGCGCTCGGACTCTGAATATCAATATCTTTGACCAGCAGCAGTTTACCGTTGTAGTTGACGGCCATACCGCGTTTGATTTCGTTAGCTCTTGCCATGGAAGACATACCTTGTAAAGGGTGAGATAAATTTTTGTGGCGACAAGTTACTCGCGCGGCCGGATTCAGGCAAGCAGGATTTACGTTACGCGGCGTCAACGCCGGGAAAATCGGTAGTCATTACCGTTGAGGGCTGATAAGGTCCGCCTTTGTGCGCCTAGCGCCTCATCACCCACAGGAACATCTTGATGGACTGTCGTCCCGGCTGCGGCGCTTGCTGCATTGCACCCTCAATATCGAGTCCGCTGCCCGGCATGCCTGAGGGAAAGCCCGCCAATACGCCTTGCATTCATCTTGACGAGCGAATGCGCTGTGGCATTTTCCATTCTCCGCTTCGGCCTGCCGTGTGCGCCAGCCTACAGCCCCAGCGGGATATGTGTGGCGAAAACCGGGACGAGGCGCTCCTCTATCTTATCCAGTTAGAAAACGCCACGGCGCCTTGAACGTTGGCGGTGGATCATACATCCTTTATGCGCCACATACAGTAGCCTGCGGCCAGACTCAAGCCGAGCGCGAAGATGAATCCTGCATGATAGCTCCAGATCTCCGCCACCATGCCGCCCAGCGAACCCGAAATGATCCAGCCGACGCGGGACGTGTTCGAAAACAGCGTCGTGGCCGCCCCCGCCTGACCCGGCATTAAATCCTGAAAATAGAGCATGCCGATACCAGCCAAAATGCCGATAAACACGGCGTTCAGCAACTGTAACGCCAGCAGCGCCCACGGCGAATCCAGCAGACACAATCCGAGATAAAATAGCAGGCCGGCGGCAATCGCCAGACGCATTAAATAGCGCTTGCCGAGGCGTCGGGCGAAATAGCCCGAAATCAGCATCGCCGGAATTTCCAGCCCTGCCGCCGTTCCCATCATCACGCCCGCCAGTTTTTCTTCCAATTTGAGCTCATGCACTAAATAAAGCGGCATATTAATAAGGTAGATGCCGTTGCAGGTCCACATGAGGGTACAGGCGACGCAGAGCAGCAGCGTATCGCGACGATAACGGCGGGGCGAATCCAGCGTTTCGGCTGTTTTGACGCGTCCGTGCTTCGGCATGGACGGCAGCAGTAGCGCGACCAGCAGGCTGCACAGCAAAAAAACGCCGGTCGCGGCCATATACATTGCGGGGAAGCCCAGGCCCAACGCCAGCGCGAAGGCAACGGGCGGACCGACAACCCAGGAGAGCGAGATCTGCGCGCGCATCACCGAGCTAAACATCGCGGCTTCACGTCCGGCACGGTCGGAATACTCACGCGCCAGCGCGAACAGCTGTGGGTTGGCCGTTGATCCGAAGCTGGAGAGGAGAACGCCCACCAACAACAGCACCGCATAGTTTCTATTCCAGGCAAATAGCAGGCAGGCCAGCGCGCCGAACAGGCAGCAGGCCACGATCAGCCGTTTGCGATCGCCGCGGTTATCGGAGTAACTGGCCAGGAGTTGGCTGACGATAATGCCGATGATCGCATTGCCAGTGTAAAACAGCCCCACCAGCACTGGACGGGCGTGGACTTCCGTGGAAAGGAACAGGCTGAGGGTGGGGAGCTGTAAGGCGCCGGCGATACCCGAGAGAAACGCAATCAGCAGAAAAGCTGACGCGGTAATGTCGGGCAGTCGTCGCGATGTACCGGCTGATGTATGCATGACGTTCTTGCGGAGTAAAAATGAGACCGAGCGCCGTATTCTACGCCAGCGTGACGTGAAAGGGTAAATCGTTTTTTTCCGTGTCCTTCAGCAAGTTTTCAGCTGGCATCGCGCTCAAACTGAACTATAACCTTGTTGATGCGAAAGTGTGCGTGACCTCTAAGAATCACACTGAGTTTTATGGACAATGCTTGCATAGATATTGGGAAAGACGCAGTATTTTTGAAACGTTTCAGTTGCGTGTTTTATGAAACGATTTTCATCACCAGGCCATTTTTTTCCCTTAAAAGCTGAAACGATTCAAGTTTGGCAGGAGAGAAGAGCTATGTTCCAGTTGTCACAGCAAGATATTCATATAGGGGCGAGCGCCGGCGACAAGCAGGAGGCCATTAAACAAGTGGCTTCCGCGCTGACTGAAGCCGGTTGCGTCAGCGAAGGGTATGTTGAAGGAATGCTACAGCGTGAACTGCAAACCTCTACTTATCTGGGAAACGGTATCGCTATACCGCATGGAACGACGGATACGCGCGACCTGGTTCGCAAAACGGGCGTTCAGGTGTTTCAGTTTCCCAAAGGGATCGCCTGGGGAGACAATCAAACGGCTTACGTTGTGTTGGGGATCGCGGCACGTTCCGACGAACATCTGGCGCTGCTGCGTCAGTTGACGCACGTTTTGAGCGACGACAGCGTGGCAGAACGTCTGGCGACGACCACGTCGACGGAAGAGTTACGCAGTCTGCTGATGGGCGAGCAACAGGCCGCGGAGTTACGCTTCGACGCCTCGCTGATTTCCCTGAACGTGGCGACGGACAATCTGATCACGTTACAGGCGCTAAATGCAGGCAAATTGCAGCAGATCGGCGCCGTCGATGCCCGTTTCGTCAGCGATGTAGTGGCCAGCAAGCCGCTACATCTAGGCGACGGCATCTGGGTCAGCGACAGTCAGGAAGGCAATCTGATCAGCGCGCTGGCGATCAGTCGTCCACTCGAACCGTTCAGCGTCGATGACGAAAAAGTGGCGATGCTGCTGACAATGTCAGCTGTCGACGACCAGGTGAATGCGCCAATTGATTACCTGAGCAAGCTATTGAGCGCTGGCAAGTCCGAAAGCCTGCTCAGCGCCGACGCGCCGACGCTACTGACCCTGTTGTCCAGCGAAGCGACGGAAGAGAGTAACGCGCTGGTGGCCGAATTCGTAATTCGTAACGAGCACGGCCTGCATGCCCGTCCCGGCGCCATGCTGGTTAATGTCATCAAACAGTTTACGAGTGAAATCACCGTCGCCAACCTTGATGGGACGGGCAAACCGGCCAACGGCCGCAGCCTGATGAAAGTGGTGGCTCTGGGCGTGAAGTCCGGCCATCGCTTACGTTTTACGGCCAATGGCAGCGATGCGGAAGCCGCGCTGAAAGCCATTGGTGAAGCTATTGCATCCGGATTAGGAGAGGGAGCATGAGCAGGAGAGTCGCGACCATTACGCTGAATCCGGCTTACGATTTGGTGGGGTACTGCCCGCAGGTCGAACGTGGTGAAGTCAACTTGGTTCAAACCGCAGGTCTGCACGCCGCGGGTAAAGGGATAAATGTCGCCAAGGTTTTAAAGGACCTGGGGATTGATGTCACGGTGGGCGGATTCCTGGGTAAAGATAATCAGGATGGGTTTCAGCAGCTGTTCAGCGAGCTGGGGATCGCCAACCGTTTTCAGGTGGTCAACGGCCGCACGCGCATTAACGTTAAGCTGACGGAGCAGGATGGGGATGTCACCGATCTGAACTTCTCGGGCTTTGAAGTGACGCCACAGGACTGGCAGCGCTTCGTTAACGATTCGCTGAGCTGGCTGGGGCAGTTTGACATGGTGGCGGTCAGCGGAAGTCTGCCGGCGGGCGTCGACCCTGAAGCGTTTACCGACTGGATGACCCGCCTGCGTAGTCAATGTCCGTGCATCATTTTCGACAGCAGTCGCGAAGCATTGGTGGCGGGGCTGAAGGCATCGCCGTGGTTGGTGAAACCCAACCGGCGCGAGCTGGAAATTTGGGCGGGGCGTAAATTGCCGACGCTGGAAGATGTGGTTGATGCCGCGCACGCGCTGCGTGAACAGGGCATTGCGCATGTGGTCATTTCCCTGGGCGCGGAAGGCGCGCTCTGGGTCAATGCTTCCGGCGCCTGGCTGGCCAAGCCGCCCGCTTGCGATGTGATCAGTACCGTCGGTGCTGGCGACTCGATGGTTGGCGGACTGATTTACGGCTTATTGATGCGCGAGTCCAGCGAGCACACGCTGCGTCTGGCGACAGCGGTGGCGGCACTGGCGGTCAGCCAAAGCAACGTTGGCGTGACGGACCGGCCGCAGCTCGCGGCGATGATGGCCCGCGTAGATCTGAAACCTTTCAATTAACAGCAGGAGAAGCACAATGAAAACGCTGCTGATATTCGACAAGTCATTAGGAAGAGTCAAAAGCAGATTGGTGCACAACCAGCTTGGCGCCGCCGTATCGAAAGCGGGACTCACGCTGACGGAACAGCCAACTGAGGCTGAACTGGTCGTCGTGGTTGGCGGTCAACAGGCGGACAGCGCGCTGAACGGGAAAAAGGTGTTTTTCGCGGATGTCGCGCAGGCGCTGAGTCAGCCGGAGGCGTTGCTGGAACAAGCCAAGTCGGAGGCCGCGCCTTATCAGGCGAGCGCCGCGGCAACGACGAAGGCGCCATCCAACGCCGCATCGACCGGCGTGACCCGCGTGGTCGCCGTCACCGCGTGTCCGACCGGCGTCGCTCATACGTTTATGGCGGCGGAAGCCATCGAGACGGAAGCGAAGAAGCGCGGCTGGTGGGTCAAAGTCGAAACGCGCGGATCCGTTGGCGCGGGTAACCCTATTACGCCAGAAGAGGTTGACCAGGCGGACGTGGTGATCGTCGCTGCCGATATTGAAGTCGACCTCAGCAAGTTCGCTGGCAAGAAGATGTATCGCACCTCGACGGGTCTGGCGCTGAAAAAAACCGCACAGGAGTTAGATAAGGCGCTGGCGGAAGCGAGCGTCTATCAGCCGTCTGGACAGTCCGGCGCCCCGGCTGCTGGCGGTAAAAAGGGTGGGACGGGGCCTTACAGCCACTTGCTGACCGGGGTGTCTTACATGCTGCCGATGGTCGTGGCCGGTGGGTTGTGTATTGCCCTGTCCTTCGTGTTCGGCATTGAGGCGTTCAAGCAGGAAGGGACCTTGGCTGCGGCGCTGATGAAGATCGGGGGCGGTTCCGCTTTTGCGCTGATGGTGCCGGTGCTGGCCGGTTATATCGCCTTTTCCATCGCAGACCGACCGGGGTTGACGCCGGGTCTGGTCGGCGGGATGCTGGCCGTGAGCACTGGCGCAGGATTTATCGGTGGGATCATCGCCGGGTTCCTGGCCGGTTATTTGGCTCGTGCGATCAATAATCATGTCAAGCTACCGCAAAGTCTCACGGCACTGAAGCCCATACTGATTATCCCGCTGATAGCGACGCTGATTACCGGCTTGGTCATGGTTTATGTGGTCGGCACCCCGGTCGCTAAAATCCTGACGGGACTGACTTCCTGGTTGCAGTCAATGGGCACGGCGAACGCGGTCATTCTCGGCGCGGTATTGGGCGGCATGATGTGTACGGATATGGGCGGGCCGGTGAACAAGGTAGCTTACGTCTTTGGCACGACGCTGCTGAGTAGCCAGGTTTATGCACCGATGGCGGCCGTGATGGCTGGCGGGATGGTGCCACCGTTGGCGATGGGGCTGGCGACGCTGCTGGCGGGTAAGAAATTTACTCCACCCGAGCGCGAAGGAGGCAAGGCTGCGCTGGTGCTGGGGATGTGTTTCATTTCCGAAGGCGCAATCCCTTACGCTGCGCGAGACCCAATGCGCGTACTGCCATGTTGTATTGTCGGCGGCGCATTGACCGGCGCGCTGTCTATGGCGGTAGGCGCCAAGCTGATGGCCCCGCATGGTGGTCTGTTTGTGCTGTTGATTCCGGGAGCGATTACGCCCGTTATCGGGTATCTGCTCTCTATTATCGCGGGTACGGTGGTCAGCGGCGTGCTGTACGCACTGCTGAAACGGCCAGAACCCACCGCGTCGGTGCCGGCGCAGAGTGAACACGTCTGAGTTAGGCCCAAGAGACAATAAGGATGTTGATGGTAAACGCCAGTCCGTAGACTGGCGTTTTTTTTGGGGGAAACGATGAGTGAGGACGCCATTCGTCGCGCAGGACGGCGGGTTGGCGGAATCATCTTGAGATGCGTCCCCGGTTAAGGGGACGTGGCTCAGCGTTCAGCGCGCTGCTGGGACTTCAGCCATGCAATTTCGTCCGGCCAGATATCGGGATTCACCGTTTCCAGAATCAGGGGAATACCATCGAATCGGGGATCGCGCATGATGTAGCTGAAAACCGGTTTGCCGATGTTACCTTCGCCCAGGCTATGGTGACGGTCGACTCGACTATTGAATTCGCTTTTCGCGTCGTTGAGATGCATCCCTCGGAGATATTGGAAACCAACCACCTTTTCCAGCTCATCGAAAGTGCGCTGGCAATCTTCTTCTGTGCGCAGGTCGTAGCCCGCGGCAAAGGCGTGGCAGGTATCAATGCAAAAACCGACCCGGCTTTTGTCTTCAACCTGATCGATGATTTCGGCCAGATGCTCGAATCGAAAACCGAGGTTGCTGCCTTGTCCCGCCGTATTTTCAATCACGGCGGTGACCCCTTCAGTGACATCCAGCGCCATGTTGATGGACTCGGCGATGCGCGAAAGGCAGCGGCTTTCGTCAATCTGCTGCAGATGGCTGCCGGGGTGAAAGTTCAGCAGCGTCAGCCCCAGTTGCTGACAGCGACTCAGCTCGTCGATAAACGCGGCACGTGACTTTTCTAGCGCCTCTTCAACGGGGTGACCCAGGTTAATCAGATAGCTGTCGTGGGGCAGGATCTGAGCCGGGGTGTAATGATATTGCTCACAGGCAGACTTGAAGCGGTCGATCACGTCCGGGGTTAACGGCGCGGCGCGCCACTGACGCTGGTTTTTAGTAAACAGCGCAAATGCCGTTGCTTCGATCTCGTGTGCGCGGATGACGGCTTGATCAACGCCGCCTGCTGCACTGACGTGAGCACCTACGTATTTCATTCTTCTCTCCTTTATGTCGGAACGCCCCGGCGGGATGGATACCGCAGGGCGTCGCCTGGCGAGCGCATTATGACATTATCGCCACCGGGGACGGCAAGTCCGGCGTGTCCGAATCAGGAAAACAGATGCATCACGCCCAGATTGATCGCGCCGCCCCCGACGATCAGCCAGATAAACAGCAGCAATGCCAACAGCACCGGCTTGATGCCCGCCTGTCTGAGCATCTGGACGCGAGTGGCGATCCCGAGCGCCACCATCGCCATCGTCAGCAGCATTCCGTCGAGCTTGACCAGCGTGTTTACCCAACTGACGGGCAATAGGGATAGCGAGTTAAACCCCGCGACCAAAATAAACACGACGGCAAACCAGGGAAACAGCATGGGTGCGGATTCCTCCGCATCGACACCCGCCAGACGCTGCCGTTTCAGCCACAGGCCAAGTAAAAATAGAAAGGGCGCCAACATCATTACGCGCAGCATTTTAGCGATGACCGCCATGCTTTCTGCCTCGTTATTAATCGCATGGCCCGCAGCGACCACCTGAGCAACTTCATGCAGCGTCGAACCGATATAGACGCCAAACGTCTGCGCCGTAAATGGCACGATATGGCTGAAAGGGAAATGCGCGAAGAACCAAGGGTAAACAAACATGGCCGTCGTGCCGAATATCACCACGGTGGAAACCGCCACGGCGACTTTATCCGCGTTGGCTTTTAGCACGGGCGCGGTCGCCAATACCGCCGCCGCGCCGCAGATGCTGCTGCCTGCGCCGACGAGCAATACCGTCTGCGTGTCCAGTTTGAACCAGCGGCGGCCCAGCCAGCAGGCTAAGAGCAGCGTAGAGGACACGGTGAGGATGTCGATCATCAGCCCGCGAGGCCCGATGGCGGCGATTTGCACGACACTGAGTTTGAATCCATAAAGCACGATCCCCAGACGTAGCAGATGATGCTTCGTCCACTGTACGCCCGCATCGCACGACGCCTGCACCCACGGATAGAGCGTATTGCCCAGCACCATCCCCAGCAGGATCGCCAGCGTCAGGGAGCCAAGCCCCCAACGGCTGATCGCGGGGAGATCCGCCAGCCACAAGACGGCCAGCGAGATCAGACCTATTGCGAGAATGCCAGGCAAGCGCTGTTGCGCGGTAAATGTGGCGGGAACGGCCCGAAGGCGGGCCAGGAATATCTGCATAGCATGTACCTTGTGACGGGATCTCTTGGGGTCACAGCCTATGCGCCGCGTGCTTAAAATAGAAATTGATTATATATTTATAACCTATGAGTATTAACGATAAGAGCGCACTATGCACATCACCTTACGTCAGCTTGAAGTCTTTACCGAGGTTTTGAAGACGGGGTCGACGACGCAGGCTTCCGTCGCGCTGGCGTTGTCGCAATCGGCCGTCAGCGCGGCACTGTCCGATTTGGAAGGGCATCTGGGCGTACAGCTTTTCGACCGGGTCGGTAAGCGGCTGGTGGTCAATGAGCACGGACGATTGCTGTTCCCAAAGGCATTGGCGCTGCTGGAACAGTCTTCGGAGATCGAACAGCTGTTTCGCCGTGACGTCGGCGCCCTACGCATTTACGCCAGTAGTACCATCGGCAACTATCTGATGCCGGCGATCATCGCTCGCTATCGCCGCGATGCGCCTGACACGCCGCTGGAGTTGCAGGTCGGCAACACCCAGGACGTCGTCAATGCGGTGTCGCAGTTCAGCGTGGACCTCGGATTGATCGAAGGGCCGTGCCATCATCCGGACTTGATCACGCAGTCCTGGGTCGAGGATGAGCTGGTCGTGTTCTGTGCCGCCGACAGCCCGCTGGCCAGTCAGGGGCCGGTGACCCTGGAGGCGCTCGCGAATGCGCCATGGATTCTGCGCGAGCAGGGTTCGGGAACGCGTGAAGTGCTGGACCATTTGCTGCTAAACAGACTGCCGCATTTCCAACTGATGATGGAGCTGGGCAATTCGGAGGCGATCAAACACGCGGTGCGCTACGGTATGGGAATCAGCTGCCTGTCCCGTCATGTCATTGCCGATCAGTTGGCGTCGGGCGCATTGGTGGAGCTGGAGGTGCCGCTGCATAACCTCAATCGCACACTCTATATGGTCCACCATCGGCAAAAGCATCTTTCCAATGTGCTGTGCCGTTTTCTGGATTACTGTCGTCAGCCGGTCAGCAAAGCGTAATGGCCGTTATCGCTCATGGACTACTGGGCGGCTAATGATTGTCTCTGTGGAGCATAAATAGCTGTTTCTTATAATCAGAGATGGGTTATTAACCTCTCTTATGATTAGCGATTCCCACTACCCAGCCGGGGGGTATTTGTTACAATTCGGCCTCAATTTTATCGGCCAAGCGGAATCAAGATGGCTCAACACGATACTCAGACCCCATCACAAGGGGGCAGAACGCTACGCCGTGAACTTAAAGCACGGCATCTTACGATGATCGCCATTGGCGGTTCGATCGGGACAGGACTCTTCGTGGCCTCCGGGGCCACGGTCGCGCAGGCCGGACCGGGCGGAGCGCTGTTGTCTTATGTGCTCATTGGTTTGATGGTCTACTTCCTGATGACCAGCCTCGGGGAACTGGCGGCCTTCATGCCGGTCTCCGGCTCTTTCTCGACCTATGGCGCATGCTATGTGGAAGAGGGATTCGGCTTCGCCCTGGGCTGGAACTACTGGTACAACTGGGCGGTGACTATCGCCGTCGATCTGGTTGCAGCGCAGCTGGTGATGGGCTACTGGTATCCCGATGTGCCGGGCTGGATTTGGAGCGCGCTATTCCTGACCGTGATCTTCCTGCTGAACTACATCTCCGTGAAAGGGTTTGGCGAAGCAGAGTATTGGTTCTCCCTCATCAAAGTCGTCACCGTGCTGGTGTTTATCGGCGTGGGCGTGCTGATGATTGTCGGTATCTTGAGAGGGGGAGAGCACGCGGGCCTGCATAACTGGGAAATTGGCGATGCGCCTTTTGCGGGCGGTTTCTCGGCGATGATCGGCGTCGCGATGATCGTGGGCTTCTCCTTCCAGGGAACGGAGCTGATTGGGATTGCCGCCGGTGAATCCAAAGATCCGCAGAAGAATATTCCTCGTGCCATCCGTCAGGTGTTCTGGCGTATCCTGCTGTTTTATGTGTTCGCCATCCTCATCATCAGCCTGATTATTCCTTACACCGACCCGAACCTACTGCGTACCGATGTCAAAGACATCAGCGTCAGTCCGTTCACGCTGGTCTTCCAGAACGCCGGTCTGCTGTCTGCCGCCGCGGTAATGAACGCCGTCATACTGACGGCCGTGCTGTCCGCAGGGAACTCTGGTATGTATGCCTCAACGCGAATGCTGTTCACGCTGGCGCGGGAAGGTAAAGCGCCGGCGATTTTCGGCCAGCTATCCCGTGGGGGCGTGCCGCGCAACGCGCTTTATGCGACGACCGTTGTGGCCGCATTGTGTTTCCTGACGTCCATGTTCGGTAATCAGACAGTCTATCTGTGGTTACTAAACACTTCGGGCATGACCGGTTTTATCGCGTGGCTCGGCATCGCCATCAGCCACTACCGCTTCCGTCGCGGTTACATCAAGCAGGGCGGTGATTTGACGGCATTACCGTATCTGTCCAGCTTCTTCCCGCTGGGGCCGATCTTCGCGTTCGTGCTGTGCCTGATTATCACGTTGGGACAGAACTATCAGGCGTTTCTGGCGGACAACATTGATTGGTACGGCGTGGCGGCAACCTACATTGGCATTCCTTTGTTCCTGTTAATCTGGTTCAGCTACAAGCTGGTAAAACGGACGCGCTTTGTGAAATACGCCGATATGGTCTTTCCGCGCTATAAGTAACCCCGTCAGGGAACATGACTGAAAAAGCCGGTCGCACGCTTCGTGTTGACCGGCTTTTTTATGGGCGTTGAGGGGGCGCTAGGTAGCGATGGCGTCGGCGTGAGAAAGGGAGGGCTGTCTGCGGACAATCAGTACAGGAGGGTTGAAAGAAGGGAGGAGAAACTCCGGCCCGCGGGGAGCCGGAGGAGGATGTTCGTGAGCCGTCAGACGGCGGGATGCCTTTCCGGACGGGTGCGGCGATAGTACGAGTACAGAATCCACGCCAGCGGCAGTAACGCCAGCGGCGCCGCCACATACCCGATCGTACTCATGCCCAAATAGAGACTGACTTTACTGCCGAGCAGGGCGCCGGCGCCGATGCCCAGGTTATACAGGCCCGAGAAGATGGACATTGCCACGTCGCTGGCATCGGGAGCAAGGCTCAGAACGTTGGTCTGCATCGCCAGACCAATCCCCATGACCGCCATGCCCCATACCATACACAAAATAATCATGCCGGATTCGTAGCCGGCGGCAGGCAGCAGCAGCAACAGCGAAAGCACCAGCAGTCCAATCGCGCTGAGCAGAAAACCGGTCGGATGTTTGTCGCTGTAGCGGCTATACAGCACGCTGCCGAGAATGCCCGCAGCCCCGAATAGCAGCAGGATCAGCGTGGTGAAGTTTTCCGACTGACCGGCCACATTCTGGATAAACGGTTCAATATAGCTGTAAGCCGTGAAGTGCGCGGTGACCAGAATGACGATCAGCACATACACCGTCACCAGCTCCGGACGCTTGAACAGCATGGGAACGCTGGCCAGCGAGCCAGAGTGTTCGCTTGGCAGACGCGGCAACAGTCGCGCCAGCAGGATCAGCGAAATCGTGGCGCCGACAGCAATCACCATGAAGGTCACGCGCCAGCCCAGCAGCTGGCCGACAACACGACCCATCGGCAGGCCCAGCACCATCGCCAGCGCCGTACCCGTGGCGAGCATACTCAATGCGGCCGCACGTTTTCCCGGCGGCGCCATGCGGATCGCCAGCGAGGCGGTAATCGACCAGAACACTGAGTGCGCCAGCGCCACTCCGGCGCGGGAAATCACCAGCACGGTGAAGTTCCAGGCCATCGCCGATAGCACATGGCTGGCGATAAACAGACAAAACACGCCGATCAGCAGTTTGCGTCGCTCGATGCCGCTGGTTAGCAGCATGCAGATCAAGGACGCCAGGGTGACAATCCAGGCGTAGATGGTAATCATCAGCCCGACTTCTTCTGTCTTCATGGCAAAACTCTGCGCTATGCCGCTGAGAAGTCCGACTGGGATAAATTCTGTGGTATTAAAAATAAATGCTGCAACAGATAGCGTAATGACACGCATCCAGGCTGTGGAGCGTGATGGAGCGGCGGATTCCATAAATGTTTCTCGAGATTAATAAGGGCGGACGCGCTTATTTTAGACAAAGAGGTAAAAGAATACGATGTAGTTCACAATTTTGTATGAATTTTTTTAAGCGAAATGTGTGCTTTATAACGAGAATTTAACCGGTTTGTGCAATAACAGGCGTGGTTACCGGCGTATCAATCTGAAAAGGCTTTTGATACGCCGGAACGGCGCTTACCGCTTTTGGAAGTAGGTCATCGCCAGTGCGGCGGCGAGCACCAGCCCTTTGATGATGTCCATCGCGTAATAGGGCACGGACAGCATGACCAGACCATTCTGCAACACGCCCAGCAGCACGGCCCCGACCAGCGTGCCTAGTGCGTTCGGTTTGCCGGAACCGGCGAGCGAGAAACCGATATAGGCGGCCGCCACGGCATCCATCAGGTAGCCGCCGCCGGCATTGACCTGAGAAGAACCGATGCGCGATGCCAGCAAGATACCGCCCAGCGCGGCCAACAGTGAGGAGAATACGTAGGCCAACACCCGGTAACGCGCGGTGCGAATACCCGCGAGACGCGCGGCTTCGGGATTACCGCCGATGGCATACATCCGACGCCCGTGTTGGGTCAGTGAGAGGTACAGTTGTACGACGACGGTGACCACCAGCATGATCACGACGATGGTGGGCACCTGCCCGAGGGTGGAGAAAAACGCCGGGATCAGACCTTCCGCCATTTCTCCGCTGGGTAAAACCATGTTTTGGGTGATGGAGCCGCCGTAGCTATAGGTCATCGCGACGCCTTGAATTACAAACAGACTCGCCAGGGTCGCCAGCATGTCCGGAATGCGCAGAATGACGATCAGGAAGGCGTTGAATAATCCCACCAGCATGCACAGCGCCAGCGTCAGCAAAATCGCGCCCGTCGTGCCGAAGCCGTACCAGACGAACAGCGAAACCACCAGCGCGTTAGCCAGCGAGGCCGTTGACCCCACAGACAGGTCGAAGCCGCCGACAGACAGTGACAGCGACACGCCGATCGCGATCACCGTCACAATGGCGATGGAGCGTAGGATGTTGATGATGTTGTACGGGTCGAGGAAATTATCTGATGCCAGTCCAAACAGCACCACCAGCGCGACAACGGTCAGCAGCATGCCCCATTTGTACAGGAAATCGAACAGACGATTAAAGGCAGGGAAATCCCCGTTAGATGAATGTGGCTGACTCACGCAGGAGTTCCTCCGGTTGAATACAATAAAAGCGTTTCTTCGTCCGTCGTCGCGGCGTCCAGTTCCGCTACGATACGGCCGTCCCACAGCACGCAGATGCGATCGCACAGCCCCACCAGTTCGGAAAATTCGCCCGAGGCGTAAATGATGCCTTTCCCCTGACGCGACAGCTCACCTATCAAACTAAACAAATCCTGCTTGGCTTTGATGTCCACGCCTTTGGTCGGTTCGTCGAAAATCAGCACCTGCATATCACTGCGCATCCATTTACCGATGGCGACCTTTTGCTGGTTGCCCCCGGATAATCGACGAATGGTCTGCTGCGGCCCTCGGGTACGAATGTCGAGCTGCCGGATCAATGTTTTCGCCCAGGCGGCGGCCTGACGTCCACTGAACACGCCCCAACGGGAAAAGCTGTCGCTGGCGGCGATACTCAGGTTCATGGACACGGTGTCATCAATGAAAATGCCTTCCTTGCGGCGCTCTTCCGGCACCAGTGCGATCCCGGCAGAGACCGCGTGGGCAGGCGTACGGGGCTTCCAGGGCTTTCCCCGATATTCTCCCGCGTTAATGCGACAGCGGCTCGCCCCAAACAGCGCCTTGCACAGCTCAGTCTTTCCGGCGCCCGCCAGACCGGCAATGCCCAGAATTTCGCCTTTGCGCAGCGTCAAAGAGATATCCTGCAGCAACATGTCGTCATGCAGGCCTTCAACGCGCAACAGCGTCTCGTCATGCGTCAGTGGTGAGCGAGGCGGGAAGATGTCGGTTAACTGATGGCCGAGCATATTTTCAACGATCTGTTCGCCGCTCAGCCCTTGCATCGGCGTACGGCTAACGAATTCGCCGTCGCGCAGAACCGTCAGCGTGTCGCAAATCGCTTTCAGTTCGTGAATGCGGTGGGAGATAAACACGATGCCGATGCCCTCTGCCTGCAGGCGACGCACAACGGCAAAGAGCCGTTCGCTCTCCTCCTGGTCCAGCGGCGCCGTCGGCTCGTCGAGGATCAGAAAACGGCAGTCATGCGATAGCGCGCGCGCCAGCAAGACCTGCTGTTTTTCAGCCAGCGTGCAGCACTCCATGCGGCGACGCACGTTGAGATCTATCCCCAACTGAGTCAACAGCGCGGCGGCTTGACGGCGAATGCGCGCCCAGCTCAGGCCGTGGCCGTTTTGCGCCAGGGTGTCCAGCATGATGTTTTCCGCGACCGAGAGCGTCGGCACTAGCGCCGCGTCGACTTCCTGCTGAACCAGATGAATGCCATACCGCTTCGCATCGCGCGGGGAGTGGATAGAGACGGCTTCGCCGTCCAGCAAAATGTCGCCGGTATAGCGGTCGTGCGACCCCGACAGAATCGCCATCAGGGTGGATTTTCCGGCGCCGTTAGCGCCCGTTAGAGCGTGGATAGAACCGCCCTCCAGGGCAAACTGCACCTGTTTTAACGCCGTGAAACCGGCAAAGGAGATGGAAATGCCGCGCATTTCCAAACGTGAACGGTGAGCTATGGACATAACTACGGCAACTCGTCTCGGCGATAAGGGATAGTGGCGTTAGCTGGCTGAAAATTAACACACTTTTGGGTGATAAAGAATGCAGAATAGCGGGGATCCGCGCCGCCTTTAAAAATGAAAAAGCATAACTTAAGCAAAAAAGTGATTAAGAATAGGACCGGATGATTTTAAGATGTGTTGACGGTCTGACGATAAACCACGCCATCGGAGTGACCGCCCCGCCGTCATAAAAGGCCAACACGCTGTAACGCAAGGAATAACCGATAATGAGCACAACACCTATCCGCGTCCAGGTTGGGCCGGCGAATTATTTTTCCTTTCCAGGGGCTATCGACAAGCTGACTGAATTCTATCCTACGCCGATGCTTGAACGGGCGCTATGGATCCACGGCGAGCGTGCGTTGAACGCCGCAAAGCCATATTTGCCCGCCGAAATTGCGGCGGAGAGCGTGAAACAGGCGCAGTTTGCCGCACATTGCAGTGAAAGCGAGGTCGAGAGATTAGTCACCTTGGCGGGCGACGATCGTACTGTCGTTATCGGCGTCGGCGGCGGGGCGGTGCTGGATACCGCTAAAGTGGTGGCGCGGCGTCTGGGTGTACCGCTGGTGGCGATCCCGACTATCGCGGCGACCTGCGCGGCGTGGACGCCGCTGTCCGTCTGGTATAACGATGAGGGACAGGCGTTACGGTTCGAAATTTTCGAAGACGCCAACCACATGGTCTTGGTGGAGCCGCGTATTATCCTGTCTGCCCCGGTGGACTATCTGCTGGCCGGTATCGGCGATACGCTCGCCAAGTGGTACGAAGCCGTGGTGCTCAGCCCCCGCCCGGAAACGCTGCCGCTGACCGTTCGGCTGGGGTTGCAGACGGCATTGGACATTCGCAACGTGTTGCTGCGACAAAGCGAAGCCGCGCTGAAGGCGGTTGAATCGGGAACGATCAATCAGAACTTTCTGGACGTGGTCGAAGCGATTATCGCCGGCGGCGGGATGGTCGGCGGTTTGGGCGAGCGCTACACGCGCGTGGCGGCGGCGCATGCGGTGCATAATGGTCTGACGGTGTTGCCGCACACGGAGCGTTTTCTTCATGGCACCAAGGTGGCCTACGGCATTCTGGTGCAGTGCGCGCTGTTGGATGATACCGATGCGTTGCTTGAGCTTAGCGCGGCGTTTCGTCTGATGGGGTTGCCCACCACGCTGGCCGATCTGGCGATAGACATTAACGACACGGCGGCGATGAACGCGATTGTCGCTCGTACGCTACAGCCGGGCGAATCCATCTACTATGTACCCGTGGCGCTGGATGAGGCGCGTCTGCTGATGGCGTTCAGGCGGGTGGAGTCCGGGAACGGGTGAGATTAATGAAGGCAGGGCGGTTTCCCGCCCTGAATGATTACTGCAGTTTTTCGTAGGGAAATGAGTTTTTGATGTAGCGAGAGTAATAGCTGCCTTTTGAGTTCGAGGCGAGTAGCTCTTCATAGATCATGCGCGCGACGCCTCGATACTGGTACAGGCTTCCATTAAGAAATTCGATTTCGAGAATGCTGGTCTCAGCATCGTAGCCGACGGCAAACAGATCGGCGGATGAAACACGCTTACGTTGCAAATTGGTCACTCCCTGTTAGCTGCGCAGCATTACCGCCTGGAACCGAGGGCGTTCAGCAATGCTGTGACTGTGTGTGTCTTATTTTATCTACGGAACGGGCCTGCAAGGCAGAGCGCTGGGATCCGGAAAATCGGCCTGACGCCGCCAGACCTCAGAACAGCTAAGCCTGTCTGTGCCCGTGCAGGTATTAAACCCCTCTGACCTTATTGCTGCAAGAATTTCCCGTGGAAACGCAGGTGATCTTCGATGAAGCTGGCGATGAAAAAATAGCTGTGATCATAGCCCGGCTGCATGCGCAGCGTCAGCGGCCACTGTCGCTGGCGGGCGATCGCTTCCAGCGCCTGCGGCTGTAGCTGCTCAGGCAGGAACGGGTCGTCCTCGCCCTGATCGATCAGTATCGGCAGCGGATGCTCGCTGGTGGCCAGCAGGTGGCAACTGTCGTAGTCGCGCCACCGCTTTTCGTCCTGACCCAGATAGGCGCTGAAGGCTTTGCGCCCCCAGGGCACCGCGCTGGGGTTGACGATAGGCGCGAAAGCCGACGCCGAACGATAGCGTCCCGGATGGCGCAGCGCGAGCATCAGCGCGCCGTGGCCGCCCATCGAATGACCGCTGATGGACTGACGGTCGCTGACGTTGACATGCTGCTGAATCAGCGCCGGCAGTTCATCACTGAGGTAGTCGAACATCCGGTAGTGCGATGCCCACGGCGCTTCGGTCGCGTTAACGTAAAAACCTGCGCCCTGACCCAAATCGTACCCGCTGTCGTCGGCGACCGCCTCGCCGCGGGGGCTGGTGTCCGGGATGACCAGCGCCAATCCTAGCTCGGCCGCGACGCGCTGCGCTCCGGATTTGACCGCGAAGTTTTCATCGGTGCAGGTCAATCCAGACAGCCAGTACAGCACCGGCGGTGGCGTATTATCCGCCGTCGGCGGCAGATAAAGGCTAAACGTCATCTCGCACTGCAAAACGGCAGAGGTGTGACGGTAACGCTGTTGCCAGCCGCCGAACAGGCGGTGTTGCTCAAGAAGTTCCAGTGGCGCAGTCATGATGGGGCGACCTCAGCTTAATTAAAGTGAATCACGGTACGAATAGACTTACCTTCATGCATCAAGTCGAAGGCGTCGTTGATGTCTTCCAGCTTCATCGTATGAGTGATGAAGTCGGTCAGCGGGAATTCGCCATTCAGATAGCGCTGCACGATATCCGGCAGCTGGCTGCGGCCTTTTACGCCGCCGAAGGCGGAGCCTCGCCATACTCGACCGGTCACTAACTGGAACGGACGGGTTGAGATCTCTTCGCCCGCCCCGGCGACGCCGATGATCACGGATTCACCCCAGCCTTTATGGCAGCACTCCAGCGCCGAACGCATGACATTTACGTTGCCAATGCACTCGAAGGAGTAATCGACGCCGCCGTCGGTCATCTCGACGATGACGTCCTGAATCGGTTTGTCATACTCTTTCGGGTTCACCAGTTCCGTCGCGCCCAGTTTACGCGCCAGCTCGAACTTGCTGGTGTTGATGTCGATGCCAATGATTCGTCCCGCGCCAGCCATTTTCGCCCCGATAATGGCAGAGAGGCCGATGCCGCCCAGACCGAATACCGCCACGGTGTCACCTGGCTGAACTTTCGCCGTATTGGTGACGGCGCCCATGCCGGTCGTGACACCACAACCCAGCAGGCAGACTTCTTCCAGCGGTGCTTCAGGGCTGATTTTCGCCAGCGAAATTTCCGGAACCACGGTGTGTTCGGCGAAGGTCGACGTTCCCATGTAATGGAAAATGGGCTGGCCGTCTTTCGAGAATCGCGTGGTGCCGTCCGGCATTAGGCCCTTGCCCTGCGTCGTGCGAATTGCCTGGCACAGGTTGGTTTTGCCCGAACGACAGAACTTACATTCTCCGCATTCCGGCGTGTAGAGCGGAATGACATGATCGCCGACGGCGACGCTGGTGACGCCTTCGCCGACGGCTTCGACGATCCCTGCGCCCTCGTGACCAAGGATCGCCGGGAACACGCCTTCGGGATCTTTACCGGACAGGGTATAGGCGTCGGTGTGGCAAACGCCGCTGGCGATGATGCGGACCAGGACTTCGCCTTTTTGCGGCGGCATCAAATCGACTTCTTCAATGGACAATGGCTGGTTGGGGCCCCAGGCGACGGCGGCACGGGTTTTAATGGTTTGCATGGTGAATTCCTGTATCAATGACCCGCGGTAATTTCACGGGGTCGTTATGGGTCACGATGAGGTCGCCCAGCGACCTCGCGAAAAGGCTTACTATGAGAATCGTTTAATCATCAGTTTTTTCAAGGCTTCGACGTTGGGACCAAACGCATCCCGACGCCATACCAGTTCGACGGCGATATCGGCGACCGTCTCAGGAAGCAAATGGACCTGAACCTGGCTGCCGCCGGGGATCGCGTTCAATACAGACTGAGGCAGAAATGCCGCTCCGGTCCCGCCGGCGACGCTCGCCACCAGCGTGCTGAGCGAGTTCACTGTGTTCCACGGGCCTGATAGCGTGCTCTGACCGCGGCTCCAGTCGGTGAGACGAGACCGGTAATCGCTGGCATCGGCGGCTTGCAGGATCACTGCGCCGTCCAAATCTTTGGCCTGATTCACCGCCGGGTGTTGGCGAGAGGTAATGAGTACCAGGCGATCGCTCACTATCCGACAGTGGTGTAGCGCTTCGTTATCGATGGGACAACTGACCAGCGCGGCGGCCAGATCGCCGTGACTGACTTCATCCAACAATTGCGATCCGGCGGCGCATTTCAGCGAGATCGCCACCTGTGGGAATCGAGAGTGAAATTGTGCCAATAGCTCGGGCAACCACAGCAGGGCGGCGGGTTCTTCTGTGCCCAACACTAACTGCCCCCCTGGCGCGCCGCTGTGACTCATCGTTAACGCTTCATCGCTCAACGCGAGAATTTTGCGGGCGTACCCAAGAAAATTGTGTCCGGCTGGCGATAGCCGCAGGCGTTGTTTTTCGCGGATGAACAGATCGGTGCCGAGTTCTAACTCCAACTGACGTAACCGCGTTGTCAGATTAGAAGGAACCCGCTGTAGTTGCTCGGCGGCGCGAGCCATGGAGCCGCTATCGGCAACCAGACAAAACATGCGGAGTTGGGTAAGGTCCATATTCTCTATTCGTGAACAAGTCTATCCAATTGGTTTTGATAAACTGAATAGTATAGATTGATTTACATGGTTGCAATGTTTCTTAACTATTTAGGATACATTGCCAAATTCGAGGCGGGAGGCAAAAGGTGAAAAAGATGGCGTCATATCATTACATTTAAATCTATAAATGTGTTAGGGTGGCGAACTTCTTTCAACGATATTGGAAAAAAATGATGTCTGAACATTCACTGTTTACTCCCCTGAACTTGGGTGATCTCACGCTACGCAACCGTATTGCCCTGCCGCCGCTGACCCGCTCCCGCAGCACCCAGCCCGGCGATATCCCCAACGACCTGATGGCAACCTACTACCGCCAGCGCGCCACCGCCGGCTTTATGGTGACGGAAGGCAGCCAGATTGAACCTCAAGGGCAGGGCTATGCCTGGACGCCCGGTATTTACAATGCGGAGCAGGTGGCGGGCTGGCGTAAGGTGACCGACGCGGTGCATGAAGAGGGCGGCGTGATTTTTTGCCAGCTATGGCACGTGGGCCGCGTTTCCCATACGTCGCTACAGCCGGGTGACGCAGCGCCGGTCGCTCCGTCTGCACTGCGGGCCGAAAATGTCAAAGTCTTTATTGAAACCGGGCCGGGCACCGGCACGCTGGCGGATCCCAGTATGCCCCGCGCCCTGTCGACGGATGAAGTCAAGGCGCTAGTGCAGCAGTATCGCAAAGCAGCTGAAAATGCGCGGGACGCGGGCTTCGACGGCGTCGAACTGCATGCCGCCAATGGTTACCTGATCAATCAGTTCATCTCTCACCATACCAACCAGCGTACCGATGAGTACGGCGGCTCGCTGACCAACCGTTTGCGGTTCCTGAAAGAAGTGACCGAAGCCGTCATCGACGTTTTCGGCGCGTCACGGGTCGGCGTGCGTTTTGCGCCGCTGTTCGAAACCACAGATGAAGAGCGCGTGTATCTGGGGCTGGTGGAAAACGATCCGCACCACACCTATGTGTCAGCGGCGGCCATGCTGCAGTCAATGGGGATCGCCTATCTGTCTATCGCCGAAGCCGATTGGGAGAACAATCCCGAGTTGCCGGAAACGTTCCGTCAGGCGCTGCGCGAAACCTTCTTGGGCGTAATCATGTATGCAGGGAAATACACCCAACAAAAAGCGGAACGTATGTTGGCGAAGGGATACGGCGATCTGTTCGGCTTCGGCCGTACCTTTATCGCCAACCCGGATTTGCCGCACCGTATCCGGCATGGATTGGCATTAAATGCCGTCGATGCAGGCACGCTATATGGTGGAACGGATAAAGGTTATATTGACTATCCGTCGAGCTAAGAGTAATTAAGCGGGCGGCATCTGATGAGATGCCGCTGACTATGACAACAAGGTGAACGAATTATGGGCTTAAATGAGGCGCTCAAGGCTTTTTCTCATCCTACGCGCAGAGCTATTCTGGCCTGGCTGAAAGACCCCGATACCGCATTCGCCGATGAGACGCAGCTCTACGACTATCAGCGATATGGCGTATGCGCGAGTCTGATTCAGAAAAAAGCGGGCTTATCGCAGCCAGCCACCTCGCTATGCCTCAAAAGTTTGCAGGAACTGGGCGTGGTTGAAGCCACCAAGGTCGGCATCTGGACCTACTATAAACGTAACGAAGGTCGTATATCCGACATTATGACGGCGTTGATCGCCGATCTGGGCGTGACCATTGCAGACGACGAGCCTACGCGTTAATCCCCTCTATTCCCCCCTTCGTTTTATTTCCGCCATCATAGGACACGGTCTTTATTTCAATGGCCGTGGGTTAAAGATTAAGTCCATGGGTTGGTTCTGGGCACGTTGCGACTTTATTAATAGGGCGAGAACACTAAACACTCCGAAGCGATAAGCTGTAGCGCGTTAATCTTACGAGGATTGATAAAAATACCAGTAACGTGAGTGATTATCTTTACCTATTTCAGCGAATTCTAACTCCGTGGATTTATCTCGTGCGTAATAAGCGCAATGCATAAAATACCGGTCAAATTAATCTAAAGTGGAAATCTATCCTTTTAATTCACCGGTAGTAAGTATTTGTTTTTTCAATAATGAATAAAAATAGTATCAAGACCCCCGTTTCAGCACGAGAATTCTGCAATTGACCTCCACCTTCATATCCTTTTTCATCATTGATAATACTATCAAAAATAATAACTAACCTAATCGCTAGGTCGATATATACTAGCCGCGTCATTTGTTACTTGTATGGTCCATTTAAGGAAAAATGGAACGGCCAGGCGACCTCGCCAGCAAGCGACAACATACAGCACCTGTCATTCCTTTTAATAAAATAACGTTTTACAGATTAATAGCCCGTGTTGTTTATCAGTACGGTCATGAAATCGTTAGTAAAACATACGGAGTTTATTTATGAGCTTTCTGAAGAATGTCACTATCAGGGCTATGATGTTAATCATACTGGGTATATTCCTTGTCCTTTGGGTCGGTGTATCCTTATTTACCGTTTCAGAATTCAATAAAATGGAGTCTCTGCTTGAGGTCAATCAGTCGCAGAAAAAAAGCTATCTGTTACTGGTGAAAGGGGGCGATCACTATTTTCGTGCCGTGACGCGTATGCTGAGAAGCGCTGATTATGTGCAGCTGGGTGATGCGGCAACCGCGAAAACCCTGCTGGATTCAGCCGGCGCTGCCATAAAAAGCACCCAGGGTGCGCTGGACCAGTTCCGCCAAAGCGATCCGCTTGACGTGGACCCCGCGTTGTTTACTCAGACCGCATCTACCTGGTCTTCGCTTATCGAGTCTGGAATTAACCCTATGTTCGCCGCATTGCAGGCTGGCCGTATCGACGAATTCCGGCAGATTTACCGCGTGACGTATCCTTCCCTGAGCGTCAGCTTTGCGGCTAATTCGGATCACTTTGCCGAGGTGTTGCAGGGCAACCGAGCTATCGACGACGTTCATGCGATGACCTCGATGAACAAACGCATACTGATCGTGACGATGGTGCTGGGCCTGATCATTCTGATTACCAGCGACCGTTATCTGGTCAACTATCTGGTGAAACCGATCAATCAGCTGAAGTCGCACCTTGAACGTTTGAGCGAAGGTCAACTGAGCCACCATTTGACTGAGTTTGGCCGCAACTGCGCCGGTCAGCTGTTCCCGCACGTAACCTTTTTGCAAAACAGCCTGCGGTCAACAGTGAGCACTATCCGCGATAGCGCCTTCTCCATTCATCAAGGCTCCAGCGAGATTCGCATGGGCAACAACGATCTGTCCGCGCGTACCGAACAGCAGGCCGCCGCGTTGCAGGAAACGGCGGCCAGCATGGAAGAGCTTAGTTCGACCGTGAAAATGAACGCCGAAAACGTCCATCAGGCCAGCAAATTGGCGCAAGAAGCGTCTATCGTCGCGCGCAAAGGCGGCGAGATCACGGATGAAGTCGTGGGGACGATGGATGACATTACGACCAGTTCCCGGAAGATTGCGGATATCACCAGCGTCATCAACGGCATCGCGTTCCAGACCAATATTTTGGCGTTGAATGCGGCGGTGGAAGCGGCCAGAGCCGGTGAACAAGGGCGTGGTTTCGCCGTAGTAGCGGGGGAAGTCCGCAATCTGGCGCAGCGTAGCGCTCAGGCGGCCAAAGAGATTGAAAGTCTGATCGCCGAATCCGTATCGCGTATCGATATCGGTTCCAGCCAGGTGAAGAAAGCCGGCGAAGCGATGGGCACCATTATTACCTCGATTACCCACGTCAACGACCTGATTGGGGAAATCGCCTCGGCTTCAGATGAGCAGAGCCGCGGTATCGAGCAGGTCGGCACGGCGGTGACGCAAATGGATGGGGTGACTCAGCAAAATGCCGCGCTGGTGCAGGAAGCCACCGCCGCCGCAGGATCTCTGGAGGAACAGGCGCGTCATCTGACCGATGCCGTGGCGGTCTTCAAACTGGATAACGAAGCGCGTCCGGCCTCGGGTCGCGTCCCAAACGGTCAGGCGCTAAAACGCCCAGCGCTGAGCCAAACGCCGGCATTGGTTGCAATACCCGTCGCCAGCAAGACGCAAAACAATCATGACGACTGGGAGCAGTTTTAATTTTGGTTGTTAATCTGTACCGTTAAGCGCACTGGTTTCACCAGTGCGTTTCTTTATTCCTCTCTATCTTTCCGTGCTCGCCATATAACGCTGACGGCAAAAAACCGTACAGCGAAAAATAGTCGTTTTTCGCAGCTCTCATTATCGCTTTGGATAAAAGCGTGGCGATGAATACCCCTTTTTATATCCATGCCTATACTTAGTGCACTAAAACCCGGCAGGTGTCTGAGACGGTTGTCCCATCGCCGTTCACGCCTGGACGTATTTCTCAGATGGGGGTTAAATCAGATAGTTAAGGCATGCAGCAGGGCGGCGCTTGACGTGTCTTAACCGGGTTAATCATCGCGGTACATTCGTTTAACGAAAAGAAAGAATATTGTTCGCGTCAGGGCGCGGACCTATTAAAGACTCTCATGGGGTGGGATATGCATTTTCTGAAAAACATCAGCATACATGCGATGGTATTAGCCATTGTGGGCACACTGATCGTGATATGGGGTATCGCGTCTGGATTTAGTATTTATTCTCTGAATCAAGCGACGAATTTACTGACGCAGGGCGAGGAGCAGAAAAAAGATTACTCCTTTTTAATTTACGGCAATGACCAATATTTTCGCGCCGTGATCCGTTTGGAACGCGCGATGGATTATATGCAGGATAACGATCAGGTTAACGCTAAAAAAACGATGGATATGGCGCAGGCCGCTATTCAGAATACGAAAACAGCGCTTGAGAACTTCAAAAATTCCCAACACCTCGGGATTGAACCCACCACGTCAAGCGGAGTTTACACCACCTGGGAAAAGGTGATCACGGATGCGGTAGACCCCATGAATGCCGCACTTCAGCGCAACGATATCTCAAGTTTCCGCACGCTGTTCCGCGAAGTGTTTCCGCCGATGGCTTGGACGTTCAGCGATGAGCTGAAAAAATACAGCGACGAGATGTCGGCCTCCAAAATCATTCCTTCCATCAATGAACATAACGTTCGCAACCGCAATACGATTATCATCGTGCTGCTGGCCGGGATCATGGTGCTGATCTTTACCGAATATTATCTGCGCAACTATCTGGTCAAGCCGATTGAGGTGATCAAATCGCATCTGGCGCAGCTGACGGCAGGGCGTCTGGGTTGCGAACTGATTGAGTTCGGACGCAACTGCGCCGGTCGGTTAATCCCGGACATCAAACTTTTGCAATCGCGACTGCGCGATACTGTGACCGCTATTCGCGATACCACCCGTTCCATTGACCATGGAACATCGGAAATCAGAGT
This sequence comes from Lonsdalea quercina, assembly GCF_900107885.1. NCBI lineage: Bacteria > Pseudomonadati > Pseudomonadota > Gammaproteobacteria > Enterobacterales > Pectobacteriaceae > Lonsdalea > Lonsdalea quercina. Next base: position 116,137 of record NZ_FNQS01000005.1, on the reverse strand, counting down.
GGGTAGCGACGACTTGTCTCGGCGTACAGAACAACAGGCGGCGGCGTTGCAGGAGACGGCGGCCAGCATGGAACAGCTAAGCTCGACCGTAAAACACAATGCGGAGAATGTGCATCAAGCGCGTCTTCTGGCGCAGGACGCCGCAGGCGTGGCCAAGAAAGGGGGCGAAATCAGCAGCAACGTTGCCAAGACGATGGCGAAAATCACCTCCAGCTCCAGTAAAATTTCAGACATTACCAACGTGATTAACGGCATTGCGTTCCAGACCAACATTCTGGCGTTGAATGCGGCGGTGGAAGCCGCGCGCGGCGGCGAGCAGGGACGGGGATTCGCCGTCGTGGCGAGTGAGGTTCGCAGTCTCGCGCAGCGCAGCGCCCAGGCCGCGAAGGAGATCGCGGAGTTAATCGCAGAGTCGGAAGTGAATGTGCAGGTGGGGGACAAGCAGGTGCAGCAGTCTGCCGAGGCGATGCAAACCATCATCACGGCGATTGCCCACGTCAGCGATCTGATCGGCGAAATCAATGCCGCCACCGACGAGCAAACTCAGGGGATTACTCAGGTCGGCCAGGCCGTACATGAACTGGACGGCGTGACGCAACAAAATGCCGCGCTGGTGCAAGAGTCGACCGCGGCCGTCACGCAGTTGGATCAGCAGTCGCACGATCTGGCGAAGGTGGTCGATCTCTTCCAGTTAGAAGATGACGATTGTCCTAATTCGACAACCCGCATCCCGACGGTAAAATCGACACCAACATCAGCGGTGAAACTTCTGACCGCGACGCGAACGAACAGCGATGACGGCTGGGAAAAATTCTAAACATCGCGCACCCGGTTATTCGGCTATTTACAACGAGCCGGATAACCGTTGTTCCCCTGTTGGCGGTCGTCACCCTTCATTGCTTGCAGCAATTTCATCAATCACGATACACAATCACTGGATCATCGCCTAACTCTCCATTAGGCTGTGTCCCTCGTTAAATTGCGCGCTTTCGCGCAGGGTGCATCCGTCAGTGGCACTGTATTGATCGTGTGTGCAGTCGTCAATTCCACGGCCTGTTGCGGGCAACGCCTGAAGACGGTATGGCGCCGCATAAAGTCACACCTGCTGGAGAACGATAATGTCATCACCTTTGACCCAAGAAGCCGCCCTGGTACATGAAGCGCTGTTGGCGCGCGGACTGGAAACGCCGCTGCGCGGGGAAATGCTGGACCGGGAAACCCGGAAAAGCCGCATCGCGGAACACATGACGGAAATCATGAATCTGCTCAGTCTGGATTTGACGGACGACAGCCTGACAGAAACGCCGCACCGTATCGCCAAGATGTATGTCGAAGAGATTTTCGCTGGTCTGGATTACACCAACTTCCCCAAAATCACCATCATTCAAAACAAGATGAAAGTGGATGAGATGGTGACGGTGCGCGATATCACGCTGACCAGCACCTGCGAGCATCACTTTGTGACCATCGACGGCAAAGCGACAGTCGCCTATATCCCTAAAGATGGCGTCATCGGCCTGTCCAAGATCAACCGCATCGTGCAATTTTTCGCTCAGCGTCCGCAGGTACAGGAGCGTCTGACCCAGCAAATTTTGATCGCGCTGCAAACACTGTTAGGCACCAATAACGTCGCCGTTTCTATCGATGCTGTGCATTACTGCGTCAAAGCGCGCGGTATCCGCGACGCCACCAGCGCCACTACCACCACGTCGCTGGGCGGTCTGTTCAAGTCCAGCCAAAATACGCGTCAGGAGTTCCTGCGCGCGGTGCGCCATCACAACTAATGGTTCGCAGAAAAACTCACCGGCGTCTGTGCAAAGACGCCGGTTGTTTTGCATCCCTCACACCGCTCTTTTCCCTTCGTTTGCGCTATCCCTTTGCCCCTGGTGGTAAAACCGTAGGTTTTTAGGCTATCAGTCATTACAATTTATGAACCGAACAATCCCTAGATTTACTTAGACTGCGAGCTACCTTTACGCCTATGGTCACTCCATCCCGAGTACAACAACCCCGCATCGCCACGTTGGATTTTGTCCGCGGCGTGGCGTTGCTTGGCATTCTGCTGATGAACGTTTCCGCCTTTGGTTTGCCCGAAGCCGCCTACCTCAATCCCGCCTATAATGGTCTGCCCTCTGTGCGCGATGCCTGGACCTGGGCGATCATGGATATTTTTGTGCAGGGGAAATTTCTGACTATGTTTGCCTTGCTGTTCGGCGCAAGCTTACAACTGTTACAGCCGAGAGGGCGGAGCTGGATCCACGCACGACTGTTCTGGTTGATGATCTTCGGCCTGATTCACAGCCTTTTCTTCTGGGATGGCGACATTCTGCTGGATTACGGGCTAATTGGTCTGGTGTGTTGCGGCATGCTGCGGATGGCTGACAGCCCCAGCATGTTGCTGCGCGCAGGGACGATCATGTATCTGGCGGGCATCGCCATACTGGTGGTGTTGAGCCAACTACTGAGCCAAACCGGCGGCCGATTTTGGCAACCGGGTCCCGCCGATCTCGCCTATGAGGCGCACTGGTTGGTGACCGGCGGCCCGGAAGCCTGGAGCAATCGCCTCTCAATGCTAAGCCAAAGCCTGTTGTCGATGGGCGTGCAGTACGGTTGGCTGCTTTGTGGGGCGATGCTGCTTGGCGGCGCGCTAATGCGCAGCGGGTGGCTGAAGGGCGAATTCAGCCTGAGCCACTATCGTAAAGTCGCGTTGGTGTTGCTGGTCCCCGCGCTGATCATCGACAGTGCGGGCGTGGCGGCGCAGTGGCATCTGAACTGGGAGTATCGCTGGTGCGGACTGTTGTTGCAGATCCCCGGCGAACTGAGCGCGCCGCTGCAAGCCATCGGCTATCTGGCGCTGTGCTATGGTTACTGGCCGACGCTGCGGCACTGGCGTTTGACGAAGTGGATTAGCGATATCGGGCGGATGGCGCTAAGCAGCTATCTGCTGCAAACGCTGATCTGCACCACGCTGTTCTACAGGCTGGGCTGGTTCATGAAGCTCGACCGGCTGGCGCTGTTGGCGTTGGTGCCGCCGATATGGCTCGTCAATCTGCTGTTCGCGCATTACTGGCTGCGGGTCTTCCGGCAGGGGCCGATGGAGTGGTTGTGGCGTCGTCTGACGCGGTTTGTCGCGGGCAAGCCCGATGTCGCCATCAGCGAATAAATCCGGTCTGCTCAAGGATGGAATGCGTCGGCGGACTTCTTGCCGATCGCTTCCGTCGGGGAGGCCGGCAGATACTCGGGCGGCACGGCCGGATAACCTGGCTCATCGGCGGAAATCGTATGAGGGGCGGGGATCGGGATCATCGGACCGAGAAACCGTGGTTCGCGCTTCAAAATATACAGATCGAACAACGTGCCCAGACGGGCGCCGAACTCCCGAATCCTTACCATCCAAATATCCTTAGGCGACGGCACCGCATAACACTGGGCCTGAATACCCAGATGCAGCGCAATAAACAACGCGCGTTCACAGTGGAAGCGCTGGGTGATGATGGTGAAGTCATTGGTGTCGAATACTTTGCGGGTGCGAACAATCGAGTCTAGCGTGCGGAAACCCGCGTAGTCGAGCACGATATCCATCGGCGCTACGCCTGCGGAAATGAGATCCCGCCGCATTGTCATCGGCTCGTTATAGCTATGCTGCGCGTTGTCGCCGCTGAGGAGCAGATAACTGACTTTCCCGCTGTTATAGGCGTTAAGCGCGCCCTGAATGCGGAACAGATAATATTGGTTAACGCCGCCTGCGCGGTAGTATTTTGCCGTCCCCAGCACGACGCCGACGGGGCGGGCGGGAAGGTCTTTCAGGTCGTCGAAAATGTAGGGGGCCGTGCGCCAGCTGATGCAGCGATCAAGCAGAAATGCGCCTCCTGCCAGCACCAGGATGCTGGTGAAAAGACCAAATGTCAGGCGTTTCCACATGCGTCTGCCTTACTCAGCACGAATCAAATCATGCGGCAAGGCTACTTTACCTGCCTGGCTCGCGCAAGGCGAAGCGTCCCGGCGGAACGCTTAATGATGAATTTTAGTGCAAGGGATCAATCAAAAGGACAATAACACCGGGGACGGGAGGAACAGTCTTCCCCGGTGCGGCCTTATCAGACCCGGCTGCCCCACAAGTCATATTCGTCTGCGTGTTCAATTTTCACCGTGACGATATCGCCCGGCTTGAGGCGAGTTTCGCCATTCAGATAGACCGCGCCGTCGATTTCCGGGGCGTCGGCCATGCTGCGGCCGATGGCGCCTTCTTCATCCACTTCGTCGATTAATACCGGCAGCGCCAACCCGATTTTCGCCTGTAGTCGCTGTGCGGAAATCTGCTGCTGCAACTGCATGAAGCGGTGGTAGCGCTCCTCTTTAATCTCTTCCGGTACGGGGTCGGGCAGCGTATTGGCGGTGGCGCCTTCCACCGGACTGAACTTGAAGCAGCCCACGCGATCCAGCTGCGCTTCTTTCAGGAAATCCAGCAGCATCTGAAAATCCTCTTCCGTTTCGCCGGGAAAACCGACGATGAAGGTTGAGCGCAGCGTCAGCGCCGGGCAGAGTTCGCGCCAGCGTTTGATGCGTTCCAGCGTGCGCTCGACCGCGCCGGGGCGCTTCATCAGCTTGAGGACCTTCGGACTGGCGTGCTGAAGCGGAATATCCAGATACGGCAGAATTTTGCCTTCCGCCATCAACGGGATGACCTCGTCGACATGTGGGTAGGGGTAGACGTAGTGCAGGCGGACCCAGATCCCCAGCGTCGCCAGCTGCTCGCACAGGCTGACCATGCTGGACTTGACCGGCTGACCATTCCAGAAACCGGTGCGGTGTTTGATGTCGGTGCCGTAGGCGGAGGTATCCTGCGAAATGACCAGCAGTTCTTTCACGCCGGCGTCGGCCAGACGCTTGGCTTCATCCAGTACGGAACCGACCGGACGGCTATCCAGTTTTCCGCGCATTGAGGGGATGATGCAGAAGGTGCAGCGATGATCGCAGCCTTCTGAGATCTTAAGGTAGGCATAGTGACGCGGCGTCAGCTTCACGCCGGATTCGGGCACCAGGCTGGTGAATGGGTTGTGTTCCGGCTGTGGAACATAATGATGGACGTGCGATAGCACCTGCTCGTAGCTGTGCGGCCCGCTGATCTCCAGCACGTTGGGATGCACTTCGCGGATTTGATTTTCTTTGGCGCCGAGACAGCCGGTGACGATGACTTTACCGTTTTCATTGAGCGCTTCGCCGATGGTTTCCAGCGACTCCTGAACGGCGCTGTCAATGAAGCCGCAGGTGTTGACGATCACCAGATCGGCGTCGTGATAGCTCGGTACGACCTGATACCCTTCGGTGCGCAGCTCCGTGAGAATGCGTTCGGAGTCCACCAGGTTTTTGGGGCAGCCCAGGCTGACAAAACCAATTTTATTGCCCTGCGGCTTGTCGCCGCCATTCTTTTGCCGGGCCAGCGTTTTCTCCGGGGCCGCCAGCGTGGTGGTCTGCGAAGGATCGAAGGTGTTAACAGTCATAGCGTCTCATACATCGGGTTGTACGGGAAAAGTCGGCGGATTATACCTGAATCAACGGCAGGAAACAGATCCGGCCGCCAATCTTGACGGCGGATCGGGGCGTTTAGCTGAGGGGGATCATGACTTTGCTTTTGAACGCCGGACGCGTCGTCAATTGCTGGTACCAGCGCTCCAGATGGGGACGAGGCTGGCGTGTGATGGGCATGCCGAACCAGCCGTAGGCGATGCAGCCCAGCGGGATATCGCCGACGCCGAAGTGCTCTCCGGATAACCAGGGCTGAGTCGCCAGTGCGCTATCGGCAATGCTCAGCAGCGATTCGCAACGGTCAATATGGGCTTCCACGGCGGCCTTATCGCGCTGGGCGGGAGGCGTGCGGATCATATTGATGAAGACAGGGCCAAAAAACGCCGCAAAAGAAAGCGCCCAGTCCATCCATTTTTCCGCTTCCGCGCGCGCTTTCGGGTCGGCCAGATAGAGAGAACCTTGTCCATACTGTGCCGCCAGATAACGCACGATGCTGTTGGACTCCCACAGCACCAGCTCATCGTCCCGCAGGCAGGGGATCAGTCCGTTGGGATTCAGCGCCAGATAGTCGGGATCGTGATTACCCCCGAAAGTCCCACCCAGCGGAATGTGCTGGTATGTCAGTCCCAGCTCCTCCGCGCACCAAAGTACCTTCTTCACGTTCGTCGAGTTCTCGCGTCCCCACAGGGTTAGCATTGTGTTTATCCTTCTGTTACGTTTTGACCATCAAGGTCGATGAGACCAGGTGGCCAAGCGCCAAAAACAGGTCCCTCGTTATGCCGGTATAATCATAGGGTTTTTTATTATTTATTTATTACGCTGATTCCCCTAATAATCATGATAACCAATGACAACAATGACTCAGACAGGAAGGGTATTATGACATTTTCGCATGCTATGCGAGCGACGTTTGCCGCCGCGCTGTTGGCCTCGGGTATTCACGGCGCTTTCGCTCAGAGTGACGCACACACCATCGTATTCGGCGTCGCGCCTGGCCCCTACGGCGATATGGTTAAACAGGCCATCAAACCGGAGCTGACGCAGAAAGGCTACAAAGTCGTGGTGCGTGAATTCAGCGACTACGTGCAGCCGAACCTCGCGTTGTCGAACGGCAGCATCGACGCCAACCTGTTTCAGCATACTCTTTATCTGGACAAGTTCGCGGCGGATAAAGGTCTGAAACTGACCCGACTGATCGCGGTGCCGACCGCCAGCATGGGTTTCTATTCGCGCAAAATCACCTCGTTGGATCAACTGAAGAAAGGCGACATCGTGACGTTATCCAACGATCCCACCAACCTGGCCCGAGGCCTGCGTTTCCTACAGTCGCTGGGGCTGATTACCATCAAGCCGGACATCGATCCGACCAAAGCGTCGGAAAAAGATATCGTGGGCAACCCGCGAGGGCTGGTGTTCAAACCGCTTGAAGCCGCTCAGCTGCCCCGCACGCTGGATAGCGTGACGGCCTCGTTGATCAACGGTAACTTCGCCATTTCCGCCGGACTGAAACTCTCTTCTGCGCTGAAGCAGGAGACGCTGGATGAAAACCTCAAGAACGTGATTGCCGTTCGGACGGCGGACGTGGATAAACCGTTCGTGAAGGACATCAAAGCCGCCGTCGAGTCGCCGGCCTATGCGGCGGTTATCGATAACCCGGCGACGATGTTCAGTCAGTTCCAGAAACCGGAATGGATGCACGCGCAGACGCCTGCGCCGACGGCCGCCCCATAACGGTCCGGCTGCGTGACCTTTTATAGAGCCGGTCAGTGACCGGCTTTCTGTTGTTCCGTTATTCGGTTGGGAGCGCGCGAACCATGATTCGCATAGACAACGTCAGCGTTGACTTTCCTCATGGAAAACAACGAGAAACGAAAGCAGTGGATAATGTTTCATTGCATATCCGCCGGGGCGATGTGTATGGCATCGTCGGGGCGAGTGGGGCCGGGAAAAGTACTTTGCTGCGCACCGTCAACCTGTTGCAGCGCCCGACCTCGGGCCATGTCAGCGTGAACGGCGTGCGCATCAGCGACCTTCGCGGCGCCAGACTGCGGCACTGTCGCCAAAAAGTCGGCATGATTTTTCAGCACTTCAATTTAATGCAGACGCGCACCGTCGCGCAAAACGTTGCGTTCAGCCTGAAGTCAGCGGGTAAGTCCCGGGCGGAGATAGAGCGGCGGGTGCCGGAGATTCTGGCGTTGGTCGGGCTGGCGGATAAGGCTCAAGCCTACCCCGCGCAGCTCAGCGGCGGGCAGAAGCAGCGGGTCGGCATCGCGCGGGCCATCGCCAACCATCCGGAAGTGCTGTTGTGTGATGAGCCGACCTCGGCGTTGGATCTGGAAACCTCTGCCGCGATCCTCGCGTTGCTGAAAGAGATCAATCTGAAGCTCGGTATCACCATCGTGCTGATCTCTCATGAAATGAGCGTCATTAAGACGATCTGTAATCGCGTAGCGGTGATGACCGGCGGGCGCGTGGTGGAAGAGGGTGAAGTGTTCGATATTTTCGCGACGCCGCAGCATGATTTCACTCGCCAGCTGGTGTCGCATACGCTGAATCTGGAGCTGCCTACCCGGCTGAAAGAGGAGTTGCGGGGGACGCTGCTGAAGATCCTGTTTGTCGGCGATTCCGCCGAACAGCCGGTCCTGTCGGATGTCGCGACGCGCTTCGGCGTGTCCGTGAATATTCTGCACGGCAAAATCGAGTATATCGGCAATCGGGCGCTGGGGATTTTGGTGGCGTTACTGACGCACGCGACGGACCCGTTGCAGGTGACGGCCGCGGTTGAGTATATCCGCCATAAAACCGCTAACGTGGAGGTGCTGCATGGATGAATTGTGGGGTGATTTGATCGCCGCTTTCAGTGAAACATTCCAGATGGTGGGTATTTCTACCTTCTTCGCCGTAATCGGCGGCTTGCCGCTTGGGCTGTTGATCTACGTCACCGATCGACATCTTTTCTGGGAGAACCGCTTTTTCTATCTGCTCAGCACCGTGCTGGTGAATATCATCCGTTCTATCCCCTTCGTCATTTTGCTGGTGCTGCTGCTGCCGTTGACGCAGATCCTGCTCGGCAACACCATCGGCCCTATTGCGGCCTCGGTGCCGATGTCCGTCGCCGCTATCGCTTTTTATGCGCGGCTGGTGGACAGCGCGCTGCGGGAAGTCGATCCGGGGATCGTAGAAGCCGCTGAGGCGTTCGGCGCCAGTCCGATGCGTATCATCGGCACGGTGTTGCTGCCGGAGGCACGATCCGGACTGCTGCGCGGCCTGACGATTACGCTGGTCAGCCTGATCGGCTACTCGGCGATGGCGGGTATCGTCGGTGGCGGCGGAGTGGGGGATCTGGCGATCCGCTTCGGCTACTATCGCTATGAAACTCAGGTCATGATCGTGACGGTCATCGCGCTGGTGATTCTGGTGCAGATTGTACAAACGCTAGGCGACTGGCTGGCGAAACGCGCCGATAAACGCGAACGCCGCTGATCGCCTTCAAGCGCTTTTCTCACTGCCCGAGGGCGGCGGTGGGAAAAGCGTGACGAGTGGCTTCCCGCTTTTTCCACTGACACCCTCGCTGTTTCATCGCATCCACGCTCTTATCAAGGTTTGAGTAACTTTACACACTGAGACGTTTTATTACGGCACATGAACGGCTAATTTTGAGTGTGTCAGAATATGTCTGCATAGAGTTTCTCTCCGTCATTAACGACGTAAGGACAGAGCGGTTAAACGATGAAAATAATGAAGCGTTTTCCCCACTTACAGGCTGGTGTCGCCAGCCTGCTCTTCGTAACGGTATCCTCCGCCGCTGCGGAACAAGCGCCGCCCCCGCCTCAGATTGAGGCAAAAGCCTATATCCTTATGGACTTCAATAGCGGCCAGGTGCTGGCCGAATCCCAGGCGGATGAACGGCTCGACCCCGCTAGTCTGACCAAGATCATGGCCAGCTACGTGATCGGGCAGGCGGTAAAAGCCGGTAAAATCAACCCGACCGATGTGGTGACCGTCGGAAAAGATGCCTGGGCAACCGGTAATCCGGCGCTGCGCGGTTCCTCGTTGATGTTCCTGAAACCCGGCGACCAGATTGCGGTGTCAGAACTGAACAAAGGCATCGTCATTCAGTCCGGCAACGATGCCAGCATCGCGCTGGCGGACTACGTGGCGGGCAGTCAGGACGCATTTGTCGGACTGATGAATCAGTACGTCAAAGTGTTGGGGTTGACCAATACGCATTTTCTGACGGTTCATGGGCTGGATGCCGAAGGACAGTACAGCACCGCGCGCGATATGGCACTTCTTAGCCGGGCGCTAATCCGCGATGTGCCTGAGGAGTATGCATTGCATAAAGAGAAGTCTTTCACCTTTAACAATATTCGTCAGATGAACCGCAATCGTCTGCTGTGGAGCAGCAACCTGGCCGTGGACGGGGTGAAGACTGGGCATACCAGCGGCGCAGGCCATAATCTGGTGGCTTCCGCTACGCAAGGAGAGATGCGCCTGATTTCTGTGGTGCTGGGCGCGCCGACCGATGCTATACGTTTTCGCGAAAGTGAAAAGCTGCTGACCTGGGGATTTCGATTCTACGATACGGTCACGCCCGTACGCAGCGATACGGTGCTGACGACGCAACGCGTGTGGTTCGGCGAGAGTGCGCAGGCGCGTTTAAGCGTGGCTGAAGACGCCGCGCTAAGTATACCCAAAGGGCAGGGAAGAAATCTGCGGGCCAGCTATACGATCAGCTCGCCACCGCTGACGGCGCCGCTGAAAAAAGGGCAGGCCGTCGGGACGGTGGATTTTCAGATTGAGGGTAAATCTATCGCTCAGCGTCCGCTGGTGACGATGGACGACGTTCCGGAAGCCGGGTTCTTTAGCCGCATGTGGGATGCGGTGCTGATGAAGCTGAATCAGTGGTTTGGCGGTCTGTTGGGGTAAGCAACTGACCTGGCGTCTTCGGTGGCGGGGTGAGCAATTGAATGCCCTGTTCGGCGCAGTAGCCGGTGTAGTCGGCGGCCGGTAAACGATCGCTGACCAGTGCATCGAAGAGCGTCAGTTCGCCGATGCGGGCCGGACTGCGTTTTTCGAACTTGCTGTTGTCGACAACCAGAACATTACGTTGACTCGCCGATAACGCGCGGTGTTTTATCGCCAGTTCGGCGACATCAAGACAGGTGGCGCCCACTTTGAGATCGACTCCTTCCGCAGAAATAAACGCGACATGCGGGCAGAGATGGTCCATATCGTGCTGGTGGCCGATAGGGGTAAACAGGGCTTTGCTCGCGTTGAACACTCCGCCTAGCAAAATCGCCTGACACAAGGGCTTGGTTTGTAGCGCCATAAAGGTATTGAGCGAGTAACAGACGCCAGTAAAGCAGATATCGTCCGGGATCGCTTCGATGATGAAGCTGGTCGTGGTGCCGCAGTCGAAAAAGACGATATCGTTGGCTTCAACCAACTGTGCCGCTCGCTCGCCGGTCTGGCGCTTCTCTTCCACCTGACACTGTTCCCGATCGGCAATGAGATAACCGCCGACGTTGTGGCTTCTGGGATCGCTGACCACATAGCCGCCCAGCAACATCACGCTGGTCTTTTCACTGTTCAGGTCGCGTCTCACGGTCATCTCAGAAACGCCCAGCAACAGCGCCGCCTCTTTGAGGTGCATTTTGTCGGTTTTCTTTAAAGCTCGTGCCAGTGTATTCAGCCGTTCGATGCGGCGCATTACCATGATGGTCCCCAGTAAATAATGTCAATAATGTGCTATGCGGAAGGCATCCGTCTCCGTGTTAACGATGCCCTCATCGACAGCAATAGGCTGTTGCCAACGCGAGGTTGCCCAAGTTCAGAGGTCTAAAGGGTGGCGCACAGCGTGTTCTGTGTGCCGTGCCAGGGTGCGGACAACCGCAGCCTGAAGCAGCAGGAACAGCCATGTTCATGCGGGAAATAGCCTGAGCCGGTGAGTCGGCAGACGGGACAGTAATATAGCGGTTTAGCTAACGGTGGTGCAAACAGACGGTAAGAAACTAATAAAACATGCATTCAAATAAGCATAACTAATTACAATTCAAGGTAATTAGCTTCCTATTTAAGTTATGCGTTCGCAAATTAAGCTGAGAAGCCGGGGATGACGGATTGCTTCTTCCCTCAGCGGCAAAAGTGACGCGGTGTCACTTATTAGACGCAGCGCGCGGAGATAAACGGAAAGGCGAGTTTACCGCGCTGCGCTTTTCGATCAATTTTGGTTTGTTTTCATACGCGTTCCGTTACAACGGCAGCTCCGGCCAGATGATGACAATGAGCGACCCCGCCAGCGTCAGGAGAACATTGGCGATGGCATACGTCCCTGCATAGCCAAGCGCCGGAATATTGCTGCGCGCTGCATCACTGATGATATCCATGGCAGGAGCGCAGGTACGGGCTCCCATGATGGCGCCGAATAGCAGCGCGCGGTTCATGCGGAGGATATAAACGCCGAAGAGAAAACAGATAAATACCGGCACCAAACTGACCAGTAGTCCGGACAGCAGCATTTGCAGACCAATGGCGCCCAGGCTGCTGTTAATGGTGCCGCCCGCGCTAAGACCGACGCCAGCCATAAAGACCATCAGCCCGAACTCCTTCACCATGTTCAACGCTCCCTGCGGGATATAGCCGAAAGTAGGGTGGTTGGCTCGTAGAAAACCCAGCATGATGCCTGCGAACAGCAGCCCTGCGGCGTTGCCGACGCCGAATGAAAAGTGGCTGAACTGGAACGAGATCAGCCCGATCATAATGCCGATGATAAAGAAGGCGCAAAAGGCCAGCAGATCGGTGAGCTGGCTATGAATAGAGATAAACCCGATGCGGTCTGCAATGTTTTTCACTCGTCGGGTGTCGCCGCTGACCTGCAAAACATCCCCTTTGTTCAGCACCACGCCGTCGTCAATCGGCATTTCAATCTGGCTACGGACGATGCGGTTGAGAAAGCAGCCGTGGTCGGTCAGCTTGAGTTGGCTAAGGCGCTTGCCGACGGCATTATGGTTTTTCACCACGATCTCTTCGGTGACGATGCGCATATCCAGCAGATCGCGGTCGAAGACCTCTTTGCCGTCGCGAAAGTTGGGATTGAGCCGGGCGTGGGCATCCGGATAACCGACCAGCGAGATTTCGTCGCCCAGTTGCAGCACCGCATCGCCGTCCGGACTAGCCAGAATACCGTTACGTCGGATGCGCTCGATATAGCACCCTGTTTGACGGTAAATGCCCAACTCACGCAGATTTTTGCCGTCGGCCCAGGCCACCAGCTCCGGCCCGACGCGATAGGCGCGGATAATCGGCAGATAGATCTTGCGCTGACTGTCGGCGTCCAGGCCGCGCTCACGTGCGATTTGCTGAGCGCTGGTCGGCAGATCCTGATGTTGCAGTTTAGGTAAGTAGCGCGCGCCAAAGATCAGGCTAACCAGGCCGATGAGATAGGTCAGGGCATAGCCCAGGCTGAGGTGTTCCTGTTCGATGCCGAGCATGGGCGTGGCTCCGAACGCGTTTCTGAGCGTGTCGCCTGCGCCGACCAGTACTGGAGTTGAAGTCATCGAGCCTGCTAGCATCCCGGCGGTCAGTCCGATCCCCCAGCCGAAAACCTTTCCCAATATCAGAGCAAGTATCAACGCGCTGCCGACCATAATCAGAGCCAGCATCAAATAGTTTTTGCCGTCGCGGAAAAAAATTGAAAAGAAGTTGGGGCCAGCTTCGACGCCTACACAAAAAATAAACAACATGAATCCCAGGCTGAGGGCTTCGGCATTGATGGCGAAATGTTGTTGGCCCAGAAACAATGAGACCACCAAAACTCCAATAGAATTACCAAGTTGTACGGAACCTAGCCTTAACTTCCCTAAACAAAGACCCAAACACAGAACAACGAACAGCAGCAGAATGTAATTCCCGTTTAACAAATCAGCGACGTTTATATTCATGGGATGCAACTTATTTTTTACTATTAAGTTCTTGATATAAAAGTAATTTAGGCTAAATTTACTCCATCACAAGGACGCTGGCGTCGACAGCAGAGTTGCATGAAATGAAGGGAATCAGCCGTGTCTGTAACGATTGGTGTGGCGGTCGCTATTCTAAAAGTTTATTTGCGTGACAACCAGCTGTGTATGCAGATAAAACGCGCCAAGAGCAACGTCTTGGCACATCAGGGAAATACCATGATGGGTGGCCTGTGCTGTATGACGAGGCCGGAAGGTATTGTCACCTGTTTATAGTGAGAAGACGAAGCATGGCAAACAATAAAGGTTGGATTGGGATAATCAGTTGTCTTGTGTTGTTTACACTGGTTTTTCTCAGTCAGAAGATGATGTCGTTCAAAGTGACGACGGTACAAGGGAGTAATGGAGAGCCGGGCATGTTGCTGTTTTTACTGCCAGGTATGATCTCCAGCTATCTGACGGGTTGCGACAGAATGCGCTATACCCTGATTGGCTCCTTGATCGCAGTTCCTCTTTGTCTATGGCTGCTGCGTTCAGGCCATGCATCTTGCGGATCATTCTGGCAAGACCTGGCGTATGTGGTGGTGTCTGTATTCTGGACTCTACTGGGTGGGTTGCTTGTGCTGTTTCTGAGGGCGGTGGTCCGTCATTTTTTTCACAAATAACATTCGAGGGTTCTACTCAATTTCGTCAAAAGAGCCAAGTCATTCGTAGAGTCAGTCTGCTCGATCGATATAAGAAAGGCGCGGGCAGCGCCTTCTGTTGGATCAATGCTCACCAAGTGACGCTGTCACTTGAACAGATTTAGATGTTCTTTCGCATAAGCTTCAAAATCCGTGCAGCCGCCGATGTGCTGCTCATCAAGGAAAATCTGCGGAACGGTCATAACCGGTTTGCCGACGGTTTTCGACAGGTCTGCTTTTGTGATCCCTTCTTCCTGAATATCCACGTAGCGATAGTTGAAGTCATCGCGCTGAGCGGTCAGTTTTTCCGCCAGTTCTTTGGCGCGTACGCAATAGGGGCAACCCGGACGTCCGAAAATTACAGCAAACATGCTTACTCCTTTATTCAAACTTAAATTTAGCCAACCCACCTACTATGCCCGCTCGACCAATTAATAAAAAGCAGTCATTGCCTGTCGTATTGATTTCTTAAGGCTATCGATACCGCAATGATGACGAGCGCATGACGTTGTGAGTCGGGCGGGCTGTCTTATAATTGTGGGCTAAGCGACGTTTGCTGTCGCCTTTGTACCCGTTGATTGTCGCGCTGTCGCCGACTGCCGGCGCGACAGCCCTTTTATTACGCGTGAGGATTGCCATCGTGACTCCCACTATCGATTTACTGTGTCAACACCGCTCCATTCGCCAATTTACCGACCAACCGCTGACGGAAGAGCAGCGTCAGGCCATTTTTCAGTCCGCCCGAAGTGCCTCGACCTCGAGCCTGTTGCAATGCAGCTCGATTATACGTATTACCGATAACGCGGCGCGTCAGGCGCTGGTCACATTGAGCGGCGGCCAGGCGTACGTGGCGCAGGCAGCGGAATTCTGGGTTTTTTGCGCGGACTTCAACCGACACCTACAAATCTTCCCGGCGGCGGAAGTGGGGCTGGCGGAGCAACTATTGCTGGGCTGTATCGATACCGCCATTATGGCGCAGAACGCGCTGGTCGCGGCGGAATCGCTCGGGCTGGGCGGCGTATATATCGGCGGGATCCGCAACCACATCGCAGAGGTAACGGAGTTGCTGGAACTGCCTGAGCAGGTGCTGCCTCTATTTGGGCTGTGCCTGGGCCATCCGGCCGCTCAGCCGGATCAAAAACCGAGACTGCCCGCAGAGTTGGTGATCCACGAAAATACTTACAAGCCGATGGATAAAAGGGTGCTGGCGCAATACGACCAGCATCTGGCGGAGTATTACCAGCACCGCAACGGTAATCAACGAAGCGGTGACTGGAGTGATCATATCAGAACGGCGCTGGCGAAAGAGCAACGTCCATTCATTCTGGATTATCTGCATCGTCAGGGATGGATCAAACGCTGACGGCGCATGGCGTAATAAATACCGGTGTCGAGCCGCACTCCATCTTTCCGTTGGCGATAATGACCACTTGAAAAATGGACTGGCCGTTTAGGCAGCAAAAACAGGGGGACTCGGCGGCGTCGCTATTGATATACTAGGCTCGCGTTCGGGCACAGTGTCAGGCAGCAGAGGTACGATGGCGTTCAATCTGTTTTACGCTATCGTTGTTGTTCGACAGCGTTGTGACTGTTCGTCACTCCCCGCAAGCTTTATGCGCATGCCCAGAGGTGTCGCCGTTGCTTCCACCTGCGGGAGTATTATTCCGGATATAGGCTCACGATAGTCTTGCGGGCCGGTGTTTTTTTTCACTGATAGGTAAGTAATGAGGCAAGTTTATATGGATTCAATCATCGTCCCTGATTTGAATGTGCTACGGCGGTGGCTGGATCAACTGGGCATCATTTATTTCGAATGTGACTCCTGTGAGGCGCTGCATTTACCCCATATGCAAAATTTTGACGGCATATTTGATGCCAAGGTCGATATCGTTGACAAGGTCATCGTATTTTCCGCGTTGGCCGAAGTGAAGCCGACCGCGCTTATCCCGCTGGTGGGAGACCTGAGCCAGACCAATGCCAGTTCTTTGACAGCCAAGGTATTTTTGGACATTCAGGACGACAACCTTCCTAAGCTGATCGCTTGTCAAACCTTTAGCGCAGGCGCGGGGATCACTCTTGAACAGTTCCGCTACTTCATGCAGCAGGCCGAAGAGCAAACGTCGATGGTGATTATGGAAGCTGGCGCCAATAATCTGCTGTTTATTGGCGATGAAGAAGAGAGTCCTGCTAGTCGTGTTATCGCGCCCAGTCTTCATTGATCGTGTTAGTAATCAGTCAATACCATCGCATTTTCTTATTTTTATCCCTCAAGATTTTATTTTAGTTTCATCGCCTATTTGCCATATATTCCACGGCATTTAGGCGACATTGGATGTGTACTAGCAACCAAATACAAGTAAATCCTTCATAAACCCCGGTTTTAACTCCCCTCTATGGTGCCTCCAGTTCAGTACGGTTATGCTTTAAAGCGGTAGGTGTGCATGAGGTCCGCCGTGCTTCGACGGTCAGTCGCTATACTGAATTCTGACGTAAGTCGGTGAAAACACATTGCGAATGCTGCCCAGCTCGACACACTCGCGTTATTGATAGATTCACTGTTGATCCTAATTTATCCCCTGAGATGGAGGACTGAACGGATGTTCACCCAACATATAAAATGGTTATCGGGTGTGGTTGCCGGTGTGCTGATGGCCGCGTCCGTCACGGCATCGGCGGAAGATAAAACGCTGCATGTGTACAACTGGTCTGACTATATTGCGCCGGATACGCTGCAGAACTTCCAGAAAGAGTCGGGCATCAAGGTCGTTTATGACGTGTTTGACTCAAACGAACTGCTGGAAGGCAAACTGATGGCGGGCAGCACCGGATTTGATCTGGTAGTGCCTTCGGCCAGCTTTTTGGAGCGCCAGCTCAGCGCAGGCATTTTCCAGCCGCTCGATAAAAGCCGGCTACCTAACTACCAGAACCTCGATCCTGAGCTGATGAAACTGATTGAGCCTCACGATCCGGGTCATCAATATGCGGTGCCGTATCTGTGGGCGACCACCGGTATTGGGTATAACGTCGACAAGGTTAAAGCGGTACTGGGCAAAGACGCGCCGCTCGATAGTTGGGATTTGGTGCTGAAGCCTGAAAACCTGGAAAAACTGAAAAGTTGCGGCGTTTCCTTCCTCGACGCGCCGGCGGAAATTTATGCCACCGTGCTGAATTATCAGGGCAAAGATCCTAATAGCACCCAAGAGAGCGACTACACCCAATCCGCCAACGACCTGCTGCTGAAGCTGCGCCCGAGCATCCGCTACTTCCACTCCTCGCAATACATCAACGATCTGGCTAATGGCGATATTTGCGTTGCTATCGGCTGGGCAGGGGACGTTATGCAGGCGGCGAACCGCGCTAAAGAGGCGAAAAATGGCGTCAATATCGGCTACAGCATCCCGAAAGAGGGCGCGCTGGCTTTCTTCGACGTGCTGGCGATCCCAAAAGATGCCAAAAATCTGGATGAAGCCTATGCGTTCCTTAACTACCTGCTGAAACCGGATGTGATCGCAGGCGTCACTAACTACGTCTATTACGCTAACCCGAACAAGGCCGCTTTGCCGCTGGTGAAAGACGACGTTAAAAATAATCCGGGCATTTACCCACCGGCCGACATTCGCGCCAAGCTGTTTACGTTAAAAGTACAGTCCCCGAAAATCGATCGCGTGATCACGCGTTCGTGGACCAAGGTCAAAAGCGGTAAATAACGCACCTTCTGACCTCGGCAATCAGGCGGCGACGATCGCCTGATTGCCCCTTCATTTGTCGCAGTCAGCTGACTGTGATGTATCTTGCTTCTGCCGGAGAGCACTATTTTGAACGAAGCGATTTCCCGCCCTCAGTCTAAAACCCAAAAGGCGGCCACTCCGTTGCTGGAGGTCCGCAATCTGACCAAATCCTACGACGGGCAACTGGCCGTCGATGACGTTAGCCTGACCATCTATAAGGGTGAACTCTTCGCTCTGCTCGGTGCGTCCGGCTGCGGTAAATCCACGCTGCTGCGTATGCTGGCTGGCTTTGAACGGCCGACGCAGGGGCAAATTATGCTGGACGGTCAGGATTTGTCGTTAGTGCCGCCCTATCTACGTCCTATCAACATGATGTTTCAGTCCTACGCCCTATTCCCCCATATGTCCGTAGAGAAGAATATTGCTTTCGGCCTCAGGCAGGACAGGCTGTCGCGCGGAGAAATTAAAGATCGGGTGGCGGAAATGCTCTCGCTCGTTCACATGCAGGAGTTCGCCAACCGTAAGCCGCACCAGCTTTCCGGTGGTCAGCGTCAGCGCGTTGCGCTCGCGCGAAGTCTGGCGAAACGCCCCAAGCTGCTGCTGTTGGATGAACCGATGGGCGCCTTGGATAAAAAGCTGCGCGACCGGATGCAGTTGGAAGTGGTGGATATTCTGGAACGGGTCGGCGTTACCTGCGTAATGGTCACACACGACCAGGAAGAAGCGATGACGATGGCGGGACGTATCGCGATCATGAATCGCGGGAAATTTGTGCAGATCGGCGAGCCGGAAGAGATCTACGAAAATCCGACTACCCGATTCAGCGCGGAGTTTATTGGCTCGGTGAACATGTTCGAGGGGCTGTTGCAGGAACGTCAGGACGATGCATTCATCCTACAAAGCCCGGGGCTGGTGCATCCGCTCAAGGTGGCTTCCGACGTCTCGGTGGTCGACGGCTTACCGGTGTCCATCGCGTTGCGACCCGAAAAAATCATGTTATGCGAAAATGAGCCGGAAGACGGCTGCAATTTTGCGGTGGGTGAGGTGGTGCACATCGCTTATCTGGGCGATTTATCGATCTATCACGTTCGTCTTAAAAGCGGACAGGTTCTCAGTGCACAGTTGCAGAACGTCTACCGCTATCGCAAAAATGCGCCGACGTGGGGCGATGAAGTGCGGTTGTGCTGGGATGCGGACAGCTGTGTGGTGCTGACGGTGTAGCTGGGGAGCACACATCAATGACGATCTTATCTGAACAACATCAGACAACGGGGAAAACCGTCGGCCTGCTCAGGCGCTGGCGGATGCGGTATGGCCACAAAGTGGTGATCGCGCTGCCGTATTTATGGCTCCTGTGTCTGTTCATGCTGCCTTTCCTGATTGTTTTCAAAATCAGTCTGGCGGAAATGGCGCGTACGGTGCCGCCCTATACGGACCTGATGACATGGGCCGATGGCACGTTGAATATCGCGCTGAACATCGGTAACTATTTGCAGTTGTTGTCCGATCCGCTCTACATCGAAGCTTATCTTCAGTCGCTGCAGGTCGCGGCGATTTCGACGCTGCTGTGTCTGCTGCTCGGCTATCCGCTGGCCTGGGCGGTTGCCCACAGCAAGCCCTCTACTCGCAATATTCTCTTGCTTTTGGTGATCCTGCCGTCGTGGACGTCGTTCCTGATCCGGGTTTATGCATGGATGGGGATCCTCAAAGAAAACGGCATCCTGAACAACTTTCTGATCTGGCTGGGTGTCATCGACAGTCCTTTGACGATCCTGCACACAAATCTGGCGGTCTACATCGGAGTGGTGTACTCCTATTTGCCGTTTATGGTGCTGCCGATCTACACGGCGCTGACGCGTCTGGACTATTCGCTGGTGGAAGCGTCGCTGGATCTCGGCGCTCGGCCGTTTAAAACGTTCTTCAGCGTGATCGTGCCGCTGACCAAGGGCGGTATTATCGCCGGTTCGATGTTGGTGTTTATTCCGACGGTCGGCGAGTATGTCATCCCGGAACTGCTGGGCGGCCCGGACAGCATCATGATCGGTCGTATTCTGTGGCAGGAATTCTTCAATAACCGCGACTGGCCGGTGGCGTCCGCAGTGGCGACGGTGATGCTGCTCCTACTGATTGTCCCCATCATCTGGTTCCATAAACACCAAAATAAAACGGCGGAGGATCAGGCATGAATGATTTACCCGCAGTGCGATCCCCCTGGCGTATAGTAATTTTGGTGCTGGGATTTACCTTCCTGTATGCGCCGATGCTGATGCTGGTGGTCTACTCATTCAACAGTTCCCGCCTGGTGACGGTATGGGCCGGATGGTCCACGCAGTGGTATACGGCGTTGTTCCATGACTCTGCGATGATTAGTGCGGTTGTGCTCAGCCTGACCATTGCGGCGGCGTCGGCGACGATGGCCGTCGTGATTGGGACGATGGCGTCGCTGGTGATGGTGCGTTTCGGCACCTTTCGCGGTTCGAACGGCTTTGCCTTCATGCTGACTGCGCCACTGGTGATGCCCGACGTTATCACCGGGCTGTCGCTGCTGCTGCTGTTCGTCGCGTTGGGTCATGCTATTGGCTGGCCGGCGGAACGCGGTATGCTGACCATTTGGCTGGCCCATGTCACCTTCTGCTCCGCCTATGTGGCGGTAGTGGTGAGTGCGCGCCTGCGTGAGCTGGACCACTCGATTGAAGAAGCGGCGATGGACTTAGGCGCCACGCCGCTCAAAGTGTTTTTCATCATCACCGTGCCGATGATTGCCCCCGCGCTGGTTTCCGGCTGGCTGCTGGCGTTTACGTTGTCTCTGGACGATCTGGTGATCGCCAGTTTTGTCTCTGGACCCGGTGCAACCACGCTGCCTATGCTAGTCTTCTCCAGCGTGAGGATGGGTGTAAATCCTCAGATCAACGCGCTGGCTTCGTTGATACTCTTGGTGGTCGGCATAATTGGTATCATCGCCTGGTGGTTTATGGCTCGTGCGGAAAAACAGCGGCAGCGCGACATGCAAAAAGCCCGTCAGGGCTGAGCGTCACACGGCGAGTAAGCGCCGGTTCATTAGTCGTGATAACGCCACCTTCATTCGGGGTGGCGTTATGTTTAGGGGGAGAGACCTATTCTGTCTATAAAAAAAGATGTAGTGCGTTTGTACCGACGCGGCACGCCTGTCGCGGTGATGGTGGCGGGAACCGGTATCATCGCCACCCGCTGCGTGGGGCTGGCGTTGGTGATTGGCGAGCTGGGGCCTGGCGGGTTCGGCGGCTGGCTAAGCGACAGCGCAGCGCAATGGGACACCACGCTACTGATGCTGGCGGCGTGGTTGCTGTTCTGCCTTGAGGTTCGTTGCGGTTTTGCGGTGCTGTATGGACGTAACTGGGGACGCTGGTGCTATCTGGCTTGCCAATGTCTGACGATGCTCTACATTCTCATCGCATCGGTGGCAAATGTGTTGCCGCCTATCTTTTATCTGAGCGCCGATGATGAGATGGGTGTGCTTCAACAGCTGCTGGAGCACAAGGCGGCGGATGTGGTCACGCTGCTGCTCCTGTTTGTCCCCAAGCGCAGCCAACGCTTTTTTATGCGTCACAAATAATCTTTCGCTGATGGGGGTGCTACAATTCGCCTCCTTTGGTTTCTTAACAGGTTTCAGATTTACCGTGATGGATTGCGCCCGCTACAACGACGGCACCTGCCGTTCCTGCCAATGGTTGGAAAAAGAGTATCCGCAGCAGTTGGAAGACAAACAGCAGCATCTCAACGAACTGCTGGCAGACCATCCGATTCGTCAGTGGCTGCCCGCGTTTCCTTCGCCGCATAGCGCTTTTCGCAACAAAGCCAAGATGGTGGTGAGCGGTAGTGTCGAGCGCCCGCTGTTGGGCGTACTGCATCGCGACGGTACTCCCGTCGACCTGTGTGACTGTCCGCTTTATCCCGACAGTTTCCAACCTGTCTTCACAGTACTGAAAACGTTTATCGCGCGGGCGGGATTAACGCCTTATCAGGTGGCCCGTCGGCGTGGCGAGCTGAAATATCTGCTGCTCACGGAAAGTCGGTCGAACGGGCATTTTATGCTGCGGTTTGTTTTGCGCTCGGAAACCAAGCTGAACCAGCTGCGCGCGGCTCTGCCGTGGCTGCAGGAACAGCTGCCGCAGCTGGCGGTGATCTCCGCCAACATTCAGCCTGTGCATCAGGCGATCATGGAGGGGGAGCAAGAAATTCCGCTCAGCCGCCAGCAGGTGCTGGAGGAAACGTTCAATCAGATACCGCTCGCCATCCGTCCGCAAAGTTTCTTCCAGACCAACCCTGACGTGGCCGCTTCGCTATACGACACCGCCCGACGCTGGGTGCAAGCGCTGCCGGTCCGCAGCCTGTGGGATCTGTTCTGCGGCGTTGGCGGATTTGGACTTCACTGCGCGACGCCGGAGATGACGTTGACTGGTATTGAAATCAGCGCCGAGGCTATCGCCTGCGCGCGACGCTCCGCCGAACAGCTCGGGCTGAATAAAGTGCACTTTGACGCGCTGGACTCGACGCGGTTTGCCACCGGAGAAGGCGCGGTGCCGGATTTGGTGATTGTGAATCCGCCTCGTCGCGGCATTGGGGACGACCTTTGTCAGTATCTCAGTCGGATGGCTCCGCTGTATATTCTGTATTCCAGCTGTAATGCTCAAAGCATGGCGAAGGATATGTCGCGGCTCGCGGGCTATCGCGTTGAGCAAATCCAACTGTTCGATATGTTTCCGCATACCGCTCATTATGAAGTGCTGACCTTGCTGAAGCGGGTAGCGTAAATTCAGCGCAGGGTTTCAGACCGAAATAATGTCGATGGGAAACGTCTGCGAGTTGAATCAGGCAGGCGATGCAAAGCATGAAAAGGGAGAGCGGTGATGAATGGGGCGGGATGAAGTCGGGCTGCACCGCAGCCCGATGACGTTAGCGAGTGTTGGACTTACTGCGCCGGGAACCACTTATCGCTAATCGTTTTATAAGTGCCGTTCGCCTTCACATCGCTCAGCGCCTGATTCAATTTCGTCAGTAAGGCGGTGTTGTCCGGACGTACGGCAATCCCCAGACCGATGCCGAAGTAGACCGGGTCGGTGATTTTTTCACCCACCGTCCCCAGTTCAGGACTGTTTTTCAGCCATTCATTGACGACAGCGGTATCACCGAATACCCCATCGATGCGGCCGTTTTTGAGGTCAATGATGGCGTTTTGGTAACTATCGTAAGACACCGTCTGTATCTCAGGATGTTTGTCATTGAGGTATTTTTGGTGAGTGGTGCCGTTTTCCATACCGATACGCTTGCCTTTGAGATCGGCAAATGTAGCGAACTTACCTTTCTGCGAGATCACAATGGCGGAATTGGCATAGTAAGGCTGTGAAAATGCGACCTGCTTGCTGCGTTCCGATGTGATGTCCATACCGGAAATGACGGCGTCGTAACGACGGAATTTCAGTGCCGGGATGAGGCTGTCGAAAGCCTGATTGGTGAAAGTACATGTCGCCTTCATCTGATCACACATCGCCTTGGCCAGATCGATATCGAAGCCGGCGATCTGATTATTCGCGTCCATGAATTCGAACGGCGGATAAGTCGCCGAAGAGGCAAACCGAATGCTGTTTGCTGCCGTCGCGCCAAAGGTCATTCCCGCCAACAGCGTGGCAAGTACCCATTTCTTCATTGTGTTCACTCCAGATCGTTATTGTTAGACGAAATCATGTTCCGCCCTAGAGGCTTACCTTGCCATTGAGTGAATTTATATGCAAATAAACTAACTGTAAATTCAATAATGCAAAAGGCGATTGACGGTACTAAAGAAGAGGAACGCTCGCCGATAAGCGACGCATCTCATTCATCGGGCGGGCATGCTGAGTGCACAAAAAAGCCCGAGAGAGTCTGGCTCTTTCGGGCTGGCGAATCACGATTGTGCATCGTTACGCATCATGACTTTCAAAGGCCAAAGCCCTGCGCTCAACCATCCGCAGAATTAACGTTAGCAGACCATTCACACAAAGGTAAACGATGCCGGCCGCGCCGAACACTAAAACGTCATAAGTCCGACCATACAGCTGTTGCCCGTAGCCCATCACATCCATGAGCGTAATTGTGTAGGCGAGGGACGTCCCTTTAAACACCAGCACGACTTCATTCGAGTAGGACGACAGCGCGCGTTTGAAGGCGAAAGGCAGCAGAATGCGCAGCGTCTGGCGTTTGTTCATCCCGAGAGCTGAGCAGGACTGCCACTGTCCGTCTGGAATAGCGCGTACCGCGCCATAGAACAGCTGGGTGGTGTAGGCGGCGCTATTGAGCGCCAGCGCGATCATGGCGCACAACCACGGCTGAGAGAACAGCGACCACAGCCAAGGGATCTGCTTGATGGCGTCGAACTGGCCCGGACCATAGTAGATCAGGAAGATCTGCACCAGCAGCGGGGTGCCGGTAAACAACGTAATGTAAGCGCGGGAGGCCGTGAAGAGCAGCGGCGTCTTCAGCGTCAGCACGATGGTCAGCAGCAGCGACAAAAATAGCGCCACAACCAGCGCGGTGACCGTGAGCGTGATGCTGGTATGTAGCCCTTTGAGCAGCTCAGGAATGTAGTCAAGCATCAGGAGGGCCTCCGTTCGAAGCGAGTGGCGCGGGTTTCAATACGTTTAAGGACCCACTGGCTCAACAAGGTGATTACCAGGTAAATGGCTGCCGCCATCATGTACCAGGTGAAAGGCTCTTGGGTACGCGTTGCGATGCTTTTGGTCTGCAGCATGAGATCGTTGACGCTGATAAGCGAGACCAGCGCCGTGTCTTTCAGCAGCACCAGCCACTGATTTCCCAGCCCTGGCAACGCATGGCGCCACATCTGCGGCATGATGAGGCGTCGGAAGATCGCGCCTTTTGTCATTCCGAGCGCCTGTCCGGCCTCCCACTGACCGCGCGGGACCGATTTCAACGCGCCGCGGAGCGTCTGTGACGCATAGGCGGCATACAGCAGAGCCAGCGCGATCACGCCGCACAGGAACGGGCTAACCTCAAATGTCTCAATATCCAGCTGCACCGGGATTTGGAACAGATACAAATTGATGCTAAATCCGTCCGCCAAAATCAGCAGTAGCTGGGAAGAGCCGAAGTAGATAAACAGCACGACCAGAATTTCAGGTAGGCCGCGCAGCAAAGTTACCAATGCGGTTCCCGCAGCACTGACGATTTTCCAGCGCGCCGTTTCCCACAAGGCAAACAGCATCGCCAAAATCAGGCCTAAAAACAGGGCGCAAAGGGCAAGGCCGACGGTCATTCCGGCGGCGCTGGCTAAAGGGTGTAATTCAATCATCGGGTATCAGACTATTGCTGGAACCATTTTTGATAAAGGGCCTGGTAAGTCCCATCCTGTTTGATGCTGTTCAGCGCGTCATTGAATTTCTGCAGCAGCGCATCATTATGCAAACGAACGGCGATGCCCAGACCGGCGCCAAAGTACGCTTTGTCCGTCACCTTATCGCCGACGACGGCCAGATTGGGGTTCTGCTTCAGCCATTCGTTGACCACGGCGGTATCCCCGAATACGGCAGAAACACGGCCGTTTTTCAGATCCAGCACCGCATTCTGATAGCTGTCGTAAGGCACGACGGTGATGTCCTGATGCGTTTCCAGCAGGTACTTCTGATGGGTGGTGCCATTCTGCACGCCAACGCGTTTGCCTTTAAGCGCGGAAACATCCTTCACGCTGTCTTTCTGTGCGATGAACAGTGCAGAGTTGTCATAGTACGGTTGGGTAAAGTTGACCTGTCGCTGACGCTCCGGCGTGATGTCCATGCCAGCGATGACGGCATCGAAGCGACGGAATTTCAGGCCCGGTATCAGGCTGTCGAACGACTGATTGTTAAACGTGCAGGTCGCTTCCATTTTCTGACACAGGGCATTAGCCAGATCGATGTCAAATCCCTGAATCTGGTTATCCGCACCGACAAATTCGAAGGGGGGATAAGAGGCTTCGGTGGCGAAACGCAGGGTGTTTGCTGCGCTAGCTGACAGGCTCACTCCGGCTAGCAGCGCGGCCACAAATACCTTTTTCATAGGGCTTTCCTGAATCATCAGTGTGATAGGTAGCTGGCAAACTCTTGGGTTTGCGGCTGTGTGAAGTGCGAGGCGTCGCCATGCTCCACAACGCGTCCGTCTTCCATATACACTACGCGGCTGGCGGTTTTGCGCGCGAAATCGACCTCATGCGTGACGATGACCTGGGTGATGCCGGTTTGGCTCAGCTCCTGAATGATGCCCACGACCTGTGCGGTGATTTCCGGGTCCAGCGCCGCGGTGGGTTCGTCAAACAGCAGGACCTGAGGTTCCATCATCAACGCGCGGGCAATCGCGACACGCTGCTGCTGTCCGCCCGAAAGATGCAGCGGATAGCGGTCGGCGAAGTCGTTCAGACGCAGGCGTTGCAGCAGTTTTTCAGCACGGGCACGAGCCTCCTGACGGCCTAAACCCAGCACGCGGCAAGGCGCTTCGACCAAGTTCTGTTGCACCGTGAGATGCGGCCACAGATTATACTGCTGAAACACCATTCCTACGTTCTGGCGGAGTTCGCGAATAGCGTCGTCACCTGGCGTGCGGGTGAAGTCAAACTGTTTACCGGCGATAGACAACGAACCGGAACGCGGCATCTCCAGCAAGTTTAGCACTCGCAAAAGGGAGCTTTTTCCCGCACCGCTGGGGCCTAACAAGACCAGTGTTTCACCGGCCGGACAGTTAAGGGTGACATCGAATAGCGCCTGATGCGCCCCGTAGAAACAGTTGATGCTGTTTAGTTGAATACTCATGCGCAATAATTGAATAGACATTGATGCCGCAAATGGTAACGTTGGCAGAATAGTTATGCAATCGCCACGGGTTAAAATTTGCAAACATGCGTTTTATTGGCTACTTATTAGCATAAAATTATGCCTCACTGTCTTCATCTCCTGATTTCTCAGATGATATACACATCCAACAAACGATTATCCATCGCCTTATCTACTTTCTACAGCAAAACAGTGGTGAATACGCCGGAGGATTCGGCGCGCCAGCAGGCTATACTGTCGTCTCGGATTTAGCGCAGGCGACGTCACCTTTTTATTGTCGCTGCGCGAACATCCTAACGATGTATTCGACGACTCATCCGCATATTTCTAGGAGATTGCCATGCAACTGTCTACGACCCCCACGCTGGAAGGCTTTGTGATTACTGAATACTGCGGCGTGGTCGCGGGCGAAGCGATACTCGGCGCAAATATTTTCCGAGATTTTTTCGCCGGGATCCGAGATATCGTCGGCGGCCGCTCAGGCGCTTACGAGAAAGAACTGCGGCGCGCGCGCCAGATTGCGTTCAAAGAACTGGAAGAACAGGCGGCTGAATTAGGCGCTAATGCCGTGGTAGGCATTGATATAGATTATGAAACCGTCGGCAAGGACAGCAGTATGCTGATGGTCACGATCAGTGGTACTGCCGTCAAACTCAGCCGCTAACGGTGGCTGGCACATGCGTAGCGTGTTGTTTTTCGGGTTTCTGACGATGTTGGCCGGATGCAGAGCGCCCGTCTCGGACGAGCCTGTATCGCACATTGGCCGAGACTACCAACTGTATACGGCCGATGTTTCGCGTAATCAGACCTCCCGCGTCAGACTACTGGTCATTCACTATACTGCGGAAGACTTTGATAGTTCGCTGCGTCTCCTGACGCGGGGAGAGGTCAGTGCGCACTATTTGATCCCCGAAAAGCCGCCGCTCAGCGCGGGCGTCCCCGTGGCATGGCAGCTGGTGCCGGAGTCTCAGTCCGCATGGCATGCGGGGATCAGCTATTGGCGCGGTGCGGTTCAACTGAATTCTGTCTCCGTGGGGATTGAGCTGGAGAATCAGGGTTATCGTTGTTCGTTGTTGGGGGGATGTCGCTGGGTGCAGTATAACCCGCAACAAATGGCGCTGCTGACGCATCTGGCGCGAGATATTCTGGAACGCCACCAGATTGCGCCTCAGAATGTGGTCGCCCACAGCGATATCGCACCGCAACGGAAGGTTGATCCCGGACCGTTATTCCCCTGGAAAGCGCTGGCGGAGGCCGGTATCGGCGCCTGGCCTGATGCGGGCCAGGTAGAGTTTTATCTGGCGGGCCGCGCGCCGGATGAGCCGGTCGCTGTTCGTCCGCTGCTGGATAAGCTGGCCCGCTATGGCTACGAGGTGGATGGCAAGATGACGCCACGACAGCAACAGCGCGTGATCGCCGCCTTCCAAATGCATTTTCGCCCCCAGCGTTACGACGGTGTTCCCGACGCGGAAACCGAGGCTATTGTGGATTCGTTGCTAGAGAAATACGGCGGCCAGTAGCGGTATACAGACTTAGGCGACGAACAGCGCAATCAGGATCGGCGACAACAGACTCAGTATGAAACCGTGCACAATGGCGGGTGGAACCATGTCGACGCCGCCGCTCCGTTGTAGTACCGGTAGGGTAAAGTCCATCGAGGTGGCGCCGCACAGGCCAAGTGCGCTGGCGCGTCGGGAGCGAATGAGGTTCGGGATCAGCATGATGGCGATCAACTCGCGCGCAAGGTCATTAAAGAACGCTGCGCTGCCGATGACAGGACCGTAGGCATCGGTCATCAAAATGCCCGACAACGAGTACCAGCCATAACCGGAGGCCATTGCCAGACCGGTTTTCAGGGGCAGGCCGAGCAGCAGCGAAGCGAGAGCGCCGCCGCACAACGCGCTGACGGCCACGACACCAGCGATGATCGTGCCGCGACGATTAATCACGATTTGCCGCAAGGTCATACCGCTATTGCGCAGTTGGATCCCGACCAGGCATAGCAGAACAAGCAGCGCATATTCCCCTCCCGATGCCGCAAATTTTAATGGAGGCCACTGGCTTAGCCCTAACAGGAATCCCACAAACACCACCATGCAGAGTTGCAGAGATTCCAGCATCATTTTTAGTCGGGAAGGGGTCTCTTCGTGGGTAACCGCTGTGGCGGTCCAGGTGCTGCGTTTTTCCAGCAGCCACAGCGCCAGCAGATTCGCCGCTATAATGCAGGCGGTGCTGACGGCGGCATATTGCAGCACGGCCAGTAGGTTGCTGCCCAGATTTTCCAGAAATGCCAGACTGATGCCCATCAGGAACAAGATCACATACACCATCCAGCTCAGTAGACGGTTCACCCCTTGTAGCATAGTTTTATTGCGCACCGGGATCAGATAGCCAACGATCAGCGGCAGCAAAATAATCAATAATCCTGAATACATGGGGAAGACCTTCCTCGGGAGAGTGGCGCGGTTTGGCAGGCAAGATAAGTTGTAATTGAGTGATTTTAAATAAAAAAAGAAAATGGGTAAAGCGGTGGCGAGGGGAGATGTCGACTTGTCTTCCTGTTGGTAATGACGTAACCGATGAGGGGGCAGATGTATCGGGAACGCGTTGATATTGGGGGGGCGGGAGATTAACCGGCGGTCTCTGGCGCGGGATAACTTCCATTTCATCCCCGGCGACGAGAACAGCCGCGAAAACCATCAGCAGGTCGTTTTCACGTTTTGTGAAACCGATGTCGGCACCATCTGTCCGCGCGCTATCTTAAGTTGTTGCTCTTATTTATTCACGGCGCCGACCGCCTAAAACGGATCATCTATCGCCTGGAAGGCGAGGTCGATGAACTAAACACGGTCATGACACGGCAAAGTTTTCTGTATGAGCATGGGCAATCGCGTTCTTTGCAGAATAGTGATGCGCTGATTCGTCCTATGTTTTCACGTGTGCTGTGGCTGGCTGATTAGCGGACAGGGATGACATCTTGGCTTGCCGGTTGTGCCAGCCTATTAACGTTTATCTCGTACTGAAACCTTTATTGCATCAACTCACCTTGCTTAATATAAAGAAATTTCGGATTAAATTTATTATTTCACATCAAGGCCCAATGTTTTTTTACAGGAGAAGGGAAAGTCATTATAATCCCGCCGATTTTTTTTGTTCCTGTTTTATATAAAACTTCATTTCACTAAAGCAGAAAAATAAGGATATGTTTTGATGGAAAATGCAAAGGCGATAATCTCTTCTCGGCCCATCTTTATTTCCCGTCCCGGCATTGCCAGTAGTCTAGGTGCATTTATTGCGGGTTTGTTAATATTGTGTGGTGCTTTGTTGTTTGCTAAAAGCGAAGTGCCTGATATTTATCGTGACTACATCATCAATAAAAGCCCATTGGTCATCGAGAATTCGGATATTTCCAACGGGGAATGCCGAATGAAATACAGCATCACATTTTGCTCTGCGGATGTAAAATATAAGTATAAAAATGAAAATCATGCTTCAAAGATTAATATCCTGTTTCTGGATCTTTCTCGCGGCAATTACACAACGGATGTCGTTATCTCGTCTGAGCATCCTGAATTAGCGACGCTAACGCTGGGATTAGACAAGTTGAATAACCGAATTATCGCCGCTGGCGGGCTTATCGGTGCTTTACTTATTCTGGCTGCTCTAAGCTTAATTAACAGCGTGAAGTTTTTTCGTGCCGGCCGCCGAGCGAAATGTTTGTCGGAATTAACGCTCGTTCCTGTCGAGACAGACGAGATCAGAAAATTGCTTTTCATACGAGTGCTGCCGTATACCTATATCGGCGAAGATAAAAAGAAAATTAAACTGGCGAGTCTGCTGAAGAGAAACGAACAACCTATTTATCTGGACGACAGTAAGAAACGAGCGTGGGCGGTCTTACTAAAAGAAGCCAATATTCCTGTTTTACTCGATGACCGTTTGATGCGACTAGAGCTGAGCGATGAAGAGCGCGAATCACTTCGCGCCGCGTTCGCAGGCTGATCGCACATAATGCTTTCTGTCGTCGCTATTAACCGAGTGAGGTGACTTGTTGGGTTAATAAGCCTCTGCGGTAGATAAGATAAAAAGGCTGGTCACCTCGATGACCAGCCTTGGAGCAAGATTCTCGGGCGCGACAATGCGCCACACCCAGCCAGTTGTTAGGCCACCGGTTCGTTAATGAATGGCACAACCAGGCTGGCATGATTGCCTTTCGGTCCCTGGTGCACACTGTAATTTACCACTTGGCCAGCTTTCAAAGTGCGGTAGCCGTCCATCTGAATGGTTGAGTAGTGTGCAAAAATGTCTTCCCCTCCGCCCTCGGGGCAAATAAAACCAAAGCCTTTGGCGTTATTGAACCATTTAACAGTACCCGTCTCCATACATCTCCATCCTTCGTAAGCGTTTTTTTACGGTGGGGTTATTGGTTAAGGTAAAATAAAATCGATTAAAGATTAATCAATTTCAGTAGGATTCTATTTAAATTGCCGGGGTCGTCAAGCGCGATGGGGTGGGCGGCGCGTCGGCGTCGCCAAACTTTGATTTGGGTAACGGAATAGAGGTAAAGACTATGCCTATTGCAGAAATGGGTTGATGTACTTTAGTTGCCGGGTGATTTTGGTCTGGCAATGGTAAAATAAAAAACAGACGTGCTACTGTTAGGTACAGTAGACCAGGGCAAGATACAGTAAAGATTTGGAAAAAAGATGGGAAATCATAGTACGTGGTCGCACACTGAGGACCAGACTAAGGCTCGGCATGCCGAAGCGTTGCAGCCGCCGTCCATGTATAACGTGGTACTCAATAACGACGATTACACGCCGATGGAATTTGTTATTGACGTACTGCAAAAGTTTTTTTCTTATGATATCGAACGTGCAACGCAACTGATGCTTACGGTTCATTACCAGGGAAAGGCCATCTGCGGCGTCTATAGCGCTGAAGTTGCAGAAACCAAGGCCGATCAGGTTAATCGTTATGCTAAAGATAACGAGCATCCGTTGCTATGTACGCTGGAAAAAGCCTGATTTAAGGCAATATATTGGGGGAGGTGCCTATGCTCAATCAAGAACTGGAACTCAGTCTCAACATGGCTTTCGCCAGAGCGCGTGAGCACCGTCACGAGTTTATGACCGTGGAGCATCTGCTGCTGGCTTTGCTCAGCAATACTTCCGCGCGTGAAGCACTGGATGCATGCACGGTCGATCTGGATGCTTTACGTCAGGAACTGGAAACCTTCATTGAACAGACAACGCCAACGCTGCCTGAGAGTGAAGCGGAGCGCGACACGCAGCCGACGCTGAGCTTTCAACGAGTGCTGCAGCGTGCGGTATTCCACGTACAGTCCTCCGGACACAGCGAAGTCTCCGGCGCCAATGTGCTGGTTGCCATCTTCAGCGAACAGGAATCGCAGGCCGCCTATCTGCTGCGGAAGCATGATGTCAGCCGCCTTGATGTGGTGAATTTCATTTCTCATGGTACGCGTAAAGAAGAGTCCGGGCCGTCGGTCAGCCAGGAAAATCCGGTTAACGAAGAGCAGGCTGGAGGGGAGGAGCGTATGGAGAATTTCACCACCAACCTTAATCAACTGGCCCGCGTAGGCGGTATCGACCCACTTATTGGTCGTGAACGTGAACTGGAACGCACGGTTCAGGTGCTTTGCCGCCGTCGTAAAAACAACCCGCTGTTGGTCGGCGAATCCGGCGTAGGTAAAACGGCCATCGCAGAAGGTCTTGCCTGGCGTATCGTTCAGGGCGATGTTCCTGAAGTGATCGCTGACTGTACTATCTATTCTTTGGATATCGGCTCGCTGCTCGCAGGCACCAAATACCGCGGTGATTTCGAGAAGCGCTTTAAGGCGCTGCTGAAACAGCTGGAGCAGGATCAAACCAGCATCCTGTTTATCGATGAGATTCATACCATCATCGGCGCAGGCGCCGCCTCAGGCGGACAGGTCGATGCGGCGAATCTGATTAAGCCGCTGCTGTCGAGCGGTAAAATCCGCGTCATCGGCTCCACGACTTATCAGGAATTCAGCAACATCTTTGAAAAGGATAGGGCGCTGGCGCGTCGCTTCCAGAAGATCGATATCACTGAACCCAGTGTCGAAGAGACCGTGCAGATTATTAACGGTCTGAAACCGAAATATGAAGCTCACCATGACGTGCGTTACACCGCGAAAGCCGTGCGCGCCGCCGTCGAGCTGGCGGTGAAATATATCAATGACCGCCATTTGCCGGACAAAGCGATCGACGTGATTGATGAAGCCGGCGCGCGTAGCCGACTGATGCCGGTCAGCAAACGCAAGAAAACCGTTAACGTCGCGGATATTGAATCGGTCGTGGCGCGTATTGCGCGTATTCCTGAGAAGAGCGTTTCCGCCAGTGACCGTGATGTGCTGAAAAACCTGGGCGACCGCCTGAAAATGCTGGTGTTCGGTCAGGATAAAGCCATCGGGGCGCTGACTGAGGCCATCAAAATGAGTCGCGCCGGGCTGGGCCATGAACGCAAGCCGGTGGGGTCGTTCCTGTTTGCCGGGCCGACGGGAGTGGGTAAAACCGAAGTCACGGTTCAGTTGGCGAAAGCCATGGACATCGAGCTGCTGCGCTTCGATATGTCTGAATACATGGAGCGTCACACGGTGAGTCGCTTAATCGGCGCGCCTCCGGGCTATGTCGGGTACGACCAGGGTGGGTTGCTGACGGACGCGGTGATTAAACATCCGCATGCGGTTCTGCTGCTCGATGAGATTGAAAAAGCGCATCCCGATGTGTTCAACCTGCTGCTGCAGGTGATGGATAATGGCACCCTGACCGATAACAACGGTCGCAAGGCCGATTTCCGTAATGTCATTCTGGTCATGACGACCAACGCTGGTATCCGTGAAACTCAGCGTAAATCCATCGGGCTGATCCAGCAAGATAACAGTAGCGATGCGATGGAAGAGATTAAGAAGGTGTTTACGCCGGAATTCCGTAACCGTTTGGACGGCATCATCTGGTTCAACCATCTCTCGACCGATGTTATTCAGCAGGTGGTGGATAAATTCATCGTTGAATTGCAGGCGCAGCTGGATGCCAAGGGCGTCTCTCTGGAAGTTAGCGAAGATGCGCGTGACTGGCTGGCAGAGAAAGGCTACGACAAGGCGATGGGCGCGCGGCCGATGGCGCGGATCATCCAGGAAAACCTCAAGAAACCGCTGGCCAACGAACTGCTCTTTGGATCGCTGGTGGAAGGGGGATCCGTCACCGTGGTACTGGATACCACGACGCAGCAGTTGAGCTATAGCTTCCAGAGCGCGCAGAAACGAAAAACCGAGGGCGCGGTATAGCGTAACGACACGCTATTGTTTACCCTAACGTTAAGGGCATCCGAATGGATGCCCTTTTTTTTTAACAGACGCTGATGGTTTTATTGAGAGCGAGAGCTGTAGCGCTTTACTCGTCTTGCTCCTGCTGGAGCGGATAAAGACTTAGCAGCTTGAGAGTGATGCCATTCGTCCAGCCAAAACCGTCTTGCAGTTCGTATTCACCGCCGCCGCCGCCGCCAAGTTCGCCGGTTTCAACCGCATATTTTTCCACCAACTTATGCTCGTGTGCATAGGTATGCCGAACGCTGTTCAGAAAGCGGATCGCGATTTCCTCGGCGAGCGACTCGTGCTGATAATAACGTAGCCCTTCCACGGCAACCCATTGTAATGGTGCCCAAGCATTCGGCGCGTCCCACT
This sequence comes from Lonsdalea quercina, assembly GCF_900107885.1. Classification (NCBI taxonomy): domain Bacteria; kingdom Pseudomonadati; phylum Pseudomonadota; class Gammaproteobacteria; order Enterobacterales; family Pectobacteriaceae; genus Lonsdalea; species Lonsdalea quercina. The sequence goes on along the minus strand of NZ_FNQS01000005.1, from coordinate 81,679 downwards.
GCTGATGAGAATGTAGAGTTGTCGTTACCATCCCACCTTCCTGAACCAGTTCGTTATGGACGGCCTGAGCGGTCTCTTGGGCGTGATTTTGTGTGGCGGCCTGAACGTACAGCGGAAATAGCGTTGCTGCCGTCAACTGTTGGCTCACTTTTCTTTGGCGCCAATCATAATCCGCATAGTATCGCTTTTCCGCGTTCCAAAAGTAGCGATTCAGCGCCTGTTTACGCTTGTCGGCGCGGAGGGCGTAACGATCGGCATCGGCCATTTTGTTGGCTAAGCGACTGGCTTTCGCTAGCGCCATTTCATTGTGATAGAGCAGCGCATTCAGATCGACCGGCAGGATATCGGTAGTGTGGATCGTCGACAGCTTCATCGGGTCCTTCAGCCAGCGGGAACTAAAGTCCCAGCCGGAAGCTGCTCCCGCTCGCAGGTCGCGGTACAGCTGCGGTCGTTCGCTTTCCGGTACCTGGCTGGCGGTCGTGATGTCGTCGAGCCAGGACTCGGTCCTGGGTACGCTGCGATCGTCCCAATAGCGGTTCAGCACATCGTCGCCGAGGCGGACGACGCGTTTGTCAGCCTGTCCGGGCTGTAGGCTGTTTTCGCCGTCCATCCAGTACTGATATTCCCGCTTCATCTGCGGCAGATAGGTCGCCAGCAGATTGTCGCCGTCATGCTTTGCCAGCAGCTCTACCATTTTGGTGAAGAAAGGGGGCTGGGAACGGCTCAGGTAATAGGTGCGATTGCCGTTGGGTATGTGCCCGTAACGGTCGATCTGGTAGGCAAAGTTTTGCACCATGTTGCGGATAAGAACCCATTGGTCGCTTTCCGCAAGGCCTAACATGGTGAAATAGCTGTCCCAGTAATAGACTTCGCGGAAGCGTCCGCCCGGCACGACATAGGCGTTGGGCAGCGGCAGGAGCGAGTCCCAGCGGGTAATGTCGGGCGTACTGCGCGTGAGGTGTGACCACAGATCGATGATATGCTCCCGCAGCGTTTGGCCGCCGGGTGGAATATAGCCTTTACCGTCCGCAGGAATAGTGAAGTTATGCAGGACAAAATGTTGCAGATCAAAATTGTTCAACCGACGCTGCATATAGTAATCCGCCATGATGGCCGAGGGCGAGTACCGGGGAACCGCGTCAACAAACGTTTTTTGATCCGGAAACATTTTCGATTTCTGTACCGCTTCGAAAAGCGGTCTCATCGTGATATCCGGCGGAGCCGTGACGATACGCTGCGCCTGTGGGGGTTCTACGTGTGCGTTTTTCATCACCAGAACAGGAAAAGTCAGGATTGTGGTTATCTGTAAAATAATCAATAACGGATATGTCCTCATTGCCTGGAGGGTTAACGTCGCTGGTTTACTCCTCTATTATGTGCAAGTTGAGCAATAAAAAAGCAACAATTTTGTAAATATTGCTCAATGCAATTATCTTAGGGCAAAGTGTTTTCTGAGGCGTCAATCGAAGCGTGATGTGCACAAGGGGTCATAAACTGAGCTGATAAAAATGTGCAGGCGGGCAGAAAAGACAAAAGCCCTAACCGCAAGCGGAAAGGGCAGGAGGGCGAACATCCTCGTGGGATCGCGTTAAGCGATGGCGGGCCTGTTAGCGGCTACGGAAGACAATGCGGCCTTTGCTCAGGTCGTACGGGGTCAGCTCCACTGTGACTTTGTCACCCGTCAGGATGCGGATATAGTTTTTACGCATTTTACCGGAGATATGAGCGGTAACCACGTGCCCGTTTTCCAATTCAACGCGGAACATGGTGTTGGGCAGCGTATCCAGTACGGTGCCTTGCATTTCAATATTGTCTTCTTTGGCCATCGAATCCTCTAGGTTTTACTACCTTAGTTTTTAACCGGCAAGATAATGCCGAAAAACCCACATTATGTAAAGAAGCGTTGCGACTCAGCGCTTGATTAATTCGTCACAGGTGGGTCGTTTAGTTAGGCGAGCGGCAGCGTTTGTCTATGCCAGCACGGTTCACCCAGCGTAATGGGTCGCAGTCGGGACAGGTGTTGCAGAAACTCCCGGCGCGGTATTTCCGTGGCTCCCAGCGATGCCGTATGTTCATTCAGTATCTGGCAGTCAACCAGTTGTCCGCCGTGGCGGACAAAGTGACGCAAAAATGCCAGTAAACCGCACTTCGAAGCATTGTCTGCACGGCTAAACATCGACTCGCCGCAGAACAAGGCGCCTTGAGAGATGCCATATAGACCGCCGATCAGCCTGTCATTATGCCACACTTCCACCGATTGCGCCTGTCCTGCCTGATGCAGCTGGCAATATGCGTCAATAATGTCATCGTCGATCCAGGTGCCTTCTTCCCGTTCGCTGGCGCAAGCCGTAATGACACGAAAAAAGGCCTGATTCAACGTGACATGATACTCGGTCTTGCGGATGAATTTTTTCATACTGCGGCTGAGATGGAATGCCTCAGGAAAAAGGACGGCGCGCGGGTCGGGCGACCACCACAATACGGGATCTCCCTGTGAGTACCAGGGGAAGATGCCGTGCTGATAAGCCGCCATCAATCGTGACGGCGCCAAATCTCCGCCAAACGCCAGCAGACCGTTAGGATCGTTCAACGCCATCTCCGGATCGGGAAATTGCACGGAAAAGGGCGATAGCTCAATCAGTTGCATGTATGGCCTCAGTTAAAGGTGTTGATGAAACTGCCAATAGCGGCCTTGCTGAGCCATCAGCGTCTGATGGTCGCCCTGTTCGACCAGCTGTCCGCCGTCTATAACGCACAGGCGGTCCATGCTTTCTAAACCGTGCAGACGGTGGGTGATGACCAGCAACGTTTTATCTTTGCAGTGCTCACGCAGGAGCTGGAGCATTCGCTGTTCAGTTTCTGCATCCAGCCCTTCGGTGGGTTCATCGAGCAGAATCAGCGGAGCAGGATGTAGCAAAGCCCGCGCGAGACCGACTCGGCGCTGTTCGCCGCCGGACAGTTGACGACCGCCTTCACCCAGCCAGGCATTCAGCCCTTCTTGCTCCAAAAGATGCGCCAAACCTACCCGTTGCAGGGTTTGGGCCAGCTCCTCGTCACTAGCCTGTGGCGCGGCCAGCCGAAGATTCTCGCGCAGCGTGTCACTGAAGAGATGTACACGTTGAGGAACCACACTCATCATGTTGCGTAGGTTCTCTTCGGACCAGGCGGATAGGGGCGAACCGTTAAGGCTGATTTCGCCCTCGGTACAGTCCCAGGCACGGGTGAGCAATTGCAACAGCGTGGATTTACCGCATCCGGTTTTGCCCAACAGCGCGATGTGCTCGCCGGGATGAAGACTCAGCGAAATGTGCTGAAGCACCGGCAGAGGCTGATCCGGATAGGTAAAGCTCACATTGTCTAACGTCAACGCGGCTTGAGAAGCGGGGGCTGGTCCCTCGGCAGCGAATACGACGGCAGGCGTCAGCTTCATCAACTGGTCGACTCGAACGGCGGACGCGGCGACCTGTCCAATATGTTGGAAGGCGTTTGCGACCGGTCCCAAGGCTTCGAAGGCGGCCAGCGAGGCGAAAACAAACAAGGCGATCAGCGCACCCGGCTGTGTATCACCGCCGACGCCGTTGGCCGCCATCCACAGGATCAGCGTGACGGTAAGTCCGCTGCTCAGGATGATGAGGGATTGCGATAGCGCGCTGAGCGTCGCCTGCTCACGTTGCCGTGATAACCAGCGGTTTTCCAGTTGATCCAGTCGATGACGGAAGGCGACTAACGAGCCGAAGATGGTCAGTTCGGCCTGCCCCTGTAGCCAGGCGGTCAACTGCAAGCGGTATTGCGCGCGCAATTGCGTCAGCGCTTCGCCAATCGGCTGACCTGTCCGGTAAAACACCGGCGGCATGATGACCAAGAGCAACAGCATGATGGTCGCGAGCGTCATCGCCAACGTGCTATCCAGCCAGCTAAGACCCAAGGCCACCACCACGATTACGAAGAGAGCGCTGACCAGCGGGGAGATCACACGCAGATACAAATGGTCCAGCGTGTCGACGTCCGCCACCAGACGGTTAAGCAGATCTGCCTGTCTGAAACGGCCGAGTCCGCCGGGGGAGAGCGGCAGAATGCGGCTAAAGGTATACACGCGCAGATGCAGCAGTACGCGGAATGTGGCGTCGTGGCTGACCAGTCGTTCGAAGTAGCGGCTCACCGTGCGTGTAATCGCCGCGCCTCGGACGCCAGCGGCGGGTAGCATGTAGTTGAAGGTATAAAGCCCTGCGAGTCCGGCCAGCGCCGAACCGGCAAGGAACCAACCGGAGAGCGTCAGCAGTCCGATACTGGCGAGCAGGGTAACGATGGCGAGCACCACTCCCAAACTAAGCCGCCAAAAGTAGCGGCGATAAAGCCCCAGAAAAGGCATCAATGTCCGGATGACCTGTTTTTTCTTCATCTCAGAGCTCTCCTCGGCGTTGTGCCATCAATTTCGCAAAAGGCCCTGGCGACGTGCTCAGCTCACTAAAATGACCTTGTTGTACCAGACGTCCCGCAGCCATCACCCACACCTCATCATAGCTACTGGCCTCGTGTAGCTGATGCGTAATCAGCAGGGTTGTCTGTCGCGCTGCGGCAGCGCCCAGCGCATTCATCACCCGTTGTTCACTATGTGCATCCAGACTGGCCGTGGGCTCGTCCAGCAACAGTAAATGACTGGGGCGGAGCAGGGCTCTTGCCACCGCGACACGCTGAGCCTGCCCGACAGAGAGCCGCGCTGCGCCATCGCCCAGCTCGGTATCCAGCCCTTGCGGCAGCGAAGGCAGGAATTCGTGGACATAGGCGTTTTCTACCGCCGTTTGAAGCGTCTGTTCATCTGCTTCGGGATGACCTAGCAGGATATTCTGCCGCAGGGTCTGTTCCGGCAGATGCGGGTTCTGACCTACCCAGCTCAGTTGCTTGCGCCAGGCATCGGGGGCAAGGGTGTTCAGCTCCACGTTATTGACGGTCAGAGATCCTCGGTACGGCAGGAAGCCGAGTAATACATTCAGCAGCGACGTTTTGCCTGCGCCGCTGGCGCCGACCAACGCGATCCGTTGCCCGGACGCAATGGTAAACGACAGCGGTCCGGCAAGTACGGCCCCGGTCGGGGTAAGAATCGTCAGATCTCTGGCAACCAATTCCAGTGGTTCGACGGCATCAAAATCCGTCTGGCCACGCCCCACGCTTTCACCCTCCTCGGACAGGAAGGTGAACAGCGTTTCCGCGGCGCCGACCGCTTGGGCTTTAGCGTGATAGAACGCACCCAAATCGCGCAAAGGCTGGAAGAACTCTGGCGCAAGGATCAGGACCAGAAACCCGGCAAACAAAGTGACGCCAGTCCCGTAATGACCAAAGTTAAGCTCTCCCAGATAAGAGAAGCCGAAATAGACCGCGACGATGGCAATGGAGATAGAGGCGAAGAACTCCAGTACGCCGGAAGAGAGGAAGGCCATTCGCAACACCTCCATCGTGCGGCGGCGAAAATCCTCGGAGGCTTGTCGGATGTGAGCGGTTTCGGCCTGACCACGAAAGAACAACCTCAGGGTTTCCAGGCCCCGTAGGCGATCCAGGAAATGGCCGCTGAGGCGTTCCAGCGCGAGGAAATTGCGGCGGTTGGCTTCTGCTGCGCCCATGCCGACCATGGCCATAAAAATCGGGATTAACGGGGCGGTCAAAAATAGGATCAGTCCCGCCGCCCAGTTGATAGGAAAGACGAAGAGGAGGATCAGGAGCGGCATCAGCGCCGCCAAATACATTTGCGGCAGATAGCGGGCATAGTAGTCCTGCATGTCGTCGACCTGCTCCAGAATAAGCGACGCCCAGCTTCCAGCCGGTTTACCCTGAATCCAGGCCGGTCCCAACTGCTGCAAGCGATTCAGTACCTGGCTGCGAATCTGTCGACGAATGACCTCGCCGCAGCGGAACCCCACTCGCTCCCGTATCCAGCTCATAATAGCGCGTAGACAAAATGTGGCAGCCAACAACGAAAACGGCGCGAGTAACTGTTCGCGAGGGGTGTGATCGATGATGAGCGCCTGCAACAGTGCGGCGAGCAGCCAGGCTTGAGCGATGATGAGCAGGCCGCTCACCAGTCCTAACAGAAGCGAAAGGCGCAACCAGCGTTGTGCCAACCGGCTTTGCTGTTTCAGCCAGCGGGTGAGTTCTTTTTGTCGGGAATTTTTCATCAGATGCCGATTGTCTTCTTATGGGAATATTGCGAAATAACGCTTGTATAACCGTGGGTTAACATTTTTTAGGGCGTTCGGTCAGATTGGCGTCATGTTACCCTGACGAAGGGGTCATGAAAACGAAAAGAGGAGGAAAATAAGGGTGGGCGATCAATTTTTACAATTCGTGAAAGAAAAGACTGAGGGAGAGAAAACTCCCTCAGACGATGATGCTCAGCTATTGCCCAGACCATCCAGATAGCGCTCGGCATCTAATGCTGCCATACATCCCGTACCGGCAGAGGTGATTGCCTGACGGTAGATATGATCCATGACGTCACCCGCAGCAAACACGCCGGGAATGCTGGTCTGCGTCGCATTGCCGTGAATGCCGGATTGCACCTTGATATAGCCGTTTTCCAGTACGAGCTGGTTATCGAAAATAGCGGTGTTCGGGCTGTGCCCGATGGCGATGAAGGCACCGGCGACTTCCAGAGTTTCCGTTGCTTCGCTGTGGGTATCGCGAAGACGAACGCCGGTAACGCCCATTTCGTCGCCCAGCACCTCATCTAGCGTACGGTCGGTGTGGAGCACGATGTTGCCATTGGCGACTTTCTCGTTCAGCCGGTCGATCAGAATTTTTTCAGAGCGGAAAGTATCGCGGCGATGAATCAGGTGAACTTCGGAAGCGATATTGGACAAATACAGCGCTTCTTCTACGGCCGTGTTGCCGCCGCCGACGACCGCGACCTTCTGATTACGATAAAAGAACCCGTCGCAGGTCGCACAGGCGGAAACGCCTTTACCCTTGAACGCTTCTTCGGACGGCAGACCCAGATAACGTGCGGACGCCCCTGTCGCGATGATCAGAGCGTCGCAGGTGTACTCATCGCTGTCGCCGAACAGGCGGAAAGGACGTGTCTGTAGGTCGACGCGATTGATGTGGTCGAAGACGATTTCCGTATTAAACTTGGCGGCATGGGCGTGCATACGTTCCATTAGCGCCGGACCAGTCAGGTTATCGGCATCGCCTGGCCAGTTTTCCACTTCCGTCGTGGTGGTCAACTGACCGCCTTTTTCCATCCCGGTAATCAATAGCGGATTCAGGTTGGCGCGCGCAGCATAGACCGCAGCGGTATACCCGGCGGGGCCGGAGCCCAGAATTATCAGTTTGCGATGTTTGGCTGTACCCATGAGTTCCTTAACTCCTGTGGAGGGACGATGGAGCGATTGTAAGGAAATTACCGGCCTAAAAAAAGCGTCAGGGTATGTTGTTAACTATTTATCTTATCGTTAACAACCATTGAAAAAAGTGAAACGGGGCTGGTACTGGGATGTAACGCCGTAACATACTGTCGGCGATGAGCTTCAAAACGCTGCCTGACAGCGTTTCAGTGATTCGAATCTGGCAGTTTCTTCTGGTTTTAATTGTTTTGCTTTGACAATCGGCTGCGCTTTTGCGAAAACATCCTATGAAGAGGAAATTTTTTGTATATGAATAGTTGAATGCTCGGCTTTTTAACCGTTTTTTGCATTGTTAAATTGACAGGCGACAGCATAGCTCATGCACCTGTTTGTCGTACGCGAAATGCGGAATAAAAGACGTGACTTTTAATGTACAAGAGAGACAGGGGTCTTCTTTAGGGGCAACTTTGGCACATTGATGTGGGCCGGAGTGAGCGATGAGCAGGGAAGAGTGAAGAGAGACAATAATAATGGTAGACACAAAAAAACGTCCGGGAAAAGATCTTGATCGTATCGATCGCAATATCCTGAACGAATTGCAAAAAGATGGTCGTATCTCTAACGTGGAGCTTTCTAAGCGGGTAGGTCTATCTCCCACACCGTGTCTGGAGCGCGTAAGACGTCTGGAGCGACAGGGATTCATCAATGGTTATACGGCGCTACTCAATCCGCATTATTTGGATGCTTCGCTTTTGGTGTTCGTGGAGATAACGCTGAATCGTGGCGCACCGGATGTATTTGAGCAGTTCAATACTGCGGTACAGAAGCTGGAAGAAATTCAGGAGTGCCATTTGGTTTCCGGGGATTTTGACTACTTGCTTAAAACCCGCGTGCCGGACATGTCTGCCTACCGTAAATTGTTAGGGGAAACGCTGCTGCGTCTGCCTGGCGTTAACGACACGCGCACCTATGTGGTGATGGAAGAAGTTAAGCAGAGCAACCGGCTGGTCATCAAGACCCGCTGACAGTATGGGTGCAAAGCCCGGCAAACTCAGCTACAATCCTGTGAATTTATACAGCTATAGCGCCGGGACTTTCTCGGCGTTTTGTCATGACCCCCTTACCGGAACCTGGAGAAACGCTTGAGCCAGGAATACACTGAAGATAAAGAAATTACGCTGGAAAAACTCAGCGCGGGGCGGCGTTTAATTGAGGCGTTGCTTGTTGTTGCAGGATTGTTCGCCTGTTACCTGGCGGCTGCGCTGCTGAGCTTCAGCCCCTCCGATCCTAGCTGGTCTCAGACCGCCTGGCATGAACCCATTCACAACCTGGGCGGTGGCGTTGGCGCCTGGATGGCCGATACGCTATTTTTCGTGTTCGGCGTACTGGCTTATGCCATTCCCCCCGTGATGATCTCGCTATGCTGGCTGATTTTTCGTCAGCGAAACCGTCAGCATGCGCTCGACTATTTCACCTTCTCCCTACGTCTGATTGGCGCTCTGGCGCTCATCTTGACCTCGTGTGGTCTGGCCGCCGTCAATGTGGACGATCTGTACTATTTTGCCTCCGGCGGCGTGCTTGGCAGCTTGCTCAGCAGTGCTATGATCCCACGATTTAACAGCATCGGCTCTACGTTGATTTTGCTGTGCGTATGGGCAGCTGGCCTGACCCTGTTCACTGGCTGGTCGTGGCTGACAATTGCGGAAAAGATAGGGGCTGCGGTGATGGGTTGCCTGACCTTCTTCTCCAACCGCGAACGCCGTGATGACTTTATCGATAAAATCGACGAAGGGGATCTCGCGCATGATAGGGTGCATGAATCTGAAATGACGTCCTCAGCTGCGCCGCGCGAACAAGTTGTGGATGAAGATGATGTGCTGCTTGCTGCCCCTGCGATGCCTGCTGCTCAGTCAACCGCCGTTGAAGAACAGACTCTTTCGACACCCTCTGCCGAGCCAGCGCTAGAGAACGCTGTGAAGGGCCTGTCTGCGACCGGGGCACCCGATGACAACGTCACGGTGCCAACTACCCCGATTGACAGCCAGAAGGTTGTCACCGTAGAGACGGCTAAGCTCGCCAGTGAAACGGAAAAAAGTGAAGTGCCTCCGCTGTATTCTTTCGACGTGCCTGAATCTCCGGCTGCCGAGCCTTTGACTGAAAACCCGGCGCATCATACTCCTTTAGTCGACCGGGTGCCCCCCGTGCCGTCGACGCCAGTCACGCCGGTAGCGGCAACAGCAGCGGCAACGGTATCGACAACTGAGGCGGCGTCTTCGCTGCCGTTTACACCGGCATTGTCAGCGGATGACATGAATCCGCAGATCAAGCAAGGGGTCGGGCCGGAATTGCCGCGTCCGAATCCTGTGCGTATTCCGACGCGGCGTGAGCTGGCATCATATGGTATCAAGCTGCCTTCGCAGCGCCTTGCGGAACAGCAGGAGCGAGAAGCTCAACGTCAAGCGCAGCCGAATGGCATCGACGAGCCAGTGGAGAGTATCGAAGCAGAACAAGAGGACGATGCGTTGTTGCATCAGCTCGCTCAGGACTTTGCGGAGCAGCAGCAGGAGCGTTACGGTCACGACACGTTGAACGATGGACCGGAAGAGCACTCCGCCGATCAGGGAGCGCCGTCGTCGCAAGCATCTCAATCGCCTCGCCCCACGAGTGTTCCGCCGTTAGACAGTGTTTTCGCTATTTCTCCGCTGGCTGACCTGGTTGACGATACGCCAAGCGAGCCGATATTTACTTTATCTCCTGAGGAAGAGGCGGCCGCTGCCATTGATCATCATGCTTCGCAAAGCGCGGTTACGCCTTCTGTTCAGCCCGCGGCAGCGGCATCAACACCCGCGCCTGCTGCGGCGGACGATAAGGACGACGACTCATCTCCGTCCATCATGGATAGCCTGATCCACCCGTTCCTGATGCGTAACGACCAGCCGTTACAGAAACCTACCACGCCGTTCCCTTCTTTCGACCTGCTGACTCCACCATCAGGCAATGAAGACCCGGTGGATGATTTCGCGCTGGAACAGACGGCAAGACTCATTGAGGCGCGTTTAGCGGATTATCGCGTTAAGGCGACGGTCGTGGATTATCATCCCGGACCGGTCATCACGCGTTTCGATCTGGACCTGGCGCCTGGCGTAAAAGCGGCTCGAATTTCTAACCTTGCGAAGGACTTGGCCCGTTCACTCTCTGTGGTGGCCGTCCGAATTGTCGAAGTGATCCCCGGCAAACCCTACGTTGGTTTGGAGTTGCCTAACAAACGTCGCCAGACCGTATTCCTGCGGGAAGTCCTGGATTGCGACCGTTTCCGCGATAATCCGTCGCCGCTGTCGGTCGTATTAGGCAAGGATATCGCGGGCCAGCCGGTGGTGGCCGACTTGGCTAAAATGCCGCATTTGCTGGTGGCGGGGACGACTGGTTCCGGTAAATCCGTCGGCGTAAACGCCATGATTATCAGTATGTTGTACAAGGCATCGCCGAAAGATGTTCGCTTCATCATGATCGACCCAAAAATGTTGGAGCTGTCGGTCTACGAAGGTATCCCGCACCTGCTGACTGAAGTCGTAACGGACATGAAAGACGCGGCTAACGCGTTGCGTTGGTGCGTCGGCGAAATGGAACGGCGCTATAAACTGATGTCGGCGTTGGGCGTGCGTAACCTGAGCGGTTACAACGAACGTGTCGAGCAGGCCGAATCGATGGGGCGTCCTATTCCCGACCCATTCTGGAAGCCAGGCGACAGCATGGAAACACAGCCGCCGATGCTGGAAAAACTGCCTTACATCGTGGTGATGGTGGATGAATTCGCCGACCTGATGATGGCCGTGGGTAAAAAAGTGGAAGAGCTGATTGCGCGTCTGGCGCAGAAGGCGCGTGCCGCCGGTATCCATTTGGTGCTGGCGACGCAGCGCCCGTCGGTGGATGTCATCACCGGCCTGATTAAGGCCAACATTCCAACGCGTATCGCGTTTACCGTTTCCAGCAAGATTGACTCCAGAACTATCCTCGATCAGGGCGGAGCGGAATCCCTGCTGGGTATGGGCGACATGTTGTATATGGCGCCTAACTCTTCGATACCCGTGCGTGTGCATGGCGCATTTGTTCGCGATCAGGAAGTGCATGCCGTCGTCCAGGACTGGAAAGCACGCGGTCGCCCTGAATACATCGACAGCATCGTTAAAGGCGGTGATGAGGGGGAAGGCGGCAATCTGGGTCTGGATGGGGATGAAGAGCTTGACCCGCTGTTCGACCAGGCGGCGGCCTTTGTGGTGGAAAAACGCCGCGCGTCGATTTCCGGTGTACAGCGTCAGTTCCGCATAGGCTACAACCGTGCGGCACGTCTTGTTGAACAGATGGAGGCGCAGGGCATTGTCAGCTCCCCAGGGCACAATGGTAATCGCGAAGTTCTCGCTCCTCCGCCCATGGAATAATACTCGGACTTGAACGGCTGTCGTCTGTGCAAAGATGCGTAAAGCCCAAGATTACAGACAACGACGGCTGTTTCGGTTTACCTGGCTGATCTACAGTTAAGTAGTACACTTGGCGGCTGTCTGATACAGCCGCTGACCGATGCCATCAGGATAGTAAAAGGATCTTTGTATGATAAAAAAATGGTTAATGACCGGTTGTTTGCTGTCGAGCATGGTATCCGGCGTCGTTCATGCTGACGCCTCCAGCGATTTGCAAAGTCGTCTGAGCAAAGTTAACAGTTTCCATGCCAGCTTTTCTCAAAAGGTGACGGGCAATGATGGTTCTGCGGTGCAAGATGGTGAAGGCGAACTGTGGGTCCAACGTCCGAATCTGTTCAATTGGAAAACGACTTCGCCTGATGAAAGCGTACTGATTTCCGACGGCAAGACATTGTGGTTCTATAACCCGTTCGTTGAGCAAGTCACCGCAACCTGGGTGAAAGATGCAACGGGGAATACGCCGTTCATCCTGATTACGCGTAACAGCCCGAGCGATTGGAAAAATTACCATGTCACGCAGAAAGGCGATGACTTTGAGCTAATGCCGAAGTCTGCCAGTGGCAATCTTCGCCAATTCTCTATCAGCGTCACCAGCAATGGCACTATCAAAGGTTTTACCGCCACCGAACAGGACGGTCAGCGCAGTAGCTATGTCCTCAAAGATCAGCAAAACGGAGCGGTAGACGCGGCAAAATTCACTTTCACACCGCCCAAAGGGGTTGCGGTGGACGACCAACGTCAGTGAGGCGTCTGTGAGTAATCTGTCACTCGACTTTTCCCAGAATGAATTCCAGCCTCTGGCCGCGCGTATGCGGCCAGCCACGTTAGCGCAGTATATCGGCCAGCAACATTTACTCGGGCCGGGCAAACCGTTGCCGCGCGCGATTGAGTCCGGACAGCTTCATTCGATGATTCTGTGGGGCCCTCCGGGAACAGGAAAAACCACGCTGGCGGAATTAATCGGTCGTTATGGAGATGCCGATGTAGAGCGTATTTCGGCAGTGACGTCAGGCATCAAGGAAATTCGCGAAGCGATAGAGCGCGCGCGGCATAATCGTGAGGCTGGACGCCGCACCATTTTGTTTGTGGACGAAGTGCACCGGTTTAATAAAAGCCAACAGGACGCTTTTCTCCCTCATATCGAAGACGGCACGATCACCTTCATCGGCGCGACCACGGAGAACCCCTCGTTCGAGCTGAATTCGGCATTGTTATCCCGCGCCCGCGTCTATTTATTGAAAGCGCTGACAGCGGAGGATATCGAACTGGTCTTGACGCAAGCGCTGCAGGATGGCGAGCGAGGACTGGGAAAACAGCAGATCGTCTTGCCGGACGAGACGCGACGCCTGCTGTCTGAACTGGTGAACGGAGATGCTCGGCGCGCTTTAAATTTGCTGGAAATGATGTCGGACATGGCGGAAGTCGACGCCGCCGGTGAGCGTCATCTGACACCCGATTTGCTTAACGAGGTCGCCGGTGAACGCAGCGCCCGTTTTGATAACAAAGGCGACCGCTATTACGACCTGATCTCTGCCTTGCATAAATCAGTGCGCGGGTCTGCACCGGATGCGGCACTCTACTGGTACGCACGTATTATCACCGCAGGCGGCGACCCGCTGTATGTCGCCCGGCGTTTGCTGGCGATTGCATCTGAAGATGTGGGTAATGCCGACCCTCGCGGTATGCAGGTCGCAATTGCCGCGTGGGACTGCTTTACACGCGTGGGGCCGGCCGAAGGGGAGAGGGCGATTGCTCAGGCTATCGTCTATTTGGCCTGCGCACCGAAAAGCAATGCCGTCTATACGGCATTCAAGGCGGCGATGCGCGATGCCCGTGAAAAGCCGGATTTCGATGTGCCTGACCATTTACGCAATGCGCCTACCGCGCTCATGAAAGAGATGGGGCTAGGTGTCGAGTATCGTTACGCACATGATGAACCCAATGGATATGCGGCTGGCGAGAACTATTTCCCCTCGGAAATGGCGACTACGCAATATTATCATCCAACCTCGCGCGGCTTAGAGGGAAAGATCGGTGAAAAGCTCGCCTGGCTAGCCTCTCAGGATCAAAATAGCCCGACAAAACGCTACCGCTAGCCTACCCGTTGCGGTAAGGTTATCGCCGATGTTTTTCTGCTACAGGGGCCTTCGCAGGCCCGCTGTTATATTTATTTCATCCATAAAAAAGCACAGGACTAGCATGCTTGATCCCAATTTACTGCGTAATGAGCTAGACGCAGTTGCCGAAAAACTATTGGCTCGCCGAGGTTTCAAACTGGACGTTGAGGCGCTGCGTGAACAGGAAGCGCGTCGCAAGGTTCTACAGGTCGAAACAGAAAGTTTGCTGGCAGAACGTAACTCCCGATCGAAAGAGATCGGCGCGGCCAAAGCACGTGGCGAAGACATTGAACCGCTGCGCCGTGAAGTTAACGCATTGGGTGAGAAGCTGGAATCTGCGAAGAAAGAACTCGAACAACTTCAAAACGCGATTCGCGACCTGTCTTTGACGATCCCTAATCTGCCTGATGACTGCGTGCCGTTGGGCAAAGACGAGACCGAAAATCAGGAAATCAGCCGCTGGGGCGAGCCGCGACAGTTGGATTTTGAACCCCGCGATCACGTCGATCTGGGCGAGTTAAACAATGGCTTGAGTATGGCCGACGGCGTAAAGCTGACCGGTTCACGCTTTTCCGTAATGCGTGGACAAATTGCGCGCATGCACCGTGCGCTGGCTCAATTCATGCTGGACCAGCATACCGAGCAACATGGTTATGTAGAAGCCTATGTCCCGTATCTGGTTAACCAGGACTCTCTGTATGGTACCGGCCAGCTGCCGAAGTTTGGTGAAGATCTTTTCCATACCAAACCGTTGTCTGAAGAAGCGGACAGCAGCAATTATGCCTTGATCCCGACGGCGGAGGTGCCGCTGACCAATCTGGTGCGTAATGAAATCCTGGACGAAGAGTCCTTGCCGATCAAAATGACGGCACATACGCCGTGCTTCCGCTCTGAAGCGGGATCCTATGGTCGCGATACTCGCGGTCTGATTCGCGTTCATCAGTTCGATAAAGTCGAAATGGTGCAGATTGTACGTCCTGAAGACTCAATGCAGGCGCTGGAAGAGTTGACCGGACACGCGGAAAAAATTCTGCAGCTACTAAAACTGCCTTATCGTAAAGTACTGCTATGCACGGGCGATATGGGCTTTGGCTCGTGCAAAACCTATGATCTGGAAGTATGGCTTCCTGCGCAGAACACCTATCGTGAAATCTCTTCGTGCTCTAATATGTGGGATTTCCAGGCGCGTCGCATGCAGGCTCGCTGCCGAAACAAGGGGGAGAAGAAACCCCGTCTGGTACACACACTCAACGGTTCTGGTCTGGCTGTAGGGCGTGCGCTTGTCGCCGTGATGGAAAACTATCAGCAGGCTGATGGCCGTATAGAAGTGCCGGAAGTACTCCGTCCTTATATGAACGGACTGGAGTTTATTGGCTAAGCGATTCAAGCCCAGAGAAGCGCCCTTAGGGGGCGCTTTTTTTATGCCTGAACTTTCGCTCTCTAAACACCGTGTGAGGAAGGGCCGCAGTCACCCATAAATTCCATGTGGCGTTAAACGGTCATGGGTGAAAAGCGGTCATCGTTAAATTTGCAGCCAGCCGAGATGCGATCGAATGTGATTGAGACACCCTCTGTTAACAGCATGAACAAATCGTGCTGTCACTCACTTAACACAGATTGACTTTAACTTTGCTGGTGGCATGATGCGCGCAAAATATCTTCTCTCATGGTCATCGACCCATGTTCACCTATACACGCCCGGTCATTTTGCTGCTTAGCGGTCTCCTGCTGCTAACGGTCTGCATTGCTGTGCTCAATACGCTCGTTCCCCTTTGGTTGAATGCTCAACAGCTGTCTGTATGGCAAGTCGGGCTAGTGGGGTCCTCTTACTTCAGTGGCAACCTGATTGGTACGTTGTTGGCTGGAGCCTTGATCCACCGTTTAGGATTCAATCGTTCCTACTACCTTGCGGCTATTCTGCTGGCAATCGCCACCGCGGCTCTGGCGTTGTCTGTCGATTTCTGGAGTTGGTTAGTATGGCGCCTGGTTGCTGGCGTAGGCTGCGCGTTAATATGGGTTGTCGCGGAAAGCGCGCTGCTTTGTAGCGGTCACGCCACTCATCGTGGGCAACTGCTGGCGGCGTACATGATGGCGTACTATCTGGGGAGCGTCGTGGGTCAACTCTTGCTGAGCATGGTCCGAACCGATGTGTTCAGCGTCTTGCCGTGGGCTGTGACGCTGGTCGTACTCAGCGTATTACCGATGCTGTTTGCCCGCCTTTCCCCGCCACAAATCATGACGCATAAGGTGAATGTTTGGCAGATGTTACGTTACCGTACGGCCCGTTTAGGCATTAACGGCTGTGTGATTTCCGGTATCATCTTGGGATCGATGTATGGTCTGATGCCGCTTTATCTTGCCCATCAGGGGATGAGTGACGCTCAGGTCGGTTACTGGATGGCATTGCTGATTAGCGCCGGTATTTTTGGACAATGGCCGGTAGGCAAAATGGCGGACCGCTATGGTCGTCTGATGGTGCTGAGAGTGCTGGTGTTCGCGGTGATCATCGGCTGTATCATGATGCTAGGCTTCAGTCGCTATGCGATGGTGCCGGCGTTATTCATTTTGGGTTGCGCGGCATTTACGCTCTATCCCGTGGCTATGTCCTGGGCCTGCGAGAAAGTGGCGGCGGGAGAGTTGGTAGCGATGAATCAGGCTTTGTTGTTGAGTTACACGATAGGCAGCCTGACGGGACCGAGTTTGGCGGCAATGTTGATGCAGTCATACTCCGACAAATTGCTTTTCGTCCTCATTGGCGCCATTGCTTTCTGTTATCTCGTCATGCTGCTGAAAAAGGCCAATCATCAACACCCCAATCCGCTGGCAGCGGCCTGACGGATTATTCATTGAGCCGGTCATACGCAGACCGGCTTGTGACGACTGTTTAATAAACGACGTGATGACCGTAGCTTTCAAGAATGGATTTAACGCGGTTCATCGTTTCCGCCTTCGGTGGTTTAACGCCATCCAATTGGTATTCCTCACCCATAGCGACCCATTTGTGTTTACCTAGTTCGTGGTAGGGCAGGAGTTCAATCTTCTCGATATTACCCATTTCTTGGGTGAATTCTCCCAGCATATGTGCTGACTTATCGTCATCGGACCAACCGGGCACGACCACATATCGAATCCATGTTCTCTGGTTACGTTTGGCGAGGTAGCGTGCGAATTCCAGCGTACGATGATTGGAAACGCCGACCAGATTTTGGTGGATGGTATCGTCAAGCTGTTTCAAGTCCAGCATCACCAAATCGGTGGCATCCAGCAGTTCGTCAATAACCGGATCGTAACGACGAACAAATCCATTGGTATCAAGACAGGTGTTAATACCCTGTTCCTGACAGGCGCGAAACCAATCGCGAACGAATTCCGCTTGCAGAATAGCTTCACCACCGGAGGCCGTCACGCCGCCGCCGGAAGCATTCATGTAATGACGATAGGTGACCACCTCTTTCATCAGTTCTTCTACCGTAATCTCTTTACCGCCGTGAGTATCCCAGGTGTCACGGTTGTGGCAGTAGAGACAGCGCATCAAACATCCCTGGAAGAAGACGATGAAGCGAATGCCTGGACCGTCGACGGTTCCACAGGATTCGAAAGAGTGAATACGACCAATTACTGACATTGCGAGGTTTCTCCGGGTTGGGCCGAACAATAGCGGCCAGCTGGGGCGCAGAATGACGTCATTGTGCATGGAATACATCATGATGACGCTGCGTCGAATCTGTTTTGGCAGCCCTCCCTGGTAAACGGTCACAGCGGGCTGACAAAACAGGCTCGGAATACTCCGGCGAAGCGGTGAAAAAAGGCCCCACAGAGTGGAGCCTTTATTTTACGCCTTTCCAGGCAGACATGATAATTAGATGGACTGCGTGAAAGTACGCGTAATCACGTCCTGCTGCTGTTCTTTGGTCAGCGAGTTAAAGCGCACTGCGTAACCAGAGACGCGGATGGTCAACTGCGGATATTTTTCCGGGTTTTCCATAGCGTCGAGCAACATTTCACGGTTCATCACGTTCACGTTCAGGTGCTGACCACCTTCTACGTTGTTGGATGCTTCGTGGTGGAAGTAACCGTCCATCAGGCCTGCCAGATTGGCTTTACGAACATCGTCGTCTTTACCCAGAGCGTTCGGCACGATAGAGAAGGTATAGGAGATACCATCTTTAGCGTAAGCGAACGGCAGTTTGGCGACAGAAGTCAGAGAAGCGACAGCCCCTTTTTGGTCACGACCGTGCATCGGGTTAGCACCTGGTCCAAATGGGGCGCCAGCGCGACGACCATCCGGCGTGTTACCCGTTTTCTTACCGTATACCACGTTGGAGGTGATGGTCAGTACGGACTGAGTCGGGACGGCGCCGCGGTAAGTGTTCAGCTTCTGAATTTTCTTCATGAAGCGTTCAACCAGGTCACAGGCCAGGTCGTCTACGCGCGGATCGTTGTTACCGAACTGCGGGTATTCGCCTTCAATGTCAAAGTCGATAGCCAGGCCGTCTTCGTCACGGACAGGTTTTACTTTGGCGTATTTGATAGCGGACAGGGAGTCAGCCGCAACAGACAGACCGGCGATGCCGCATGCCATGGTGCGATATACATCACGGTCGTGCAGCGCCATCAGAGAGGCTTCGTAGCTGTACTTGTCATGCATATAGTGAATGATATTCAGCGCGGTGACGTACTGTTTAGCCAGCCAGTCCATGAAGTGATCCATGCGTTCCATGACTTCGTCGAAGTTCAGGGTTTCGCTCATGATCGGTGCAGATTTCGGGCCAACCTGCATCTTCATTTTTTCGTCCATACCACCGTTGATGGCATACAGCATGGTTTTCGCCAGGTTGGCGCGCGCGCCGAAGAACTGCATCTGTTTGCCCACAACCATCGGGCTAACGCAACAGGCGATGGCGTAGTCGTCATTGTTAAAGTCAGGGCGCATCAGATCATCATTCTCGTACTGCAGAGAAGAGGTATCGATGGAGACTTTAGCCGCGTATTTTTTGAAGTTTGACGGCAGTTTTTCAGACCACAGGATGGTCATGTTCGGTTCCGGAGACGGCCCCATGGTGTAGAGGGTGTTCAGGAAACGGAAGCTGGTTTTGGTGACCAGCGTACGGCCATCCAGGCCCATACCGGCCAGAGATTCCGTTGCCCAAATCGGGTCGCCGGAGAACAGCTCATCGTATTCAGGGGTACGCAGGAAGCGAACCATACGCAGTTTCATGACCAGATGGTCGATCAGTTCCTGAGCGTCCTGTTCGGTGATTTTGCCCGCTTTGAGGTCGCGTTCGATGAAGATATCCAGGAAGGTAGAAACACGACCGAAGGACATCGCGGCGCCGTTCTGAGACTTAACGGCAGCCAGGTAACCGAAGTAGGTCCACTGTACGGCTTCCTGAGCGGTCGTTGCCGGAGCAGAGATATCACAACCATATTTGGCTGCCATTTCTTTGATCTGTCCCAGAGCGCGATGCTGTTCAGCGATTTCTTCACGCAGACGGATAGTTGATTCCAGATCTTCGCCGTTTTCCAGTTTGCTCTGCAGAGAGCTGAACTGTGCGAATTTCTCTTTCATCAGGTAGTCGATACCGTACAGCGCAACGCGACGGTAGTCACCGATGATACGGCCACGGCCATACGCATCCGGCAGACCGGTCAGAACACCGGATTTACGGCAACGCAGGATGTCCGGGGTATAAACGTCAAACACGCCCTGGTTGTGCGTTTTACGGTATTCGGTGAAGATTTTTTTCAGTTCCGGATCCAGCTCGCGGTTGTATGCCTTGCAAGAACCTTCAACCATCTTAATGCCGCCGAAGGGGATAAGTGCGCGTTTCAACGGAGCATCAGTCTGCAGACCAACCACTTTTTCAAGCTTGCTATCGATGTAGCCCGCGTCATGTGAGGTGATAGTGGCAGCAAGATCGGTATCGAAATCAACAGGCGCATGAGTGCGGTTTTCCTGTTTGATGCCTTCCATGACTTTATCCCACAGCGCGCTGGTCGCAGGAGTAGCGCCCGCCAGGAAAGACTCATCGCCTTCATACGGCGTGTAGTTTTTCTGGATGAAGTCGCGAACATTGACTTCATTCTGCCATTCACCTTTGCTAAAACCATGCCATGCATTGGCTAATTTTTCATTCAGATCGGTCATTTTACACCTACCTTTTGTATGGATTTTTAAAACCCGATGTTGCGGCCGATAACACCCTAGTGCTTGTCTCCACCGCGCAAATAAATAACCCAATAAGTTAAGCCTACCAACAACCCGCCCCCAATGATGTTGCCGATAGTGACCGGGATCAGGTTATCGACAATAAAATTGTGGATGGTCAGGTGTTCGAATTGGCTCGGCGCCATCCCAATGGCATGCCAGAACTCTTCCGAAGCGAAGTTTTTAATCACAATTCCCATGGGAATCATGAACATGTTTGCAATGCTATGCTCAAAGCCGCTGGCCACGAACATGGCTACCGGCAAAACCATGACCAGACATTTGTCGAGCAGGGTACGGCCGGAGTAACTCATCCAGACGGCCAGACAGACCATCAGATTTGCCAGAATGCCGAGGCTCAGCGCTTCAGTGAACGTATGCTCCAGCTTGTGATTCGCTGTCTGCAGAACATTCAAGCCCCATGCGCCGTTAGCGACCGTGTGTTCGCCCGAGAACCAAATCAGCGCAACAAAGATCAGCGCTCCCACCAGGTTCCCAAAATAAACGTTCACCCAGTTACAGCTTAACTGACGCCAAGTAATGCGGTCGCTGGCCTTAGCCACAAGAATCAACACGGTGGACGTAAACAAATCTGCGCCGCAGACCACCACTAGCATCAGCCCTAGAGAAAAGCAGATACCGCCGATCAGCTTGGCCATGCCGAAAGGCATAGTGGCTGACCCGGTCGTGGCAGTGATGTAGAAAACAAATGCGATGGAGATGAAAACTCCCGCACATATCGCGAGGGAAAATGTAGTAAGCGGTTTTTTTGTCGCTTTATAGACACCTGCATCTTCAGCAACTTTTGCCATTGCTGTCGGTAGTAGCAGAGTAAAGGGGTTGTCAGCTTTCACACTAACTCTCTCTTAAAGTTTATCAGCGCAGTGATATTAACAAAGCATATTAATGCGAAATTTGATATGGATCATAACGGCGGGTACTTGGTGGGTATTGGACCGTCTGTTATGCGATGAAATTTAGGTTAACCGAATGATTTTTAACGAAAAAATATTTTTTAAAAAATATAAAAAACGTTTAATCGGATACATTGAAATAGGTGTTTTTTATTAAAAAACCGCGCTTATATCGTAATTATAGCGGTTAAGTTCATCGCCATCAGTCGAAATTTAACCAACCAGTAACATCGAAAATAATATCCATAATTAAATTAAGGTGTTAGAAAAAAATAACCCTAGCTCAATCAAAAATAATATTGACTGATGAAAAACGGAAACCGGGGTGAACAGCCGCGGGGAGTGTAAAGCATTGTTGCAGCAATGGGAATCCATCAGAGTGTAAATATATACCCAACTAATAAAAAACGGGATCATGTTGAGACACGGCAAGCATAAGCTTGCCGTACTGATAGGACGGTTAAGACTGCCAGTGTTTACGTTTGGCCTGTTGCAGCTTTTCATAGGCCGCCAGCAGAGACTGATGAGCTGGCAAAGCGGTCAGAGAGGCATCGACAGAGAAAAGCTTATAGAAGCAGGATTCGCCCGCGATGGCCGCGCTGGCATCTTCAACAGTATTCTGGCCGTACATCTTAACTAACGCATCGTAATACTGTGCCGCCTCTCTTTCCGGTTCCAGCGCTAGTTCCAAGAGGGTTTGCAGGCAGCGATAATAGTTGCTGTGTTCCTGGCTGAAGACAGACTGGTTGAAATCCCGTGACCATTCGACCCAGTTTAGCGCCTGTTCCAGATCGCCGCCCGCCAGCGCGAGCATGGATTTAAGTTCTCCGATTCGCAGCGTGAACCAGCCGTTATCTTTGCCGGTCGCGATACCTAACAGTTCGCGTACGCGGGTGAAGTCGTCCAGCCCTTCGTCGTCGAGTTGTTGCAGCAGCCCCAGATACTCTTCCTGTTCTAATTGACTGTCAGGCAAAGTCAGTAAGGTCTCGCGCAAATGCGCGCCCATGCTGTTATTGGCCAGCAGGAGGTCTTCGGCGGGATAAATATCTGAGATGCCGGGTACCAAAATACGGCAGGCGTAAACGGAGAGATGCTCATAATCAGCGATATACACCTCTGCGTCTTCCGTCCGGAAGATGTCCATCAGCGTCGCCAATTCCTGCTCGGTCGTACCGCTGAAATCCCAGTCGCTAAAGGCGTAATCGGACTCGTCTTTAAAGAGATCCCAGGAGATCAAACCGCTGGAGTCGATGAAGTGCGTCTCCAGGTTTGTGTGCTCGGCGACTTCATCATTGTCGAACGTCGGCGGGGTAAAGACATCCAGATCTTTCAACCCGCGTCCCTGCAACAGCTCCGTCACAGTGCGCTCCAGCGCGACGCCGAAGTTAGGGTGCGCGCCGAACGAAGCGAAGCAGGTGCCGTTGGCCGGGTTGAACAACACCACGCAGATCACCGGGTATTTTCCGCCCAGAGAGGCGTCAAAGGCGAAAATCGGGAAACCTTCCTGCTCTAACGTGGTGATGGCTTCGACAACGCCGGGATAGCGGGACAGCACATCCGCCGGAATTTTCGGCAGGCTAATGGCTTCCGCGATGATTTTGTTCTTAACATAGCGCTCGAACACTTCGGAAAGTCCCTGAACGCGCGCTTCGTTAGCGCTGTTGCCAGCAGACATCCCGTTGGAAACATACAGATTGCCGATAATGTTGACCGGAATATAAACCGTCTGAAGATCGGACTGGCGCGTGAAAGGCAGCGCGCAGATACCGCGTTCGGCGTTGCCGGACTGCAGATCGATAAGGTCGCTCGCGGCCAGTTCCTGTTCAGGATTGTAGAAAGCGTGCAGCCGCTCGTCGAGGATGCCGTCGGGCAGCGTATCGTCCTCTGGCAGGGCGAACCATTTTTCGTCCGGATAATGGACGAAGTCACCGTGAGCGAGGGTTTGGCCCAGATAGAAATCGGCGAAGAAATAGTTGGTGGACAGACGCTCGAAATACTCGCCAAGCGCGGAAGCCAACGCCGCTTTTTTCGTTGAGCCTTTACCGTTGGTAAAACATAACGCGCAATCACGGTCGCGGATATGGACAGACCAGACGTTAGGCACCGGATTCAGCCAAGAAGCTTCTTCGATATTGAACCCCAGGTCTTGGAGCTGCTGTTGAAAACGGGCGATGGAGTCTTCCAGGGCGGCGTCTTTGCCTGGGATAAACGTTTGGGTCATGTTGCTCACTCGGTTGTTTTTTTGCAAAAAAGGCATGATACGGCCTTTTATGCGCCGACTCTATTTATTCTCTGTAACAGGCGGGCAACAGGTGGAAGGACGGCATCGGCTCGCGGTTGGCAACGTTTTCGGCAACCGGGGTGAATAAGCGTTGCAGGCGCGAATAACGAGTGATAAAACCAATAATCAAGCAAAACCAGCGACAACTCAGGTCGCCATTTTTTTTATATTTTAGACAGAATGTGGTGAGGGGAAATGACTCAGGTTTTTAATTTTAGCGCCGGTCCGGCGATGCTGCCGACCGATGTATTGCGTCAAGCGCAACAGGAATTGTGTAACTGGCAGGGGCTGGGGACGTCAGTGATGGAAATCAGCCACCGTAGCAAAGAATTTATCCGGGTCGCCACCGAGTCAGAACAGGATCTGCGCGATCTCCTCAATATCCCCTCCAACTATAAAGTCCTTTTTTGCCACGGCGGGGCGCGTGCGCAATTTGCGGCGGTGCCGATGAACTTGTTGGGCGACAATCACAAAGCTGACTATATCGATGGCGGTTATTGGGCCCACAGCGCCATTAATGAAGCGCAGAAATATGGCACGCCTAACGTCATTGACGTGAAAACGCGCGTGGATGGCCTGCGGGCAGTAAAACCAATGCGCGAGTGGGCGCTGTCGGACGATGCCGCTTTTGTCCATTACTGCCCGAATGAAACCATCGACGGCATGGCCATCGAAGAGCAGCCTGAGTTCGGCGACAAAGTTGTGGTGGCCGACTACTCCTCAAGCATTCTGTCCCGCGCCATTGATGTGACTCGCTACGGCGTAATCTATGCTGGCGCACAGAAAAACATCGGTCCTGCCGGCCTGACGCTGGTGATTGTACGCGACGACTTGCTGGGTAAATCTCGCCGGGAATTACCGTCTATGCTGGATTACAAAATTCTGGCCGACAACGATTCCATGTATAATACGCCGCCGACATTTGCCTGGTATCTCTCCGGGCTGGTGTTTAAATGGCTCAAAGCGCAGGGCGGGTTGGTCGAGATGGAGAAGAAGAATCAGGCCAAGGCCGAGCTGCTTTACTCCGCCATCGATCGCAGTGATTTCTATAGCAACGATGTAGCGGCATCCAACCGCTCCCGCATGAATGTGCCTTTCCTGCTGGCGGATGCCGCGCTGGACAGCGTATTTCTGCAAGAAGCGCAGAGCGCTGGCCTGCATGCGTTGAAAGGGCACCGTGCCGTTGGCGGCATGCGTGCATCCATCTATAATGCGATGCCCCTGGAAGGCGTGAAGGCCTTGACCGAGTTTATGGCTGATTTCGAACGTCGCCACGGCTGATACCGCATCATGCGGCCGTGGTCGCTCTATATAAAAACCCCGGTCTGATACCGGGGTTTTTATATCAATATTTTGGAGACAACAATTCTCATGCAGGAATCCCTGACCCTACAACCCGTAAAACGTGTTAACGGCACGATCAATCTCCCTGGTTCGAAAAGCGTATCCAACCGCGCGTTGCTATTGGCGGCGCTGGCGGAAGGCACGACGCGCTTAACCAACTTGCTGGATAGCGATGACGTACGTCACATGCTGAATGCGCTCAAGGCGTTAGGCGTCAGCTATCAATTGTCTGCGGACCGTACCCAGTGCGACATCGTGGGACTAGGCCATCCGTTTCATGTCAGTGAGCCGCTCGAATTGTTCCTTGGAAATGCCGGAACTGCGATGCGTCCGCTGGCTGCCGCGTTGTGCCTAAGCGAAGGGGATATCGTCCTGACAGGCGAACCGCGCATGAAAGAGCGTCCCATCGGTCACCTCGTAGATTCTCTGCGTCAGGGTGGCGCGCGCATCGACTATCTGGAGCAGGAAAACTATCCGCCGCTGCGTTTGCGCGGTGGTTTCCAGGGCGGCGATATTACGGTGGACGGCAGCGTATCGAGTCAGTTCCTGACGGCGTTGCTGATGATGTCGCCGCTGGCGCCTCAGGATACGCGTATCAGTATCAAGGGTGATTTGGTTTCCAAGCCGTACATCGACATCACCTTGCATATGATGGAATCGTTCGGCATCACCGTTGAAAATAAGGGATATCAAACGTTCCAGGTTGCGGGGCAACAGCGCTATCGTTCTCCGGGTGATTATTTGGTGGAAGGGGATGCGTCCTCTGCATCCTATTTTCTGGCTGCCGGCGCCATTCGGGGCGGAGTGGTGCGAGTGACTGGCGTAGGTCGCCACAGCGTTCAGGGCGATGTTCGTTTTGCCGATGTGCTGGAAAAAATGGGGGCGATTATCCGTTGGGGCGATGACTACATCGAATGCGAGCGCAATGCGCTACATGCGATCGACATGGACATGAACCATATTCCCGACGCGGCCATGACCATCGCTACTACGGCCCTGTTTGCGGAGGGAGGCACTACCACGCTGCGCAATATCTACAACTGGCGCGTCAAGGAGACCGATCGTTTAGCCGCGATGGCCACCGAGTTGCGTAAAGCCGGCGCTGAAGTAGAAGAAGGGCATGACTATATCCGCATCACTCCGCCGAAACAGCTGACGTCAGCTGAAATCGGTACGTATAACGACCACCGCATGGCGATGTGTTTCTCGTTATTGGCATTATCTGATACGCCGGTAACGATCCTCGACCCTAAATGCACGGCGAAAACCTTCCCCGATTATTTTGAACAATTGGCCAGACTGAGTCAGTTTGCTTAATGCCTCTGCTTTCAGGGGGGGCGCTTACCTCCCTGAATAGTTTTATTCGCTATTTGTATAAGAATTCGCCGAATATTTAGCAGGTGCAAGCCTTTTATTTAATGTTTATCGCTATGTCGGCGTATAATAGCTGACTTTATTGTCTACAATGGCACGAAGATTTTCCCTGTGTGAAGGAGAAGAACATGGCGGTGACTGCACCGGTAATTACGGTTGACGGGCCGAGTGGCGCGGGTAAAGGCACGCTATGCAAGGCATTAGCGGAAGCGTTGCACTGGAATCTGTTGGATTCAGGCGCTATCTATCGCGTATTGGCGCTGGCGGCTTTGCATCACCAGGTGGATATCCACTCTGAAGAAGCGTTGGTGCCGCTGGCGACGCACCTTGATGTCCGTTTCGTTCCCGAAGACGGGCAGTTGAAAGTCGTACTGGAAGGTGAAGACGTCAGTCTGGCAATTCGCACTGAAGAAGTGGGCAACACGGCGTCGCAGACAGCGGCATTTCCCCGCGTACGTGAGGCGCTGCTGCGGCGTCAACGCGCTTTTCGCGAAGCGCCCGGCCTCATTGCCGATGGACGGGATATGGGAACCGTCGTCTTTCCCGATGCGGCCGTGAAGATTTTTCTCGACGCCAGCGCGGAAGAGCGTGCGCAACGCCGCATGCTGCAGTTGCAGGAGAAAGGCTTTAGTGTTAACTTTGAACGTCTTTTATCCGAGATTAAAGAACGCGACGATCGCGATCGTAATCGAGCCGTAGCACCGTTGGTGCCGGCGCCGGAAGCCCTGGTGCTGGACTCGACCGAGATGTCGTTAAATGAAGTGGTTGAAAGGGCGCTGGCTTATGTAAGTCAAAAGCTGGGTCCGGCAAACCAATAAATAATCCCACCTCGCTGTAAGGATGCGTAGCGAGGTATGTGAAACAGCCCCATCGAGCAGGATGCCAGATGGACGTTAAATTAAGAAACCCTAAGATTATCAACATGACTGAATCTTTTGCTCAACTCTTTGAAGAATCCCTGAAAGAAATCGAAACCCGTCCGGGTTCCATCGTTCGCGGTGTTGTTGTTGCTATCGACAAAGATGTCGTACTGGTTGACGCCGGTCTGAAATCTGAGTCCGCCATTCCGGCTGAGCAGTTCAAGAACGCGCAGGGCGAAATTGAAATTCAGGTTGGCGATGAAGTTGACGTTGCACTGGACGCTGTCGAAGACGGCTTCGGCGAAACGCTGCTGTCTCGTGAGAAAGCTAAGCGTCACGAAGCATGGCTGATGCTGGAAAAAGCTTACGAAGAAGCTGCGACTGTTACTGGTGTTATCAACGGTAAAGTTAAAGGTGGTTTCACCGTTGAGCTGAACGGTATTCGTGCGTTCCTGCCTGGCTCCCTGGTAGACGTGCGTCCGGTACGTGACACGCTGCACCTGGAAGGCAAAGAGCTTGAGTTCAAAGTGATCAAGCTGGACCAGAAACGTAACAACGTTGTGGTTTCCCGCCGTGCAGTTATCGAATCCGAAAACAGCGCAGAGCGCGATCAGCTGCTGGAAAACCTGCAGGAAGGCATGGAAGTTAAAGGTATCGTTAAGAACCTCACTGACTACGGTGCATTCGTTGATCTGGGCGGCGTTGACGGCCTGCTGCACATCACTGACATGGCTTGGAAACGCGTTAAGCATCCGAGCGAAATCGTCAACGTTGGCGATGAAATCAACGTTAAGGTGCTCAAATTCGACCGCGAACGTACCCGTGTCTCTCTGGGTCTGAAACAGCTGGGCGAGGATCCTTGGGTTGCTATCGCTAAACGTTACCCGGAAAGCACTCGTCTGACGGGTCGCGTAACCAACCTGACTGACTATGGCTGCTTCGTTGAAATCGAAGAAGGCGTTGAAGGTCTGGTTCACGTTTCCGAAATGGATTGGACCAACAAAAACATCCATCCGTCTAAAGTGGTCAACGTGGGCGACGTGGTTGAAGTTATGGTTCTGGATATCGACGAAGAACGTCGTCGTATCTCCCTGGGCCTGAAACAGTGCAAATCCAACCCGTGGCAGCAGTTCGCTGAAACCCACAACAAGGGTGACCGCGTAGAAGGTAAGATCAAGTCTATCACTGACTTCGGTATCTTCATCGGTCTGGACGGCGGCATTGACGGTCTGGTTCACCTGTCCGACATCTCCTGGAACGTCGCTGGCGAAGAAGCTGTTCGCGAGTACAAGAAAGGCGACGAAATCGCTGCCGTTGTCCTGCAGGTTGATGCAGAGCGTGAGCGCATCTCCCTGGGCGTTAAACAGCTGGCTGAAGATCCGTTCAACAACTACCTGTCTATGAACAAGAAAGGTGCGATTGTTACGGGTAAAGTTACTGCCGTTGACGCTAAAGGTGCTACAGTTGAATTAGCTGATGGCGTTGAAGGTTACCTGCGTGCTTCTGAAGCCGCGCGTGACCGCGTTGAAGACGCAACTCTGGTTCTGAGCGTTGGCGATTCCGTTGAAGCGAAGTACACCGGTGTTGACCGTAAGAATCGCGTAGTTAGCCTGTCTGTTCGTGCTAAAGACGAAGCTGACGAGAAAGATGCAATCGCTTCTGTTAACAACAAACAGGACGAAAGCAACTTCTCCAATGCAATGGCTGAAGCTTTCAAAGCAGCTAAAGGCGAATAATCACGGTGGACCGGGTGGCGCCATGCCGCCCGGTCTCAAACGGTAGTAAGTTACTATGGTTTTTAAGAGACCATATACTTGGAGGAACTATGACCAAGTCTGAGCTTATTGAAAGACTTGCTGGACAGCAATCTCATATCCCGGCCAAGTTGGTCGAGGACGCGGTGAAAGAGATGCTCGAGCAGATGGCGAGTACGCTGGCAGAAGGCGATCGTATTGAGATCCGTGGGTTCGGCAGTTTCTCACTTCACTACCGTGCACCGCGTGTCGGACGTAACCCGAAGACAGGTGAAAAGGTGGAACTTGAAGGTAAATACGTTCCTCATTTCAAACCTGGCAAGGAACTGCGCGATCGTGCGAATATCTACGGCTGATTAACGGTTGTAGTTAAACGCCCTCTTGCGCGGCATTACGTGCAACAGACAGCTAAGTAAAAATTCTAAAAGGCGCCCTTAAAAGGCGCCTTTTTTCTATCTGAGATTCGGCCCACTAGCTTATCTCTATCATTATTAATGATTGTGGGGCGAGTGACTTGAATAAATCTATCGGTCATCACTAATCGTCAGAGGTATGCCAGAAAGACTCAGGCGAAACGACCAGCCATGGCAACGTCAAGCGACGTGGTCTGAGTGGCAGCCTCTGTGAGGGGAAAAGGGAAAGCGGCAGCGGCGGCGAATGTACGGCGCAGTGTACTGAGGCATCATATAGCCGATATGCAGCGTTTTTGAGACGTCAAAGGTGTAGACCATTAAACATCCTCAGAAATGATGAGGAGCAGGGCTGACGCACGTGCCGGATGCTTTAAAACCGGGACCTCGGCGAGGACAATTAGCTCGGTGTGTGATAAGGCGAACTAAGCCGATTTGGGTGACATGCAGACAGCGGCTGGCGTCGCTATCGGGGATGTACACGCGAATTTCGAGATGTGGGTCACCCCAGCGACTCCAGGGGTGACCCACGTAGAGGGGCGATTACTGGGTATGACGTTGTTGCAGACAGCCTATAATGGTCGCCAGATCCAAGTCCTGATCCTGAAGCAGTACCAGCAGGTGGTACATCAAATCGGAGGCTTCGTTGGTCAATTCCTCCCTGTCATGTACCGTTGCGGCCAGCGCAGTCTCCAATCCTTCTTCGCCGACTTTTTGTGCGATACGCTTCGTGCCGCTGGCATACAGCCGCGCGGTGTAGGAACTTTCCGGATCGGCGCTCTTGCGGCTGGCTAACAGCTGTTCCAGCTCAAACAGAAACTGCCATTGGCTGGCGGCCGGTGCGAAGCAGCTGCTTGTGCCGGTATGGCAGGTAGGGCCAACCGGATTGGCCAGAACCAGCAGGGTATCGTTATCACAGTCCGGCGTGATGGAGACGACGTTCAGGACATTGCCTGAGGTTTCGCCTTTGGTCCACAGTCGGTTTTTGGTGCGGGAGAAAAAGGTGACTTTTCCTGTTTCTTCGGTCGACTGCAGTGCTTGCGGATTCATATAACCCAGCATCAGCACTTCGCCGGAGACGGCATGTTGTACGATAGCTGGCAGCATGCCGTTGGTTTTTTCCCAGTCTAACTGGCTTCTTTGTTGTTCTGTTAACACACCCGGATCTCCACGCCTTGTTGCTTGAGGAACTGTTTTAGTTCGCCAATATTAATGATTTGTTTATGGAAGACAGATGCCGCCAGCGCGCCATCGACGCGTGCATTCTGAAATGCTTCCAGAAAATGCTCGCGAGCGCCGGCGCCGCCGGAGGCGATCAATGGCACCTGACAGACGTCTCGTACCTGCCGCAGTTGTTCCAGATCGTAGCCGTTGCGGACGCCGTCCTGGTTCATCATGTTGAGAACAATTTCACCTGCGCCGAGCTTCTGAACTTCCTGAACCCAGTCCAGCGTCTCCCACTGAGTGACGCGGGTGCGATTTTCGTCGCCGGTGTATTGATTAACATGATAACGCCCGGTGTCGGCATCATGCCAGGTATCAATCCCGACCACGATGCATTGGACGCCGAAGCGGTCGGCCAATCGGGAAATCAACGTCGGGTCGGCCAGCGCCGGCGAGTTGATGGAAATTTTATCCGCGCCGAACGACAGGATCTGGGCGGCTTCTTCCAGACTTTTGATACCGCCGGCTACGCAGAAGGGGATATCGATCACTTCTGCCACGCGAGAGACCCAGGTTTTATCCACGACGCGGCCGTCGGAAGACGCCGTAATATCGTAGAACACCAGTTCGTCCGCGCCTTCTTGCGCATAGCGCTGCGCTAGAGGAACGATATCGCCAATAATTTCGTGGTTGCGGAATTGAACGCCTTTGACCACCTGCCCGTCACGAACGTCGAGACAGGGAATTATCCGTTTTGCCAGCATGCAATGGCCTCCGCTACGTTAAATTTTCCTTCCAGCAGGGCGCGACCCACGATGACGCCTTGCACGCCGCTGCCGCGCAACGAGTCGATATCTGCCAGAGAGCCAATACCGCCGGAAGCCTGAAACGCCACCTGCGGATATTGCTGGCTGATCTCTCGATAAAGATCGACGTTTGAGCCCTGCAACGTGCCGTCGCGTGAAATATCGGTGCACAGCACGTGACGCAAACCGAACGGCAGAAAGCGCTCGACGGTCTGCTCCAGCGTGATCCCCGAATTCTCCTGCCAACCGCTGATCGCCACATTTTTGACGCCGTCGGCATCAATACGCACGTCCAGCGCCAGTACTAATGCCTCGGCGCCGTAACGGGTAAACCACGACTGCACCAATTCCGGTTCTTTTACCGCGGTGGAGCCGATGACGACGCGGCGGGCGCCGGCTTCCAACAGGGCTTCTACGTCCTGCTCGGTGCGGATACCGCCGCCGACCTGTACCGGCACGGAGACGCCTGCCAACAGCGTTTTCAGCAGAGGGATCTGACGAGCGGCCGGGTCTTTCGCCCCGGTTAAATCAACCAGATGCAGCACCTGTGCGCCTTGCTGCTGATAATCCTGCAGGCGAGGAAGCGGATCGCTGCCGTATTGCCGCTGCTGTCCGTAATCGCCCTGATGCAAACGGACAACCTGCCCGTCGATCAAGTCTAAAGCGGGAATAATCATGACCGTTTACATCTCCAGAAAGTTTTTCATCAACTGCGCGCCGGCGGCGCCGGAACGTTCCGGGTGGAACTGCACGCCATAGAAGTTCTCTTTTTGCACGGCCGCCGTAAAGGCGTCGCCGTATTGAGCCTGAGCGATGGTATCGGCGCAGACCGGCATAGCGTAGCTGTGCACGAAGTAGAAGTAAGCGTCTTCAGGAATGTCGCGGAACAGGCGGTGACCCGCCTGTGGCGTCAATTGATTCCATCCCATGTGCGGCAGAGGCAGGCCTTTGTCTTCCATTTTCAACACGGGCGCATCCACGATGCCCAGGGTGTCGATGCCACCGTTCTCATCGCTGGCGCTGCCAAGAAGCTGCATACCTAAACAGATGCCCAAAACGGGCTGGGTGCAGGCCTTGATCAGGTCGATCAGATCGCGTTCTCTCAACTGATTCATCGCGGCCTGTGCCGTACCGACGCCCGGTAGAAACAGTTTATCGGCGTGTAATACCACGTCCGACTCGCGGCTGATGACCGGATCATAGCCCAGACGTTTCACCGCATAGGCGACGGAGGACAAATTGGCACAGCCGGTATCCAGAATCACCACGTCCATTACAGTACTCCTTTCGAACTCGGCAGCGTATCGCCTTCAACCCGAATAGCCTGACGCAGCGCGCGGCCAAAAGCTTTAAACAAGCTTTCGACGCGGTGGTGGTCGTTGCGGCCTTTGGTCTTGAGGTGCAACGTGCAAGCCATCGCATAAGACAGCGAACGGAAGAAGTGTTCGACCATTTCCGTGCTCAGATCGCCCACGCGCTGATAGTTAAATTCCGCTTTATATTCCAAGTGCGGGCGACCGGAGATATCCAGCGCACAGCGAGCCAGACATTCGTCCATCGGCAGCACGAAACCGAAGCGGCCGATACCGCGTTTATCGCCCAGCGCCTTATTCAATGCTTCGCCCAGCGCCAACGCGGTATCTTCTACCGTGTGGTGGTCGTCGATGTACAGATCGCCTTTGACTTCAACCTGCATGCGGAAGCCGCCATGAGTGGCGATCTGGTCCAGCATGTGGTCGAAGAAGCCGACGCCAGTGCTGATTTTGCTCTCTCCCTCACGGTCAAGCCAGACGTTGACGTCGATGGCCGTTTCGCGCGTCACCCGGCTGACGTGCGCGTGCCGATCGCGGCGGGTCAGCTGGGCGACGATATCAGCCCAGTTCAGCCCGTCTCGCTGGTAGCGCAGACCGGTGATCCCCAGGTTTTTCGCCAGTTCGATATCCGTTTCCCGATCGCCGATGACATAGCTGTTGCCGCTGTCCATCACGTTGTCTTTCAGGAACGCGTCAACCAGCGCCGTTTTCGGTTTGCGGCAGTCACAGTTGTCGGACGGCAGGTGCGGGCAGATCAGCACACGTTCGAAGGCAATTCCCTGAGAGGAGAAGATCTGCATCATCAGATCATGTGGCGGATCAAAGTCTTCCTGCGGGAAGCAGGCGGTGCCCAGTCCATCCTGATTCGTGATCATCACCAGTTTAAAGCCAGCCTTTTGCAGCGCCAGCAGCGAAGGAATGACATTCGGCTCCAGCGCCAGTTTGTCCAGCCGGTCGACCTGATAATCCTCAGGCGGCTCGGCGATCAGCGTGCCGTCACGGTCGATAAAAAGGTATTTCAATCCCACAATCGTTCCTCAAGATTAAGCGGTGGTGATGCCGGAAAGCGCCTGCAGGGCAGCGATAACGCGTTCGCATTCGTAGCGGGTGCCGACGGTAATTCGCAGGCAGCCGGCCAGCCCGGGCTGTTTATTTTGGTCGCGCAGAATAATGCCTTGCTCCCACAGCGATTTAAACACCTGGGTCGTCGGGTCGAACTTCACCAGCAGGTAGTTGCTTTCGCTGGGGAAAACGGATTCCACGCAGTCGAGCGGCCGCAGCGCGTCGGCCAGCCAGCGACGGTTTTCCAGTATCCCGGCGACGTTTTTCTTCATTTTGGCGATACCCGCGTCGCTCAACGCCTGAGCGGCGATGTCCGCGACCGGCAAAGAGAGCGGATAGGGGGCAATCACCTTCAACAGCAGCTGAATAACGTCTTCGTTCGCCAGCGTGAAGCCGCAGCGCAGCCCTGCCAGCGCGAATGCTTTGGACAACGTGCGCAGGATCACCAGATGAGGATAGTCTGCCAGCCAACTGACGGTAGACGCCTCCGGGCAGAACTCGATGTAGGCTTCGTCGATAACGACCAGCGCCTTGTCCTGCGTCAGTTCTAGCAGGCGGCGCAGATCTTCCGGGTTGACCAGGTTGCCCGTCGGGTTATTCGGGCTGCAAACGTAGATCACCTTGACGTTGTCGAGCTGACGTTCGATCGAGTCCATATCCAGCTGCCAGTCAGCGGTGCTCTGCGCCATGCGGCGTTCGACACCAAATGTTTCGGCGCTGACCGCGTACATGCCATAGGTCGGCGGGCAGAATAGAATGGCATCTTTGCCGGGTTCGCAGAAGGCGCGGATCAACAGTTCGATGCCCTCATCCGCCCCACGGCTAGTCAGCACCTGCTCCGGCCGGACGCCCGCATAGGCCGCGTAGCGTTCGATAACCTGTTTCGGCTGGCATTCCGGATAACGGTTCAGCGTCGGCAGCGTGAGCTGGTATTCCGGCTCCTGAGGATATTCGTTGGCGTTTAGCCAGACGTCGCCGCTGCCGCCCAGTCGGCGGGCCGACAGGTAGGGCGTCAACTGACGGACGTTTTCACGTGCCAGATTGTCGATGCTCATGCTTGCTCCTTTAGGGCGGCGACGCGCAGGGAGACGGCGTTTTTGTGGGCGGTCAGCTGTTCTGCCTGCGCCATCACCTCGATCGCGGGCGCCAGCGCGAGCAGGCCCTGCGGCGTTAATTGCTGAACGGTCATCCGTTTCTGGAAGTCCGCCAGACCTAAACTGGAGTAGGTGGCGGTATAACCGTAGGTCGGCAACACGTGGTTGGTGCCGGAGGCATAGTCGCCCGCCGATTCCGGCGACCAGTCGCCAAGGAAGACGGAACCGGCGCTGATGATATCGTCGACCAAATCGCGCGCATTGCGGGTCTGGATGATCAAGTGCTCCGGGCCGTACTGGTTGCTGATCTCAACGCACTGAGTCAGGTCGCGGGCGATGATCACGCGGCTGCTCGCCAGCGCCTGAGCAGCGATTTCGCGGCGCGGAAGCTGACTCAGCTGTTGTTCCACCGCCACGGTGACGGCCTGCGCCAGGTCGCGATCCGGCGTCAGTAGAATCACCTGCGAGTCCGGACCGTGCTCGGCCTGAGAGAGCAGGTCGGAAGCGATAAAGTCCGGCGTGGCGCCGCTGTCGGCGATCACCAGCACTTCGGAAGGACCGGCGGGCATATCAATTGCCGCGCCGTCCAGACGCTGACTGACCTGACGTTTGGCTTCGGTCACGTAGGCGTTGCCGGGTCCAAAAATCTTGTCCATCTTCGGTATGCTTTCGGTCCCGAACGCCATGGCCGCGATGGCCTGCGCGCCGCCCAGCTGGAAGACTTCTTGCACGCCGCACAGCTGCGCCGCATACAGAATTTCATCGGCAATCGGCGGCGGAGAGCACAGGATGACGCGGTTGCAGCCCGCCAGCGTCGCCGGCGTCGCCAGCATCAGCACGGTGGACAGGAGGGGCGCTGAGCCGCCGGGGATATAAAGCCCCACGTTGGCGATGGGGCGGGTGAGCTGCTGACAGCGAACGCCCGGTTGGGTTTCGACGTCTACTGGCGGCAGCTGCTGCGCTTCGTGGAACGTTTTGATATTGCGTACGGCAATCGCCATCGCCTGCTTAATGTCATCGCCCAGACGATCGGCCGCTGCGTCAACGTCCTGCTGACTGATGCGCAGGCTGTCCACCTGCGCTTTGTCAAAACGCGCGCTGAAGTCGCGCAGGGCGCTGTCGCCCTCGGCTTTCACGCGATCCAGAATGTCGCTGACGATGGCGGTGATCTGGCCGGAGGCGGAAATAGCCGGGCGCGTCAGCAGCTGTTGCCGCTCTGGTTCTGAACACGCCTGCCAATCAATGAGTGTTTCGAAGCTGTTTGCCATAGTGATTACTCCATCATCTTCTCAATCGGCAGCACCAGAATCGAGCTGGCGCCCAGTGCTTTTAGATTTTCCATCGTTTCCCAGAACAGAGTTTCGCTGCTCACCATGTGCATCGCGACACGGCTTTTCTCTCCGGCCAGCGGCAAGATGGTGGGACGTTCGGCGCCCGGCAGCAGCGAGATGATTTCGTCCAGACGTTCGCTGGGCGCATGCAGCATGATGTATTTGGATTCGCGAGCCTGAATCACGCCCTGCATACGGGTCAGGAGTTTGTCGATCAGCTCCTGCTTCTCCGCAGGCATATCGCCATCGCGCTGAATCAGGCAGGCTTTGGACCGGTAAATCACTTCGACTTCACGCAGACCGTTGGCTTCCAGTGTTGCCCCGGTCGAAACCAGGTCGCAGATGGCGTCGGCCAGACCCGCGCGGGGTGCGACTTCGACGGAGCCATTCAGCAGACAGGATTTGAAATTGATATCTTGTTTATCGAGGTATTGCTTAAGGATGTGGGGGTAAGAGGTGGCGATGCGTTTATTTTGCAGGCATTGAGGACCGGTATATTCCTCATCCAGCGGCATTGCCAGCGACAGGCGACATCCGCCGAAATCCAGCCGGCGCAGCGTAAAGTAGCGCGGGTCTTCGCCCTGAGCTCGACGGTCGAGTAATTCTTCCTCCAGCACGTTTTCGCCGATGATGCCCAGATCGACGACACCGTCCATGATCAGCCCCGGAATATCGTCATCGCGAACGCGCAAAATATCGATGGGCATATTCTCAGCGAAAGCGATGAGACGCTGCTGCTGCAAATTGATTTTAATACCGCAGCGGGCCAGTAACTCGCGAGATTCGTCACTCAAACGGCCTGATTTCTGCATCGCGATGCGTAAACGTGTTTTATCCAGCATATAAACCTCAATTTTCCTGTCTGATGCGCCTGTTGATGCAGGCTTCTTTTTTAAAAACGGGGGGCCATAAAAAAACCCTCGGAAGATGATCTTCCGAGGGCTCTCTTTAACGTTCTGCGCCACTGGAAGATCTAACCGTCTTCCAGCACCAATCGCCTGAAAGACTAGTCAGGGTGATGGTGATGATGGTGGTTGAACAGAACGCTTAACATAATATTGTCCACTAATGTCGATGATTTAATTCTCGTGTTGGACTTAACCTAAACTAAGTCGTATCGGTTGTGCAACCGTTTTTTACCTCTGCGTGGGCATTTGGAGTTGCGATGGTGAATTGAGCGTGGATAGTAGGTGGAAACAAGCTGGTCAGGGCGGGAGCGTGAAATGAAAAAAGTGTCGATTATCGGGTTAGGGTGGCTGGGCATGCCGCTGGCATTGGCGTTGATGGGCCGCGGGTATCAGGTGGCCGGCAGTAAAACCACGGATGACGGGGTAGAGGCGACGCGCAACGTAGGGATTGAATGTTATCGCCTGCGTCTGACGCCGGAGCCTGAGTGCGAAGCCCGTGAACTGGAAGCGCTGCTGAACACGGATGCGCTGATTGTGACGTTGCCGCCGAGCAAGGTGTCCCAAGAGGGGGCCGGCTATCTGGAGGCGGTTCAAGCGATCGTCAACAGCGCGTTGGCTCTCGGCGTTTCCCGCATTGTGTTTACCAGTACGACGTCGGTCTACGGACGGACGCAGGGCATCGTCAAGGAGAGCAGCGCGCTGAAGCCTGATACCGCGACGGCGCAAAGCATCGTTGAGCTGGAACAGTGGTTGCACGCGTTGCCGAATACGGAGGTGGATATTGTGCGGCTCGCCGGGCTGGTGGGCGCGGAACGTCATCCGGGACGTTTCCTTGCAGGGCGCCGCGACGTGCCGAACGGCAGTCACGGTGTCAATCTGGTTCACCAGGAGGATGTGGTCGCGGCTATTCTCCTGCTGTTGCAGCTGCCTCATGGCGGACATCTCTACAACTTGTGCGCGCCGCTGCATCCCTCCCGGGAAGTATTCTATACCGCGCAGGCGCAGCGTCTGCATCTGGTCCCGCCCCGATTTTTGGCGGGCGACCCGGAGGCGGCGCGCCTCGTCGATGGGCAGCTTATCTGTCGCGAACTGGGATTCGAGTACTTGCATCCAGACCCGATGACGATCCCGCTCAACTGACAAAGCCTCTCTAGCCGTTATTTTTACGGTACAGGCGTCGGGGATGACCGATTTTGCCGTACAGCATCTGCACGTCGAGAAAACGATTCTCCAGACTATGCTCCAGATACCGGCGGGCGGTGGTCTTGCTCAGCCCCGTTCGGGCGACTACCTCATCGACTGAAAACAGCGTCTCCGGGGCGTCATGGAAGATTTGCTGGATCAAATTCAGGGTGTTTTCCTCGATGCCTTTCACCGTCGAGCCGGTGGGGGCGGCGCTTGACTGGAGCTGATACAGAACGTCGACATTCTGCTGATCGACGTATTTGTAGGTGTACTGCGCCTTCACGAACTGGATAAAGCGCTCCAGCGATGAGCGCAGACGCGGGTAGGAAACCGGTTTGATGATGTAATCGAACGCGCCGCAGCGGATCGCCTGTGCGCAGGTGTCCATATCGCTCGCGGCCGTGATGAAAATGACCGAGCAGTTCATTCCTTTCATGAGTTCGCTTTCAATCAACGAGATGCCTTCGCCATCCGGCAAATAGTTGTCCAGCAGCATTAAACGGGGACGATGCTGCTGGAGTAATCGCCGCGCTTCCTGCAGCGTAGAGGCTATACCGACGATGCGTAGGTTGAAATTCTTTTCAATAAACTCGGCATGGATGTCGGCCAGTCGTTTTTCATCTTCGACGATGAGGACCTCGAAGTTTTCGACCGATTTGTCCGTCGACGACGTGGGTTTCTCAATTGACATGATGCGCTGTGTTCCTGTTGGTCTCTGTCTGGTGGGTCTCGGTAAGATGCCGGGGAATAAAAACGGAAAAAATAGTGCCCTGCGGCGGGTTGGCGGAAACCTCAATCACTCCCTGGGCCTGATTGACATAGTTTGCGACCAGATGAAGCCCCAGCCCGTGATCGCCTGCGGTCTTGCTGGTGACGCCCATGTCAAAAATGCGGTCGGCTATCTCCGGGGCGATGCCGGTGCCCTTGTCGGCGATTTCAATCACCAGTTCCCGCTCATTATCATGAATATAGACTTCAATCGGTTCGTGCGGCCGTGGGCTGGCCAGCGTGGCTTCCATCGCGTTATCCAGCAGATTGCCGATGATCGACATCAACTCCGTCTCACGCAGCGCGTCGGGAATAGCCTTCAGCTGGCAGCGAGGGTCGAAGAGCATCTGCAGGCCTTTCTCTCGCGCGCTGGCGTATTTCCCCAGCAGTAATCCACACAGGGCGGGAGCGCTGAACCGCGCGGAGATAAAGTCCAGCGTGGCCTGTGCGCCCTGCGATTGGGCTTCGATATAGCGAATTGCCTCATCGTAGCGTTCCAGGTGCAGCAGCCCGGCCAGCGTCGCCGTCCAGTTCAGCTGCTCATGGCGTAATATCCGCAGGCTGTTGGCGTAGCGTTTTACCTGGCTGAGCTGCAGGCTCAGCGTGTGGAGATCGTTTTTATCGCGAAAGCTGATGACCCAACCCTGTAGTTCGTCTTCCAGCATGATCCGCACGCGGCTGGCGATGACGGTGACATGATTAAAGCGGCAAATTTCGTCGTGGGTATCGCTGGTCCACATCTCATCGCTGGAAAAGAAGGGGACGGACTTGATGACTTCGTCTATCGGTCTGCCACGAAGCGTCACGGCGGGATCGTTCAGTTCCAGCAGCGTTTTCGCCGAATGGTTAATCGCAGCGATATGCGACTGTTTGTCGATGGCGATGACGCCTTCGTCGATGGACTCGAGCAGCGCTTGCTGCTGGCGGACAAGCAGTTTGATCTCCTGCGGCTCCAGCCCGAACATCTGTTTTTTGAGGTTGCGCGAAAACCACCATGAAAACAGGAACAGCGCGATGAAAATCGCCACGATCCCTAACAGAACGTGGCTGACATTACTGAGCGACAGGCTGTCGATATGCGTTTTCAGATAGCCGACGGACACGATGCCCACCACCTCGTCGCCATCCATAATCGGCGCTTTGCTTCGCAGGGAAATGCCAGTTCCGCCGTGGCGTAGGGTGATCGTGGTCTTACCGGCAAGCACCTCCGCATTATCCCCGCCCACCATTTGGCTGCCGATCAGCTGAGCGTCCGAGGAGTGAAAGAGATGCACGGCGCTACGGTCGCCAATCACGATGAAGCTGGCGTCGCTGTTCTGTATCAACTTCTGTCCGAGAAGGTCAATGGCGGGGATATCGCGTTGTTTGACGCTGGTGATAAGCGTGGGGATCACGGCGATCTCTTTTGCCTGCACCTGCGCCCGCCCGCCCAATTCATTGTAGAGGCGTTGAGATGTCGCGCGATAATAATAAAGGCTGCCCATGGCTAATAACAGGGAGAAAAAAATCATCAAATAAATGAAGAGTCTGAGATGAAATGAAAGCCTGAATGCCATGTTGACCTAACGCCGCCAAGTTTGTTTTGTCTAAAAGTTCAATCTAGCATGAAAGGAGTGAAAGGGGATAAGCAGTACCCATTCTTGTGAGCGGCGACAGGTAAGCTATACGCAGGATTAATATAGACAGGCATATATGTAGACATTTATGGGCAAATGAATTTTATATCGAACATTTTAATTACCTTTTTATAACATAATCAGGGGATATATCCGACAGTCATATGGAGAGGAAAGTTAACGGCATCTTCATGAAAATTGTTTAATAATGTTAATTTGGTAACCATATGTTTTTTATCAGATTAATAATTAAAACTTTAAAAACCATAAGTGCCATTAAAACTCATTTTTCAATTTGAAGGTTATCACACAATAATTGTTTTTGACCTCCTAAAATGGCTGATAAAATAATATAAGGAGGAATGGGCATGAGTACGACAGATGATTCATATATCGCTGTAAAGGATAAAATCTCTGTGAAGCGTTCGCTTAAAGAAAAATGGTGGTATGTACTGGATACATACAAAATTGGTATTATTCCTCTGCCGCTATTCCTTCTGATCGGTCTATTAATCGGGCTTGACTGTCTGGACGGCAAACTGCCCAGCGACATCGTCGTCATGGTAGCGACGATGGCCTTTTTCGGTTTTGCCTGCGGGGAATTCGGCAAGCGTTTGCCGATTATTGGAAAAATGGGGGCAGCGGCCATTTGCGCTACCTTTATTCCCTCCGCGCTAGTGTATTATGGGTTGCTGCCTAAGGTCGTGGTCGACTCTACCACCCTGTTCTATAAGTCCACCAACATCCTTTATCTCTACATTTGCTGCATTATCGTCGGCAGCATCATGAGTATGAATCGGGACACATTAATCCAAGGCTTCATCAGGATTTTCTTTCCCATGCTGTGTGGCGAAATTGTGGGGATGTTGGTCGGCGTCGGCGTCGGGGTCGCGTTGGGCCTGGATCCATTCCAGGTGTTCTTCTTCCTGGTGCTGCCCATCATGGCGGGGGGCGTGGGCGAAGGGGCGATACCGCTTTCCATCGGCTACGCGACCCTGCTGCATATGGACCAGGGCGTGGCGCTGGGAAGAATATTGCCCATCGTCATGCTGGGTGGTCTGACCGCTATCCTGCTGGCGGGGATGCTCAATCAGCTCGGCAAGCGTTATCCGCACCTGACCGGCGAAGGGGAACTCCTGCCGGGCAAATCGAACGATGACAAGAAGACGACGGCGTTGTCGGCCGAACTGAGTGGCAAAATCGATGTGACCGCGCTGGCCGCAGGCGCCTTACTGGCCATCATGCTCTATATGGTGGGCATGCTGGGTCATAAATACATTGGTCTGCCCGCGCCGGTTGGCATGCTGTTTGCTGCGGTGTTGGTAAAGTTAGCGCATGGCGTTTCGCCGCGGATTCGGGAAGGATCGCAGGTGGTTTACAAATTCTTTCAGACGTCTGTGACCTATCCCATTCTGTTTGCCGTGGGCGT
Source organism: Lonsdalea quercina (assembly GCF_900107885.1). Taxonomy (NCBI): domain Bacteria; kingdom Pseudomonadati; phylum Pseudomonadota; class Gammaproteobacteria; order Enterobacterales; family Pectobacteriaceae; genus Lonsdalea; species Lonsdalea quercina. The sequence goes on along the minus strand of NZ_FNQS01000005.1, from coordinate 39,932 downwards.
CGCGATTACGCCGTGGGAAGAGTTGGTGCATGCTTTCACCATCACAAACCTGATCGTCATCGTCACCACGGTGGTCACGTTGGTTGCGACCGGATTTTTCGTCGGCAAAAAAATCGGCATGTACCCCATTGATGTCGCGATTGTTTCGTGTTGCCAGAGTGGGCAGGGCGGGACCGGCGATGTGGCCATCCTGACCTCCGGCAATCGCATGGTGCTAATGCCTTTCGCCCAGATTGCGACCCGCATTGGCGGTGCAATCAATGTTTCCGTGGCGTTACTGGTCCTCGGGAACTTCCTGATTTAATTCAGTACGACAGTAAAGCAGTGAATCAGCATAGGTCATTTTTAATACGGGAATCATTATGAAACTTGCAAGCTACCGCCACAACGGAAAAGACAGCTACGGCATCTATACACCGGCTGGCTTTATTGACCTGCGCAGCAGATTGGGTCAGCGTTATCCGGATTTGAAAGCATTGCTGGCGGGAGACGGCTTGGCGGCGGCGAAAGCCCTGGTCGATGAAGCGCCGGATGTGGCGGAGTCGGATGTCACTTTCTTACCGGTCATCGTTAATCCTGGGAAAATTTTGTGCGTCGGCATGAATTACGCGGATAAACGCAAAGAATTTGATCAAGTCGACCCGGCGCCGACGTTGTTCGTACGCTTTGCCGACTCTCAGACCGGGCACATGACCGATGTGCTGAAACCCCAGTTCACGGACGAATTCGACTACGAAGGCGAGCTGGCGGTGGTCATCGGTCGCCGCGGACAGAACATCTCGCGCGAAGACGCCTTATCGTTTGTTGCGGGATACAGCTGCTACATGGACGGCTCCGTACGAGACTGGCAGCATAGCTGGTTCACCGCCGGCAAAAACTGGCCGAAAACCGGTGCGTTTGGCCCTTACCTGACGACGAGCGATGAGATCCCCGACCCGCAGGTGCTGAATATTCACACCTATCTCAACGGCAGCCAGGTGCAGGACGATAACACCCGCAACATGGTGCACAAGGTGCCGGAGCTGATTGAGTACATCAGCACCTTTACCTCGTTGGCGCCGGGCGATGTCATCATCACCGGGTCTCCGGGCGGCGTAGGTAAAAAACGTCATCCGCCGCTGTTTATGCGCCCCGGCGATCGCATCGAGGTCGACATCGAACATCTTGGTCGGCTGAGCAATACCATCGCCGAGGCCAAAAGCCGCATCGAAGACGTTCATCCCTCGTCAGCCACGATCACCCATTAAATTCGGTCCCCGTTCGCGCGGGGATATTTTTAGCCGTTATGTTGAATAGCCGTCAGAAGCAGGATTACCGTTATGTATGACGATGAGTCTTTCTTTATCACCACACTCGATGTCAAAGACCATGCCGAGGAGCTGGAGGCGATCCACTCGTTTCTGACACGTTGTCAGTTAGGCATGGACAATGACGTGAACACCTTTGTGGTCGGGAGACACAGCGGTCGTCTGGTGGCCTGTGCGGGGCTGGCGTCGAACACCATCAAATGCGTCGCGGTAGATCCTGAGTTCAGAGACCTGAACCTGGGGGTGCGGATGGTCAACGAAGTCATTCAGCTGGCCGCCGATCGTGGCGTGTTCCATCTGTTTCTCTACACCAAACCCGACAACATCGCCATTTTCCGCGGCTGCGGCTTTTACCCCATCGCCAGCTACGACGAGACGGCCGTGCTGATGGAAAATACGCCGATCGGCATTCAACAGTACTGCCAGAAGCTGTCGGCTTTGCGGCAGCCCGGCGACCGTATCGGTTCTATTGTGATGAATGCCAACCCCTTTACGCTGGGTCACCGTTATTTGGCCGAACAGGCTGCCAGCGCCAGCGACTGGCTGCATATTTTCGTCGTACGCGAAGACGTCTCTTTCTTTCCGTATAGCGAGCGGCTGGAGATGGTGCAAAAAGGGGTTGAACATATTCCCAACCTGACGGTGCATCCCGGCTCGGATTATATGATTTCCAAAGCCACCTTTCCCGGCTACTTCCTGAAGGAAGAGAAACTCATCACCCAAGCCCATGCGGCCATCGACCTGATTATTTTCCGCAAATACATCGCCCCCGCGCTCGGGATCAACCAGCGTTTCGTCGGGACAGAACCCTTCTGTCCGGTGACGTATCAATACAATCAGGATATGCACTACTGGCTGGAGCAGGACGGCAGGGTGAAGGCGCCTGCGCTCAAGGTGATTGAAATCGAGCGCACCTGCGAACACTCAGGCCGGGCTATCTCCGCCTCGGAAGTTCGAAAACTCTTGAAGCTGCGCCAGCTTGACCCCATTCGGGACATGGTGCCGCCGACCACGTTGCAGCATTTACAGCGTTACTGCGAGCCTCAGTACGCGTAATTCACATTTCATGTATCAGGCAGGAAATAAAGATGAAGATTGTCAAGGAAGCCTTGGCGGGCACCTTTGAGTCCAGCGATTTGCTGGTCAAAGTCGCCCCTGCTGAAGGTCAGTTAACCGTCGTGATCAACAGTGAAGTCATCAAGCAGTTCGGAGATCAAATCAAAAAAGTCGTCGATGAAACCCTGACGTCGTTGGGCGTGAAAGACGGCACCATCATCGTGGAAGACAAAGGCGCGCTGGATTGCGTGATCCGCGCCCGGGTGCAGAGCGCCGTCCTGCGCGGAGCGGATGCCCAGCAGATTGAATGGGAGAAACTCTAATGTCGACATTACGCCGCAGTATGCTATTTCTGCCCGGCTCCAGCGCCGCCATGCTCTCCAACGCATTCATCTATAAGCCTGACTCCATCATGTTCGATCTCGAGGATGCCGTATCTCTGCGGGAAAAGGACACGGCGCGTCTGCTGGTGTTTCATGCGCTGCAACACCCGATGTATCAGGATATTGAAACCGTAGTGCGCATTAACCAACTCAGCACGCCGTTCGGGCTGTTGGACCTGGAAGCCGCGGTTCGCGGGGGCGCAGATGTGATTCGGTTGCCGAAAACCGACTCCACCGACGACGTCGACGAACTGGAACAGCATCTGGTGCGCATTGAAAAAGCCTGTGGTCGAGAAGTGGGATCGACGCGCATCATGGCGGCCATCGAATCCGCCGTCGGCGTGATCAATGCGGTGTCTATCGCGCGGTCCTCCAAGCGCATGATCGGCATCGCGCTCGCGGCCTTCGACTATGTGATGGATATGCAGACGGAACGCGGAGACGGCACCGAACTGTTCTATGCCCGCTGTGCCGTGCTGCACGCCGCTCGTGCGGCCGGTATCGACGCGTTCGACGTGGTGTACTCCAACGTTAACGATGAAGAGGGCTTCCTGCGCGAGGTCGAACTCATCCGCAAACTGGGCTTCAACGGGAAATCGCTGATTAACCCGCGTCAGATTGAATTGCTGCATAACGCCTACGCGCCGACACAAGATGAGGTGGACTACGCCCAACTAGTGATCAAGACGGCGGAAGAAGGCGAGCGCGCTGGACTGGGCGTCATCTCGCTCAACGGCAAGATGATTGACGCGCCGATTATCGACCATGCCCGCCGGGTAGTGGAACGCGCCCAGGCATCGGGTGTACGTAAGTAAACGTCGGCCTTATTTCAGCAATGACAGGATTTGATCATGAGCAACATTATTGAAGCGCTGCGCCAGCAGTTTCCAGATAAAAACGCGTTACAGCCGTTCGTCGACGCCAACCATAACACCCCGTGGCTGAACGATCTGACTCAGAAGCACGAGCGTAAGCTGTGCGCCGATTTGCAAGAGGCCATCGTCAAAAGCGGTTTGAAAGACGGTATGACTATCTCCTTCCATCACCATTTCCGTGAAGGAGATAAGGTGATCAATAAGGTGATGGATACGCTGGCGGAGATGGGATTCAAAGACCTGACGCTGGCCTCCAGCTCGTTGATGAGCTGCAACGCGCCGTTGGTCAAACACATTCGCAACGGGGTGATTAGCAAAATTTACACCTCGGGCATGCGCGGCAAGCTGGCCGACGCCGTGTCGCACGGGTTGATGAAAGAGCCGGTGCAGATTCACTCTCACGGCGGCCGGGTGCATTTGCTGCAAAGTGGCGAGCTGAAGATAGACGTCGCCTTTTTGGGCGTGCCGTGCAGCGATGAGTTCGGCAACGCCAACGGGACGGACGGCAAATCACGCTGCGGCTCGCTGGGCTATGCGATGGTGGATGCGGCATTCGCCCGCAACGTCGTGCTACTGACCGAAAGTTTGGTGCCGTTCCCCAATATGCCCGCCAGCATTGTGCAGGATCAGGTGGACTACATCGTGCAGGTCGAAGAGGTCGGCGATCCGGCTAAAATCAGCGTTGGGGCCGCGCGCGTGACCAGCAACCCGCGTGAACTGCTGATCGCCCGTTCCGCCGCGGATGTGATTGAACATTCAGGCTATTTCAAACCCGGTTTCTCCATCCAGACCGGCTCCGGCGCGGCCTCCACCGCCTGCACCCGCTTCCTCGAAGACCGGATGCAAAAACAGAACATCGTGGCGCGCTTTGCTCTCGGCGGTATCACCGGCAGTATTGTCGACCTGCATGAAAAAGGGTTGATCGAGAAACTGCTGGATACCCAATGCTTCGACGCCAACGCGGCGGCGTCACTGGCAACCAATCCGAACCACGTGGAAATCTCGACTAACGTCTACGCGAATCCGACCTCCAAGGCGGCGTGTTGCGATCAGTTGGATGTGGTGATCCTCAGCGCGCTGGAAATCGATCTGGACTTTAACGTCAACGTCATCACCGGCTCCGACGGCGTAATGCGCGGCGCTTCCGGCGGACACTGCGACGTGGCCACGGCGGCCAACCTGACGGTGATTGTCGCGCCGTTGATTCGCAGTCGTATTCCGACGGTGGTTCGTCATGTCACCACCTGCGTGACGCCAGGCGAAAGTATTGACGTCCTGGTGACCGATCATGGGATTGCCGTGAATCCGGCGCGTCCTGAAGTGGCAGAGCAACTCACCGCCGCCGGACTGACCGTGATGCCGATCGAAGCGTTGTATGCACGAGCGGTCGCGCTGGTAGGCGAGCCGAAACCGATCGCGTTTCACGACCGCATCGTCGGGGTGATCCGCTATCGCGACGGCAGCGTTATCGACGTTGTGCGTCAGGTGAAAGAGGACGATGAGTAACGTGACGGCGCCCGCAGCGGTTTCGCTGGAACGCCTGCTGGCGGCGAAAGAACGACGCGCCGCCCGCCAGCAGGCGCTACTGGCAAGGCATCATGCCCCGCTGGTGTCGCTGACGCTGGTGACGCCGGGGCCGGTCAAGGACTCGCCGCTGTATCGCCGCGCGATGGAAGAGGCCGTGGCGGCGTTCGACGCCTTGAGCCGTGAACAGGGCTGGCAGGTGGCGGAACATCAGCTGCACTGGCAGGAGACGGGGGCGGAAGGATTCTGGGTGGTGGATGGCGATGCGCTGGCGATTAAGCGTGCCGCCGTAGCCCTCGAAGACACGCATCCGCTCGGGCGGCTGTGGGACTTCGACGTCTTCTGCCCGGCGTCCGGGCCGCTCAACCGCGCGGGTCTCGATCGCGCCAGTCGCCGCTGTTTGTTGTGCGACGAGCCAGCCCATGTCTGCGCGCGTTCGCGGCGGCATCCGTTGCCCGACGTCATCGCCCGGATCGAGGAGAGGCTAAATGCCTATTTCTCCGCTGGCTGATGCCCCGTTGGCGCGGACGAACGTTTCCGGGTCTGTCGCTCGCGTCGCACTGCCTTTGCCGGATATCGACCGGTGGGTCGTACAAGCGCTGACGGTGGAAGTCATGCTGACGCCGAAACCGGGTCTGGTGGACCGGGCGAACAACGGCGCGCACCACGACATGGACGTTGCGCTGTTTGAGAAAAGCATCGGCGCGATCACGCCCTGGCTGCGTCGCTTTATCGACGTGGGCTATGCCCATGCGGACGTGTCGCCTAAGCAGTTGTTAATGCAGGTTCGTCCTGTTGGCATGGCCTGCGAGCAGGCGATGCTCGCGGCGACGCACGGTGTCAACACGCACAAAGGCGGGATCTTTGCCTGCGGACTGCTGTGCAGCGCCGCGGGCTGGCTGGCGGCGAACGGTGTGGTGCTGACGCAGCGGAGTCTCTGCCAAACCGTGGCGAACATGTGTCGCGATCTGGTCCGTGACGAGCTGTCGCTTTCCCATCGGGCGGAGACGGCCGGAGAACAGCTGTTCCAGCGCTATGGCCTGACCGGCGCGCGAGGAGAGGCCGCCAGCGGTTTCGAAACGGTGACCCGATTGGCACTGCCCGCCTATCGACAGGCGCTTGGCGAGCACGATCAGGACATGGCGTTGCTGCATACGCTGGTGGTGCTGATGGCGCACAATCCGGATACCAATATCGTGTCCCGAGGCGGAATGGCGGGACTGGCGTTCGTTCAGCGCTACGCGACCGATCTGCTGAAGCAGGGCGTCACCGTCCCCCGTTTACAGGCGATGGACCGCGCCTTGACCGAACGTCATCTCAGCCCCGGCGGCACGGCCGATCTTCTTGCGCTGACCTGGCTGTTACATCATTATCCCGCTGAATAAATCTTTTAATAATCCCCGATAATGTTAATCCAACGTAAAGTTGGGGGCGCAACTGACGATATCCTACGTATAACTCTAAGCTGTGACTTATCGAGACTGATTTATCGCGGTAATGATTTAACTCTGGGATGGACAAAATGGACGAAACCAAAAAAGAACAATTTCTGAAGAGAAATAAACTGGCGATTTGCGCCACACTACGCGAGCTGCAAAAAAATAATACGGCTCTGATGGTGAACCACTCTCGAGGTCATTTCATCAGCAATATTTTAAGCGTTCAGCCGGACGACAATACCTTTATCTTTGACCTCGGCGGCACGCCGCAAGGGAATGACGTTCTGGACACGGAGATGTACTTCGTTGCCGAACCGGCGGGTGCGAAGGTGGAATTCAATGCGAACGGGGTAACCAGAATCGATTATGAGGGATTCCCAGCATTTCGCGCCGAGATTCCCGCCGACCTTTACCGTATCCAGCGCCGCAACTATTTTCGCATCACCTCACCGGCCTGGCCGCCGATGTTCTGCCGCGGCAGTCTGCCGGATGAGAGCCGTTTCCAGTTCACGATCAAAGATCTTTCTTTGGGCGGCGTCTGTTTGCTGAGCGAACAGGAAGACGTCGCTGAACAGCTGGGGCAGGGCGAGATTCTGGAAAACGTCACGCTTGAATTGGGTTCCTATGGGGAGTTCACCATCGACGTACAATTCATTAGCCATGCGGTCAGCCGGATTGTCAGCGCCAAAGGCGAAGTGAAGAAGGTGCAGCGGCTCAGCTTCAAGTTCCCGTGCCTGACGCCCGGACAGGAGCGGAGCCTGCAACAGGTGATTACCGCGCTAGAGCTGGAACAGCATGAAAAAAGGAAACGGGTGCTTTAATTTTGCCAGCGGCCAGCCTTTCCCGAGACGTTGCCGGTGACTTAATTTAAATAACGCCTGCGGCTGCGCAAAGTCTTGTCTCTTGCCCCCCACTCCGGCAGAATACGCGCCCTGAAATAACCGACGTTGATAGCGTCGGTTATTTTTTTGAGACTTTTTTTCTTCATGAAGGGGCCGGACATCGTGCCGGAACGATATCAGACCACGCTGCCGCGAAGGCAGAAAGAGGAATATGTGAAATGGGGCATTCTCTTGTAACCGTACCGGTGCCCGCCGGTTTGCGCTGTGTGAGCAGCGACTATGGCGCCGCAGCGGCGTCGACTTTCATCGATCGTGCGTCAACGTCCGTTGACGGCGGCAACCCGTTCTCATCTATTTCAAATTACACCGTCTCTCACCGCCTTCCTATGTCCAATAGATCCGCGACATCCCTGAACCGTGCGTCAATTGCCGGCAACGGAGGGATGCGTCATGTCGCATAACGCAGCGGTTTCCAGCCAACGAGTACAACTAAGAAAAACACTGACGCTCTGGCAAGTTGTGATGATGGGGCTTGCCTATTTGCAGCCCATGACAATTTTTGACACCTTCGGCATTGTTTCCGGCCTGACGGATGGCCACGTGGCGACCGCTTACGCCTTTGCCCTGACTGGCATTCTGTTCACGGCGGTGAGCTACGGAAAACTGGTGCGTCGATTCCCGTCCGCTGGCTCGGCCTATACCTATGCGCAGAAAGCGATAAGTCCGCACATTGGCTTCATGGTGGGATGGTCATCGTTGCTGGACTACCTGTTCATGCCCATGATCAACATCCTGCTCGCCAAAATTTATCTTGAGGCCATCTTCCCCGGCGTGCCGTCCTGGATTTTTGTGGCGGCGCTAGTGGGGCTGATGACGCTCTTCAACCTGCGCGGCATCAACATCGTCGCGAACCTCAACTCGGTGATCGTGGTCGTCCAGGTGGCGATTATGGCGGTCTTCCTCACGCTGGTGATCCACGGGATTTCCGGCGGCGAAGGCGCGGGCACGCTGGTGAGCAGCAAACCGTTCTGGTCCGAACACGCACAGGTCGTGCCGATGATTACCGGGGCAACGATACTCTGCTTCTCCTTCCTCGGCTTTGACGGAATCAGCTCCCTATCGGAAGAGACGCCGGACGCGGGCCGCGTGATCCCGAAAGCCATTTTCCTGACGGCGCTGATCGGCGGCATTATCTTCATCGTGGTGTCCTACTTCTTGCAGTTGTTTTTTCCGGACATCTCTCGCTTCCACGATCCGGATGCGTCTCAGCCGGAAATCATGCTCTACGTCGCGGGCAAACTATTCCAATCAATCGTGTTGGTCTTCTCCTGCGTCACAGTGCTGGCGTCCGGGATGGCGGCACACGCAGGGGTTTCCCGTCTGATGTATGTGATGGGACGCGATGGCGTTTTCCCGGAGCGATTCTTTGGCTATATCCATCCGCAATGGCGGACGCCCGCGCTAAACGTACTGTTGGTGGGCGTGATTGCGCTGTCGGCGGTATGTTTTGATCTGGTGACGGCCACGGCGTTGATCAACTTCGGCGCGCTGGTGGCGTTTACCTTCGTCAACCTGTCCGTGATTTCCCAGTTCTACATTCGGGAAGGTCGCAACAAGACGCTAAAAGATAACATCCATTACCTGCTGCTGCCGGTCCTGGGCGCACTGGCGGTCGGCGCGCTGTGGTTGAATCTCGAAGAAACGTCGATGACGTTGGGACTGGTCTGGGCCGCGATTGGCCTGCTGTATCTGGCGGTGGTGACTCGCCGCTTCAGACAGCCGGTTCCGCAGTGCAGTGAAGACATCGTCTAACTCTGCCGCGTTTGCCTGAGGTTAAAACGGCCGCCGAGGATCATGTCCTGGGCGGCCGTTTTTTTATCGCGCGATAGTCGAAATGCGGCGATTGGTTTTTCCCAACCAGTAAAAATACAGCCGGCCGAGAGACGAACTGACCGGTGGTAAAGCGCTCGGCGCTCTATTTCAGGATTGCGCCGTCGTTGGCGGCGGTATAGCCGCGGGGATTAGCCCACGACCTGCTGAACATAAGCGAACAGCGATTTGAGCAACTGAGCCTTCTTCTCATCATCCTGATGCAGCTGATACAGCTCTTGCAGATTATTCAGATAGCTCTCCAGACGCTCCGGCGTAAAGACCTCTTTGCGGTGCTGCAACCAGCGCTGCTGCTCGCGGTCATCCAGCGTGGCCGGATAATTGCGTGCCCGGAAGCGAAAGAGCAGTTCTGCAATGCGGCCGTCGGCGAATTTCAGATCGAGCGCGGGCAGGTTTTGCGGCGAGGTTTCCTGAATGATGGTCATCGCCGCCCGGTCTGCCTCGCTAAAAAAGCCGTCGTACAGTTGAAGATCCACATCGTCGGCGGCGGCGAAGGCGGGCGCCTCGGCATACAGCGCCACCGCTTTTTCCCGCACTAGCGGGTGCTGGCGTAGACGTTGCAGGTTATCGAGACAGTGCTGTCGGTCAATGCCTAATCGCGCCGCGTCTTCAGGGCGCAGCGTGCTGGCGGGCGCGAGCACGGGGCACTTGTTAATCTGTACCAGTTTGATCGGGACGGGAGACTGTCCTGCTTCCAGTTGGTCGCGTCTGGTGTACAACCGCGTGCGCAATTCGTCCGGCTCCAGCTCCAGCAGCGGTGTGATATCGCCCGCCAAGTCGCACATGATCACCGCATTACGATTTTCCGGGTGCCAGGCAAGCGGCACAATCCAGCTGGTATTGCCGCGCGCCGCGCCGAACATGCCCGAAACGTGCATGAGCGGTTTCATATTCGGGATATCAATCAGCGCGTTGACCTTGTTCTTGTTGCGCAGTTGGAACAGATAGTCGAACAGTTTGGGCTGCGCGGTTTTCAGCCGTTTAGCCATCGCGATCGTGGCGTAAACGTCGGACATCGCGTCATGGGCGTGTGTGTGTTCGACGCCGTTCGCCTTGGTCAGGTGTTCCAGTCGGAAACTGGGCAGGCCATCGTCATTTTCCGGCCAGACAATCCCTTCCGGCCGCAGCGCATAGCAGGCACGCAGCGCATCCAGCAGATCCCAGCGCGAGTTGCCGTTTTTCCAGCTGTAGGCGTAGGGATCGTAGAAGTTGCGGTAAAAAATGTTACGGCTGACTTCGTCATCGAAGCGAATATTGTTATAGCCCAGAACACAGGTGCCGGGCACGCTAAAGGCGTCGTGGATCTGACGCGCGAATTCCGCTTCATTAACGCCTTTGCTCTTCGCAATCTGCGGCGTGATGCCGGTGATGAGCACCGCTTCCGGCTCCGGCAGATAGTCGTCCGTCGGCTGACAGTAAATGACCAGCGGCTCGCCGATGATGTTGAAGTCCATATCGGTGCGGACGCCAGCGAACTGCGCGGGTCTATCCCGGGCCGGATGCTTGCCGAAGGTCTCATAGTCGTGAATGAAAAAGGTCGGAGTGCTGGGTTTGTTGGACACGGTGTTTCTCTGTCGGTTGCGAGGACCCGCCGGATACGCAGGCATCGGGCGCGTCGAAGGCGGATAAGGAGGTTTCGCTTGCGACGCCGGTAAGCGAAACATGATATGGCGGCAATGGTAAACCATATCGTCGCCCGGCAGAAGTCGGCGGGAGGAATCGGTGTCGTCGGCGGAAAATGCCCGGCACGGTCGCCGGGACAGGCAGCATCAGCCTTCAGCTATCCTCGATGATGAGATAAGCGGCGTTGACCGGGCCGTGTACCCCAATCACTTTGCTCAGTTCGATGTCGGCCGTCGAACTGGGACCGCCGATCAGATTGATGCAGGACGGCATGCGCTCTCCGGACTGCGCCTTCTGATGCAGATGCTCCGCCAACTGTGCGACGCGGGGCAGGAGCGTGCTTTTGCGCACCACGAAAATCGAGGAAGTGGGTAGCAGGCTCAGCGAACGGGGGCGTTCCGGTGCGGAAAACAGAACGACGCCGCCGGACTCTGTCAGCCCGTACTCGGCGAACACGACGCCGACGTCGGCCTGCTCAGTGGCGTGAATATTCACCTCGCCCTGTGACGCATCCCACTCCTGCGCCGAAAACGCCTCCTGCAACGCGGAGGTGATCCCCAACGTCTGTAAGCGAGCATCTCCGCTCACCATCACGGCGGTCCGGTCTCCATGGTGATCGCCGCTGTTTTCGTGATCCTGAAGATAGTGCCGGCAGAGTTCGCGCACGGCCGCCGGGGCGTCTTGTTCGCTGGTCAGTCGGCAGGTGACCTTGAGGGTCTCTTGCGCCAGTTTGACGAAGGCGTCGCAGCGCTGCTGAAGGGAGAGATCCGCCAGCCGCGTTTTCTCATAGCGGCAAACAGGGGGCGGTACGGCGGCGGGCTGATGGCGCACCGGACGCCCCAACTGTTGGGCTATCTGGGCCAGGAACGTGTCCCGATTGGCATTTCCCATCACTGCTTCTCCTCTTTATTCGCCTGATGTTGCTTGAACCAGCTGCGAAAGCTTTCTCCGTCGCCCTGCGGCAGATCGCGTGCTTCCGTCCACTTGCCGATGGCGCCGATATTCAAGGGCGCTTTGCCGTTTTTGATAAACCAGTTGACGGCGTGAGCGCCGCTCACCATCCCGACTTTCCACAATGTTGGATGACTGTTGACATAGGTAAACAGGCGCGTTGCTATCTGTTCGCCTTTGGGCGGCAGATCAGCATCGACCATCTTGCGGCGATGTTTGAGGATCAGCTGCGCCAGCGGAATTTTGACCGGGCAGACGCTATTGCAGGCGTAACATAGCGAGCAGGCATAGGGCAGGTCTTTGAAATCAGCGTAGCCGCCCAGCAGCGGAGACAGCACGGCGCCGACCGGGCCGGGATAGATGGAACCGTAGCCGTGACCGCCGATATGGCGGTAAGCCGGGCAGGTATTCATACAGGCGCCGCAGCGGATGCAGTGCAAGATGTCGCGGAATTCCGAACCGAGCACGGCCGACCGTCCATTATCGACCACCACCAGATGGAAGTCCTCGGGGCCATCGACGTTGCCGGCTTCCCTTGGCCCCGTCAGCCAGGTGTTGTAGCCGGTCAGCTGAGCGCCGACCGCGCTGCGAGCCAGTAGCGTAATCAGGACATCCACTTCCTCGAACGTCGGCGCGAGACGCTCCATGCCCATGACGGCGATGTGCGTTTTCGGCAGCGTGGTGCACAGCCGCGCGTTGCCCTCATTACTCACCAGACATACCGACCCGGTTTCGGCGACGGCAAAATTACATCCGGTAATGCCGATATCCGCGCTAAAAAACTGCGGACGCATCTGTTCGCGAATAAACAGCGTCATCGCTTCCGGGGTTTCCGACCCGGTGTAGCCGAGTGTGTCATGCAAAATTTTGCGGATCTGATGGCGATCACGATGAATGGCGGGAACCACCACATGGGACGGGGCGTCGTGGGCGAGCTGTAAAATGTATTCGCCCAGATCGGTTTCGATGACGCTCAATCCAGCGCTCTGAAGCGCGGCATTGAGACCGATCTCCTCGGTGACCATCGACTTGGATTTGACAATTTTCTTCGCCTGCTTCTGTTTCGCGACGGTCAGGATATAGTCCGTCGCCTGCGCTTTGGTGGCGGCAAAATAGACGTGTCCGCCGTTTTTCGTCACATTTTCGGAGAGCTGATAAAGATAGGCGTCCAGGTTTTCGAGCACGTGCCGCCGAATCTGTTCGCCACGGCTGCGCCACGATTCCCAGTGTCCGAGGTCGTCGACCATAGTTTGTCGGTTGGCGCCGATGCGCTCTTGAGCCATCGCCACGGCTTTGCGCATGACGGCATCGTCAATCTGGTCGCGGATCCGTTCGTGAAACGGGACGTCGCTGGTTTTGAGATACATGTGGGTTCCTTAGTGGCTCATCAGCACGTCGGCGATATGCATGACTTTCACGGATTTGCCTTCGCGATGGAGGCGACCGCCAATGTTGATCAGGCAACTGACATCGGCGCCGATAAGGTAGTCGGGGTTGGCTTCCATCATGTGACTGACCTTTTCTTTCACCATTTCACCGGATATTTCCGCCATTTTGACGGAGAACGTGCCGCCAAAACCGCAGCAGGTTTCGGAGAATGGAAACGGGACGATGTCCAACCCATTGACGTGCTCAAGTAATGTCATCGGCTCGCGCTGAACGCCCAGTTTGCGAAACAGGCTGCAGGAGGGATGGTAAACCGCCTTGCCGGGCAAGGTTGCGCCCACATCCACGATGTTGAGGGTATTAACGATGAAAGAGGTCAGATCATAAATACGGTCGGCGACATGCGTCGCGCGTTTGGCCCACTCAGGTTCATCCTGCAAATAATCGGGATAGCTTTTAATGGCGTAGGTACAGGAGCCAGCCGGGGAAATAATCGGGTCGTCATTGTCTTCCAGGGCGGCGATCAGGTTTTTCATCCCCGGAATGGCATCGGCGGTATATCCGGCGTTTAACGCCGGTTGGCCACAGCAGCCCTGTTTCTGAGGAAAGTGGACGGCACATCCCAGTTTTTCGAGCAGTAATACCGAGTTTTGCGCCATTTTTGCTTTCAGCGCGTCACCAATACAGGTGACGTAAAAGTTCACATTCACTTGCTTGCCTCTCTGAGATTCCTTTGCATGAAAAAATCATGCGCCTGTAAGCGGGAAAATAGTGTGATAGGCGTTGTTATTTATTTCCGGATAACGGCACTGAACATGTCGAATTAATCCATTTTCGATGATTTATAGCGCCTGGTAATATTTCTCGAGATAAATTATTGATTGCCGGAAAGATATAGAAAGGATTGCGGCGTGGCCTCCTAAATAATGTTTAGAAGACGCAGAAGCATAATGACACCTCATTTTTTGTTTCGGTTTGTTACCGTCCTTCCGTGTGGGCGTAATAATGAATTGCGATGGACCACGCCTCTTTTAAAATAAGCATTCACCAAACAATTTAATGCCCACAGGCCATGACGGGATTGTGACAAGCGCGGAGTGACATGAGCGCATAAAGTCGGTAAAGGCGACGCGAGTCGAGGAGAAAAACAGGGAAGAATGCCGCCGCAGACGCGCTGAGACGTCTTGAGCCATCCAGTCAGAATTGTACGAAGAGTGGTCGGTCGGGCGCTGTGCCACGCCGCCACGCGGCAAGCGGAGGGGAAAGCGGATGAAAGAAAGTGAAAACAATGATAAAACAACCTCATCTGTAATCGCCGTCGGCATCCGGCAGGGACTGCACTCCGTCCATACCGACTTGCCGATGAGAACTGCTAACCTGTATGTTTAGCACGGGCGGTTTCCGCATCTTGAATCTTAATATGAGTTAAGTAAGGGTAGAAAATGGATAAGGGTAACAACAAACCGTGTTTCCAGGACGTATTGGCGTTTGTGCGTACATTCCGTCGTAAAAACAAGCTGCAGCGTGAAATCGCCGATAACGAAAAGAAAATTCGTGATAACCAGAAACGTGTGCTGCTGCTGGACAACCTGAGCGAATACATCAAGCCGGGTATGTCAATTGATGATATTCAGAACATCATCGCCAACATGCGCAGCGACTATGAAGACCGTGTTGATGAATACATCATCAAAAACGCGGATCTGTCGAAAGAACGCCGTGAACTGTCTCGCAAAATTAAAGAAATGGGCGAAATTAAATCGGCCGCTGAGACCAAATAACCCGTGTCATGACCTATCCAAGGGATCGCTTCGGCGATCCTTTTTTTTGCCTGCTCGCGGCTTAATTTCATGTCGCGCACTCCGGGGGGCGCGCTTGGCACGAGAAAGCGTGCTGTCCCACCGCGCATCACCCTGACTGATTTGACTCATCGTCTATCTGCCGCCACGCGCTCCTCTCTCATCCGACGTTGCATGAAATGACACTCATCTTTGTGCGGCGACTCGCGCTTCAACCACCGGCCGCTGTGCTTTTATCACGATGAAAAATAGACTGAATGAAAGGATAAAACGCCGTTCCACTAGCGGTCTAAATGGACAGGGAGTGCCGCTTTACTATGTCGCTGAATGTCATAGCGCTTGCGCTGGTAAGCGGAATATTACCGCTGTTGTGGTTGCCGAAAATTCCGTCCCCCGCCGTCTTGTCAGGGATGCTGTCGGCGCTGATCCTGACCTACCGTTATCTTCCCAACCGATTACGGGCCTTGGGCTTGGCGCTATTCGCGCTGGTCTGGGGATGCTATAACGCCGGGCAGGCCGTCGACCAGACGGCGGACCTCACCTCGCGGCAGGTAATGGCTGAGGTGGACATCAGCAGCGTGCGTTTTGGTGCGTTGCCCGAAGCCGCGCCGGTGGTACGTCTGATTCGGGTCGATGAACGCAGACTGTTTCCTCCGATCTCGGTCCGGTTAAGCCCGGCAACGGCGATGAACACGTGGTGCGGCGGGCAACGCTGGCAACTAAGGCTACAACTGCGGCCCGTGCACAGTCGGCTAAACGAAGGCGGATTCGACAGCCAGCGTTGGTCGTTGGCCCGGCGACAAACGCTGACGGGAATCGTACAACGCGCGGCGGTGTTGGATGCGCGCTGCGGGGTGCGGCAGGGCATCGTGACGGCGGTGGAGCGTCAGACTGAACGCCTGCCGTGGCGCTCCATCCTGTTGGCGTTGACGTTGGGCGAAATGGCCACCGTGGATGACGATACTCAGGCCCTTCTGCGCCAGACAGGAACGATGCATCTGATGGCAATCTCTGGATTGCATATCGCACTGGCGGCGCTGTTCGGCTGGGGGATCGCCCGGGGCGTCCAATGCCTGTTTTTGGTACATCGTATCGGCTATCGCTTTCCGTTGATCGTCGGACTGGTTGCCGCCCTAACCTATGTCTGGTTAGCGGGGGGGAATCCGCCGGCAGTCAGGGCCGGACTGGCGTTATGCGTGTGGACGCTGTTGCGGTTGACGGGCGCAAGCTGTACGCCGTGGCAAGTGTGGCTTGGGTGCGTGGCCCTGATTCTGACGGCCGATCCGTTGAGCGTGTTATCGGACAGCTTTTGGTTATCGACCCTTGCCGTGGCGGCGCTGATTTTTTGGTATCAGTGGGCGCCGCTGCCTCGCTCTTTTCTGCGGCCTAAACGCTGGGTATGGCTTCGCTGGCTGCATTTACAGGGGGGAATGACGTTGTTGCTGCTGCCGTTGCAGGTCGCGTTGTTTCACGGCGTCAGTTTGACGTCTCTGCCAGCGAATCTGTGGGCCGTGCCGTTGGTGTCATTTGTGACTACGCCGTTGGTATTGATTGCGCTGCTACTGTCTTTCAGCCCAACATCAAGCGCAGTGTTTTGGTGGTTGGCCGATCGCTCGCTGACGGGCGTGTTCGCGCCGCTGGCGGCGTTGCCCTCAGGATGGTGGTCGTTGGGGGAGCAGGCGTTGCCGTGGAGTCTCTCGGGATGGCTGGCGGTGGCGATCTGGCGTTTTGCCTGGTGGCGCTATGCGCCACTCAGTGTGCTCAGCCTGTTGCTTATCCTGCTCCTCCGGCCGAAAGCGCCAGCGCCGTTGTGGCGAATGGATATGCTGGATGTCGGCCACGGGCTGGCCGTCGTCATTGAGCGAAACGGCAAGGCCGTGCTGTACGATACGGGCGCGAGCTGGGCGGGCGGTGATATGGCGAGCCGTGAAATTGTGCCCTATCTCCGGTGGCGGGGGCTGGAACTGGAGCGAATTATCGTGAGCCACAGTCATCGGGACCACCGTGGTGGGCTGGTTGAATTGCAGCGACAGTTTCCCGCCGTTCAGGTGTTTAGCCCCATGGCGCAGGCGGGACACCAACCGTGCCTGCAAGGACAGCGGTGGCAGTGGCAAGGACTGAGTTTCAGCGTGTTATGGCCGCCGCGAATGACTCTCGATGCGGGAAACAATGACTCCTGCGTCGTCGTGGTCGACGACGGCCGGTTTCGGGTTCTGCTCACCGGCGATGTAGAGGCGAAAGCAGAGGCGATACTGCTGCGCACCCAGCGGTTGGCGCTGGCGGCCGATATTTTGCAGGTGCCGCATCACGGCAGCGCGACGTCCTCGTCTCCGCCCTTCATTCGTGCGGTGGGGGCGCAATGGTCGGCGTCATCCAACTCCCGCTATAACCCGTGGCGACTGCCGTCGGTGCAAGTTCGGCGTCGCTATCGTCAGATGGGTCACCCCTGGCACGATACGGCGACGTCGGGTCAATTGAGCGTACGCTTTTACGCCCAGCGCTGGCAGGTTTGGGGCTTCCGGGAAGCGATATCCCCGCGTTGGTATCACCGGCGTTTTGGCGTTAATTCCGAGGGGGCATGACGGCGTCCGGCTATCAAAGACGCATCCGCATTGTCGGGGGGGCTAAGCGAACCGGGAAGAATGCATTGTGGTTGATAACGCTGGATTACGCTGGGCTGCGGCAATGTTATTGACGGGGAGCTGAGAGGTCTGACCGGCCGAGCGGCAAAGGGATTAATCGACCCGATGCGAGAACGTTTCATCATAATCCCTTTCGGCCACCAGGTTGGTGAAGAAAGCAGCCATGCGCGAGGCGCTAAATTAGCGAAGTAAGGCTCGTCCAGGCGGTCGAGATGCGCTCTGGCCGGACCAGGAAACGCGGTTCGTTATGGATTGAGTCTCCACTGAGCACAAGAAACTCGGCCGGTTTTCAGCATTAAATGTATTTAATTCCTTCGCCAGATAAGTGAAGTTGTCATGGTCGGCGGTATTTTCCTGTCCGTAATGTCCATTCGATACGACGTTAAGTCGTGTCTTTATTTTTCCGAATGCAGATTTTTTCAATAAATGACCCCCCTTAACCATCTTTCCGGCTGAAAAAATAAAAAACGCCGTCTGGATAACATATTTTCTCCCAAATATTATTGCGGCAAAAATAAAGGCGACATCGTGCTTAATTTAAGGGCGTCATCAATTTATGACTCGTGATGACGTCATTAAAATTAGCCTTGTAAATCTCATGTTTTCGCCCTGTAGCGTTTAGCGGGAGACAACATTAGCGGTTTCTTGAGGCTGTGCGGAAAGGGCGTCGCGGGGCGCGTCTATGCATTACGAAAGCCCTCAAGCCCAGGAGGGGTATTGTCGAAGCAGCGTAAAGACACGTTGCGCCATAGTGCGAATGCATCCGCGGTACCATTTCCGCATATCGCTCTGATTCCCCTTTGGTCTTTCTCACGGGGCCATGAATGGGTAATATAGGCGGCTATTTCTATAGGCTCAGGTTTATTGCATGATTAATGATCAAGATCTTTCCACGTGGCAGACATTCCGTCGCCTATGGCCGATGATCACGCCGTTCAAAACGGGGTTGTTTGTCGCAGGCGTCGCGCTGGTGATGAATGCCGCCAGCGATACGCTGATGTTGTCGCTGCTCAAGCCTTTGTTGGATGACGGATTCGGCAAGGCTGACCGCAACGTGCTGGTGTGGATGCCGTTGGCCATTATCGGGCTGATGGTGATGCGCGGGATCTCAAGCTACATCTCCAGCTATTGTGTGGCGTGGGTCTCCGGCAAGGTCGTGATGAACATGCGTCGCCGGTTATTTAGCCACATCATGGGCATGCCGGTTTCATTCTTCGACCAGCAGTCCACCGGGACGCTGCTGTCGCGAATTACCTACGACACCGAACAGGTAGCGGCTTCTTCATCGGACGCGCTGGTGACCGTCATTCGTGAGGGCGCTTCCATCATCGGCCTGTTCATCCTGATGTTTTGGTACAGCTGGCAGCTGTCGCTGATCCTGATTGTGATCGCGCCCATCGTCTCCTACAGCATTCGTCTGGTGTCCAAACGCTTCCGTAACATCAGTAAAAACATGCAAAACACAATGGGGCAGGTGACCACCAGCGCAGAGCAAATGCTCAAAGGACATAAAGAAGTCCTGATTTTCGGCGGTCAGAAAGTGGAAGCGGAGCGCTTTGATTCGGTGAGCAACCGCATGCGCCAGCAGAACATGAAGATGGTGTCTGCCTCCTCCATTTCCGATCCAGTCGTACAGTTTATTGCCTCGCTGGCGCTGGCTTTTGTGCTGTATGCCGCCAGCTTCCCTTCCGTGATGGAAACGCTGACCGCCGGGACCATCACGGTCGTCTTCTCCGCAATGTTCACCCTGATGCGTCCATTGAAATCTCTGACCAATGTAAACGCGCAGTTCCAGCGCGGTATGGCCGCGTGCCAGACACTGTTCACCATTCTGGATATGGAACAGGAAACGGATAAAGGCAAACGCGTCATTGAGCGCGCCAAAGGCGACCTGGAGTTCCGTCATGTCGATTTCGCCTATCCGGGCAAAGAGACGCTGGCCTTGAACGATATCAGCCTGCACGTGCCGCCGGGTAAAACCGTGGCGCTGGTAGGACGTTCCGGCTCCGGTAAGTCCACTATCGCCAATCTGATTACGCGTTTTTATGATATCCAGTCGGGGGAGATTATTCTGGACG
The DNA here is from genome assembly GCF_900107885.1 of Lonsdalea quercina. Classification (NCBI taxonomy): domain Bacteria; kingdom Pseudomonadati; phylum Pseudomonadota; class Gammaproteobacteria; order Enterobacterales; family Pectobacteriaceae; genus Lonsdalea; species Lonsdalea quercina. The sequence continues at coordinate 20,137 of NZ_FNQS01000005.1, read as the reverse complement.
GTCATGACCTGCGCGACTACACGCTGTCGTCACTGCGTAATCAGGTCGCGTTGGTGTCCCAGAATGTGCACCTGTTCAACGACACCATCGCGAACAATATCGCGTATGCCTACGACAAATCGTTCAGCCGCGAGGATATCGAACGCGCGGCGACGATGGCGCATGCGATGGACTTTATCAGCAAGATGGATAACGGGTTGGATACCGTGATTGGCGAAAACGGCGTGCTGTTGTCCGGCGGACAACGTCAGCGTATCGCGATAGCGCGCGCGCTGCTGCGCGACTGTCCGATTCTGATTCTGGACGAGGCCACCTCGGCGCTGGATACCGAATCAGAACGCGCCATTCAGTCGGCGCTGGACGAATTGCAAAAAGATCGTACCGCGCTGGTTATTGCTCACCGTCTCTCGACGATTGAAAATGCCGACGAGATTCTGGTGGTGGAAGACGGCCGTATTATTGAACGCGGTAATCATCACGACCTAATTCTCCGTGATGGCGCTTACGCGCAGTTGCACAAGATGCAGTTTGGCTCATGATTGACCGCATCTGGTCAGGACGTACGCCGCTCTACTGGCTGCTGGTCCCGCTATCGCTGGTCTATGGGCTGGTGAGCGGGATCATCCGCCAGAGCTATCGCTGGGGGTGGCGTCATGCCTGGCGTGCGCCCTTGCCGGTCGCGGTGGTGGGGAACCTGACCGCGGGAGGCAATGGTAAAACGCCGGTCGTCATTTGGCTGGTGGAACAGCTACAACAACGAGGTTACCGTGTCGGCGTGGTTTCTCGCGGTTATGGCGGGAAGGCGGAACGCTATCCTCTGCTGATTTCATCCGACGTCACCACCACACAGGCGGGCGACGAACCCGTCCTGATTTTTCAACGTACCGGCGCGCCCGTTGCCGTCGCACCCAAACGCCGCGAGGCCGTAGAGGCGCTGTTGGCCGACTCTCCGCTCGATATTGTGATCACCGACGATGGGCTGCAACACTATGCGTTGGCGCGGGACTACGAAGTGGTGGTCATCGATGGCGTTCGCCGTTTCGGCAACGGCTGGTGGCTGCCCGCTGGACCGATGCGCGAGCGGGCGTCCCGGCTGGCGTCCGTTAATGCGATTATCGTTAATGGCGGCGATGCTGAGGCCGGCGAGATCGCGATGCAGCTGTCCGCAGACGATGCCGTTAATCTGGCGACTGGCGAACGACGCCCGGTCGCCGAGCTGCCGCCGCTGGTGGCGATGGCGGGGATCGGGCATCCGCCGCGATTCTTTGCCACACTGAAACAGATGGGCGCGACCGTGCAGCATGAGGTTGCGTTCGCCGATCACCAGTCCTATTCACCTGCTCAACTTGCGTCGTTACCCGGCGGCGAACATCAGCCGCTGATCATGACCGAAAAAGACGCGGTGAAGTGCCGCGCTTTCGCACAGGAAAACTGGTGGTATCTGCCGGTGACCGCCGAGCTATCCGCCGCGCCCGCCGAAGCCGTATTATCACGGCTCGAACAGCTGATTGCGCAGTATCGACAGGGCAACCCGAACGCCCGTTAAGGCGCGTTGCCTCTTATTGACAAAGAGCTTCTTGATGGAGGAAGCACGATGGATCATCGTTTACTTGAAATAGTGGCTTGCCCGGTCTGTAACGGTCGGCTGGTCTTTGATAAAGAAAAACAGGAACTGATCTGCAAGATAGAAGGCCTGGCCTATCCCGTGCGTGACGGCATCCCCGTCCTGCTGGATCACGAGGCCCGCCATCTGACTGCCGACGAGACCGCAAAATGACGTTTACCGTAATTATCCCGGCACGCTTTGCCTCCAGCCGTTTACCGGGCAAGCCGCTGGCCGACATCAACGGCAAACCGATGGTGATACACGTGATGGAACGGGCGCAGGAGTCGGGCGCAGAGCGTGTGATCGTCGCCACCGACCATCCTGACGTTGAGCAGGTCATCCGTCAGGCGGGCGGAGACGTCTGCCTGACCAGCCCCGATCACAACTCGGGGACGGAGCGGTTGGCGGAAGTGATTGAGCGCTACCGCCTGCCGGATGACGAGATCATCGTGAACATTCAGGGCGACGAACCGATGATCCCCCCGGTCATCGTACGTCAGGTCGCCGAAAACCTGGCGGGAAGCCGGGCAGGGATGGCGACGTTAGCTGTGCCGATTGTCGGCAGCGAAGACGTGTTTAACCCTAACGCGGTAAAAGTGGTGAGAGATGCGGAAGGGTATGCGCTGTACTTTTCCCGCGCGCCGATCCCGTGGGACCGTGAGCGTTTCGGCCAGGCGAATGAGAACGTCGGCGATCACTTCCTTCGTCACATCGGCATCTATGCCTACCGGGCTGGGTTTGTGCGCCGTTACGTCAGCTGGGCGCCGAGCGAACTGGAAAAAATCGAACTGCTGGAGCAGCTGCGCGTGCTGTGGTACGGCGAAAAAATCCACGTTGACGTGGCGAAAGCGATTCCGAGCGTCGGCGTTGATACGCCGGAAGATCTGGAGCGCGTGCGTTTGGCGATGGCAGGCAGCTGATCGTTCCCGCATCATCGTTTTGTTACGAACACAGGCGGATATGATAGCCGCCTGTCTTTACTGACATCCGGGACAAAAGCCCTGCATCACGGATTCAGGACCGAGCCGAATAGGTCCGGTATCGAACGTTATCAGAGGGAAGCGCCGTCTGACTGAGCAAGGCGGTGAACGATGCGTTCAAGATTGCCTGAGGATGTCACGACACCGCGCTGCGCGTGTCGGGGAACCTCAAAAGAGTCATTTAAGACCCCCAAGGAAGGAGTGATACATGGAAATGAGTAACACCATTCGCTCAGCGCTGGCGCTGAGCCTGCTGGCAGGCGCGGTTGCGCCGACGACGGCCGCCACCTTTTACTTGTCGCCGACCGGCAACGACAACGGCAGCGGCACCCTTACCGCGCCCTGGAAAACGTTTGGGCGGGCGCAGCAAACCCTCATGCCCGGCGACCGGCTATGGATACGCGGTGGTAAATACAGTTTTACCGCGGGGGTTAACCAGTGCGCGAGTCGTACCGATGTCGTCAACGCGGTGACGCTGAATAAAAGCGGGACGGCGAACAAACCGATTCAGTATTGGGCCTACTCAGGCGAAACGCCGGTGTTCGACTTCAGCAAAATGAAAGATGACTGCCGTATCAAAGGTTTCAACGTGGCGGCGAACTGGGTCTCACTGAAGGGACTGGAGGTTGTCGGCGTCCCGCAGAATAACAACCTTAATCATGAATCCTGGGGCGTGTGGATCAAGGGCAGCAATAACACGTTCGAGCAGTTGAATATCCATCACATCATGGGAACCGGACTGTTTTTGCAGAACGGCGCCAATAATAAGGTGATCAACTGCGATTCACACCATAACTACGACCCGCTGACGTCAAACGGGGCAGGGCAGAGCGGTGACGGCTTCGGCGTACATGTCGCCGCCAATCAACCGGGAAACCTTCTGCGCGGCTGTCGGGCATGGTCGAATTCGGATGACGGTTTCGACTTTATCAATGCCTACTCGTCTGTCTTGGTTGAAAACTCCTGGGCGTGGCTGCACGGCTATCTGCCCGGCACTACCACGTCGCTGGCCGCGGGCAACGGCAACGGTTTTAAAATTGGCGGATACGGCGCACGCTACGTCGCTAACGCGCCCAAGCACACCGTGCGTCAGAGCGTTGCGTTCATGAACAAAAGCGCGGGTTTTTATGCTAACCATCACCCGGTAGCCAATAACTTCTTCAACAATACCGGCTACAAAAACAAACCTAACTTCAACCTGCTGGGCATCAACGCCAGCGGTGCCGAGGTTGGGTTGGGTGTGGTTCGCAACAGCATCTCGTATGGCGGTCTGGCCTTGTCGCACTCACAGGGCGCGGATATGCGTTATAACTCATGGAATCAGTCAAAAGTGCTATCCGATGCGGAGTTTGAGAGCGTGGCCGTAACCGGTTGGGATGCAAAACGGAAATCTGACGGCAGTCTGCCTGACCTGAAAAGCCTGCATTTGTCCGCCGGTAGTTGGCTCATCGACAAGGGTGGTAATCTCAATCTGCCTTACAAAGGCGCCGCGCCGGACCTCGGTGCTTTCGAACGTCAATAACCCCTGCCTCACCTTGCGCAGAACCTTTTGCTATTCTATAGGCTCTGCGCCCATCATGGGCTGATTTGGCTTTGTTTGATCTATATTGAGGAAAAATGCCCCCCTTAGCGGCATGATACGATCGACAAGTCTCCCCCCAGTCAAGGTCTCATGTTTATGGAATTGCTTAAAGCCGAGTTGAGTGCGGTATTAGGGGAACCTCTTAGCCGCCTCGAACGAATTAGTGAACAACCTTATGCACATCTGTACGCCATGTATGACAAGGAAGGTCACGCGATTCCGCTGCTGGTCAAAAGCTATGTTTGTCAGGGCGTTGCTCAGCAGGAGGCCTATAAACTGTCTATGTTGGCGCGTGAGGGGGAGGTGCGGGTGCCTACCGTCTACGGGATGGTCATGAGTCAGCATCCGTCGCATAAAGAGCTGTTGCTTCTGGAGCGGCTGCGCGGCGTACCGGTCGAAACGCCGACCCGAACGCCACAGCGTTGGACATCGCTCATGGACCAAATCGTGGATAGCGTGCTGGCCTGGCATCGTATTGATAGCCACGGCTGCGTTGGGTCAGTCGACAGTATTCAGGAAAACAGCTGGCCCAGGTGGTACGCCCAGCGGCTGGAGGTACTGTGGTCGACGCTGATGCTGGTGCAGACGCCGATGCTGACGCAGGAAGATCGCGCGTTATTGTTCCGCTCCCGCCAGGCGCTGCCTGCGCTGTTCCAGGACTTTAACGATCCTTGCGTGCTGGTACACGGCAACCTGTCATTGCGCAGCATGTTGAAGGATAGCCGCAGCGACCAGCTGCTGGCGATGATCAATCCGGGCATGATGTTGTGGGCGCCGCGTGAATACGAACTGTTCCGGCTGTGCGACGAGGGGATGGCTGAACAACTGCTGTACCATTATCTGCGTCGTGCGCCGGTGTCTGAAACGTTCGTTTCCCGGCGCTGGCTTTACGTCGTGTGGGCAGCCGTGTCGCGCTATATTCATACCGGCCGGTTAGATCGGGAGGTGTTCGACCGGGCTTCGCGCGAGCTGCTGCCCTGGTTGAACTAGTCCGTCGTCGCCTGCGTCCCTCTTATCTTCTGCCACAGGCCACCCAACGTTTCATACCACGCCCGCTCGCTGTGCGAGAGATACAGCGCTGACGGGAACAGCTTTTCCCACGGATTCAATGGCGAGGTGATCGCCAATTGATTGGCTGGAGCGGGGATGGGGTGCAGCCCCTGGCCCTCGAAAAAGCGCATGGCGCGCGGCAGATGGTTGGCGGAGGTCACCAGCAGGAAAGGTTGTTGCCCCACCCATCGCGCCGTACCGGCCGCTTCCTCCGAGGTATCTCGCGCCGTGCCTACCTGCAGGATATCTTCCGCCGGTACGCCCAGGCTCTCCGCCACTCGCGCGGCCGTGCTGGCGCTGGTGACCGGATTGCCTTTTGCCGCCGCGCCGGTGAAGATCAATTTGGCGCCTGGATTGGCATGGTACAGACGAATCCCCTCGGTCACGCGCGCCAGGCTATTGCCGACCAGATTTGAACTGGGCGCCCATTCGGGATTGAAGGTATAGCCGCCGCCGAGAACGACGATAAAGCCGACCCGCTGTTGGCCGGGATGCCAGGTGGGATAGATGGACTCCAGCGGGAGCAACAGCCGATCCGCCACCGGCTGCAGGCTGAGTAGGGTCAGCATCAGCCAGCTCACGGTCAGGACGACGCGCCCGGTCTTCTGGCGATGAGTGAACCACAGCAGCAGAAGCGCGATGCCCATCAATAACAGCAAAAGCGGCAGCGGCTGTAGCAGGCTGCCAACATACTTTTTAAGGTCAAACAGCATAAAATAGCATCCAGATTGAGTGAAAAAGCGCCATCCAGGTAGAGAACGTGGTCTCAGGCGATTCATTCTATGCCAGCCTGTGCCAAAATGTCAGAATAGGAGTGAGTCGGCGCATTGTGGATTCGCCGTCATCAATTGCGTGGAACCCGTGGAATGCAGGATCGTAACTTTAACGATATCGCTGAAAAATTTGCCCGGAATATCTACGGCACCACCAAAGGGAAATTGCGTCAGGCCGTGCTGTGGCAGGATCTGGAAAACTTGCTGGCCCGTCTTCCGCAACGGCCATTGTTCATTGTGGATGCCGGTGGTGGCGAAGGTCATATGGCCTGCCGTCTAGCCGCTTTAGGACACCAGGTATTGTTGTGCGACGTGTCCGATGAGATGATTCGGCGGGCGCAGGCTGCCGCCGAGGCGCAAGACCTCACGGATCGTCTGCGCGTCGTTCACTGCGCAGCACAGGATATCGCCTCATATATGGATCGGCCCGCCGATCTGGTATTGTTTCACGCGGTGTTGGAATGGGTGGCTGACCCCCAGCCGGTATTGAGCACGCTGACGGACTGTCTGGCGCCGGGCGGAGCGTTATCGTTGATGTTTTATAACCATCACGCCTTTTTGATGCGCAACATGGTACTGGGCAACTTCGGCTATGTCGAAGTCGGTATGCCGAAACGCAAACGGCGTTCGCTATCCCCCGACCATCCGCTGAATCCAGATGAGGTCTACGGTTGGCTCTCCGCATTGGATCTGACGATCAGCGGCAAAACCGGAATACGGGTATTTCACGATTATTTGCGGGACAAGCAAAAACAGATTGACGAGTTTGACACTCTGCTGGCGCTCGAGCAGCGCTATTGCCGGCAGGAACCTTTCGTCAGCCTGGGGCGTTACATCCACGTTATGGCGCATAAGCCCCTTTTAAAGGATGCATTATGAGTGATTTTTCCCAGACCGTACCCGAACTGGTCGCCTGGGCTAGAAAAAACGATTTTTCGATTTCGTTGCCGACGGAAAGGCTGGCGTTTTTGCTGGCGATTGCCACGCTCAACGGCGAACGTATGGACGGCGAGATGAGTGAAGGCGAGTTGGTGGACGCGTTCCGCCACGTTAGCCAGGGATTCGAACAAACTCACGAAACCGTTGCCCAACGCGCCAACAACGCGATTAACGACCTGGTGCGACAGCGTCTATTGAATCGGTTCACCAGCGAGCTGGCGGACGGCAATGCCATTTACCGACTGACGCCGCTCGGCATCGGCATTACAGACTACTACATTCGTCAGCGTGAGTTCTCCGCGCTGCGTCTCTCCATGCAGCTTTCCATCGTCGCCCAGGAACTGGGGCGCGCCGCGGAAGCGGCGGAAGAGGGCGGAGACGAATTTCATTGGCACCGCAATGTCTTCGCGCCGCTGAAATATTCGGTGGCGGAAATCTTCGACAGTATCGATCTGACCCAGCGCATCATGGACGAACAGCAGCAGGGGGTGAAAGAGAATATCGCCGGGCTGCTGACGCAGGACTGGCGTGCGGCCATCAGCAACTGCGAACAGTTGCTGACCGAAACCTCCGACACCTTGCGCGAACTGCAGGACACGTTGGAGGCCGCCGGCGATAAGCTGCAGGCCAATCTGTTGCGCATCCAGGACGCGACGCTCGGCAACGACACGTTGGGCTTTGTAGATAATCTGGTGTTCGATCTACAGGGCAAACTGGATCGCATTATCAGCTGGGGACAGCAGACCATCGACCTGTGGATCGGCTATGACCGCCACGTCCATAAATTCATTCGTACCGCCATCGATATGGATAAAAACCGCGTCTTTTCTCAACGGTTGCGCCAATCGGTGCAGTCCTATTTCGACCAGCCGTGGGCATTAACCTACGCCAACGCCGACCGACTGTTGGATATGCGTGACGAGGAGCTGGCGCTGCGTAGCGATGAAGTTACCGGGGAATTACCGCCGGAGCTGGAATATGAAGAGTTCAGCGAGATGCGTGAGCAGGTTGCCGCTTTGGTGGAGCAAGCGTTGGAAAAATACAAGCAGCAGCGTATTCCGCTGTCTCTGAGTGAGGTAATGCGCGACTATCTGGCGCAGTATCCTCGTTCCCGGCAATTTGACGTTGCCAGAATTGTGGTCGACCAGGCCGTGCGTCTGGGCGTAGCCGAAGCCGATTTTACCGGATTGCCCGCGCAATGGCAGGCAATCAATGATTACGGAGCCAAGGTACAGGCCCATGTCATCGACAAATATTGAACCTATTATCACGGCCAAACTGATGGCCGCGCTGTCCAACGCGCAGTTTCCGGCGTTGGACAGCCAACTGCGCGCTGGTCGCCATATTGGCGTCGAAGAGCTGGAAAACCACGCCCTGCTGATGGATTTTCAGGAGGAGCTGGAGTTCTTCTACAGCCGCTATAACGTAGAACTGATTCGCGCGCCGGAGGGCTTTTTCTACCTGCGTCCGCGTTCGACGACGCTGATCCCGCGCTCCGTCCTGTCAGAGCTGGATATGATGGTGGGAAAAATCCTCTGCTATCTCTATCTCAGCCCTGAACGTCTCGCGCATGAGGGTATCTTCAGCCAGCAGGATCTCTACGACGAGCTGATGAGCCTGGCGGATGAAAACAAGTTGCTGAAGCTGGTCAATCAGCGTTCCACCGGTTCGGATCTGGACCGCCAGAAACTGCAGGAAAAAGTGCGCACCTCGCTGAACCGTCTGCGTCGACTGGGCATGATTTACTTCATGGGCAGCGACAACAGCAAATTCCGCATTACCGAGGCGGTGTTCCGCTTCGGCGCCGATGTGCGCAGCGGCGACGACCCGCGTGAAGCGCAGCTGCGCATGATCCGCGATGGCGAAGCCATACCGGTGGAAAGCAGCCTGTCGCTCGAAGACAGCGACGACGGAGAGTCAAGCGGTGATAACCAGAGTGTTGAGGATGAACAGGAATGATTGAACGCGGTAAATTTCGCTCACTGACGCTGGTTAACTGGAACGGTTTCTTCGCCCGTACCTTCGACCTGGATGAACTGGTCACCACGCTGTCGGGCGGTAACGGCGCCGGGAAGTCCACCACGATGGCGGCCTTCGTCACCGCGCTGATCCCCGACCTGACCCTGCTGCACTTTCGTAACACCACCGAGGCCGGGGCGACCTCCGGTTCTCGCGATAAAGGTTTGCATGGCAAGCTGCGCGCCGGGGTCTGCTATTCCATTCTCGACGTGGTGAACTCCCGTCACCAGCGCGTGCTGGTGGGCGTGCGCCTGCAGCAGGTCGCCGGTCGCGATCGCAAGGTGGACATCAAACCCTTCACCATTCAGGGGCTGCCGATCTCCGTCGCCCCGACAGAAATCCTGACCCAGACCGTGGGCGAACGTCAGGCGCGCGTGCTGCCCTTGCCGGAGCTGAAAGAGCGTCTCGAAGAGATCGACGGTGTGCAGTTCAAGCAGTTCAACTCCATCACCGACTACCACTCGCTGATGTTCGACTTGGGGATCGTGCCGCGACGGCTGCGCTCTGCATCCGACCGCAGCAAATTCTATCGCCTGATCGAAGCGTCGCTGTACGGCGGTATTTCCAGCGCCATCACCCGCTCGCTGCGCGACTACCTGCTGCCGGAAAACAGCGGCGTGCGTAAGGCGTTTCAGGATATGGAAGCCGCGCTACGTGAAAACCGCATGACGCTTGAAGCGATCCGCGTCACCCAGTCTGACCGCGATTTGTTCAAGCACCTGATTTCCGAAGCCACCTCCTACGTGGCGGCGGACTACATGCGGCATGCCAATGAGCGACGTATTCATCTGGACGATGCGCTGACGCTGCGCCGTGACCTGTTCGGCAGCCGCAAGCAGCTGGCGACCGAGCAGTACCGCCATGTGGAAATGTCGCGCGAGCTTCAAGAGCACAGTGGCGCGGAAAGCGATCTCGAAACTGACTATCAGTCTGCCAGCGACCATTTGAGTCTGGTGCAGACGGCGATGCGCCAGCAGGAAAAAATTGAGCGCTACAGCGGCGATCTGGAAGAGCTGAGTGACAAGCTGGAAGAACAGAACGAAATCGTGGCGGAAGCGCACGATCAGCAGGAAGAAAATCAGGAGCGCGCCGACGCGGCGGAGCAGGAAGTCGACGAGCTGAAAAGCCAGCTGGCGGACTACCAGCAGGCGCTGGACGCGCAGCAAACGCGCGCCATTCAGTACCAACAGGCGCAGCAGGCGCTGGAGCGCGCCCGCGCGCTCTGTCAGCAGCCGGATCTCACGCCGGAAAACGCCGATTACTGGCTGGACACGTTCCACGCCCGCGAACAGGAAGCCACCGAACTGCTGCTGATGCTGGAACAGAAATTGAGCGTGGCGGATGCGGCGCACAGCCAATACGAACAGGCCTATCAGCTGGTGACCCGCGTCGCAGGCGCGGTCAGCCGCGGCGAGGCCTGGCAGGTGGCGAAAGATGTCTTGCGGGACAGCGCCTCCCAGCGTTATCAGGCGGAACGCGTGCAGCCGCTGCGTATGCGGTTGTCCGAACTGGAACAACGTCTGCGCGAGCAGCAGGATGCCGAACGTCTGCTGCAGGACTACGCCAAGCGCAACGGTCAGGAGTTCCAGCCGGAAGAGCTAGAGGGCGTGCAGCAGGCGTTAGACGCCCAGATTGAAGAACTGGCCGGACGGGTGGCGGAAGCCGGCGAACGTCGTATGGCGTTGCGTCAGGAGCTGGATCAAATCCAGCAGCGTATCCAGCAGTTGACGGCCCGCGCGCCGGTATGGCTGGCGGCGCAGGAAACGCTGTCCCAGCTCAGTGAACAGAGCGGGGAGAACTTTGAGGACAGTCGTCAGGTCACGGAATGCATGCAGCAGTTGCTGGAGCGCGAGCGCGAAACCACCGTGGAGCGCGACGAAGTGGCGGCCCGCAAGCGCGAAGTCGAGGCGCAGATCGAACGGCTTAGTCAGCCGGGCGGGTCGGAAGATCAGCGCTTGAACGCGCTGGCGGAGCGTTTTGGCGGGGTACTGTTGTCGGAGATCTACGACGATGTCACGCTGGACGACGCGCCGTACTTCTCCGCGCTCTACGGACCGTCTCGTCACGCGATTGTGGTGGCGGACCTGTCGCTGGTGCGCGAACAGCTCTCCGGCCTAGAAGATTGCCCGGAAGATCTCTACCTGATCGAGGGCGATCCGCAGTCGTTCGATGACAGCGTGTTCGAAGTGGAAGAGCTTGAGAAAGCGGTCGTTGTGAAGATCGCCGACCGTCAGTGGCGTTATTCGCGCTTCCCGTCCGTGCCGCTGTTTGGCCGCGCCGCGCGCGAACAGCGTCTGGAAAGCTTGCGCAGCGAACGCGACGCCCTCTCCGAGCAGTACGCCACGCTGTCGTTCGACGTCCAGAAAACGCAGCGCCTGCATCAGGCGTTCAGCCGCTTTATCGGCGCGCATCTGGCCGTGGCGTTCGATGACGACCCGGAAGAGGAGATCCGCCAGCTCAACAGCCGTCGCGGCGAGCTGGAGCGGGCCATCAGCAATTTCGATAATGAAAATCAGCAGCAGCGCCAACAGTATGAGCAGGCGAAAGAGAATACGGCGCTGCTGAACCGCCTGATCCCGCGTATCAGCCTGTTGTGTGACGACGCGTTGGCCGATCGCGTGGACGAAATCCGCGAGGAGCTTGACGAGGCGGAGGACGCCGCGCGTTTCATTCAGCAACACGGCGCGACGTTGGCGCAGCTGGAGCCGCTGGTCAGCGTCTTGCAGAACGACCCGCAGCAGCACGAACAGTTGCAGGCGGATTACGCGCAGGCGCAGAGCGCGCAGCGTCTGGCCAAACAGCAGGCTTTCGCGCTGACCGAAGTGGTACAGCGCCGCGCGCACTTCAGCTATACCGATTCCGCGAGCATGCTGAAGGCCGACGACGATCTCAACGACAAGCTGCGTCAGCGGCTGGAGCAGGCCGAAACCGAGCGGACTCGCGCCCGTGAACAGCTGCGCCAGCATCAGGCTCAGCTGACGCAGTACAGCCAGCTACAGGCGTCGCTGAAAAGCGCCTATGACGCCAAGCGCGACATGCTGAAAGAGTTGACGCAGGAACTCACGGAGATCGGCGTGCGTGCGGATGCCGAGTCTGAAGCCCGCGCCCGTCAGCGTCGCGATGAACTGCACGCCGCGTTAAGCAACAACCGCGCGCGTCGCAACCAATTGGAGAAACAGCTGACCTTCTGTGAAGCTGAAATGGACGCATTGCAGAAGAAACTGCGCAAGCTGGAGCGCGACTACCATGTGATGCGTGAACAGGTCGTCACCGCTAAGTCGGGCTGGTGCACCGTTATGCGTCTGGTGCGCGATAACGGCATGGAGCGCCGGCTGCATCGCCGCGAACTGGCCTACATGAGTGCGGACGAACTTCGTTCCATGTCGGATAAGGCGCTGGGCGCGCTGCGTCAGGCGGTGGCGGACAACGAACATCTGCGCGATGTGCTGCGCCTGTCCGAAGATCCCAAACGGCCAGAACGCAAAATCCAGTTCTACATCGCGGTCTATCAGCATCTGCGCGAGCGCATCCGTCAGGACATCATTCGTACCGATGACCCGGTGGAAGCCATCGAGCAGATGGAGATCGAGCTTAACCGTCTGACGGAAGAGCTGACGTCGCGCGAGAAAACGCTGGCGATCAGTTCCCGCAGCGTCGCCAACATCATCCGCAAAACCATTCAGCGCGAGCAGAACCGTATTCGCATGCTGAACCAGGGGCTACAGGCGGTGGCGTTCGGTCAGGTCAACAGCGTCCGCTTGAACGTGAACGTACGGGAAACGCATACCACGCTGCTAAATGTGCTGTCGGAACAGCAGGAGATGCATCAGGATCTGTTCAGCAGCAACCGCCTGACCTTCTCGGAAGCGCTGGCGAAACTCTATCAGCGCCTCAATCCGGAAATCGATATGGGTCAGCGCGCGCCGCAGACCATCGGTGAGGAACTACTGGACTACCGCAACTATCTGGAGATGGAAGTGGAAGTCAATCGCGGCACCGACGGCTGGCTGCGTGCGGAGAGCGGGGCGCTGTCGACCGGGGAAGCCATCGGTACCGGGATGTCCATTCTGGTCATGGTGGTGCAGAGCTGGGAAGAAGAGTCTAAGCGGCTGCGCGGAAAGGATATTTCGCCTTGTCGTCTGCTGTTCCTTGATGAAGCGGCGCGTCTGGATGCCAAGTCCATCGCCACGCTATTCGAGCTGTGTGAACGGCTGGAAATGCAGCTGATCATCGCCGCGCCGGAGAACATCAGTCCAGAGAAAGGCACCACCTACAAGCTGGTCCGTAAGGTCTACCAGAACCACGAACACGTGCATGTGGTGGGTTTGCGCGGCTTTGCCAGCGAAACCGAAGAGAGTGTGGCGACGCTGACGTCGTAGCGCCGCGCATACATAGAGGCGGTCTCCGCAGCGGCGGGGATCGCCTGTCATCTTCCTTTTCCTTTGATTCGTGTTGCTGCGGCTCTATTTCCATTTAGACCCAAACGTCTTCTGCGCCTTCGCGGCTCCCAACGTCCGTTATCCCTGGCGGCCGTCTTTACGGTTTTCCTGACCCCGGCTGATGCCAGATCATTATCTGTCCAAAAGGAGTAAGTGACAACGTCACCTGTTCTTGCTCCTTCCCGGTCACAGTGATAACGGCTTCAAAGCAAAATCAGGAAATCATGCCGCACGGCTTGTTATGCCGTACATTCCATCGGGCCTGTAAAATGGATGACGCTCGCGCCGGGGGATGAGCATTTTTTGTCAGTTTTATGCCACGATTCAAAGAAACCCTAAACGAAACACGCTAATGTCATTGCACAGAAAACTGGCGGCTTCCGGGTATGTACGCATTTAATTTGGTGTTACTGCTGTTGCAGCAAATGTGTGTGTTTTTAGTCATCGCCTGGTTGATGAGTAAAACTCGTCTGTTTATTCCCCTGATTCAAATCACGGTGCGGTTACCGCACAAGCTGCTGTGTTACGTCACCTTCTCCATGTTCTGCATTATGGGAACCTATCTGGGTCTGCATATCGACGATTCGATCGCCAACACGCGCGCTATTGGCGCCGTGATGGGCGGCTTGCTGGGCGGGCCGGTGGTCGGCGGACTGGTCGGCCTGACCGGTGGTCTGCATCGTTACGCCATGGGCGGGATGACGGCGTTCAGTTGTATGATTTCCACCATTACCGAAGGACTGCTGGGCGGATTGGTGCATAGCGTGTTGATCCGCCGCGGACGCAGCGACAGCCTGTTTAGCCCCTTCACGGCGGGGGCGATAACGCTGGTCGCCGAGCTGACGCAGATGGCGATCATCCTGCTGCTTGCCCGCCCGTTTCAGGAAGCGTTGCAGCTGGTTCAAAACATCGCTGCGCCTATGATGGTGACCAACACCGTCGGCGCGGCGATGTTTATGCGTATCCTGCTGGACAAGCGCGCGATGTTTGAAAAATACACCTCGGCATTCTCCGCCACGGCGTTGCGGGTGGCGGCCTCGACTGAGGGAATATTGCGGCAGGGCTTCAACGAAGAGAACAGCACCAGGGTGGCGCAGGTGCTGTTTCAGGAGCTGGATATCGGCGCGGTGGCGATTACCGACCGAGAGAAACTGCTGGCGTTTACCGGCATCGGCGACGACCACCATTTGCCGGGCAAGCCCATCTCGTCCGACTATACCTGGCGCGCGCTGGAAACCGGCGAGGTCGTGTACGCGGACGGCAACGAAACGCCGTACCGCTGCTCGCTCCATCCTCAGTGCAAACTAGGCTCAACGCTGGTGATTCCATTGCGCGGCGAGAACCAGTGCGTCATCGGGACGATTAAGCTCTATGAAGCCAAACATCGCCTGTTCAGCTCGATCAATCGGACGTTAGGCGAGGGGATCGCGCAGTTGCTGTCGGCGCAAATTCTTGCCGGCAAGTATGAAGACCAGAAGGTGCTGTTGGCCCAGTCAGAGATCAAACTGCTGCATGCGCAGGTGAATCCGCATTTTCTGTTTAACGCGCTCAATACCCTGATGGCCGTCATCCGCCACGACAGCGATAAAGCCGGTCAGCTGGTGCAGTTTCTGTCGACCTTCTTTCGCAAAAATCTCAAGCGCTCGACGGAGATCGTCACGCTGGCCGACGAGCTGGATCACGTTAACGCCTATTTGCAAATTGAAAAGGCGCGATTTCAGTCGCGGCTGAACGTCCAGTTGAAAGTCCCGGATGAGCTGTCGATGCAGAAGCTGCCCGCGTTTACGCTGCAACCCCTTGTGGAAAATGCCATCAAGCACGGGACTTCACAGCTGCTGGGCGTGGGCCAAATCACGATTCAGGCCAGCCAGGAAGGGGGATATCTGATTCTGGCGATAGAAGATAATGCCGGTCTTTATCAGCCCGGCCAGAGCAGTACCGGACTGGGCATGAGTCTGGTGGACAAGCGTCTGCGAGCGCGTTTTGGCGACAATTACGGCCTGTCCGTCGACTGCGAACCGGACGGGTTTACCCGCATCATCCTGCGGCTGCCTTGGGAGGAGCGTCTATGTTGAGAGTGTTGATCATTGACGATGAACCGCTGGCGAGGGAAAACCTGCGTGTGCTATTGCAAGATGAACGTGATATTGAGATTGTCGGCGAGTGCGCCAACGCGGTGGAAGCTATCGGCGCCGTTCATGCCCTGCGCCCCGACGTCATGTTCCTCGACATTCAAATGCCGCGCATCAGCGGTCTGGAGATGGTGGGGATGCTGGAAAATCAATACCGGCCATACACGGTGTTTCTGACCGCATTTGATGAATATGCGGTCAAGGCGTTCGAAGAACATGCGTTTGATTATCTGCTCAAACCCATTGAATCCCCGCGGTTGCAGAAAACCCTGACGCGTTTGCGGCAGGATCGACAGGAGCAAGATATTTCCGTGCTTTCCGACCCACAGCCGCCGCTAAAATTTATTCCCTGCAACGGCCGCGGCCGCATCTATCTGCTGCAAATGGAAGACGTGGCCTACGTCAGCAGCCGCATGAGCGGGGTCTATGTGGCCAGCCACGATGGTCGGGAGGGGTTCACCGACCTGACGCTGCGGACGCTGGAAAACCGCACGCCGCTGCTGCGCTGTCACCGTCAATATCTGGTCAATATGGCCCATCTGAGTGAAATCCGTCTGGAGGACAACGGGCAGGCGGAGCTGCTGCTGCGCGACGGTCAAACCGTGCCGGTCAGTCGCCGCTATCTGAAAAACCTGAAGGAAACGCTGGGGCTGTGAGCCGCGCAACATCGCCCGTGTGAAGCGGGTCATTGCGGTCGCAGGGCCTCGAAGGCCTGGCGGATATTCTGTTCCGGCAGTTGCACGCCGATAAAAATTAGCGTGCTGCGTCGCGTCTCCTCGGGCAGCCATTCGCGATCCCAATCGGCGTTGTACAGGCGTTGTACGCCCTGAAACAGCAGGCAGCGAGGCTGATCCTTAATCCACAGCATGCCTTTGTAGCGCAGCAGGTTATCGGTAAAACCGACCAGCAAGCCCTCCATGACCTTAGACACTGCGTCCAGCGCGACCGGGTAGTCTAGCGTCACGACGATGGAGGCGATGTCATCCGGTTTGCCAGGGGCAAAACGGTAAACCGGCTTGGCGGCGACCACACGCTCGTCGAGCAGAAAACCGCGGGTGTTGAACAGGTGCGACAGATCGATAACACCCTGCGTGACCGGGTAGATCGGCGCGCGGGCGTTGATTCGGCCAAGGCGCTCGGTCAGCGCCGTATGGTCGTCCGCCAGGTCGGTTTTGGTCAACAGCAGTCGGTCGGCATAGCCGACCTGCGATTGCGCCAGCGGAAAGCGATCCAGCTGTTCATCGGCGTGCACCGCGTCCACCAGCGTGATGACGCCGTCCAGCAAATAGCGCTCACACAGTATGTCATGCGAGAAAAAAGTTTGAAGGATCGGGCCTGGGTCGGCCATGCCGGTGCACTCGATCATCAGCCTGTCGAAAGCAATGTCGCCCTTGTCCCGACCATCGAGCAGATCGAGCAGCGCATCTTCCAGTTCGTTGGAGCGCGTACAACAGATGCAGCCGTTGGTCAGCGTTTTGATTTGCGTAGCGCGGTCGCCGATGAGCTGGTCATCAAAGGCGACATCGCCAAACTCGTTTTCAATCACGGCGATGCTTAAGCCGTGGGGAGCATTGAGGATATGGCGCAGCAGGGTGGTTTTACCCGCGCCGAGGAAACCGGTTAAGACTGTGACGGGAATGGGGGTCATCATGATTCTCCTCTGGGTCAGCAGCAGCGCATGCCGCCTTTGCCGTCGCCGCCGTAGCGCGCCTGTTGGCGCTCACGGAAAAAGGCTTCGTAGGTCATTATCGGGCTGTCAGGATGGTTGGTCTGCATATGCGTGACATAGGTTTCATAGTCAGGGATCCCAATCAGCATTCGGGCAGCCTGTCCGAGATACTTTGACGCCTTGCCGAGTTGATCAAACATCGTGTTTTCCTAAGGGTTCAGCCCCGCTAAAGCGGGGCTGTGCTGAGCATCATCAATGCCCGGATGAGGTTTTGACGCCGCCTTCAGGGACGGGAACGTACGGCGTTTCCTTGTCCGTCCGCTGATCCGTTTTTCTCGCATTCAGCCAGGTGCGAATACCGTAGAAGATAATACTGTAGACCACCACCAGGAAGAGAATACTCAGACCGGCATTGGTGTAGTTGTTGATCACGATGTGGTTCATATTCGCGACCTCCTGCGCGGTCAGTTCGCCGCCTGCCAGAATCCGTGCCTTATACTCCCGCGCCATGAACAGGAAACCTTCCATCTGCGGGTTGGTGCTGAACAGTTTCATACCCAGCGCCCAGGTGGTGCATATCAGCAGCCAGGTGGCGGGCACCAGCGGTACCCAAATGTATTGCGTGCGCTTCATTTTCACCAGGACGACGGCGGCGAGCACCAGCGCGACCGCAGCCAGCATCTGGTTGGAAATGCCGAACAGCGGCCACAGGCTTTTCACCCCGCCCAGCGGGTCGACCACGCCCTGATACAGCAGGTAGCCCCACAGACCGACGCAACCGGCCGTGCCGACGATGCCGGCCGGCAGCGAGTCGGTTTTCTTCAGGAAAGGGATGAAGTTGCCCAGCAGGTCTTGCAGCATGAAGCGGCCGGAGCGCGTGCCGGCATCCAACGCGGTCAGAATAAACAGCGCCTCAAACAGAATGCCGAAATGATACCAAAAGCCCATATCCGCGGCAGGAATGATCTGGTGGAACACCAGCGCGATCCCTACGGCCAGCGTCGGCGCGCCGCCTGCGCGGTTCAGTACGGAGGGTTCGCCGATGTCTTTGGCGGTCTGTAGAATTTGTTCAGGTGAAATCACGAAGCCCCAACTGCTGACGGTCGCCGCCGCCTGCGTGGTGACCTCTTTCAGCTGCGACAAGACCAGCGGCGCGTTTTCCGTCCCCAGTTGGTGCAGGTTCGGCATCACGATCCCCAGCCCCGAGGGCGGGGTATTCATTGCGAAGTAAAGACCCGGTTCAATGATGGAAGCGGCCACTAGCGCCATGATGGCGACGAAGGACTCCATCAGCATGGCGCCGTAGCCGATGAAACGCGCATCCGTTTCGCAGGCCAGCAGCTTCGGCGTGGTGCCGGAAGCGATCAGCGCATGGAAGCCGGAGACCGCGCCGCAGGCGATGGTGATAAACAGGAAGGGGAACAACGCGCCTTTCCACAGCGGGCCGGTGCCGTCGACGTATTGGGTGATGGCGGGCATTTTCAGATCAGGGTTCAGGATCACGATACCGACCGCCAGACCGATGATGACGCCAATTTTCAGGAACGTCGCCAGATAGTCGCGCGGGGCCAGAATCAACCATACCGGCAGGAGTGCGGAGACGAACGCGTAACCGATCAGCGTGAAGGTGATAGTGGTGTCTTTGAAGGTGAGCGCCGGACCCCAGAACGGGTCATGAGCAATGATGCCGCCGAACCAAATGGACGCGACCAGCAGCACAATGCCGATGACGGAAACCTCGCCCACCCGGCCCGGCCGAAGGAAGCGCATGTAGATGCCCATGAACAAGGCGATCGGCACCGTCGAGCACACGGTGAAGACGCCCCACGGACTTTCCGCCAGCGCTTTTACCACGATCAACGCCAGCACCGCCAGGATGATGATCATGATCAGGAAACAGCCGAACAGGGCGATGGTGCCCGGCACGCGGCCCATCTCTTCCTTAATCATCTCACCCAACGACGCGCCGTTGCGGCGAGAGGAGATAAACAGCACCATGAAATCTTGCACGGCACCGGCCAGCACGACGCCGGCCAGCAACCAAAGCGTGCCGGGAAGGTAGCCCATCTGCGCCGCCAGAACCGGTCCTACTAACGGTCCTGCGCCCGCGATAGCCGCGAAGTGATGTCCAAACAGCACGTAGCGATTGGTGGGCACGTAGTTGAGACCGTCATTGTTGATGACGGCGGGCGTCGCGCGCGACGGGTCCAATTTCATGACTTTCTGGGCGATGTACAGGCTGTAATAGCGATACGCCACCAGATAGACGGAGACGGACGCGACGACAATCCATAGCGCGCTGACGTTTTCTCCCCGGCGCAGCGCGACGACAGCGAGGCAAAAGGCGCCGATGATGCCGATAACCACCCAGGGAATATGTTTGAGGAACGCATTATTGTTTTTCATACAAAACCTGCTTGTCTGACGAACCAGTAAAGCAGAAAAACGGGCCGCTTTACTAAGGCTGTATGGGTTTTAGGAGTTTGAAATAAAACCAGTGTTGATACTGGCGGCCATCGTGGCGAATTTTGCGGTCGGTCGGTGGGATAATTGCGTGAGCGGCGGGATAGCCCCCGTAAGCGGTCACGGGCGCGCGCCAGTGGTATTCACTAGGCTATCACCCGGTGAATTGTGTGACGGTAATCTCATTTAACACAGTAAAACAGGGGGGCCAGGAGGTGGGATGCGGCCCATATCCCGCGACAAAATATCAAAAGTGTTACCGATATCAATTTATCGTCCTTCAGGACCAGTCGAAGACATTCGTCAATTCGGTCAGTGCTTCGCGTACCCGCTGTATCGGCCGGTCGCGCAGCGCCGGTTGGCGGCAACCCCCTGCGGCCATGCAAAACGGCGCTGCCGTTTTGTCGAACCCTGACGAGGGTTCTCACCCTCCCTCAAGGGGATTTCTGCATACAAAAAAGCCCGAACGTGAGTTCAGGCTTTCT